>NZ_JBVJPM010000049.1:0-27960 GCF_055582645.1 Streptomyces sp. NPDC107517 | reverse complement strand
CGCACGACGGCGCAGCTCAAGCGGGTACTGGGAAGGACGTGCCATGACTCGATCCTCTCAAACGATCGAGTCTCTACCGAATCCGGAACGGTTCAGATAGCCCTTGCCCGGGTAGTCGATCACGGCAGTGCAGCACGGGAAGTCACGGGCTGAGGGGTGCTTGCCGATCTCAGCGGCATCATCGACGCGGTCCAGCGTCACCATTACTGCACCCTGAGTGCCGTCTCGTAAGAAGGGAATGATCACGACCTCACCCTGCCGTCGGGCCGCATCGGTGGCAAGGGTAAAGACCGGTCAGCACCGCAGCAGCAGGTTGCCGGTGCGGTCCTCAGCCTGCACGGGGATCGCCTTGAGCGCGTTGTGCAGCTGCATGGTGAGGACGTCACCATGATTGCCGAACGGGCCGGTTCTCATTAGGGCCTGTCTGGTGGGTCACCAGGGCCCGTTGCCTGCCTTCTAGTGACCTGAGTCAGAGGTTTGTCGTTAGTTGGGCATGAGTCGTCCGGGCCCGAGGATTCCGCCGTTGTCGTTGACCGATGCCCAACGGGCTGTGCTGGAAGGGTGGTTACGACGCCGGTCGACGGCGCAGGCCCTGGCGCAACGGGCACGGATCGTGTTGGTGTGCGCGGAAGGCCACTCCATCATGGAGGTGTCACGGCTGCTGAAAGTTGCACCGGACACCGTTCGTACCTGGCGTCGGCGCTTCCTCGAGCACGGCCTGGACGGCTTGTGCGACGAGCCACGGCCGGGTGTCCCGCGCAAGATCAGCGATGCGGATGTCGAGCGGGTCATCGTCAAGACGCTGCAGGAGACACCGAAGAACGCAACGCACTGGTCGACCCGGTCGATGGCGGCGGCAACCGGGATGTCCCAGTCGGCCGTCTCGCGGATCTGGCGGGCGTTCGCCCTGGCCCCGCACCTGTCGCAGACCTTCAAGCTGTCCACAGATCCGCACTTCATCGACAAGGTCCGTGACGTCGTCGGCCTCTACCTGGATCCGCCGGAGAAGGCTCTGGTCCTCTTTGTGGACGAGAAGTCACAGATCCAGGCACTGGACCGGTCCCAGCCAGTCTTGCCGATGATGCCCGGGGTGCCCGAGCGCCGCAGTCACGACTACGTCCGCTCCGGCACCACCACCCTGTTCGCCGCACTGGAGGTAGCCACCGGGAAAGTCATCGGCTCCCTGCACCGCCGGCACCGGGCCACCGAGTTCAAGAAGTTCCTGGCCAAGGTCGACAAGACAGTGCCGCCCACTCTCGAGGTGCACCTGATCCTCGACAACTACGCGACCCACAAGACACCCGATGTGAAGAAGTGGCTACTGGCCCACCCACGGTTCCACCTGCACTTCACACCCACCAGCGCCTCATGGCTGAACCTGGTGGAACGGTGGTTCGGCGAACTCACGCAGAAGAAACTCAAGCGTGGTGTCCACCGCTCCGTCCAGGCACTCGAACGCGACGTCCGGGCCTGGCTGGCCGACTGGAACAACCACCCCAAACCCTTCGTCTGGACGAAGACAGCCGACGAGATCCTCGACAAAGTCGCCGCCTACTGCCACCGAATCTCTGACTCAGGTCACTAGGCTGGCGTCATGGATAACGGGCTCGCTCACGAGGGAAGCGCCTCCATTAACTTTCGACGCTACGTCCCGGATGCGAAGGAGCACGGGTTTCGGTGGGTCGACATCAAGCAGCTCCACTTCTCTGCGGAGTCCATGGACGATAGAGGGCTGCTTGCCGGGCTGATTGGGCATGAGCAGTTCCGGGACGACTATGCAGGTGGTGGAGTGCTGCCGGAGGGACTCCGGCACGGTCCGTATTGGCTGCGGCTGATCGCTCCCGACCTGTACGAGTCCATCAGCCAGGACAAGGCCCTGCAGGTCCTGCGGGAGTGGGTGGATCTCCTCTGCGATGTGCCCACCGAGCTGGAGGCAGATTTGCAGCGGGAGGTGTTCGCCCGCCTGGCCGCAGCTGATGGCATCTACTACCTCGGCGAGCTCGGTGATGAGGCGATTCATGACTGGGGACGTGTGCACGACTACTTTCACGAGTTTGTGCTCATCGACCGCTCGGCTGGGCGAATCACGCTCATCGTCGCCGCCGACGACTGAGGCAACCTCCGGGGCATTCACTGCGGTGATTGGTCTCAGGAGCGGAGCCACAATCTCGGCGAACGTGCAGGTCATCATCGACGCGGAAACGAAACTCGTGGTCGCCGCGGCCCGGCCCGTTCCCGGCAACACTGCCGACGCGAAGGCATGGCGTGACTCCCGCCTGGCCCAGCACTGCGAAGGCGTAACCGTGTTGGGCGACGGCGCCCACATGAACATCGGGCCCGTCGTCCCGCACCGCAAACGCCCCGGCCGGGCCCTGCTGCCCGGCGAGGAGGAAGACAACGCCGAGCACCGACGGGTCAGGGCCCGCGTCGAGCACGCCTTCGCGCGCATGAAGCATTACAAGATCCTCCGCGACTGCCGGCAGCGCGGCAACGGCCTCCACCACGCGGTCCAGGCCGTCGCCCACATGCACAACCTCGCCATGGCCGCGTGAGCAGGCCAGCACCGAAACCGGCCCCGACCTGCCCGAACCCAGCCTTCTGCAACACGCTTTAGTAGGGGAGGAGCGTCCGCCGGCGGTGGAGCCTTGATGCCGTCGAGCACGCGCGCAATCTCGTCGTACATGCGAACAGCTTCGTCGCCCCCGCCGGATGTCAGGGGCGGTCGCCGTTGTGGTCGACGACTCCCGTGGCCAGGAGGGCGTTCTGGAACATGAGGTCGCCCGCCTTCCAGGGCCGGTCGGGGGTGTCGTCGGAGCCTGGGAACGTGTCCTTGTAGTCCTTGACCACGAGCCATCGGTCGCCGAGGTACTGGTATGTGTGCGGGTCGATCAGGATCTCGCGGCGGACCTTCTGCCCCTTCTCGTCGTGCCCGACCGCGAGGGCGTCCCGGCCCGCGAGGTCCCGTACAAGATGGTCGGTGATCTCGGCGCCGGGGACCGCGGCCAGCGCGCGGTACAGCTTGGCGAGCGCCTGCGGCGGGATGGGCTGGGACTCGAACAGCACACTCAGCGCACGCATGTCGTGCTCCCCCTCGGGCTCGGTGCCGCCCTTCCCGGACGGGTAGTAGGCGCGGACCTTCTTCAGCACGGCGGCCGGGTCGTCCGGCAACTCGTCGAGGAAGCGGAGCCGTTCGCGCATGGAGCGGTCGTCGCCCTCCTTGCCGTTCTCGAAGCGCGGGTCCGCGTACAGCTCCCAGTGCTCCTGGGGCTCCGGCTCCGGTTCGGGCTGTGCGGCGGCGCTCTCGGGCCAGATGCTGGGACTGGCCGAGAGCTTCTTCTCGTAGATCCACTGGCCCGCGTGCGGCGTGGGCGGCGGATCAGCCCGCTCCACCGTGGACGCGGCCCGCTCCAGCACCTCCTTCACCGAACCCTGCACCGTCCGCGTCCCGGCCGGCACCGTGGTCTCCACATCACTGTGGCCGCCCCCTCCGAGGCCGGAGGCCAGCACGGCCACCGCGGTGAGAGCGGCGGCGGCCCCGACCGCCGCGAGCCGCCAGTCGGCCCGCAGCCTGCGTCCCCGGCCACGCCCCGCGGCGCTGCTCAGCCGGTCCCGCCCCTCGGCGAGCCGTGCCCGGTCGGGCTTCGGCGCCCCGGCCCGGAACTCGCGTACGTCCTTCATCTCGTCCACGTTCACGGCCGGACCACCTCCGCCACTTCACCCAGAAACGCCGGGTCGGCACCCAGCGCGGCCCGTACCTTGCGGCGGGCCCGGTTGAGCCGGGAGCGCACGGTCCCGACGGGTATGCCGAGTGCCTCGGCGACCTCCTGGTAGGTCAGGTCGGCCCAGGCCACGAGCAGCAGCACATGCCGGTCGGCGGCGGACAGCGCGGCGAGCGCGTCCGCGAGCGGGGCACGGTCGGCGACCAGGTCCGCGGTGTCCTCGACCCAGCCGGCCGCGACGGGGTCCTGGCCGGTCCTGGCCAGCGCCCGCAGACCGCGTACTTCCTTCCGGCGCTGCTTGCCGATGAGGTGCGCGGCGATCCCGTACAGCCAGGGCCGGGCACTGGCCCGCGAGGCGTCGTAGCGGGCACGCACCCGGAACGCGGTCAGGAAGGTGTCGGCCGTGACGTCGTCCGCCGCGTGGTCGCCGAGGCGCCGGGCCACGTACCGGTGGATGTCGGGTGCGTACCGGTCGTAGAGCCGGGCGAACAGCTCCGGATGTTCCAGCGACTGCGCGATGACATGGCCGTCGCGCTCGTCGCCGGGGTCGAGCGCCGGTGGTCCGGTCACGGGTCCTCCGTCAGCGGGTGGGGTCGAGCGTGTCACCCGTTGTTCCCCGCAGCCCCGCGAAGAGTTCACGGCCGCACAGGATTTTCTCAGGGAGCGGGCGCGACCCTACGGGATCAGCCGCGCCGGCATCTCCCGCGCGTACCCGGCGTCGTACACCCCGCCCGTGAGCAGCACCTGCAGCGAGATCCCGTCCATGAGCGCGACCAGGGCCCGTGCCGTGACGGGATCGATGCGCTCGGCGAGGGCGTCGGACAGCTCCTGGCACCACTCGGCGGCGACGGCGCGCAGCGCGGGATAGCGCAGCGCGGCGAGGTACAGCTCGTACCCCAGATCCACGCCGACCCGGTCCCCGGCGAGACACTCGCCGAGCGGCCGGCGAGCTCGTCGGCGAGGTCGAGCGCCGGGTCCTGGAAGGAGCCACGCGCCGCGACAACCTTCGCGAACCCCTCGTTGGCCTGGCGCAGCGCGGCGACCAGGAGCTCGTCGAGGGCCTTGAAGTGGTACATCGTCGAGCCGAGCGGCACATCGGCCTCGGCGGCGACGCTGCGGTGGCTGAGTCCGTCGATGCCCTTCGCGCCGGCGCCCCGGAGGGTGTCCTCGGTGAAGCGCGTTGAGCTCGGGCCTTGACCGCCACGAAAGACGGCACGGCGTCCGATGAACCGGCTGGTGCGGGTGCAGCGGCTCGCGCTGGCGGCCGCCTCCGCCTGAGTCCGGGACACCGGCTGAATTTGTTAAGCGCCTTGACAGATTCCTCGGCGCTCGCGACCGTACCTGCAGCACGACGTGCCACCCCCCTGCCTTCTCACCCGCACCTGGGATCACAGGACTTCAGGAGTTCACGGATGCCGTCGAAGCTCAGACCCCGTCGCCTCGCCCTGCTCGCCTCCGCACTGACACTGGCCGCGATCACACCGATGTTGACCGGCACCCCGGCCGGCGCCGACACGTCGCCGGGGAGCATCGACTTCTCCGAGCGGCATCAGCGCATCAACGGCTTCGGCGTCTCGCAGGCGTTCCAGCGCGCCGCCGTCATCCACGGCCTGAAGGGGCTGTCCGCCGAGAAGGGCGACGAGATCGTCAGGTTGCTGTTCTCGCGGAAGGACGGCGCGGGCCTGAGCATGCTGCGGCTCGGCGTCGGCTCGTCCACCGACTCGGTCTACGACCACATGCAGACGATCGCGCCGACGTCGCCCGCGAGCCCCGACGACCCGCTCGCGTACACCTGGGACGGGAACGACGGCGGTCAGGTGTGGCTCGCCAAGGAAGCGAAGAAGTACGGGGTGAAGCGGTTCATCGCGGACGCGTGGAGCGCCCCCGCCTACATGAAGACGAACGGCGACGACGCGAACGGCGGCACCCTGTGCGGTGTCGTCGGCGCCGACTGCGCGAGCGGCGACTGGCGCGCCGCGTACGGCCGGTACCTCGCCCGGTACGTGAAGTTCTACAAGCAGGAGGGCATCCGCATCACCGACCTGAACTTCACCAACGAGCCGGACTGGAAGGCGACTTACGCCTCCATGAACTTCACGCCCGAGCAGGCGGCGGACGCGGTGAAGGCGATCGGACCGGTCCTGCGCGCCGAGGCCCCCGGCACCAAGCTGTACTGCTGCGACAGCTTCGGCTGGGAGCAGGGCAAGGCGTACGCGGCCGCCATCGACGCGGACCCGGCCGCCGAGAAGGAGGTGTCCGCGTATAGTGCCCACGGCTATGCCTCCCCCGCCACCAGCCCGCTGAGCGACAGCGACAAGCCCGCGTGGATGACGGAGTGGGCGGGCAGCGGCGTCTGGCCGAGCAAGTGGGACGACGGCACGAACGCGGCCGGCCTCTACGTCGCCGAAGCCATCCACCATGCCCTCGCCGACGCCGACTCCTCCGCGTACCTTTTCTGGCTCGGCGCCTCGATCGGCAGCACCGGCGCGCTGATCCGCATGGACGACGACAGCTACCAGGCATCCACGCGGCTGCGGGCGATGACCGCGTTCAGCAGGTTCATCCGCCCTGGCGCGGTACGCGTCGACGCGGCCTCCGGCTACGAGGCGGTGCTGGCATCGGCGTACCGGAACACGGACGGGAGCGACGTCGCCGTGCTCATCAACACGAGTGCGCAGGCGACGACGGCGGATCTGGCGCTGAAGGCGGCGAAGGGGCAGCAGGTGACCGGATACGTCACCGACGGGGACCACGACACGACGGCGGTGGACGGCCTCGCCCGGGTCACGGACGGACATCTGACGGCGCAGCTGCCGGCCCGCTCGGTCGTGACCGTCGTCCTGGATCCGGGCAGGTCCCGGGGCTGACGGTGCCGCGTCCGCGGGCTGAGGCGACGGGACCCACCCCTCAGAAACAAGCAGGGGAACCGCGCCGGACGGCCCGGGGGCCGGGGCTCGTGGTGGCAGCCTTCTGCAGGATCGCGAAGAGTCGTCAACCATCTGCGCAGGCTAGGAGTCGCCGCTGACAACTTCGAAGGCGAACGACTGGCGTGTGCGCCCTTCCGCAAGCTCGAACCGCAGGTTCAGCAGATACACCGTGTCGGGAGCACCCCCGTGGTCGGTGGTGTGCACCTCTTCCGTCTGCGGGGTGCAGCCGTCGGGCAGGGCCAGGCGGGCCTGTGCCGCGGCTCCTCGCCACCTCACCCACCCCGATCCGACCTCGGGCCGCAGGCGGCTGACGAACCCTTCGTCCAGCCGCATCGGCCGCTCCGTCTCGACCTCGTCGACGAGCAGCAGCTGTCGGCTGTCGCGCCGCCAGGAGAAGGCGCGGCGCAGCGCCGTCAGACCCTCCACCTCGTAGGCCCGGGTGATATCGAGGCTCACGTCGACGCCACTGTCGGTGAGGTGGTGGTCGAGGAGCCGCGCGACGCGGGCGCCGCCCGCCGACTGCTCGTGCCCGTCGACGCGCGGTACGGAGTGCCCCCGGGGGGACGTGTGCAGATACGCGTACCGGGTGGCGTCGTCGAAGTACCCCTTGCGGTACTCCCCGGCGCCCAGGTCCGCGAGCAGCACCTCGCCGTGGGCGGCGAGGATGAACTGGCCGAGGTCGTTGTGGTTGTGGGGCTCGTCGTTGTGGCCGCCCTTGGCCGCAAAGGCGACACCTGCTCCCCGGTCGACCGTCCAGGCCAGGTCGGGGAGGTGGGTGGTGGAGGGCGCGGCGTCCGGTGCGGGGGCGGACTCCGGTGTGCCCCAGCGCAGGGTCCTGGAGATGTCGCCCCAGTCGCGCCACGCGAGGGTGTCCTTCTCGACGGCCTCCGCCGGGACGCGCACACCGAGCCGTTGTTCCAGCCGGGCCGCGAGTCCTGCGGGGATGCGAGACCGTTCGTCCGCGTCGGAGAAGGCGGGGAAGAGACCGTCGCCCAGGTGCACCGCCGAGGGGAACCGTGCGATGGCCGCCACTTTGGGCTGTGCTAGGAGATCCTCCCCGGTCGCCTCCCTCAACTCCTCGGCGAAGTAGACGAAGTGCGAGAACCCGAACACCCAGTAGCCCACGCCTTCCGCGCAGCCGCCGTCGTCGCCGAAGCCGCTGAGGTACGTGAGCTGGGCGGCCCGGCACCGGTCGACGACCCGGGTCAGGCGCGGTCCCGGTTCCCACAGGGCCAGCGCGGCGAGGCCCGCGGCGCCGCCGCACACGGCGGCCCAGTTGTGCGGCCAGCCCTCCCACACGAGCGGCCGGTCGTCGTCGGCGAGGAGCGTGAGGACGCGATGGTCGACCTGGTCGCGCACGCGGGCGGCGACGCGCGGATCGAGCCGGTCGCCGCAGTTGCGCACCGTCTCGGCGAGCAGGTGCGCGGTGAGCGCGGCGAACAGGTCGAGACACTGGTCCATGCCCCGCTCGAAGCGCGTCGCGTGCATCTCGTGCGCGGGCAGCGCCCAGGTGTACTCGTCGCAGACGGCCCACAACATGTCTTCCAGCGCGCCGAGTCGGGCCTTCGGGTCGATGAGCGCCTCGGCGGCCAGTGCTGTCACCAGCGCGCGGCGCCGGAAGTACGAATCCTCGTACGCGAGCCGGTCGCCGTCGTCCTCGAAGCGGCGGTACGCGGAGAAGGGAAGCTCCGGCAGGGGCGTACTGCGCGCGGTGTCGGCCGCCGCACGGATCCCGGCCCGCAGGTCCTGCGGCAACTCCTCACACCGCGGCGGTGTCGGGGACATCGCTCTTCCCTTCTCTCACAGCGGGCCCACCCTCGACCGACAGCATGACGCGGCAGTTGCGCCACGTCACGAACAGCGCGCACCCCGGCAGCACGGCGAGCCCCATCAACGGCGCCTGATTGACGAGCAGCAGGGTCACCGCCGCCAGTGCCAGGTTCAGCACAGTGAGCAGTATGCGCCGCAGTGCCGCGTACGGCGCCAGCAGGAAGAGCCGCCGCCCCAGCGCCCCTCCCCCGGCCACCTGCGCGAGCGCGACCGGCCAGGCGGCGACCGCTACCACCGCGACGACCACGGCGATCGGCACAACTGCCGCCCCCACCACGGCAGTTCGCAGCGTCACAACGTCCGCCACCGCGGCGATCACGAGCAGCACGAAGGGCGCCGACACCAGCACGGCCCGCCGGTACAGCCGCCGGTAGGACCGGAAGAACTCCCGCACCGGTACCTGCTCCTCCCCCGCTCCCGTCGACTCCCCGAGATACGCGTATGCGGCGGCGATCGACGGCCCGGGCAGCGCCAGCAGCATCAGCGTGAACGCCATCGGATGGCGCCACGGCTGATGCGTCAGCTGCAGCGCGGCCAGCAGGGGCAGGTTCGTCACCGCGATCCCGAGGTTGACGACGAGGACGCGGTGGACGTGGGACCAGATCAACTCCCATGACCCGTATGCCACGTTGATCCGCGGGCGCCGGACGCCCGAGGAGGCCGCCACCGGGCTCACCCCTTCACGCCCGTGGTCGCGATACCGGCCACGAAGTAGCGCTGGCCGAGCAGGAACACCGCGAGCACCGGCACCACGGAGAGGACCGAACCCGTCATGATCATCGCGGACTCGGCGTCGTACTGGCCGATGAAGGCGCGCAGCCCCAGCTGGACGGTCCACAGGCGGTTGTCCGTGAGGTAGATGAACGGACCCATGTAGTCGTTCCAGGTGTTCACGAACGTCAGCAGCGCGAGGCTGGCGAGGGCCGGCTTGGACAGCGGGAGCACGATCCGCGCCCAGATCCCGTATTCGGTGAGGCCGTCGAGGCGGGCCGCCTCGCTGATCTCGTCCGGGATCGTCAGATAGAACTGCCGCATCAGGAAGACACCGAACGCGCCGAACGCCTGCAACAGGATCAGGGACGTGTACGAGTTGACCAGGCCGAGCTTCTGCATGATCACGTACTGGGGCACCATGTACGCCTGCCAGGGCACCGCGATCGTCGCGATGTAGCCGGTGAACAGCAGATCCCGGCCCGGGAAGCGCATCTTGGCGAAGCCGTACGCCGCGAAGCTGCCGGTGAGCACCTGGAGGAACGTGATGACGACGCTCAGGAAGAATGAGTTGCCGAGGTAGGCGCCGAACGGCACCCGCGTCCAAATGCTGGTGAAATTGCTCCACTTGAACTCGTCGGGGATCCACTGGATCGGCACCGTGAACACATCACGGTCGTCCTTGGCCGACGAGATCAGCATCCAGATGAAGGGCAGCAGCACCGCGAGCGCCACCACGGCGAGCAGCACGTACAGGGCGATCTGCGCGGCGGTCCTCGACGCGCCGGAGCGTCGGTGCGCGGCGGGGACCTCGGTCGGCGCCGGGCGCGTGGACGTACCGCCGTCCTTGCGCAGCACGGTGGTGTTCATCGCTCGCTCCTTCGCTGCATCTGGAACTGGATCACCGTGATCACCAGGCAGATCAGGAACAGCGCGAGCGAGACCGCCGAGGCGTAGCCGAAGCGGCCCTGCGTGATGCCCTCACGGAAGATCAGCTGGGACAGGACGAGGGTGGAGCGTCCCGGACCGCCCTCGGTCATGACCTGCACCAGGTCGAAGACCTTGAAGCTGGAGACCGTGATCATGACGGTGACGAAGAAGGTGGTGGGCCGCAGGCCCGGCAGGGTGACGTGCCAGAACCGCTGCCAGGGGCCCGCGCCGTCCATCCGCGCCGCCTCGTACAGCTCGGCCGGGACGGTCTGCAGTCCGGCGAGGAACAGCACCATGTAGTAGCCCATGTCGCGCCACACGCTCGCGATGATCAGCGCGGGCATAGCCCAGTCCTGGTCGCTGGTCCAGCCCGGCGGGTTGTCGATGCCGATGAAGTTCAGGAACTGGTTGACCGGGCCCGAATCGGGGCTCAGCAGCATGTTCCACACCACGGCGACGGCGACGAGCGAGGTGATGTACGGGAAGAAGAACGCGGTCCGCAGGACGTGCACGCCGCGCAGCTTCTGGTTGAGCAGGACGGCGAGGCCGAGCGAGACCACGAGGGTCAGCGGGATGTGGCCGGCCGCGTAGTAGAAGGTGTTCTCCAGGGCGGCCCAGAAGTTGGAGTCGTTCCACAGCCGCTCGAAGTTGTCCAGGCCCGCCCACTTCGGGGCGGAGTACGAGTCCCAGTGGGTGAAGGAGATGGCGAGCGCGCCGAGCACCGGGACGAGGGTGAGGGCGGCGAACCCCAGGAAGTTGGGGAGGATGAACGACCAGCCGATGAGGGTGGTGCGCCGCCGCCGGCGCTTCGCGGCGGCCCGGTGGGCCGCGGAAGCGCCGGAGGACGCGTGCTCGACAGTGGTGGTGGGTGCACTCACTGAACTTCGTCCTTCACACGCTGGTCCATCTCCTTGATGCCCGCGTCGACCGACTTCTCACCGCTCATGATCATCTCGTGCTCCTCCTTGAGGATCTGGTCCACGTCGGAGGACTTGTCGCTGACCGGCATCTCCAGCTTCACCGTGTCGGGCTGCATCGCCTTGCGGGACACCTCGTCGGTCGGCATGCCGTCGACGGAGAAGAACGTGTCGAGGATCTTGCCGCTGCTGTAGGCGGGCGTGACACCGATCTTCGCGACGGCGGCGGCGCCTTCGGGGCCCGAGGCCCAGGTGACGAACTTCTTGGCGGCGTCCGCGTTCTTGGCCTTCTTGTTGACGGCGAACGCGGTCGGCGAACCGAAGGTGACAGTCTTGCCGTCGTTCTTGATCTGCGGCATCGGCGCCATGCCCCATTTGATGTCGTTCTTGCCCTGCTTCGCCTCGGCGAGCAGCGCCGCAGCCCACCAGGAGCCCATCGGGACCATCGCGGCCTTGCCGGTGGTCAGCTGGGAGTCGTAGGTGATCTGGTTGCTGGAGGCGGTGGCGAAGGGCAGCGTCGCCTTCGACTTCTGCAGGTCGAGGGCCATCTCGTACTGGTCCTTGAAGAACGCGTAGTCGCCGCCGAGCTGGTCGCCGCCGGTCTGCGCGGAGGAGATGGCCTGGACGACGGAGCGCCAGATGTGCAGGTAGGTGCCGTAGACCTTGTCGGAGCCCGAGCCCTTGGTGAACTTCTTGGCGAGCTTCGCGTAGTCGTCCCAGGTCAGGTGGGACATGTCGGTGTCGCCGACCATGTCCTTGTTGTAGAAGAGGGCCCAGAAGTCCGAGCGGTACGGCAGGGCGTAGTACTTGCCCTGGAGGTCGTATTCGCGGAGACCGGAGTACGACGCCTTGTCGAGCTTGGACGCCTCATCGGTCAGCGGCAGGAGCTGGCCGCGGGTGGCGTAACGGGCGTAGTCGGTGACGTTCTTCATCGTGAGGATGTCAGTGGTGTCACCGCCCGCCAGCATCGTGGTGATCTTGTCCGGGTAGTTGTCGGCGAGGATGTCGACCGGCTGCAAGTCGATGTCGGGGTTCTTGGCCTCGAAGCCCTCTATGAGGGCCTTGAACTCGGGCGTCGTCTTGTAGTTCCACAGCGCGATCTTCACGACGGTCTTGCCGTCGGACGACGTGGAGCTGTCCGTGCCGCTGGCGTCGCAGGCGGTGGCAGTGAGCGTCGCTGCAACGACCAGCGGCGCGATGCGGGCGAGGTTCTTCTTCAACTTCATTGCGGCGGCTCTCCTTTGAGCTCGTGGGTGGAGCAATTGAGGAAGGGGGGCGGCAAGTATCGAAGGCCGGCTGTTCAGGCGCTGAGGCCCAGGGCCCAGCTCTCCGCGGTGACCTCGGCCCGCAGCGGTTTGCGGGCGGTCCAGCGGGCGAGTTCGTCGAGGACGTGGTCGGTGAGGCGGCCGATCTCGGTGCCCAGGGATCCGGCGATGTGCGGCGTGATCATCACGCGGGCGAGGCTGCGCAGCGGCGAGTCGGCGGGCAGCGGCTCCGGTTCGGTGACGTCGAGGATCGCGAAGAGCCGGCGGGCGGCGCACTCGGCGGCCAGCGCCTCGGAGTCGACGAGAGAGCCGCGCGCGGTGTTGATGACCGTCGCGAAGTCCGGGAGCAGGCGCAGCTGTTCGGCGCCGATGAGGTGTCGTGTCTCGGGCGTCTCGGGAGCGTGCACGGACAGGACGCTGACGCCCGGCAGCATCTCCTCCAGCGGTACGAGGGTCGCGCCCGCGCGGGCCACCTCGTCCGGGTCCGCGTACGGGTCGGCGACCAGGCAGGTGGTACCGCGCAACACCTTGAGCAGCTCGACGACCTGCCGGCCGATCCGCGAGAAGCCGACGATGCCGACGGTCCGCCGGAAGTTGGACAGGTCGCCATAGCCGGTGACCGAGCCCCAGCCCCCGTACGCGCGCTCCTCGTCGGCGGCGAGGAACGGCGCCTTCTTCCCGGCGAAGATGATCGCGGCGAGGGTGTATTCGGCGACCGGTACGGCGTTGGCGTCGGCGGCACTGGTCACCTGGATCCCGCGCCGCCACACCTCCTCGTCGACCAGGTCGCGGACGCTGCCCGCGCCGTGCAGCACGGCCCGCAGCCGGGGTGCCGCGGCGAGCCGCTGCGGGGTCAGGGCGGGAGCGCCCCAGGACGTGAGCAGCACGTCGGCGCGGGCCAGGCGTGCGCGGGAGCGGGCGCTGTCGAGCTCGTCCGTCCAGCAGGGCTCGTCGAGGGCGACGAGGTCGACGAGGCGGCGCAGCCGGTCCCGGTCGAAGTGTGCCTCGAAGCTGGACCTGCTCATCACGACCAGAGCGCGGGCCTTGGTCTGCATGCGGTGCGGGCTCCTCTGCCTTTGGGCACCGCTCGCTCAGCAGGTGCCATCCATGTTTCCGGCGAGTTCCAGCCAGAAGACGCTGAGTCAGAGATAGTGGTCGCTCGCACATGTTCACCAGAGCTCGACCACAGACGAAACAACCTGAACAGATTCGAACATCGCGCCGGGCTCGGCGCCGGACGGGAGGGGACACGCCATGCCGGACCCAGCCATACCCACAGGCGGGGACCAGCTCTTCGCCACGCAACGCCGCGAACGCCTGATGGACCAGCTCAGACTGCACGGCGCGGTTCGCGTCCGCGAACTCGCCCAGGAACTGTCGGTCAGCGAACTGACGATCCGCCGCGACATCGCGGCCCTCGCCGACCGCGGCCTGCTGACCCGGGTGCACGGCGGCGCAACACTCCCCTCCGCCCTGGACCAGGAGCCGGTGCGCAGACGCCGTCTCGCGATGCCCGCGTTCACGATCGGGATGGTCGTGCCGTCCCTCGACTTCTACTGGCCGCACATCGTCAGCGGCGTCCGCAACGCGGCAGCGGCGCACGGGGTCAATGTCCAGCTGCGCGGCTCCAGTTACGACCAGGCCGAGGACCGACGGCAGATCGTCCGGCTGACCGAGTCGGGCCAGGTGCAAGGGCTGCTGCTCGCTCCGAACCTGGAGGGCCCCGGCCGACACGAGATGATCGACTGGATCGGCAAACTTCCGGTCCCCGTCGTCTTCGTGGAGCGCAAGACCCCTGACTGGACGCCGACGCCGCACCAGCTCGAATCGGTGCGCAGCGACCATGCGACCGGCCTGGAGATGGCGGTCCGCCACCTCCACACGCTCGGCCACCGCAACATCGGGCTGGTTCTCTCCAAGGGCAGCCCCACCTCGGCCCACCTGGCCGTGGGCTGGCACCGCACCTGCGCCGAACTCGGCCTGTCCGCCGACTTCCTGATCCGCGAGAGCGTCTCCCTGGACGTCCCCGGACACCGCCGGATCATCGCCGACATCCTCGACGGCTGCCGCCGCTCCCGCATCACGGCACTGATCGTGCACAGCGACCCCGACGCGCTCTCGGTCGTCCAGTACCTCACCGAGCAGGGCATCCGCGTCCCCGACGACCTGGCGCTCGTCAGCTACGACGACGAGGTCGCCCATCTCGCCGATCCCGCGATCACGGCCGTGCGCCCACCCAAGGCGATGGTGGGCCGCACGGCCGTCGAGATGATGGTGGCGCGCCTCCTCGAAGGCAGCCGCCGCCCAGCCCAACGGGCGCTCATCCTCCCGGAGTTGATGATCCGCTCGTCATCGCTCCCGACGACAGCGCCGCCGGGAGGGCCCTTCGTACGCTGAGAATCGCCTACCGGGAGACCAGCTGCCCGTAGGCCGCCCGCAACCGGCCCGCGACCTGCTCGACGCCGACGGTGTCGAGCCCGCTCTGCCCGTCCGCGGCGGCCTTCGCGGCGGCAAAGGAGTAACCGAACAGCGACCACGACGCGGCGGTGTAGTCGCTCTCGTCCGGTGTCCCGACCGCGTCCAGGGCGGCACGGATCGGCTGCGTGTCGACCACGCCGTCGACGCGCCCGCCGGAAGCAGTGTTGAAAGCGTCGAGCACGAGCTTCCCGGACACGAGCACGACTCTCACCGTGTGCCTGCCGTCCGGCAGCCCGCGCAAGGCGTACGTCGCCAGACGCTTGTCGGTGGCACGGGTCGTGGCGTCCTTGGCGACGAGCTTCCCGTCCACGTACACATCGACGACGGCGCTCCCGTCGTTGCCCCCGATGACATCGAGCCCCGTACCGCGGAACGGAACGGTGACGGACGAGCCGGCCGTCGCGCTGGTGGACGTCGACCGGTACCAGTCCATGGCATCACCGGCGGACGCCTTCCGGCTCCAGTCCCCTTCGTACGTGACCGAGCTGTCCATGTTGTCCAACTGATTGGTGGCGTAAGGCGCGTAGCCGCCCACCTTCTCCACCTTCAGATTGTCGAAGCCCGTCTTGTGGAAGTCGCTGCCGAGCTTGACGCGCCCTTCGGTCTCCGGTGTCGGGTCGTCGTACGTCGCGACCTGCTGACCGTCCACGAAGGCGCTGACCGTCGCCCCTTTCGTCTCGACGGCGAGCCGGTACCGGTCGGCCGCGGCGACCTTCCCCTGCGCGAGGACGATCCCGTACTCATAGAACGTCCAGGCGCCATCGGCCCCGATCCGCAGGTTGTAGGCGGCATCACTGATCGCCATGCCCTTCTGCTGCCGCACACCGAGCGCCGCGAGCCCACCGCCCGCGTCCGGGAACGACACGTCCACGGAAGCCTTGTAGTTCTCCCAGCGGAAGTCGCCGACGGTGGTGTTGGGGGTGTTCTTGTTCCAGGCGGCGGTGTCCTTCATGGACTGGTCCATGTACTGGTACAGCACACCGTCGTTGCCCACCTCCCACGCGCCGGTCTGGTCGACCATGTAGCGGGGCTGGTTGCCGCGCGAGGCGAGGTAGGGCTGGGACGAGTTCCCGACGCGGACCTTGCCCTCTTCGTCGTACGCGAAGTCATCCGCGTACAGGTACCTGTCGTGGGTGTCGTTGCGCTTGCCGCCCGCGTCGGTGTCGAGGACGGCGCGTTCACCGGACTGGGGCAGCCGCTGCTTCGTGGCCGCGTCACCGCTCTTGTCGAGCGTCGTGAGGGTGGTGATGGACCGCGGCTTCACCGTGTACGTGTACGTGCCCTCGCCGTCCGGCCGGATCTCCCCGGCGAGGTGCTTGAAGTCGGCGTCGTAGCGCTCACCGGCGTCGGCCGCGCGGGTCTCCCACGCCTCCATCGTCGAATCGCTGCCGAGCCGCAGATTCTCGGCCTTGATGCGATAGGTCCTCGGCTGGTCGCTGTCGTTGACGACGACGGTCGAGAAGTCCTTCTTCGCCGGATCGGCCAACGTCATATAGCTGGGGGCGCCGTTGGAGCCGTCGAGGTTCTCGGTGCCGCTCACGCCGCTGTAACTGGCCTCGGGAATCGTGCGCCAGATCCCCGCCGTGTTCGTGCCGTTCTCCCAGCCCGTCCTGGCGAACTGGGTGAAGTGCTGCATGACGTAGAGCGCCGCGTCGTAATGCAGGTACCCCGACCACGGATCCCGCGCGCTGACGAGTTCTTTGTGGCTGTACTGGGCGCCTTCGTAGAAGGACCCGATGGCGGGCTGGAAGATGTAGTGGGTGCGCTTGGAATTGGCGTAACCCTTGACGACACGATTGGCGACGTCGAGAGCGCTTTGCACGCCACCGATGCCGGTACTGGTACCGCCGGGCCCCTCGGTGTTGTTCACGCGGTAGTCGGTGAACCCGAACGACCCGGTTCCCTCGCTGTACCAGACTTCCTTGTCCTGCCCGTTCGGGGTGTCACCGGTCGCCAGCTTGGTGTACGGCTGGTACGTCGCACTGTCTGCGGTCCCGTCGAGCCGGTCGTCGGTGTTGTAGTGATAGCCCACCGCGTCGACTATGCCGAAGAGTTCGGTGTCGGTGAGCAGCGCAGGACCGATCTTCTTCGAGGTGTTCTCGTCCGAAGCGACGATCTTGATGGAGTGGTAGGCCTTGGCGACCTTGTCCCGCTCACCGGCCGGAATTCCATAGCGCGCGTCAGCGAAGTCCTCATCGCTCGTCAGCGCGTTCTTGTACCACTTGATGAACGAGATGTCCGGCGTCCCCGTCTCGTTCTTGTCGGGGTTCACGTAGTCGACCATGTACCCGTATTTCTGGTACACGTCGAGAATGGTCTCCTTGTACCACTGGTACATCTCATCGGTACCGGTGCCCTTGTTCCACTCCTGCTGAACCCACTGCGGCATCTCCCACCGCAGAACGGAGACCTTGAGCCCCGGGTTCACCGTCTTGGCGTCGGCAGCGAGCTGGAACCCCGGGGAACGGGACGCGTCGGCGAGTTCGTCCGCCGTCCGCATGGTCGCCGGGTCGGACCCGGTGGAGGTGTTGGTGTCCGACCCCATCTCGACCTTGACGTGGTTGATGAGAGGGTTCGCACCGCCGAACAGGGTCCGGACGAGCTGCCAGTACCTCTCGGGGTGCTCGGCCTTGTAGTCCATCAACAGGTTGCTCGTACTGTTGCAGCTGAGAATGCCGAGGCCTTTGAACGTCAGGCCGTTGACGTTGTCGGCGTGTATGTCGTTGCCGTCGACGACGACGTCCACAGGGTCGTCCGCGGCATGCGACGCCGGCGCGGAGATCAACCCCGTGCCCAGCATCACGGCGGCGGCTGCCGCGAGCGCCGCCCACCTCGGTCTCGTTCTCCTCTGTGCACGCGTCTTCGTCTCTGTACGCATCCAGCATCGATCCTCTGCGTCGTCCGGTAGCTCGTCCGCCTCGTCCTGGCTCACGGGCGGGAACATGACACAACGGCACGGTTCAGGTTCTCTACAGATCACTCGCACACGACCAGAGTCGTTCGCATCCGAACAGTGTCCCTACGACCGAGAGGTGAACCGAAAGAACGCGGCACCGTGCGCGGGCACCTCCGGCGTGAGCCGCGTCCCGGCGTGCGTGACATCGCTGCGGGTCCACAGCATCGTCCAGGGGCAGCGGCATCAACAACGGCTGCCCGATCGCGCGCCGACGATCGCACTTACCCCTCCCAGGGGTGACACCACAGCTGTCTACGGCACGTCTGGCATCGCTGACTCGCTACGAAGATCACGTCCCATTCGCGATCTTCGAGGAGTTCCGTGCACATCATCGCCCGCGCAGCCACCCTGATGGCCACTGTCGCCGTACTCGCTCTCCCCGCTTCAGCTGCCGCTCACGCCGCGCCCGGCCCGTTGGGCAGCACCGGTGACGTCATTACCACCCCGCTCCAGTTCGCCCTCAAGGTACTGCCGGTCAAGGACGAGGACCGCACCGGCTACCAGCGGACCAGCTTCAAGCACTGGATCGATGCCGACAAGGACGGCTGCAACACCCGGGCCGAAGTCCTCAAGGCCGAAGCGTTCATGACGCCCGAGCAGGGCCCGAAGTGCAAACTCACGGGCGGGCGTTGGTACTCCGGGTACGACGACCAGTACATCGACGGAGCAAGCGGCCTCGACGTCGATCACCGCGTACCGCTCGCCGAAGCCGGGACTCGGGCGCCTCCCACTGGAGCGCAGCAGAGCGCCAGGCATACGCCAACGACTTGGGTGACGACCGTTCCCTGATCGCCGTGTCAGCGAAGTCGAACCGGAGCAAGGCCGATCAGGACCCATCTACGTGGATGCCGCCGGCCCAGGGCAACCGCTGCGAGTACGTGCGGGACTGGATCGTGGTGAAGGTGCGCTGGCAGCTCACTCCGCCGGTCCGCGCCTGGTGGCGTTCCTGCGCGGGCAACAGGCGCACGCTGCCTCCATGGTCGGCGACCGCCACCAGGCCCACACCCGACTGCGGGAGGCCGAGGACGCGCTGTCGAAGGCGGACAACCGGCGCGACGCGATCGGCGGCTACGACCGGACTGCGTGGCTGTCCCATCTTCCGCATGTGCTCTACGAGGAACGAGACCTCCCCGGCAGCATCAGAGCTCTCAAGCAGTCGATCCGAGTGCAGCCCCCGCAGGAGCGCCAAGGCCTGGTGCACTCCTACGCGATGCTGGCCCAGCGCCATCTCGCCCACGGGCATCTGGACGCCGCCTGCGCATCATGGGGCCGATTCCTCGACGAGTACGAACACGTCTCCAGCGCCCGCGACGACGACCACTTCCAGACGATGCGCGCAGAGATGCGCCGGCACTCGGCAACCCGCCCTGTCCGGGAGCTGGCAACCCGAGCACGCCAGGTCGCGATCCTCAAGGCGTGAACACAAGGCGCAGTTGGCGGGACGGGACCCCAGGTGGCGGGGAGGGTCGATTCGGCTTGACTGCCGACCCCAGCAGGATCATTTCTTGGTGGGGTCGGCAGCAAGGCTAAACGGTGCCGTTCTCCCACCACCACGCCCGGCCCAGGTCCGCCCGGCTGTCGACGTGCTGGTGGTCCGCGGTGTACGTCTCCAGGCCCGAGAAACCGCAGGTCTCCGCTCTCTGGTAGACGGTCTTGTTGGACACCCCAGAGACGGCGAGGTCGGCCGCCGTGCCGTAGAGATGCATGCTGTCGCTGGCGCCGCCGACGTCGGCGTTGTGCGCGATGCTGCGGAAACCGGAATTGACCGTGATCGCAACGTTGCCGAGCTTCTTGCGCAGCGCCTCCAGCTTGTACATCGCACGGCGGACGTTCTCCTTGACGTCGGCCGCGCTCAGCTTGCCGCCGGAGAAAGTGCCGCTGATCCGGTCGGTGAACTCGCTGAAGTCGAAGTGCGCGGTCGAACTGTCCGACTGCTCAAGCGCGTTGAGCTGCGCCTGGGTCGCGGGCCCGGCGCTGCCGTCGACGGCGAGTCCGTAGGCGGCCTGGAAGCGGCGCACCGCCGCTGCGGTACCCGAGCCGAAGTCGCCGTCCACGGCCACACGGCTCTGGCTCGCGCTGTCCGCGGCCCACCCGGCAACTCTGATCTGCAGCTCGGTCACGTCGGCGCCGGTGGACCCCTGGCTCAGGGTTCGCGACCAGGAGTAGGCCTGCGCGGCACCCGTCACCAGAACGGGGCCCAGTACGACGCCGATGCCGGCGGCCAGCGTCCCGCGCAGTGCTGTACGGCGGTCGAACGGGCGCGGAGCGGAAGAAGAGGGGAACGCGGAAGCCATCGTCGTCCTTTCACGGACCTGTCGCAGCAGCGTTGATGTCACACGCCAGTGTCATGGACATGGAAATCAAAGGGAAGAGTGCAGAATCCGCCCCCGACCCCTCGCGATGCCGGCACCCACCGGAGCGAAGAGTGCGGGCATCGGACCGTCCAGGACAGCAGGGTCGGCCTTGGACCGGTTAGTCTTCGCCGACATCGCGATCAAGGAGCGGGTATTCCCAGGTTGTTGGCGTAGGCCTCCCCGTTCCACCCGCGACGCCCCGGCCCCCGAGCCGTACGACTGGACGTGCACCTGCGGCGCGGCCCAGTCCTTCCCCACCGAGCACGGCGTGTTCCCCACCGCCTGGCGGCACACCCACCCCACCCGCTTCGACCGGCTGCGGCATTGGGCCGCCCGCTGGTTCCCCACCCGCACCACCCGCACCACCCGCACCACCCGCACCACCCGCTGAGAAGCCATCCGCTTTCCGAACGTCGACACGCCACGCGGCAGCTGCGGTTGAGCCGTCCCAGGCCGCGGCGACTTGACGGGCACGGTCTGTGCGTACATCCGCATCACCGCCGACCGCCGCCTTCTGGCTGCCGCAACCGGAGACGGCCGCCAGGCCGACAGCGGACAAGGCGATCCCAGCCAGCAGACCGATCAAGCGTGATGCCCTGATGCGCATGTTTCCTCCCGGACGAACAGAGCGGCAGCTTGCTGTCGTCTGCCCTTGTGACGTGGCCCGGCCGGAACGGGTTCATCCCGGCCGCCCGCATCCAGCGGTCCGTGACGGGCTTCTGGCTACGGCCTCGGCGCATGTTCCGAGATGAACAGGTCGCGCGGGGCCACGCCGTGGTAGCCCGCGAGCAGCGGCCTGGGCAGCGGTCCCTTGATCCGGGCCCCGCCCTCGTACTCCTCCCAGGCATGCGCCAGCACTCCGACGCTGCGCGAGAGGACGAACAGGCCGCGTGCCAGTTCGGCGGGGAAGCCCAGCTCGGCGTAGATGATGGTGGTCGCCCCGTCGATGTTCATCGGAACCGGGCGGGTGCGGCCCTGCGCAAGGGCCGTCTCCAGAGCGAGGCTGGCGGCCAGCGCCCGGCCTGGCACCTTCCCCGCCTCCACCGCCTCCCGCACCAGTGCGGGCAGCGGATCGCGGCGCGGGTCGTGCGGGTGGAAACGGTGTGACCGAAGCCTGGGATGTACGCCTTGCGCTCCCTGAACTCCCTGACCATGTCCCGAGGTCGGGCGCCGGTGACGATGCGCTCCAGGACTTGCATGCACTGCTGGCCCGCCCCTCCGTGTGTGTCGCCGAGTAGCCCGGCGCCGGTGGCGACCGCGCTGTTGAGGCCGACTCCGCAGGTGGCGGCCATCCGGGCGGCGGCGATGGATGGCGCCTGCGGTCCGTGGTCGACTGCCGAGACCAGGGCAGCCTCAAGGAGCCTGCCCTGTGCGGGAGTCGGCAGTTCGCCGCGCAGCATCAACCAGATCTGTTCGGCGAAGGTGATGCGGCCGATGAGCTGCTCGACCGGGTAGCCGCGCAGCAGGATCTCGCCGGGGCGGATGCGGCTCACGGCCGTGGACCACCAGTCGGTGACTCTGTCCTGTTCGATCAGCGTTCCCTCGGTGGGTTCGGAACCTTCCGGCATCACACCGCTCCCTTCGCGCGCATTTCCTCGATCTACCGTGCCCCGTAACCGAGTTCGGCCAGAACCGTGTCCGTGTGCTCGCCGAGGAGCGGCGGCGGGGCGTGCGGCCCTGTCGGTGTGCCGTCGACTTGGATGGCGCTGCCGAGGACCTCCAGCAAGCGGTCGCGTCCGTCGGGGAAGGGGAGACGGTGGACGAAGCCGCGGGCCGCCAGCTGGTCCAGACCGAGCGCGTCCGGCACGGTCAGGACGCGGGCCGCCGGGACGCCCGCGTCGGAGAGGATCTCCTCCCACTCCTTCGCAGTGCGCAGTGCGAGCCCGTCCTCGACCTCGGCGCGCAGCTCGTCGCGGTGCGTCTTGCGGTCGGCGGGGTGCGCGAAGTGCGGTTGGTCAGGAGGTCGTCGCGGCCGACGAGGCGGCACAGGGTCGCGAACTGCTGCTGGCGGTTGGCCGCGATGTTGAGGTGTCCGTCGGCGGTGGTGAAGGTTCCGGAGGGGGCTGCGGTGAAGTTCTCGTTGCCCATCGGCTGCGGGGTGCGGCCGGTGATCAGGTAGTTGGAGGTGACCCAGCCCATTGCAGTGAGCGCGGCCTCCAGCATCGATACGTCGAGGAGGGCGCCCTCCCCCGTTCGCGCGCGCCGCACGAGCGCGGCCGCGATGGCGTACGCCGCCGCCATGCCGCCCAGGGTGTCCGCGACGGGGAACCCGGCGCGCAGCGGCGTGACGTCGGGGGTGCCGGTGACGCTCATCATGCCGCTGAGGCCCTGCACGATCTGGTCGTACGCAGGGCGTTCGCGCATCGGCCCGGTCTGCCCGAAGCCGGAGATGGCGCAGTAGACGAGGCCCGGGTTCTCGTGCCGCAGCGTCTCCCAGCCGACGCCGAGGCGGTCCATCACACCGGGCCGGAAGTTCTCCACGAGGACATCGGCGTCGCGCACGGCCCGCAGCAGGGCCTCCTTGCCCGCCGGGTCCTTGAGGTTCAGGGTCAGGGAGCGCTTGCCGGCGTTTTGAGCGAGGAACGAGGCGCCGAGCAGGTCCTCACTCAGCGCGCGGTCGGCGCCCAACTGCCTGCCAGATCACCAGATCCGGGCATCTCGATCTTCAGGACGTCTGCGCCCTGGAGGGCGAGTTGGTAGCCCGCGAAGGGACCCGCGAGGACGTTGGTGAGGTCGAGGACGCGTATGTCCTCCAGGAGTGCCGTGCTCATCTGGTGGTGCCTCCGATGCAGTCGAGGGCGGTGAGTGCCGCGGCGGACTCGACGAGGAGCTTCGCGAAGTCGGCGACGCTCTCGTCGGTGAAGCGGGTGGTGGGTCCGCCGAGTGCGAGGGCGACGACGACGCGCCCGCCCTTGTCGAAGACCGGCGCCGCGACACCGGACACGCCCGTCTCGCGCTCTCCGTGGCTGGCCGACCAGCCCGTCACCGCGGCGTGCTGCGCTCTCCCACAGCAGCGCGGGCCAGTTGTCGTGGGGGGCGCCGGCAGCGACAGTCTCGATGTCGGCGCGTTCGGCGCGGGAGAGCAGGACGTGGCTGGCGGCGCCGGACCACAGCGGCATCTCCTCGCCGACGCGGACGACGTGGCGCAGTGTGCGGGTGCCCTCGTGTCGGGCGATGCATACGAGGGCGCCCTGCTGACGCACGTAGAGATGCACCGCCTCGCCGCCACTGGCTTCGCTGAGCTGTTTCAACAGGGAGAGAGCCGGCTCGGGCAGCTTCCAGGTGCTGCTTGCCAGTTCGCCCCAGCGCTGCAGGCCGGGGCCCGGCACGGTGCGGCCGTCGCCGCGGCTCCACAGCAGGCCGCACTGCTCCAGCGTGTGCACGAGCCGTACGACGGTGCTCTTGGCCAGGCCCGTCTCGTCGACCAGTTCGCGGACGGTGCGGGCGGGGTGGTGGCGAGCGGACTCACAGCGGGGACGGTGGCACTGTCGCGCGAGACCCGGCACAAGGAAGACCCTGCGATGCGCTCCCCGGCACCTGCCCAGACTCAGGGCCTCGAGCATCGGATGTGACGCCGGTCGGCAAGGGTGGAGCAGCGGCACCGAGGCCGCCGCTCTCCCGTTCCCGAAGCCAGGCACCGGACAGGGGCGGATGGGCGGGATCCGCGCCAGCCCCCTACCCCGGCGTCTGGCGGTCCATACGACCGTATCTCCGCCGTTAGCCTCATCACTGATCAGGCGGCCCAGCACCGTGCCACACGGCCGCGCGGGGTCCCACCCGGGACGGAACGGCGATGTGGTCGGCTGTGCGGGGGTGCCGTACGGCGGGAAACGCGGGGGTCGTTCTGCCGCCGTATGTTCGACCGCAACATCGCGCCGCGCGGGGCATCGCCCCGGTCCGCGCCTGCATTCTCAAACTGCTGCCGGATGTGTTCTCCGGGGTCCGTCTTCGACCGTGCTGTCCCCTGGCCGAGGTGCCGGACGAATATCGGGCGATGGACGACCGGTCGGCGCTGAAGGTGCGCATCACCTTCTGAGCGCGGGGGCCAGCGGCATGGGTGCGGCCTTCCCGTGCCGTGCGGCGCCCTCGTGATGTCAGGCGGCGCGCTTCACGTGGCGGACCAGCCACATCAGCAGGGCGTCCAAGTCGGCGGCAGCCGAGAGGACCCGGTCGACAGCCTCGGAGGTGTGCAGCCACTCCTCGCAGCCGAGGGGACGGGCGGCGATCAGCGAACGGTGGCGCAGCAGGTTGGTACGGGGGTGGTCAATCGGATAGCCGCGCGGGGGGCGTTTCATCACGTCCCCGGAGATGTCGTAGCCCTTCTTCCGCACGTCCTCGACGATGGCGGACAGTTCGCGTCCGCTCCGCTCGGAGGCGACGGCTTTGCGGAACATGTCCACCTGGCCGGGATCGGGGTACCACCAGGCGCCCTGGATCCGCAGGCCGTCCAGGGCGAATCGGAGACTGATCTCGATCTTGCGGCCGAGTCGGATCACCGCGCCCTGGTGCTGCCACCACCAGGAGTCGGTGCGATAGTGCCAGACGGAGAAGTCCTCATACCGAGGGTCGGTGTCCGCGATCTCGTTGAGCAGGGCGATCATCGGCTGCCGGACCAGGCGTTCGCGGTCCGCGCGGTAGCGCTCGCGGGTCGCGTGGGTGGGTTCGCCCTGGAGCTGCCACAACACGTCCATGGCCTGCTCCGGCCAGCCGGTGAACTGTCCGCGCATGCGCGGAGGATAGCTCACCCACTGACATCGTGAAGGCTGTGCTCGTCCTCCACTACGCCTCAACATGAAGATGGCAAACGCTCAGTGTTCCGCGCGACACATGGGCCTAGTCTGACGGAAGTTGACGGAGCACGATCCAAGGAGGGGCCGTGGCGGCGCACATCGAGGGCGTGGAGCATCACAGCATCAAGGTCAAGGGCCTGACCCTGCACTACGCGGCTGCGGGCGACGAGGACGCTCCGCTGGTGGTGCTGCTGCACGGCTTCCCGGAGTGCTGGTACTCCTGGCGCCACCAGCTCACCGCGCTCGCCGCGGCCGGCTACCGCGCCGTCGCCCCGGACCAGCGCGGCTTCGCCCGCAGCGACGCGCCGGCGCCCGTCGAGGCGTACACGCTGCCGAACCTCGTCGGCGATGTCGTCTCACTGGTACGGCAGTTGGACCGCGAGCGCTTCGCCGTGGTCGGCCACGACTGGGGCGCCCCCGTCGCCTGGCTCACCGCGCAGCTGCGCCCGGACCTGGTGCGCGGCGTCGTAGGCCTGAGCGTGCCGCCGCCGGTGCCGGACCCCGGGGACACCCCGCCGCTCACCGCGCTGTCGGAGATGTTCGACGGCCGCTTCTACCAGAACTACTTCTGCCAACCGGGCGTGGCCGACGCCGAGTTCGCCGAGGCCCCGGAGAACACCTTCCGCCGCTTTCTCTACGGAGCAAGCGGCGACAACCCCCAGACCGACCCGCCCCCGCAGCCCCTCGTGCCCCCGGGCAGCACCTTCCTGGAGACCCTCGCCGAGCCGAAGGAACTGCCGGCCTGGCTGACCGAGGACGACATCGCGGTGTTCACCGAGGAGTACCGGCACAACGGCTTCACCGGCGGTCTGAACCTGTACCGCAACATCGACCGCAACTGGGAACTGGGTGCGGCCTGGGACGCCCTCCCGATCCAGGTCCCCGCACTCTACGTCGTAGGCGACCGCGACCTGGTGGGCGTCTTCCCCGGCATGGACCAGCTCCTGCCCGCACTCCAGCAGCTGAACCCGACACTCCACCCCACCGTCACCCTCCCCGGCTGCGGCCACTGGACCCAACAAGAACGCCCGGCCGAAGTGAACGCGGCACTGCTCGACTTCCTGGGCGGCTTGCCCGACTGAACCCGGCCGCCCGCCGCGCGGTCAGGCTCCGGCCTCGGCCCCACCCTTCAGGACAGCGACGATCTCCTCGTCCTCGAGATGTCGTCGTGCTCCTCACCTGGTACACCCTGCGGGACCCGGACCTGACGCCGACGCTCTTCGACAAGATCTGCCTGCCTGGATGCCCGACTGCGTTTCGAGCTGGTGACCACGGCGCGATGGTCAACGCCCTGTGGGCGTGGCTCTGCCACCGACTGCCTTGAAGGCCGAGGGCTGATGAATAGGTGGCACTCGCCGGGCGCCAGCTCGCGCCTGGGCCCAGGTGTGCGGGACCCCCGCTACTGTTCCACAGAGCTTCCTGGGCTGGTCTGGCGAGGCGCAACCAACTCAAATTCGCAGGTACCTTGCCAACAGCCGTTGGGCCATCTCGTGGTCATAGAAGGTGGCCATCTCGAGTCGGTACGGCTCCTCTGGAGTGCTCACCCGGCCATCCTCGGTGCGCTGCGCGCCGAATCGACCCGGGGGTGCCGTGGGCGGACAACCCGACCCGACCACGCAGGGCGCGCCGGTGATGCCCGGGCCGCGCGCGGGCGGACCGTGGGCGGCACCGGCCCGCTCACCGCCGCGGCGTCGTCGTGGCGGGCGGTGTATCCGCCCTTCGACCTGGCGGGCACGGTCGCCCGACTCGCCGCCGAGGACGCGGCCGCCGACCGGGCCCGGCGCCGCCCTCGACGACCAACCGCCCGGTAGGGGGCCGGGCAGGACGGAAGTCCGTCGTGATCACGCCGGGTACGCGAGATGAAGTTGGGTCGGCCTTGCCCAGCCGAAGTGACCTTCTGTCGTCAGCTTGCGGTCTCCGAGGCCCAATTGACGTTGCCGGTGTTCGCGGCGTGCCTGCCTGAGATCCATCCGCCGCGCTCTCGGAGCAGGTACCAGATCTCGTTGCCGTCGATGACGTGGCACGCACCTTGCACTGCAGGCCCACCCTCTCCCCGGCGTGCAGCACGCCGAGCCTTGAGGAGTCATCACTCGGATACTGACGGATGTTCACCCCGCTCTCGCTGGTCACGGAGGCGTACGGCCGGTTCGGCGTGGAAGCCATCTGTTCCTCCAAGTAGGACGGCCCAATTGTTTGCGTAACACTACGCAGTGATCATCTAATCGAACGTAACCACCAGTGTCTAACCCGCCACGGCGGTGGGTCCGGCATCCCCTGCCCTTGGCAAGTCCGCATCCCCCTCCCAGACGCCCCGGATGGCAAGACTTGCGGGGCTAACCCCCGCCTCTTCCAAGATCGCTGCGGCTCGTCGACCGACGGGCCTCAGCCGACCTGGGAGCCGTCATGTCCCCTGCACCACACCAGCGTTGTCAGCCTGCCGGGGCGGCCACCGCGCCGACCGACGGTGGAGGGACGGCGGCAGGGTGCGCCTCGCACGCGATGACGCTGCGGTGGCGGGCCCTGCCAGGAGCGGCCGCGCGGCGGGGCGCCCCGTGCGGCGGGAAACTCTCCTGCTGGAGGCTTCCGTTCACTTCACGGAGGGGCGGCCCGGCCTCTACCGTGAGCAGGGTGTCTCTCCCATCCGCGCCGTTGCCGGCGTCGAGCGTGGCGGCGTGCTCGGTGACGGCCGCTTACTCGTCCGCGGAGAAGGTAACCGTGATCTCGGTCTTGAGCACCAGACCACGTACCGCGTAACACTCCATTTCCTGCCAGGAGATCCGATCATCTCCGGCGAGTCGGCCAGCTGCGCCACCGCCAGCCAAGGGGCCGATACCAACGCCGTTGGGGAGGCTGCAGCAGTTGCGCCAGTCGCCTCAAGGCCACGGGGTCGTCAGGGTCGACGGCATGCCGGTGCTGGTACAGCTGCTCTGCTCCTTCAGTGTCCCCGGCTTTCTCACGCAGCCGCGCCAGTTGCGTCAGGACCGTAAGCACTAGTACTCCAGCAGGATTTCGCTGTCTGACCTGGTCTTTTCGCCGGGTGGCGGGAGTGTAGCGGGACTTCGATCGTGCGGGGGCGGTCTCAC
>NZ_JBVJPM010000048.1:0-29400 GCF_055582645.1 Streptomyces sp. NPDC107517 | reverse complement strand
CGCGGTGGACCAGAACGCCCAGGACCGCTCGGGGCGTTCGGCTGAGCATGGGCTCTGGCAACAGGACTCACTCCCGCTCAGTCTTTAGGAACGGTAGCCCGACAGGACGAAGTGCTCGACGCCCAGCGCGTGGTACTCCTCGATCCGGTCCGCGACGTCGGAGTGGCTGCCGACGAGCGCCGTGCCCGCGCCGCCCCGCACCAGACCGACGCCCGCCCACAGGTTCGGGGAGATCTCCAGGTCGTCGCGCGAACCCCCGTGGAGCGCCAGCATCCGCTGCTGCCCGACCGACTCGCTGCGGCCGAGTGCCTCCTGGGCGGCTGCCACGGTCTCCGGCGACAGGTCGTCGAGCAGCCGGTTCGCCGTGGCCCACGCCTCCGCCGACGAGTCGCGCGAGATGGTGTGCAGCCGGATCCCGAAGCGGACCGTGCGCCCCTCCTTCTCGGCGAGCCCTCGGATCCAGTCGATCTTCTGCTTCACCTGCTCGGGCGGCTCGCCCCAGGTCAGATAGACATCGGTGTGCCGCGCGGCGACCGGACCCGCCGCGGCCGACGAACCGCCGAAGAAGATCTCCGGCACCGGGTCCGGCGGCAGCGCGGTGAGACCGCCCTCCACCTGGTAGTGCTCACCGTCGAAGTCGAACGGCTGCCCGCTCCACACATCCCGTACGACCGACAGGAACTCGTCGGTCCGTGCATAGCGCCGGTCGTGGTCCAGGTGGTCGCCGAAGCGCCGCTGCTCGGTCGAGTCACCACCCGTCACCACGTTCAGGAGCAGCCGCCCGCGCGTGATCCGCTGATACGTGGCTGCCATCTGGGCGGCGAGCACCGGCGAGATCACGCCGGGCCGGAACGCCACGAGGAACTTGAGCCGCTCGGTGTGCTGGGCGAGGGCCACCGTCGTCAGCCAGGCGTCCTCGCACCACGTGCCCGTCGGCGTCAGAACCGCCTCGAACCCCAACTGCTCGGCTGCCTTGGCTATTTGGGTCAGATAGTCGATGTCGGGCGCGCGCACGCCGCTGACCGGAGCGATCCGCGAGCGCTTCACGCCTCCGTCGGTGTAGGCGTGCCGGTCCACGAGCGTGCGGCCGTCGCCGCCCGTCGGCAGGAACCAGTGAAGGTGGACGCTCATCGTCAGGACTCCTTGCCGAAGGTGCGGGGTGCGGTCGTCGACGCCGGCAGACCACCGTTGAACCGGGTGTCCACGAACGACGCGAAGTCGACCTTGCGGGGGATCAGCTTCAGCCTCGCGAAGGTGTCGGCGATCTGCTGTTCCGAGGCGATGGCGGGCTTGTCCACGGCGACGGTGACCCGGGTGCCGTTGGTGCGCTTCACCGCGTCCAGAGCGACGTCGTAGGGCAGCCCGGTGTCCTTCGCCCAGACCTTCGCCCAGGCCTCGGGATGCTTGAAGACCCAGTCCTGAGCGCGCTTGAGCCGCTTGAGGTAGTCGCCGATCGCGGCGGCCTTCTTGCTGTGCTTGAGCGAGGACGGCGCCGCGACCTGGAAGGCGAGCCCATTGGTGAGTCCGTCCCCGTCGGTGAGCACACGCCCCTGCTTCCCCCGCAGAACCTGGGAGGTGTACGGGTCCCAGACGGCCCAGGCGTCCACCTTGCCCCCGGTGAACGCGGCCAGCGCGTCAGCCGGCTGGAGGTACTTGACCTGCACGTCCTTCAGCGACAGACCGACCTTCTGCAGGGACGCGACCAACTGGTAGTGCGCCGACGAACCCTGCGCCACGGCGATGGACCTGCCTTTGAGTTCCGCGGGCTTCTTCAGCGTCGAATCGTTCGGTACGAGGATCGTGTCGCCCTTCGCGGTCCCGTGGCTGGCCGCCACGATGGAGATCTTCGAGTTGGCGCCGGCGGCAAAGACGGGTGGGGTGTTGCCGACCCCTCCGATGTCGACCGCCTTGGCGTTGACGGCTTCAAGGAGCGGTGGCCCGGACGTGAAGGTCGACCAGCGGATCTTGTAGTCGAGGTCGTCGAGCTCGCCGGCGGCCCGCAGGACGGCTTCGGAACCGCCCTTCTGGTCACCGACGTTGAGCGTGAGGCTCCCCTTGCCGTCGGTCCCGCCGCTGCCCGAGCCGCCCGTGGACGTATCGGCGGCGGAGGTGCCGGAGCAGGCGGCGAGCAGCAGGGCCAGGGGGAGCAGCAGAGCGGGGGCGAGGCGTCGTTGCATGGGGAGTCCGTTCAATGGGTTCATGGCAGGTCGGTCCTGGTGGGTCGGTCCTGGCGATGCGGGCATGGCTGCTCGGTCTCGGCCGATGGACTTCGGCGGCCCGTCGGTGCAGGCCGGAATGGCCGTAGGGCGGGTGTGCCGGTACGGGCGGTGTGTGTCGAAGCCGGACTGACTATGAGTCAGGCGGTGGCTGAGCGGGAGTTGTCCGGGGTCTCCACCCCCAGGCGCTGGAGCAGCTCGGCGCGCAGTTCGCCGAAGCGTGGGTCGGAGATCCCGCGCGGACGCTCCAGATCGATCTCGGTCTCGTACGCGATGACGCCTTCATCCATCACGAGCACACGGTCGGCGAGCAGGACGGCCTCCTCGACGTCGTGCGTGACCAGGAGGACGGCGCAGCCGCGCCGCTGCCACAGCTCGTCGACGAGGCGCTGCGCCTTGATGCGGGTGAGCGCGTCGAGGGCGCCGAACGGCTCGTCGAGCAGCAGCAGATCGGGCTCGCGCACCAGAGCGCGGGCCAGCGACGCGCGCTGGGCCTCGCCGCCGGAGAGCGTCTTGGGCCAGGCGTTCGTACGATGTCCGAGCCCGACCTCCTCCAACGCCTGCTCGGCGACATCCCGTTGGGGCTTGCCCGGCAGCCCGAGCAGCACATTGCGCCACACCCGCTTCCAGGGCATGAGGCGCGGAGCCTGGAACGCGACGGCCTTGCGGCGCGGCACGAGCACGGTGCCCTCGATGTCGCGGTCGAGCCCGGCGAGGATGCGCAGCAGGGTCGACTTGCCGCAGCCGCTGCGGCCGAGCAGCGCCACGAACTCGCCGGGCTTCACGTCGAGATCGAGGCGGTCGATGACGGAGCGCCCGTCGAAGGAGCGGGTGAGCCCTTCCACGCGTACAGCCGAACCGGACGATGTAGAGGGGGACTTGGTGGTGGTCACCGGCCGGTGAACGTCGGTCGCCATTTCAGCAGCAGCCTTTCGAGGGTACGGACGACGAAGTCGGCGAGCAGGCCCAGGACTGCGTAGACGATCAGGCAGACGACGATGACGTCGGTCCGCAGGAAGTCACGGGCCTGCACCATCAGGAAGCCGATGCCGGCATCGGCGTTGATCTGCTCGGCGAAGACGAGGGCGAGCCATGCGATGCCCAGTGAGTACCGCAGCCCCGTCATGGCGCCGGGCAGCGCGCCCGGCAGGACCACATGGCGTACGAGGCCCCAGCGGGAGAGCCCCAGCGACTCCCCGGCCTCGATCAACTGTGCGTCCACGCCGCGGATTCCGGCGTACACGTTCAGATACAGCGGGAACGAGACGCCCAGCGTGATGATCGCGATCTTCGGTGCTTCGCCGATCCCGAACCAGATGATGAACAGCGGGATCAGCCCGACGAACGGCACGGTCCGCAGCATCTGCACGCTCGCGTCGACGAGATCCTCGCCGACCCGGAACAGGCCCGAGACGAGGGCGAGCCCGGTGCCGACGACGACACCGAACAGCAGGCCGAACGCCACGCGTTGGAGAGAGACGCCCATGGCGTTCGGCAGCGATCCGTCGGAGACGAGATCGCCGCCGACGCGGGCGATGGTGCCGGGCGAGGCGAGGACATCGGGGGTCAACACACCTGTACCGCTGAGGAGTTGCCACAGGATGAGCAGCAGGACGGGACCGGAGGTGCGGCGCAGCCAGCGCGGGACCCGAGTGCGGCGGGTGGAGGACGGAACGAGAGGGACGAGCTCGGGACGGCCGCCGGAATCGGCAGGGGAGTGGGCATGGGACGGGGTATCGGAATCGGCGGGGACGGCCTTTGGGGCAGGCGACTTGGTGACGGCGTCCGGGTCCGGCGGGGCATGGCTGATGCTCATGGGTACTCCACGCAGAGGGCAGGGGAGGACAGCGGTGAAGGTGAAAGGGGTACGCGTATGCGTCAGCGCCCCCGCGTGAGGTCACGCGGGGTCGGGGCAGGGGCGTACAGGACTACGTGACGTAGCCGGAGATGCGGGGGAAGGGCGTCAGCAGCCGCGGCGACACGCGGCGGAGGCCACCCGCAGCAGGTCGATGTGACCGCGCGTGGTGAGCAGAGCTGAACGCAACATGCCGCTGAAAGTAGCCATCTTGTCGACGCACGGTCAATGCCGTCTCGATGGATGGACGGGGATTGAGGAACATCCATGCCGGATCGTGCGCCAAGCTCTTGCGGGCCTCGATCGACGTGCCGAGTCGGATGATGCTGCGAAGGCGGTGGTCGCCCGCGTTCTGACAGATGGAAGCCGCTCAGCGCAGTACGGCCGCCAGCAGGTCGGCGCCCAACGCCGTCAGATCGGACGGATTGAGGGTGTACCGGACGTAACGGCCCTGCCGTCGAGCCGTGAGCAGGCCCGCGCGGCGCAGGACGGCGAGGTGGCGGGACACCTCCGGGGGCGAGAGTTCCCAGAAGTTGGCCAGCTCACCGGTGGTGTGCGGGCCGCGGGCCAGGGTGCGCAGCAGCCGCAGCCGCACCGGATGCGCGAGCGCCTCCAGCCGGAGGGTGACCGTTTCCAGAGAGACCGGCTCCGCCGGACGCGGCTCGGCGACGGGGTACTGCACCACCGGATGCCACCCGGGCGCGTGGACCGCCACCAGGTGCGGGCGGCCGAAGACGCTGGGGATGAAGGTGACCCCGGCGCCACGGGCGGCGGTCGCCTTGTCCTGCACCTTGTCGACGACGATGCAGTCGCCGTCCGGTGCCAGGGTGACCGCGCCGGAGACCGAGGCGAGTGCCGCGCCGATGCCGTGGCGCCTGAGCAGTTCGTTCTTCAGGCGCAGATCGGTGGCGAGCTGCACCGCGATGTCCGCCCAGGCGCCGTCGAAGAATGCCTCGGCGCATTCTTCGAGGGTGTGGCGCACCCGCGCCCGCACCGCGGCCGGGTCCGCGAGCAGCCGTTCCGCGAAGGCCTCCTGCAGCGCGCCGCGGGCCTGGGCCACGTCGAGGGCCCTCTCGCGCGCTGTCGTGTCGGTGAGCGGCGACGCCCCGCGGAAATGGACCCGGTTGCTGCCGCACGTGGTGACGAGCGCGGCGGTCACATACGTCTCGTCGTCGATCCGGTCCACGTCGTCCAGCTCCTCGGCGAGGGTCGGCCGGGGCCGTGCGGGGATCAGGAAGTCGGCCTGTGAGGAACGCCAGAGGAACTCCGCCTCCCTGAGCCGCTCGGCCGCCTCCGGCCGCAGCCCGCCCCAGACGTCCGCGGCCCAGCCGGCGAACTGCGGATGGTGACCGGGTTCGGCCAGCACGTGCAGCATCGCGGTCAGTTCGGCCAACGGGGAGGCGGCGAACCGCACTTGCTCGGACGGCAGGCCGCTGATGTCGATCCTCAGCGTCATCCCCTCATCATCGCCGCCCGGACAACCGGCGACGCCGTCGATTGACGATGTGCGTCAACCGACGTGCCCTGCCCCAGCGGCCGAACGCACCGTCTGACGCCATGGCAACCATCACCGGAATCCAGCCCCGCGCCCTCGTTCGCGCCTCCGGAGGCCCCCGCTATGCCGTCGCCCTGGCCGTGGACGCGCTGGGCACCGGCCTGCTGCGCCCCTTTCTGCTGCTCTACGGCGTGAGGGTACTGAGGCTGTCCCCGCCGGTCACCGGCACCGCCATGACGGTCGGCATCGTCGCGGGTCTGGTGTGCATGCCCGCGGTGGGCCGATGGCTGGACCGCGGCGCACGCAGCACCGTCGTGGCGGCGTCGATGCTCGTGCGGGTGCTGGGCGTGGCGCTGCTGCTGGCCGCCCCGGCCGGGCACGTCTGGCTCTTCGCGACCGCGGCACTCTTCCTCGGCATCGGCAACCAGGCATGGCCTGCCGCCCACGCCGCGCTCGTGGCCACGGTCGCCCACGGCCGGGAACGCGACACCGCCCTCGCAGGGGCCCGCTCCCTGCGCAACGCCGCACTGGGCGTCGGAGCACTCCTCGCCGCCGTATGCCTGGCGGGCGGCACCGACGTACTGCGGGCGCTGGCAGCTGTCACCGCGCTCGCCTACCTTGCCGCAGCGGCCTTGGCGTGGTCGGTCCACGTGCACGCACATCCGGCGGAGGCCGCCCCGGCCGAGGACCGGAACGACGAGCCCGCACCTCGGATGCTCGCGCTGCTTGCCGCCAACGTGGTCTACGTCTTCTGCCTCAACGTCCCCGAGATCGCGGTCCCTATGGTCCTGGTGACGCAGTTCGACGCGTCATCGGTGTGGTCGGCAGGCGTCTTCGTGGCCAACACGGCGATGGTCGTCACCCTGCAGGTGCCGGTCACCGTCCTCATGTCCCGCTTCCCCCGGCGCACCGTGCTGGCCCTCTCCGGCGTGGTGCTGACCGTGTCCTACCTCGGCTTCCTCGCGGCCACCTCACTGGGACCCGGCTGGGGTACCCCGGCCGTCGCCGCGGTGTCGGTGGTCTGCACGATCGGCGAGATCATCTACGCCGGCAGCGCCACCGCGCTCGTCACCGCACTCGCCCCGGCCCATGTCCTGGGACGCGCCCTCGCTCGCTTCCAGCTCTCCACGGGCTTCGGGCTCGCCGTCTCCCCGGCGGTCATCACCACGCTCGCACCCCACGGCCCGGCCGCCCTCTGGGGCAGCCTCTCCGCGGCGACGCTCCTCTCCGCCTCCGCCGTCGCCACCGAGAAGGATCAAGGAACGCGGCTGAGCGGCTGCGGCCCCCGGGGGCGAGCAGGCTCGTGAGCTCGGCGGGCGCCTCCGGCGACGGTGTGAAGCCGAGAGCCGGGCCGGCCGTGTGTCCGGGCATGTGTCGCGCGGGCTGACGACCGTGCCGGGCCCGGGGCGGCGATGAGTGACGAACACCGGGCCGCAGTGCGGCCCTTGAGCAGCCGCGGCAGCATCCGGGCAGTACCAGCACCCCGTACACGGTCTCCAGCACGTAGTCCCCACGCACCTGAGCACGGCGACGGCTCTTGGTGCGGGCGCCCTTGCCCTTGACCAGACAGCGACAGCGGGCGGAGCCCAGGTCCCCGATGGTGACGCCCAGGATCTCCGCCGCGCGGGCTACGGCCTCGTGGAGCATGCACCACAGGGTCGCTCGCGCAGGTGCACCTCCCGGCGGGCGACGAGCCGGTCGATCGCCGTTTTCGAATGTGCCGGGATCTGCGTTCATGACGCCGGGTGAGTGAGGATGGGACGCATGTCCGACGCCTTCAGCACGCGCATCCTGAACGTGTCCACCGGCTCCGCGGAGCGGGTCGTCGATCTGACCCACGACTGCGAGACCTTCCTGAGCGAGGTCGCCGCGGGCCGCGACGGCCTGCTCAACATCTTCGTGCCCCACGCGACGGCGGGTGTCGCCGTCATCGAGACGGGCGTGGGCAGCGACGACGACCTCCTCGCCGCCCTCCACGCCCTGCTCCCCGCCGACGACCGCTGGCAACACCGCCACGGCTCCCCGGGCCACGGACGCGACCACGTCCTCCCGGCCCTGGTCCCACCCCACGCCACCCTCCCGGTGATCGCCGGCACCCTGGAACTGGGTACGTGGCAGTCGGTATGTCTGGTGGACACCAATAAAGACAATGTCAACCGTCATGTTCGACTGAGCTTCCTGGGCTGACCAAGATCGTTCAGCTGGGTCGTGCTGCCGATTCTCCGTACCATGCGCGCTCGAACGGAGAGAAGAAATGCGCGGTACGGACCGTGAGCCCTCCGATGGTCCGCGGGTCGGCGTCATCGTGGATGGCGAGCAGCCGCAGCAGCAGGGCGGTGCTGAGCATCCGCTTGGGGCCGCCGCGCTCATACACCAGCTCGCAGCGCACGGGTGACCCGATGTTGCCGTCAAGCGCCACGTCGCTGAGCGGTACCAAGGTTGCGCGTCCGTCGGCAATCACCGCCTTGTTGCACATTCTGGCCCACTCGGGTAGGTCGCGTCGGGTTCCCGGCGGGGGAGCCTGGCTGTGAACGAACGAGGATTCTGGCCAGAGTTTGAATGTCAGGCCGGTTTTCATTGATAGTTAGGTTAGGCTAACCTTCGTTCGTGATCGTGACTGCGCTCGACCGAGAAGACATACCGCCGCGTCGTTCCGCCGTGGCCTACCCGGGTATTTCCGCCAGGGGTACTGAAGCCGCGACCGGGCTCGTCGCTGCGGGAGTCACAGTCGCCTACGACGGCGTCGACGTCGTTCACGAGGCCGAACTTCACCTTCCGAGAGGTCAGGTCACGGCGCTGATCGGCCCCAACGGCAGCGGGAAGTCGACCCTGTTGCGCGCCGTCGCCCGCCTGCACCGAGCACGCACCGGCAGTGTGACCCTGCGCAACGAGAGCGGCGCCCAGGTCGACGCCCTCACTCTTTCGCGCACCGACTTCGCGCGGCGCATCACGCTGCTCGCTCAGAGCCGCGTGACTCCGTCCGGTCTCAGCGTCCGCGAGGTGGTGGGCTTCGGACGCCATCCCTACCGCAGCCGGCTGCGGGGGAGTGATCCCGACGGCGCGCGGCTGGTGGAGCACGCCCTGGCAGTCACGAACGTGACCGAGCTCGCGGACCGGGGCGTCGAGAGCCTCTCCGGGGGCCAGTTGCAGCGTGTCTGGTTCGCCTGCTGTCTGGCGCAGGACACCGAAGTGCTGCTGCTGGACGAACCGACGACCTATCTCGACCTGCGCTACCAGGTGGAGATCCTGGACCTCGTCCGGGATCTTGCCGACACGCACGGCGTGACCATCGGCGTCGTCCTGCACGACCTCGACCAAGCCGCCGCGGTGGCGGACCGGGTCGTCCTGCTCTCCGCTGGACGCGTCGTCTGCGCCGGCACCCCTGCCCAGGTGTACGACACCGAGCGACTCACCCACACCTATGGCATCCGTATCGAGGTCGAAACCGACCTCTCCACGGGAACCCCCCGCACCCGTGCGGTGGGAAGACACCACCTTCGCCTCGAAAGGCCCTGAGAATCTCATGACGACCAAGCACTGGGCATGGCCCGCGATCGCACTGACCGCAGCGGTCTGCCTCGTCGGCTGCGGTACGACGGAGGCGCCCAAGAAGGAGGCCGCCTCGGGTGCCACGCTGACGGTCACCGACGCCCGCGGCGAGAAGGTGAAGCTCGACGGCCCCGCCGAGCGCGTCGTCGGCACGGAATGGAACGTTGTCGAATCACTCATCACGCTGGGCGTCGATCCCGTCGGCGTCGCCGACGTGAAGGGCTACAAGGCGTACGACACTGCGGCCCCGTTGCCCGCCGGCGTCAAGGACATAGGGACCCGCGGCGAACCCAGCATCGACACGGTCGCCGCGCTGAAGCCCGACCTGATCGTCGCGACGACCGACCTGTCGGACGCCGCCGTCAAGCAGCTCTCCGAGGTGGCCCCCCTGATCGTCGTACGGTCGGCGGACGCCGCCCGTCAGATCGATCAGATGACCGACAACGTCAAGCTCGTCGCCGAGGCCACCGGAACCGAGGACGAGGCCGAGGCGCAGATCGCCGCCTTCCGCCGGAAGCTCGCCGAGGGCAGGAAGGAACTTGCCGCCGCTGGCCTCGACGGTGAGAAGGTCGCCTTCGCCGATGGCTGGAAGGAAGGGAGCCAGGTCTCGGTGCGCCCCTTCGTGAAGGGCTCACTCCTGACCGACATCAACACCGAACTCGGTCTGGTCAGCCCGTGGAACATGAAGGGCGACAAGGCGTACGGCCTGGCCGCGACGGATGTCGAGGGTCTCACGAAGATCGGAGACTCCCGATTCGTCTACATCGCCAACGACTCCGACGGCGGGGACCCGTTCGCCGACGGACTCAAGGACAACGCCGTGTGGAAGTCGCTTCCCTTCGTGAAGAAGGGCGAGGCCCATCGACTCCCCGACGGCATCTGGATGTTCGGCGGCACGGCGTCCACGACGCAGTACGTCGACGCGCTCGTGGACGCACTGACCAAGTGAACGTGAGTACCCGTGCGGCCAAGGCCGACCTCGTGTCGCCGACCGGTCCGACGGAGACACCCCTCTCCGTCAGGGCCGGTCGGCCTGCGGCCCGACCCATCCCCTTGCCTCTTGTTTCGGTCGCCGCGCTCCTCCTTCTGCTCGTCTTCATGGCCGTCCACATTAGCCAGGGCACGGCGACCGTCGGAGTGCACACCCTCTGGCGCGCCTTCACCGCTCTCTGGCCGGGCAGCGACGACGGACCGACGCAGGCCGACGCGGTGCTGGTCGCGTCCCGGCTGCCGCGACTCGCCGCGGGCCTCGCCGTCGGCTGCGCACTGGGCGCGGCCGGTGCCGCACTGCAGTCGGTGTCCCGCAATGTGCTGGCGTCACCCGACACACTCGCCGTGGACGCGGGCGCCTATCTCGCGGTCGTCACCGTCGCCGCGTTCGGCATCACGCTGCCTCCACTGATGGCGGGCAGTACGGCCCTGATCGGCGGACTCCTCGCCGCCACCGTCGTGTTGGGACTCGGCCGCGCCGGCGCCGGCCCCACCAGACTCGTGCTGGCCGGCTCTGCGCTCACCCTCGGACTCAACGGCCTGACCCAGATGCTCCTGCTGCTGCGCGCCCAGCAGACCACCGGCCTCTACGCCTGGGGCAACGGCTCCCTGGCGCAGATCGGCATGCAGACGATCGACAGGCTCGCTCCCGTAGCCCTCCTAGCGCTGGCAGGGCTTGTCGTACTCGGCAGGCGGCTCGACATCCTCGCCCTCGGCGACGACGGCGCCGCAGTGGTCGGTGTCAGCCCACGTCTCACGCGGGTGCTGGCCGTCGTCCTGGCCGTGGCCCTCTCGGCGGTCTCCGTCACCATCGCCGGTCCGATCGGCTTCGTCGGGCTGTGCGCTCCGGCCGTCGTGCGACTGGCCGGTGCCCGGATACCCGGGCTGTTGCGCCATCGTGCATTCGTGCCCGCGTCGGCGGTCGCGGGTGTCCTCGTCGTGCTCGGCGCGGACGTACTGCTGCGTGCCCTGTTCGGGGCCCAGGCGGGCGCCGCCGTACCGACCGGCATCGTGACGAGCTTCTTCGGCGCGGTCGTCCTCGTCGCCCTCGCCTACCGGTCCTACGATGCGGGTGACGCGGGCCCTGCGGTGGCGTTCGCCCGGCTCCGGAGCCGCCGCGCGTTCGCTGTCACGCTCGTGGTGCTCAGCACGGCCCTCGCCGCCGTCGTCGTGGCGTCGACCCTCCTCGGCGACGCCCCGCTGCTGCTCGGCGATGTCGGGAACTGGCTCACCGGGCGGTCGGGGCGATTCGTCTCCTTCGTCCTCGACAGCCGCATGCCCCGTATCGCTGCCGCCGTGCTCGCTGGTGCCGCCCTGGCGACCGCGGGAACGGTCGTCCAGGCTGTATCGCGCAATCCGCTTGCCGAACCGGGGATCCTCGGAGTCGTGGGAGGGGCGGGAGTTGGCGCTGTCATCACGCTGACGGTCGTCCCGCTCGCCGGCTTCTGGGCGGTCGGCGGATCGGCGCTCGCCGGAGCAACTGCCGCGGCCGCACTGGTCTTCGGGCTGGCCGCCCGGCGCGGACTGGAGCAGAACCGGCTCGTCCTGATCGGCATCGGAGTCTCAGCGGGCGCCGCGGCGCTGGTCAGCCTCCTCATCGTGCTGACCGATCCGTTCAACGGAACGAAGGCGCTTGTCTGGCTCTCCGGCTCCACCTACGGGCGTACGTTCCCCGAGACGCTGCCGGTGCTCGGCGCGCTGGCACTGGCGCTGCCGGTACTCGCCGCGAAGCGCCGCGAGCTCGACCTGATCGGCCTCGACGCCGACACACCACGACTGCTCGGGATCCGGCTCGGCGCGGCACGCCTGGGACTGCTGGCCATCGCCGTCGTGCTCACGGCAGCCGCCGTGGCGGCGGTCGGCGTCATCGGCTTCGTCGGACTCGTGGCCCCGCACGCGGCACGGGCGTTGGTGGGCCAGCGCCACGGCCGAGTGCTGCCCGTGGCCGCGCTGCTGGGATCCCTGCTGGTGGTCGTCGCCGACACGGTCGGTCGCACGGTCATCGCGCCCGCTCAGATCCCGGTGGGTGTCGTCACGGCCGTGATCGGCGCCCCTTACTTCGCCTGGCTGCTGTGGAGGTCGAAGGCGGAGCGGTAGAAGCGCGCTGTACGGGCTTCTGCCCCGTGGACCACGTCGGTGGTGAGGCCGGGGCGCTGTGCGCGCTGGCCGGCAGCGGAGCGGTGAGGTGCCCGACGTCATGGACGGCGCGTTCGGCGTACGCGTACGAGCGGTGCCCCCGTCGAGGTCGGGCAGATCCGGAGCGTGAATCCGGATCTGCCCGACCTCGTGGCGCTGACGCCGTGAGCGAAGGGAGTTTTGATCGGGTCTCAAGAGGTCAGTCGGCCGGGCAGGTTCCCTGCCTTCTCGCCCTGGGGCCCGGTGCCGTTCTCGTGCGGGACGGTGGGCACTGGCTCGTCGCCGAGTGCCTCCTCGGCCCAGGGGCCCATCGCGCCCTTGAAGCGGCCCAGCCACTCGGTCGTGCCGACCAGGATCTTGCCGAGCGCGAGGACGGCGTCCTGGTCGGAGAGACCGACCGTGTCGATGCGCTGCGACTCGGACTTGCCGGTGGTGCTGCCGTACTTGTGCGTGAGGGTGACTGGGAAGGCACCCTTCCACGCGGAACTGCTCGACCCAAGGATGCTCTTGCTGCAGCTCTCGCCCGAGCCGCAGGCCGCGGCTCCGAACAGCAGCAGGGCGGACGCGGCCACGGCGGGCGGCCGGGTGCGCTGGAACGAGCGGAACGTGGCGGCGCCCTTCGGCGCGGTGTGAGGAATACGGTCGGTGCGCTGTGTGTGGGGTGTTGTGAGGTCAGGCGACGTGCCTGCTGCGGCTGCCGGACCAGGCCTGCCAGAGCGTCGCGTACGGGCCCTGTGCCACGCGGAGTTCGTCGTGGGTGCCGCTTTCGACGATGCGGCCGGACTCCAGGACCACGACCCGGTCGGCGGCGACGGCCTGAGTGAGCCGATGGGCGACGACCAGGGCGGTACGGCCGGCCAGGGCCGCTTCGGCGGAGCGTTCCAGATCCCGGGCGCCCGCGCTGCCCGCCTCGGCGGTCGCCTCGTCGAGCACGGCGACCTCGGGATCGGCCAGCACGAGGCGGGCCAGGGCGAGTTGCTGGGCACGAGCGGGGGCAAGCCGGTGACCACCTTCGCCGACCACGGTCGCGAGGCCGTCGGGCAGAGCCTCGGCCCATTCCAGCGCGTGCACGGTGGCCAGCGCGATGCGCAGTTCGGCGTCGTCGGCACCGGGGCAGGCGAGGCGCAGGTCGTCGGCGAGCGTGCCGGTGAACACGTGGACTTCCTGGGTGACCAGGGCGACGGACGCGGTGCCCGTCCGTCCCGCGGTCACACTGCCCTCGGTGGGCTGCTGGACGCCCGCGACGAGGCGGGCGAGCGTGGATTTCCCGGCGCCGCTGGTGCCGACCAGAGCAACGTGCTCGCCGGTCCGCAGGGTGAGGGAGACCTGGTGCAGGACAGGGCGGCCGGCTCCGTAGGCGTGGCTGACAGCGTCCACGGTGACTGCCGCGGAGCCGCGGACAGCCGCGGGTGACGCCCCGGCGTCGGTGGTCACGGTCCTCGGGTGCGGAAGGCGGACGGGATCCTCGTCCGTCGTGCCGGTCTCCCGCAGGTCGGTCACTCCGACCAGGCGCGCGAGACCGGCCCCCGCCGACTGCACGTCGTCCAGGAGCACCAGTGCCGCGTTGACCGGCCCGAAGAGGCTGTGGAAGTACAGGGCGGCGGCCGTCGCTGTTCCCACCGAGACGGTCCCGTCACCGACCAGGACGAATCCGGCCACGAGTACGGCGGCCAGACCGATGTACTCGGCGATGTGCAGCCGCTGGTAGAAGCCAAGCACCAACTTGACGCTGCGCATGGTCAGTTCGACGGCGCTCCGTGAACGCCCGGCGCTGCGCTCGGTGTGCTCCCGCTCCAGCCGATGCCCGCGGACGGTCACCGCCCCGCCGATGGTCTCCAGGAGCTGTTGCTGCTGGGCCCCGTTGGCGATGCGCTGCTCGGCGTAGAGGGTGACGGCCCGCCGCACGTACCAGCGCGCAGTGAGCACCTGTACGGGAACGGCGATGAGAGCGGCCAGCAGGAACCGCAGGTCCAGCAAGGCCATCGCGCCGAGGGTGAGGACGATGGCGAGTGCGGAGCGGGCCATCTCGGGCAGGGCCGAGCGGACGGCTTCGGCGACCCGGGCCACGTCACCGGTGACGCGGGCGGTCAGGTCTCCGGCCCCGGCGCGCTCCAGACGGTCGGCGGGCAACTGGAGTACGTGTTCCACGAATTGCTCGCGCAGGCGGGCGAGCACGGTCTCGCCGAGGCGGGCGACCTGGGTCAGCCCGATGGTCGTGGTGAACCCCTGCGCCACGGCCACCAAGACCAGGAGGACGACCGGCAGCGTGAGGTCGGCGGTGGGGCGGCGGTCGGCGACGATGTCGACGACGTGGCCCAACAGCGGCTGGACAAGGAGCCCGATCGCGGTGGCCGCGACCAGGACGCCGAGCCCGAAAACGGCCCGGCCCCGGTCCGGGCTGACAAGGGCGCGCAGTGCGGCCCACGTGCGGCCGGCCGTGGCGACGGGCAGCAGTTCCCCGCCCATGCTCTCCGCAGCGGCAGGAATGATCACGCCGGCCACGGTCGCGGTGTCGGGGAGGTCCGGTATTCCGGAGACCGTGGTCATGTGAGTACCGCCGCACGGTAGACGGGATGGTCGCGTACGAGGTCCTCGTGCGAGGCCTCGGCAGTGATGGTGCCGCCGTCGATCAGGACGACACGGTCGGTGGCGGCGAGCAGCGCGGGGCTGCTGGTGACGAGGACCGTGGTCCGCCCGGCGCGGGCGCGGCGTATGCCCGCCGCGATCCGGGCCTCGGTGGCGGCGTCCACGGCAGTGGTCGGGTCATGCACGACGAGGACGCCGCGGTCGGCGGCCAGGGCGCGGGCCAGTGCCACGCGCTGGCGCTGGCCGCCGGAGAGCGAGCTGCCGCGTTCGCCGACGCGGGCGTACATTCCACCGGTTAGAGCGGAGGCGACCTCGTCGACGGCGGCGGCGCCCATCGCGGGCCGCGGGTCGGTGCCGGGTGAAGAGGCTGCGGTCACGTTGTCCAGGAGTGATCCGTCGAAGAGCTGGGCGTCGTGTTCAGCCACGAGCAGCGTCGAGCGCAGCGATTCTGGAGCGAGTTCGGTCAACGGGACACCGTCGAGTTCGACGCGACCCCGATCCGGGTCGCACCGGCGGCCCAGGCAGCGGAGCAGGTCCGCCGCGTGGGCAGGGTCGGTGACGACCATCCCGAGGTGTTCGCCGGGCCGCACGGTCAGGTCGACGGGGCCGATCCCGGCGTGACCGAGTCCCCTCAGCCGCAGTTCGCCGACAGCGGGTTCGGCGACAGCGTCGATACCGCCGGTGATCTCGCCGGGGGCGGAGAGCACGTCGGCGATCCGGGCAGCCGAGGCACGGCCCTTGGCGAACTCGGCACCGACCCAGGCCAGCATGGTGATCGGGCCGGGTAGGAACAGGGCGAGGCCGACGGCGGAGAGCAGGGCTCCCAGGCCGACGGAGCCGCTCAGGACGAGCCGTCCGCCGACGAGAGCCACCAGGGCGATGAACGCCCCGGTCAGCGTGAGCATCAGACCGCTCTGCACGGCTTCGGCGCGGGCGGCACGCACGTTCGCCGCCAAGGACGCCTGGCTGGTTTCCCGGTAACGGTCCACGGCGGCCCGTTCGGCCCGCAGGCCCTTCAGTACACGGATCCCGGCAACCAGGTCGGCGGCGACGCCGGATGCGTGGGCGGCACGTTCTTGTTCGGCCTCGCTTCGGTGCTCCAACGGGCGGGCCAGGAAGTGGCCGAGAGCCATCAGGACCGGAGCGCCCACCAGGACGAGCAGTCCGAGCGGCAGGGAGGCCCGCAGCAGGAGTACGGCTCCCGCCACCTCACCGAAAACGGCGGCGACGCCCAGAGTCAGAGCCATGTTGAGCGCGCCCACACGGCGGGCGTCCTCGGTGGCCACGTTCACCAGCGCGCCGGGCGGTCGTCCCGCCTCGGCGCCACCGTGCGGGGCGAGGACCCGGCCCACGACGTCCAGGCGCAGGCCGTGGGCGGCCTGTTCGGCTGCCCGCTCACCGGCCTGGCAGCCGAAGCGGAATGCGAACGAGAGCACCCCGTAAACGACGCCGAGGACGACGAGCCAACCCGCCAGCGCGCCCCCGTCGGGGTGCACGACGGTCCGGTCGACGACCAGGCCGATGAGAACCGGGACGAGTGCCTCCCCGGTCTGGTGCGCGGCGCCGAGCACCGAGCCGATGACGACGTCCCTGCGTTGACCCGTGACGACACGGCGGATGACCCCACGCCCGGACACTTCTGCGCCCACTCAGTTGCTCCTCATGCCCAGCACGGAAGTGCGACTTCCGACCACCCGTCCCCAATGGAACAAAGGTAAGGCTAACCTGAATTTCAAGGCTGGCGGTGCCGCTGCACGGCCGGAGGTCCGTCCGGACCCCCGAACCGGGAATTTCCTGGCGTCATCCATCCGCCGCCTGGCGGCGGTGACGGGGTTGTCGCTTCCCCGTCGTCGCAGCCGCCGAAGGCGTTGACGCCGTGCGAGGGAAGGGCGGCGGGGTCACGGTCGATGGTTGAGTGAGACGGTGTCCAACGTCTCCATGACCATGCGGCTCCCGTTGAACCTGTAGACGACGAGCTCGACATGACGGCATTCGACCCGTCCAGGGGGGAGCTTCCGGCGGTGATGGCCTCCGCTCGCGTGTCTTCAGGCCAAGGCTTGGTCCTGGCGGGCCGGGGCGGGGCTGTCCGGCCTTCTAGGATGACAGTTGGGCGGCGCTATGGCAGTCCACGGCCTCTCTCGGCAGGTCGCGTTGCACTCCCGGGCGAGCCGGGGCCGGTGATCCGGACGCCGAGGGGCAGCTGTGCGGGTCGTGTGTGCGGTGTTATTTATCCGCGCGGTGCGGGCGTGGCCCCCACCGCGCCCGCACCGCACCCCCGAGGACCTGCGAGGCGCCTGTCGGCACCGAGCTCCGGGCTACCCGTTGCGGGCACCGAGGTTGGGGCTCTGCCGCTTGGGCAGCCCCACCAGTCCCATTCACTGCGGCCGGTTGGCAGGGAACACCGCCCCAGCGTAAAGCCCTGGCCATGCCTGCGGAGGGGCAGACCAGGATGGTGCTCCGGTCCACGCTGCAGAACTGGCTGTGGCCTTCCGCGACGGACACCAGGCACCACTTGGGTGACATGATGCCGATGGGGGCGGGCAGGTCCACCTGGAACAGCATGCCGGTCCAGCCTCGCCGGCGGGCCCTGCGGATGAGGTAGCGAGAGCGCCACTTCAACCGGCCGTCGAAGACACTCCCCACCTGCACCGCAACGTCTCCCCGTCTGCTAGCCGGTCAAGTCCCCAGCCTCCCAGGCTGGCACGAGCGTGCTGGAACCACGAGAGCCCCCGACCGGCAGCGTGATCCGACAGAATCCTGTCGGGAACAGCGGTGGCGAGCCCGTTGGGGTTAGCCGGTCATGGGGCTCTGATGGGTCTCACGGACGCGTATCTGGATACTGCGGCTCAGGCGATGACGTTGCTGGGTGTTCCGGAAGTCGCTGCTTCCTGGGAGGAGGCCAGTGCGTTGACGGACATGACGGTCGGCGGCTTGGCTGGCCATCTCGCGTACTAGGCACTGTTTCTCGGATCATGTGCGGAGCCAGATGGCGAGGGCTGCGAGGGTGACAGTGCCGAGGTAGATGTAGGCGCGTTTCTCGTAGCGGGTGGCAACGGCGCGGAAGCCCTTGAGGCGATTGATGGCGCGTTCGACGGTGTTGCGTTTCTTGTAGCGTTCGCTGTCGAATCCGGTGGGCCGCCCGCCGCGGGAACCTCGGTTCTGCCGGTGTCTTTGCTGGTCGAGGCGTTCGGGGATGGTGTGTCGGATTCCGCGTCGTCGCAGGTAACGGCGATTCTTCCGGGACGTGTAGGCCTTATCCGCCAACACGCGGTCGGGCCGGCTGCGTGGCCGTCCAACTCCGCTTCGGGGCACGGAAATCAGCTCCAGCACCCGCTCGAGCTGAGGGCCGTCACCGTAGTGTCCGGCTGGCCACGCGCATGATCGCCCCGGACCGACGCATCCTCGCCAGGACAACTCAACAGCGTCGGTGGATTTTTGGGTCAGGTCCGAAGCGATCACCCAGCCATCATCACTGTGGATTTTCGTGGTGAACCCTCCGCGGGAACGACCCAGGCATTCGCCGATCTGACCACCTCCTCCAGTCGGTCGACCAGTTTCCGCGACGCCGGATCGACCCGGTTCGTCCCCCGCACCGCCCCCTTTTGAGCAGGCACGGCCGGGGGTTCTTTCCGCGCGCCCGCGGCGTGCTGGTGAGCCCTCACTGCGGTGGAGTCCACCGAAACGTCCCAGTCGATCCGGCCCTCAGCATCCTCGGCGGCCTGAACCCTCGACAGCAGCATCACCCACGTCCCGTCCGCCGACCAGCGGCGATGACGTTTGTAGACCGTCTCCCACGGACCGAACCGCTCCGGCAGATCCCGCCACTGCACACCCGTCCGCACCCGGTAGAGAACCCCGTTGATCACCCGACGGTGATCGCTCCACCGGCCTCCACGGGTACCACCACGAGGCAGAAGCGACTCCAGCCGATCCCACTCCGAATTTGTCAGATCTCCACGGCCCATGCATCCAGCCTGACCCCAACACCCCACCTACGTAAGGGGATCCGAGAAACAGTGCCTAGGTCTGGCGTGAACAGGAAAGGAGCGGTAGCAGCGATCAGCTCTCCGGTTGCTGCACCCAAGCGTGGGTGAGACAACTTCGGCGGGCCAGACTTGCCTGCCGGGGCATGGGCCCTTGCTCCGGGCGGGAGCCGCGCGGCCTCCTCGGCCAGTGTCCAGCCGTTCCGCGGTCGTGAGGGGCGCGGCGAGGCCGGTCTGCGGCGTCGCCGAGGCATCGGATGACCGGGCGAGGGCAATGCGGGCCCGGACGACAGCACCGTTGTGGTCGCTGTACTTCGGTGGCTCGTCTCGAATGTGAAGCTGGACTCTCGCAGATCCCGTGTGACCGCGATCGCAACGAGCTGCGGCTGGCCGGGTGCGCCCCATGTGACCGATCGGTCACGGGCGAGGACGAAGCTGTGGGAGCCGTTGGGCTTGCTGTGGTGCCGGGACAGCACCGTCAGGTCGCCGGCCCAGAGAGACTGCAGCGCCTCCTCGGAGTTGTCGTCGACCGGCGAGAGATCGTCGAGGTCGAAGTCGACGACTTCGAGTTGGCCGGACCGGAGGCATGAGCATGAGAGCGGAGAGCCAGGGGCCGGCGGCGCGTAGACGCAGAAGGGCGGCTGGCGCATCGAGGAACAGATGCACCAGCCGCTCTCCTCGTTGCGTCAGGCAGCCTCGGGCGCCCGCCGTATGAGCGGCGCCGCCTTCTCCAGGTCGGCTGCCGAGACGACGCGCACCTCCAAGTCCCCGGTCTCGAGGTGCCCCCTCGAGCGGGCAATGTGGTTATGCCATGGATATGGCCCTGATGGCATGATTTGGCCGCGAATTATGGGGCGATACCTGCTGATCGTGTCGAGCAGATGATGCCGAAAGGGCTGTGGATGTTGTTCCGATGGGTAGTGCCCCGGCACGGATTCGCTCGCAAGGGAAAGGTGCCGATGGCGAGGTGACCGCAAGCCCCCGTTGTCACGATCAACTTCGGGGGCAGCTCGGGCCGAGACCCATTTCGCCAGGTCAGGTATGCGGACGCCGTTCGAGAGCGTCTTTACCGACTGTGGCGAACCCAGACTTGGACTTTGCCCCACCCCGGTTGTAGTTGCACATCATGTGCAGCAACGTGGAGTGCGCGTCTGGATTCCCCAGGCTGCGCCTGCTACACGACACGCAAAGGCTCACGTCCCCGATGACCGTCTCGCCCGGCCCGGCTCCAGCTGCGAACACCGGTACCCCGAAGTTCCCCAAGTTCCGCTTCCGCAACTCCATGACGCCCAAGGAGTGGAGGAGTCTGAGCGGGATGGCTGCCTTCATCCTCGCGCTGCACGTCATCGGCTGGTTCACGCTGGTCGCAGTGGTGGCACCGGAGCACTACAGCCTGGGCAGCAAGACGTTCGGCATAGGCATAGGTGTCACCGCGTACACGCTCGGGATGCGGCACGCCTTCGATGCCGACCACATCGCCGCTATCGACAACACCACCCGCAAGCTGATGAACGAGGGACGGCGTCCCCTCTCGGTGGGCTTCTGGTTCTCTCTCGGCCATTCGAGCATCGTCTTCGCCCTGGCCTTCCTGCTCTCTCTCGGCGTCAAGGCGCTGGCGGGACCGGTCGAGAACGATGACTCCACGCTCCACAGTGTCACCGGATGGATCGGCACCACGGTCTCGGGGACGTTTCTGTACGTCATCGCGATCATCAACTTCGTCATCATGGCGGGCATCTGGAAGGTCTTCCGGCAGATGCGCTCCGGTCACTTCGACGAGGACGCTCTGGAAGAGCAGCTCAACAAGCGCGGGTTCATGAACCGACTGCTCGGCCGTGTCATGAAGTCCATCAACAAGCCCTGGCAGATGTACCCGCTGGGGCTGCTCTTCGGGCTCGGCTTCGACACCGCGACAGAGGTGGCGCTGCTGGTGCTCGCAGGATCCGGTGCGGCTTCCGGGCTGCCCTGGTACGCGATCCTGTGCCTGCCGGTCCTGTTCGCTGCCGGCATGTCGCTGTTGGACACGATCGACGGCTCGTTCATGAACTTCGCCTACGGCTGGGCGTTCTCCAAGCCGGTCCGGAAGGTCTACTACAACCTCACCATCACCGGCCTGTCGGTCGCCGTCGCGCTCATCATCGGCACTGTCGAACTACTGGGGTTGATCGGAGAGAAGGCGGGACTGCACGGCGCCTTCTGGGACTGGGTCGGCGGCCTCGACCTCAACACCATCGGTTATGTCATCGTCGGACTGTTCTTCGCCACATGGGTGGTGGCCCTGCTGGTGTGGAAGTTCGGGCGGATCGAAGAGAAGTGGACGCACGGGCTGGCGAGCTCGGGCGACTAGGGCTACGGAGGCGGCAGTTGCCGTACGGCGAAGGGCTCCTGCGGACGCACTGTCCGCAGGAGCCCTTGTCGATCCTGCAGGTGAGCGGTGAGAAGACGATCACGAGCAGGACGTCTGTGCTCGGCAGGTCAGGGAGCGAGCAGGAGGCTGTTGGCGCGCTCCTTGGCGGCGGCGTAGCGCTTGGCGACATCCTGCCAGTTGACGACGGCCCACATGGCGTCGATGAAGTCGACCTTCTGGTTCTTGTACTGCAGGTAGAAGGCGTGCTCCCAGGCATCGAAGACGAGGATCGGGGTCGAGCCCTGCCCCACGTTGCCCTGGTGGTCGTAGACCTGCTCGACGATCAGGCGCCCGCTGAGCGGTTCGTAGGCGAGGACGCCCCAGCCCGAACCCTGCGTGGTCGCTGCGGCCTTGGTCAACTGGGCCTTGAAGCCGGCGAACGAACCGAAGTACTCGGTGATCGCGTCCGCGAGGTCACCGACACCGTCGGCGGCGGTCGGCTCACCGCCGCCGCCGTCCTTAGGGCTGTTCATGTTGTGCCAGTAGATGCTGTGCAGGATGTGGCCGGAGAGGTGGAAGGCCAGGTTCTTCTCCAGGCCGTTGATCGAGCCCCACGACTCCTTGTCGCGCGCATCGGCGAGCTGCTCCAGGGTGTCGTTCGCACCCTTCACGTACGCCGCGTGGTGCTTGTCGTGGTGCAGCTCGATGATCTGCGGATTGATCACCGGCTCAAGCGCCGCGTAGTCGTACGGAAGCTCCGGCAGCGTGTAGATCGCCATGTCCAACGTCCTCCGACATTATTGCGAATGATGTGCAGCTGCACGCTAACAGCAGGAAAGATACGGTGCGATCCGGCGTTGGACCTAGGTCCGGCGATGTGTGTCGGGTCCGGAGGAGTTGCGGCGGGTGAAGTCTGCCGCGGGGAGGCGATTGCGTGATCAGCCGTTCGCCAGGCGATGTTGGAGGTGCTGCGGGGGCGTCGCCTTCAGTGCTGCTTCGGGGACACGGCCTGCGTGCCACCTCTAACCGGCGGCGGATCCTGCGCCTTCTCGGCGCAGTTGAGCTCCATCTGTCCTCGGCGGAGGTCTATGAAGCGTTGCGCCGTGCGGGGGAGCGTGTCGACCCGGCGACCGTCTATCGCACGATGGAGGTGTTGGCCGAGGTCGGTCTCGCGCACTCGGTCGACGGCCCCGGCCCCAAGCGCTACGGCGCGGGATCTCACCCGCACCATCATGCGGTCTGCCGGCAGTGCGGCCGGGTGGAGGATCTGCCCGTCGGCAGCCTGGCTGGGGCGGCTCGCCAGATCGAGGAGCTGACCGGGTGGCGACCCGATGCGTCCGGCTCGCTGCTCTTCCATGGCTTGTGCGGTGACTGCGCGGACTGACACGCGGGCAGATTTCGGGGCCGGACTCGGAGCCAATGCCTGGGGTAGTGCGAGGCGAAGGGCAAGAGGTGCGGCTGTGCGTCGGTGGGCGATGCTGGCGGCCGGATCCGCGCCAAGGCCTCAGGGCTTGTCCGCATGTCCTTAGTGGTGGTTTTCGCGCTCCCACCGGGCGTAGGTGATGGCACGGCTGCCGTCCCAGCCGGCATGGGTTCGTGCGGAGGAACCCCGGCCGGTGCGTCATTTTTTCCTCCGTGGTGCGGGCTAGGAGCCCCAGGAGCTCGCCCTGACGCGCGGGGGCAACGGTGATCACGGTGATCGGCGTCGGGAGCGGGCGGTCGCCGGCGATGCCTGTGGTGGTCGGCATGCAGGGCTCCTTCGTGTCTCGGCCCAGCGCCCGGCCGACACGACGGCGGCGCCGACGGACAGAGCTGGGCGATCCGTCTCTCTCTTATTGCACATATATTGCAACTACGGAATATGTGCAGAAGGAGGTTGCCGTGGGCGGACCGATGGTGCTGGGGATCGAGTCGTCGTGCGACGAGACCGGCGCGGGCATCGTGCAGGACGGAAAACTGCTGGCACACGTGGTGGCGTCGAGCATGGACGAGCACGCACGCTTCGGTGGCGTGGTGCCCGAGATCGCCTCCCGTGCGCATCTCCAGGCGTTTACGCCGGTTGTGCGACAGGCCCTGACGGACGCTGGCCTCGGCCTGGGACAGATCGACGCCGTGGCCGTCACCACCGGGCCCGGCCTCTCGGGCGCGCTGCAGGTCGGTCTGGCCGGCGCGAAATCTCTGGCGTACGCGGCGGGCGTTCCGTTGTACGGGGTGCATCACCTGGCCGGGCACGTCGCCGCGGATACGCTGGAGCACGGGCCGCTGCCCGAGCCGTGCGTGGTCCTGATCGTCTCCGGCGGCCACACCTCATTGCTCCTGGTACGCGACCTGGTGCGCGAGCCGATCCTGCACCTGGGCGACACGTTCGACGACGCGGCCGGTGAGTGCTTCGACAAGGTCGCCCGCATCTTGGGGCTGCCGTACCCGGGCGGACCCGCCATCGACCGCGCGGCGAAGGCGGGGAACCCAGAAGCGGTCACGTTCCCTCGTCCGCTGACCAAGGCCGGTGACGATCCCTACGCGTTCTCCTTCTCCGGCCTGAAGACTGCGGCCGCCCGCTGGGTGGAGCAGCACCGGTTGCGCGGCGAGGAGCCGTCGGTCGCCGACGGCGCGGCCGCGCTCCAGGAGGCCGTCGCAGACGTCCTCACCCGCAAAGCGCTGCGGGCCTGCCGCGACCATCACGTGAAGACACTGATCGTCGTCGGAGGAGTCGCGGCGAACTCCCGGGTGCGGGCGCTCGCCGAGGAGCGCTGCCGTGCCGCTGGCATCGAGCTGCGGGTGCCGCCGATGACGCTGTGCACCGACAACGGCGCGATGATCGCCGCCGTCGGGGACCTCCTCGTGCGTTCCTGTACTGAGCCCGCGCCGCTGAACCTGTCGATCGATCCCTCGGCGCCGTTGGTGTACGCGTCCCTGACCCCGTTGCCGGCCCCTGCGGCGCGGGCCGCGTGATGCCATCCCGGGTACAACTCGTCGACGGGGAAAACCTGCTGGCGTACATGGATGGCGTGCGCGCGGTGTACGCGGAAGCCTTCGGCGCTGCGCCCTGGTCCGAGGGGCCCGAGAAGGCCGACGCCTACGTGCACCGGCTGGCCCGCGACGTGGCCCGGCCGGGGTTCGTTGCGGCCCTCGCGCTCGACGAACGCTCGGTGCTCGGCTGGGCGACCGCATGGACCACTCCGCGTCCCTTCCCGAAGGCGCGGTGCTACCCGCAGATCTCCGCCGCGTTGGGAGATCAGCGCACGGACGAGTGGCTGTGCGGGGCCCGGGAGGTCGACGAGCTGGCCGTGAGCACGGCAGCACGCGGCACCGGCCTCGGTGCACGGTTGCTCAACGCGGTCACGGAGGACCGTTCCGACGGCCGCTGCTGGCTGCTGACACCGGCCCGCGCCCGGTCCGCCGTCGTCTTCTACGAGCGGTCCGGCTGGACCGCAGCCACCCACCCCACGCCCTCCGGAGCGGGGCACGCGGCCTTCCTCGGCCCGCGACACCCGGCCCGCGCCCTCGCCCCTCGTCCCATGTGACCGTCCGACCGTGGAGCGCCACCCGATGCGTACTGCCGACATCCGAACCCGATTCCTGGACTACTTCGCCGAGCGCGGGCACACCGTGGTGCCCAGCGCCCCGCTGCCGACACCCGATCCGACGCTGCTGTTCGTGAACGCGGGGATGGTGCCGTTCAAGCCGTACCTGACGGGCGAGCAAGAGGCGCCGTGGCCGCGGGCCACCAGCGTGCAGAAGTGCGTGCGCACTCTGGACATCGAGGAGGTCGGCAAGACCACCCGGCACGGCTCGTTCTTCCAGATGAACGGCAACTTCTCCCTCGGCGACTACTTCAAGCAGGAGGCCATCGCCTTCGCCTGGGAGCTGTCCACCGCATCGGTCGCCGACGGCGGTTACGGCCTGGACCCGGAGAAGATCTGGGTGACGGTGCACCACTCCGACGACGAGTCGCGCGGCATCTGGCGCGAGGTCGCCGGGCTGCCCGACGAGCGGATCGTGGCGCGCGGCGACGAGGACAACTTCTGGTCGATGGGTGTGCCAGGTCCTTGTGGCCCGTGCTCGGAGCTGTACTTCGACCGCGGCCCGGCTATCGGCCGGGCGGGCGGCCCCGCGGTCGACGAGGACCGCTACATGGAGTTCTGGAACCTCGTCTTCATGCAGTACGAGCGCGGCGAGGGGCCAGGGAAGTCCGGCTACCCGATCCTCGGCGAGCTGCCACGCCGCAATATCGACACCGGCATGGGCTTGGAACGCATGGCCACACTGTTGCAAGGTGTCGACAACCTCTATGAGATCGACGAGACCCGCCCGATCCTGGACCGCGCCGCCGAGCTGGCCGCCGTGCGCTACGGCATCGACCCCCAGGCCGACGTCCGGCTGCGTGTGGTCGCCGACCACGTCCGCACGGCTCTGATGCTCCTCGCGGACGGCACCACGCCCGGCAACGAGGGCCGCGACTACGTACTGCGGCGCATCGTCCGCCGCGCCGTCCGCTCCATGCGCCAGCTCGGCGACCCGGACCCTGTCCTGCCCGAACTCCTCGCCGTGGCACGCGACTGCATGGCCCCCAGTTATCCCGAGGTGTCCGACGGATACACGCGGATCCTGGACCGCGCCCAGGGCGAGGAGGACGCCTTCCGCGCCACCCTCAAGCAGGGCACCACCGTCCTGGACACCGCCGTCAACAAGGTCAAGGAGCAAGGTGGCTGCGCGCTGCCGGGCGCACAGGCGTTCCTGCTCCATGACACCTACGGCTTCCCCATCGACCTCACCCTGGAGATGGCCGCAGAGCAGGGCGTCGAAGTCGACCGCGAAGGCTTCACCGCGCTCATGAACGCCCAGCGCGAACGCGCTCGCGCCGACGCCCGCGCCCGCAAGTCCGGCGCCGCGGCCGACACGTCCGCACTGCGGGCCGTCCTCGACGAGCACGGCCCGACCGACTGGCGTGCCTGGGACAGGTTGACGACGGAGTCAACCGTCCTCGCTGTCCTCGGCACCGATGGCACCGCTCCCGTCGCCCGCGAGGGTGAGCTGGCCATTCTCGTTCTCGACCGCTCCCCCTTCTACGCTGAGTCCGGCGGTCAGGACTCCGACGCGGGCCGTATCTCCGGCGCCTCCGGCGAGGCGGAGGTCATCGACGTACAGCGCCCGCTGCCCGGCCTGGTCGTCCATCAGGTGCGCGTCACGGCGGGTGAACTCGCCGCCGGGGAAACGGTGGTGGCTGCCGTTGACCCGGAATGGCGGCTCGGTGCCCGCCAGGCTCACTCCGGCACCCACGTCCTGCACGCCGCGCTGCGCGAGATCCTCGGCCCGACCGCTCTGCAGTCCGGCTCCTACAACCGCCCCGGGTACCTCCGTCTCGACTTCCCCTGGCGCGGCGCCCTGTCGCCCACGGTGCGCAGCGAGGTCGAGGACGCCGCCAACCGGGCTTTGCGCCGCGACCTCCCGGTAGGCGCGCGCTGGATGACTCTGCCCGAGGCCAAGGAGATCGGCGCGCTTGCCCTCTTCGACGGGACGTACGGGGAGAAGGTGCGGGTCGTCGAGATCGGCGGGGCCTGGTCGCGCGAGCTGTGCGGTGGTACCCACGTCGAGCACGCTTCCCAGATCGGCATGCTGGCCCTGACCTCCGAGTCCTCTGTCGGCGCAGGCATGCGCCGCCTGGAGGCCTCCGTCGGCATCGAGGGCTTCGGCTACCTCGCCCGCGAACGCGATCTGGTGAGTCGTATCGCTGAGCAGCTGAACGCGCCCCGCGCCGAGCTCGCCGAGAAGATCGCCGGTCTCCTCGATCAGCTCAAGGCCGCCGATCGGGAGAACGTCCGTCTGAAGGCCCGGGCCACCACGGCCCGCGCCGCCGAACTGGCCGGCCAGGCCGTCGAGGCCGACGGCATCCTGGTCGTCACCGCCACCACCGAGGGCACCGCCGACGAGGCACGCGCTCTGGTCACGGCCGTACGCGACCGGCTGCCCGAGAACGCGCCCGCCACGATCGTCGTGGCCACGGACCGCGGCAACCTCGTCGTCGCACTCAATCAGCACGCCCGCGAGCGCGGACTCAACGCGTCCGCGCTGGTCAAGAAGCTCCTCGATGGCCGCGGCGGCGGCTCGCCCGAACTGGCCCAGGGCGGCGGCCTGACCGTCGACCGCATCTCCGGTGTCCTCGCCGACGTGCCCCGGCTCGTCGCCCAACGCTGACGCGGGCTCAGCCGCCCGCCTGTGCTTCATCCGGCCCGGAGCCCTCAAGAGCTTCGGGCCGGGCCCCGGCCCGGTTCCCCTGGCGCTTGCGGGACCGCCAGGCGCTCACGTTGGCGCGCGTGGCGCAGCGCTCGGAGCAGTACCGCCGGGAACGGTTGGTGGACGTGTCCACAAAGGCGTTGCGGCACGGAGAGGCATGGCGCAGGCCGAACCGTTCGCGGCCGAACCGGGCCAGGTGGAAGGCGAGCCCCATGGCGGAGATCGCCGCGTATCCCGAGGTTGCGTTCAATGGGTGCTCGGCCAGGTGCATGTGCCATCGGGGACGCCCCACGTCGTCGAGCCAGTCGTGCCCGGAGATCTGCGGGCTCACCGGGAACTTCAGGAGCAGGGAGTTCAGCAGGTCCACCGCCGCGACCTCGTCGCCTTCGTCCGCCGCGTTGAAGACCGCACGCAGCCGCGCCCGGACTGAGCAGAACCTCGTGACGTCGGCGTCCGTGGCCCGGCGGCAACATCTGGGAAGCGCTGTCGAAGAGTTCGCGGACCACCTCCACCGACGCCAGGTCGTCCGTGCCGCGCAGGGGCTCCTCGGTGTTGACCAGGCACGCCGCGAAGTCCCCCGTAATCGTCCGGTTCCACTGCTCGTCCTCCGCCGCCCCGACGCATACGCCCCGCTCAACGCCATCTCCTGACCCCGGCGGCGCAAAAGGAAGGTAAGCCCGCACCACCTGCTGTAGCCGGTGGTACGGGCTCCCACGCTGCAAGCGTCAGTGTCCGGTTCCGGTGTCCCCGGTCCTGGGAGCGGGCTTGAGGCCGGCGCTCCACTTCTCCTCGATTCGGCCGAACCTCCACACGGCGAACGCGACGATCCAGGTGGCGATGAAGAGGCCGACGATGAGGTAGCCGATGATGTTGAGGTCCAGCGCCCCGACCCAGTCCCAGAACGGACCGTGCAGCTCTAGCTTTTCGCCTATCAGGCCCAGCAGTTCGACCATGCCGATGATGAGGGCGACGGCCACTGACAGACCCGTGATGGTGAGGTTGTAGTAGACCTTGCGGACGGGCTTGGAAAACGCCCAGCCGTAGGCGAAGTTCATGAACGAGCCATCGATGGTGTCCAGCAGCGACATACCCGCCGCGAAGAGGACCGGCAGGCACAGGATCGCGTACCAGGGCAGCCCGGAGGCGGCACCGGAACCGGCAAGGACCAGAAGAGCGATCTCGGTGGCCGTGTCGAAGCCCAGCCCGAAGAGGAGGCCGAGCGGGTACATCTGCCAGGGCTTGGTGATGGACTTCATCAGCCGGCCCAGCAGTCGGTTCATGAAGCCGCGGTTGTTGAGCTGCTCCTCCAGAGCGTCCTCGTCGAAGTGCCCGGAGCGCATCTCACGGAAGACTTTCCAGATCCCGGCCAGGATCAGCAGGTTGATGATCGCGATGGCGTAGAGGAAGACCCCTGAGACGGTGGTGCCGATCCAGCCGGTGACGTTGTGGAGCTGGGAGTTGTCATTCTCGACCGGGCCGGCGAGGGCCTTGATGCCGAAGGAGAGCAGCACGGCGAGGGCGAAGACGATGCTGGAGTGGCCGAGGGAGAACCAGAAGCCGACCGCCAAAGGCCGCTGGCCTTCGTGCATGAGCTTGCGGGTGGTGTTGTCGATGGCGGCGATGTGGTCGGCGTCGAAGGCGTGTCGCATGCCCAGGGTGTAGGCGGTGACGCCGATACCGATGCCGAAGCTCTTCTCGCCCAAGCTGTAGTGCTCGGGCGTGACGATCGCGACCAGCGTGAACCAGCCGATGACGTGCAGGGCGGCGATGAATCCGGCCATCCCGGCGACCCGGCGCCATTCGGAGCGTGTCATGGAACCTGCGAACCGCTGCCAACGTGAGCGAGAACCGGCTGGAGGTGCGGGGGTGGCGGCGGCCATGTGCGTCTTCTTTCGCTTCGTGTTAGCTATTTAACCTCGCCGTTTCGGTTGGGCTGAGGCGGCGTCGCTGATCGCCAACTGTTGGGTGGTCGACGTGATTTCGGTGCTTGGGCAGGTCGGAGTCCCGAC
>NZ_JBVJPM010000047.1:0-31082 GCF_055582645.1 Streptomyces sp. NPDC107517 | reverse complement strand
AACCAGCGAGACCGACCTGCCCACGGAACTCACCGCATAGCCTCAAAACGAGATCACCGAGTGGCCGTCAATACACCACTCCAGCGGACGTGACCTGGTCGGCCGGTACCGGGATCGTGCAACGGATCCCGCGCCGTCGCAGATAGGCACGGTTCGCGCGCGATGAATACGCCTAATAGGCGTTGAGGGCTGGGAGTTGGATCAGCTCTGGGCAGGGGTCGAGCGAGACGTCTTGCTGTATGCCGCGCTTTGAGTGCTTCGACAAGAGCGACGCATGCGCGACCCCTGCCGCTTGGGACTCGACCGCCGTAGCGTGCCGTGGTTCGAGCCGTTCCCAGGGCCACCTCTTGATCAGCCGGAGTCGCGGAGCTCTTCACGAGAGCGAGGACCCTGAGAACAGCTGGGACCACGGACGGCTGATGGGGTGGTGCGCCGGCGAGCGCTTCTATTCGGTGGCCGCGTGGTCCTGCCGCGGCTCGACGCCGGCGGACAGCGACGTATCGGAAAGAGGTGTGCATGCAGGAGACCTGCGGAATTGACTGGGCCGAAGACCATCATGACGTGGCGGTGGTCGACTCCGACGCCCGCCTGCTCGGCAAGCTCAGGGTCAGCGATGATGCGGCGGGCTTCCAGGACCTGGTCCGTCTGCTCGCCGAACACGGCGACACTCCCGACGATCCGATCCCGATCCCGATCCCGATCCCGATCGCGATCGAGACCTCTCGTGGACTGATGGTGGCCTGTCTGCGGGCCTCCGGGCGCCAAGTGTTCGCGATCAACCCAATGGCCGTGGCCCGCTACCGGGACCGGCACTCCGTCTCCCGCAAAAAGTCCGACCCCCAAGACGCCGTCGTCCTGGCAAACATCCTACGGACCGACGCAGAGCTTCACCGTCCCCTGCCGGGCGACACTGAGCTGGTCAAGGCGATCGCCGTCCTCGCCAGAGCCCAGCAGGACGCCGTCTGGGACCGCACCCGTGCCCACAACCGCCTGCGCTCGCACCTGCGCGAGTACTACCCGGCAGTCCTTGAAGCGTTCGCCGACAAGCGCGAGAAGCTACTGGCACGAGAGGCTCGAGCGATCCTGGCGATCGCTCCCACACCGGCCCAAGCCGCGAAGCTCGCCCGCAGTAAGCTCAAAGCCGTCGTCAGACAGTCCGGCCGCCAGCGCCGGATCGAGGCCGAGACCGACCGCCTGCTCGAGGTGTTCCGCCGGACCTGGCTTCGTCAGCCAGCTTTGGTGGAAACGGCGATGGGACACCAAACCCTTGCCTTGCTCGCCCAGCTCGAAGCCGCTTGCAAGGCCTGTGATGAACTTGCGAGCGCCACCGAGGAGCTCTTCCTGCAGCACCCCGACGCGGAGATCATCACGAGCTTCCCGGGTCTCGCCGCGCTGACCGGCGCTCGGCTCCTCGCCGAGATTGGGGACGACAGCACCCGGTTCGACACAGCCCGCGATTTGAAGGCTTACGCCGGAAGTGCCCCCGTGACGCGCGAGTCCGGCAAAAGCCGCCGCGTCAGCCACCGCAGGATAAAGAACAGCCGTCTGGCCGCAACCGGCCGGCACTGGGCTTTCGCCGCGCTCACTGCGTCAATTGGCGCACACGACCACTACAACCGCCGAAGGGAGACCGGCGATCGCTACTACGCGGCTCTCCGGCACCTGTTCAACCGCATGCTCGGCCAGCTCCACCACTGCCTGACCACCCGCCAAAGGTTCAACGAGGCGATCGCATTCGCCCCACCGAAAGCATCACCACTCGCCGCGGGTGCTTGACCCGATAGCTGCATGGGGTGTCTTGTCACCCCGCACGAGCAAGGGACGGACCCGGGGTCGGCCCAAGCCAACACGAGGAACCCGGATGGCTTCCAGCACGGCCGTGAACTGCGGGCTGTCTCCCCGTTGACCTGCTGTGACCAGCAGCGATAATGGCTTCTGCCCTTGTTCGCAGGCCAGATGAATCTTCGTCGTCCAGCCGCCACGGGACCGACCCAGGCCGTGGTCGTCAGGCTCAACCTGATGGCCGCCCGGCGGTTCCTTCTGGGCCTGGCCGTCCCGTCGGGCACCGGCCGCATGCTGATGGGCCCGGCAGATCGTGGAGTCGACGTTCACCTCCCAGGTGATCAGCCCGGCTGCATCCGCCCGGGCCTGTAACCCGGTCAGCACCGAGGCCCAGACGCCTTCGCGCTGCCAGCGGCGAAAGAGCCCATAGACCGTCTGCCACGGACCGTACTCCGCCGGCAGATCCCGCCACGGAGCACCGGTCCGCACCCGCCAGCGGATCCCATCAATCAACCGACGTCGCCGCAGCGACGGCCTGCCCAACACCGCGACCGGCAACAACGGCCCCAGGACCGCCCACTGGTCATCTGAAAGATCCCCTCGCCCCACACCGAGATCATCACGGCACGAGGCGAGACACGGGCCCCAGTTCTAAAACACGGCCTACTCCTGCTCCAGATTGGCCACCGTCTTGCCGACATTGTCGAGTCGGCGCTTGCGGACTTCGGGGCTGGTCCGCGGACCGATGTCGGTCGTCAAGGCGTCGAGGAGCTGAAGGACGGGCTTGCTCTTGCTGTCGTTGGACCGCTGGTCGCCCAGTGGCTTGCTGAGCTGGAAGCCGCGGCCCATCAGCCGTTTGACGAGCGCCGGATCGTCGCCCATGACGCTCGCTGCGTAGAAGACCGCGGACCAGTTAACCTGGATCGTCTGGCCGGGCGGTGCCGTATTCGTCGCCGTTGCCGTCAGCGTGCGGCTTCCGCCGGGAGGCAAGGAAACAGGACTGTTCAATGGCGTCTGTCCGGCTACGGTCACTATCACCGTGCCGCTGGCCGGGGCGGTGCCCTGGTTGGTCACGTTTACGGTGGCCGGGCAGCTCGGAGTGCTACAGAACGATGACGTGAGCTGTACGGACACGTCCGACTGGGCCGCCACACGTTCGCTCAGCGGTTCGGCCTGCTCGTTCGAGGTATCGACCCGGCGTCCGTTCTCCGTTGTGCTCTTCACCTGGGCCGCGTCAGGCTCGCTGACCGCGGACGACAGGGCCGGGGAGGGCGCGGGCTCACCGGCCGTCGCCGGCGCATGACCTGCGGACTGCACATGGCCCGCGGACCGTGCGGCACCGTCCTGCGGGCTCGAGCGGAAGACGGCAGCGCGCGCATCCGATGAGTCCGGCGCAGGTTCGGGTGTGCCGGTTCCTTGAGATCCAGCGGAACCCGGCAGGCCGATCGAGAGCGGCCGGTATGGAGGGGACGCACTCACCACGATGCGTAGGGTTCCGTCGGCCAGCACCTTCGTCGGACGGCCGTTCACCGACATGGCCCCGTTCTGGCGCCACTTGGACGGCCGCTCGGACGGACCCCTTGCCCGAGAGGGCGTCGGCGAGAGCCGTCGGAGTCATCCGGGACAGCTCGGCCAGGCCGATCACCCCTTGCGGCGGGTCGGCCACCCAGGTGTTGGCCAGCACTTCGGCGCTGCCTGGCTCGTGCTCGAACCACCACTGGCTGTTGCCGCGCACAAGGGTTCGCTTGGGGCTCACGGCGAGTTCCGCGTAGGCCCCCGAGTCGCGACTCAGGGTTCCGTACGCAGTGCCGTCGCGGGCGACCGTCAGACGGAAGCCCATGATCGCGCTGTTGCCGTCCACCGTGGTCCCCGCATAGGTGACCCCGCGCCAGGCGCGCAAGCTCTTCGTGGCTGACGAGGCCAGTTGCGGGGGCGTCTTCTCATGTGGCCAGAGCACAAAGGTCATCAGACCGGCGACGAGCACCGTGACCAGTGCCAAGACACCCCAACGCCACTACCAGCGACTGGAGCTGATCAACCGGACGAGTGCTCTAGCCGCCTGGGACGCCCGACTGCCCGCTGGCGGTGGCGCCGGCGGTGGCCAGAGGCGCAGCGACTGCGGGGGAAGTGGTGGGGACGAGGGGTACGGGGGAGGTGGTGGCTGCGGAGGTGGTTGCTCGGACGGTACTGATGCGCTGTCCCGTGCGTCCACATCTACCCCCGGTTCCGGGGGCGGGCTACCCCGCCGGGTCGCGGCATGATGGTCCCGATTCCCCATTCCTGAATTCCAACGCAATTCCCCGTTGAAACAAGCGTGTTGGTGCCACGTGACAGGTTTCCGTCGCTCCCTGAACCCTCCGGTCACTGATCACCGTGACTGCTATCCGGCGGACTGCGCCGGGTCTTCTCCAGGCGGGGGCTCGGTGTCGTCGGTCTGCCGGCTCGGAGTCTCCGGCAGGGGCGTAGTGCTCGCCACGGTGTAGATGAGCTGCACGTGGTAGGCCGCCCGAGTGCCGACCGGCAGGGGTTCCTTCTGCGGTCCGACGAGGGATGGAGTCAGCCAAGTCGGGTCTGCTCCAGCGTTGGGTGACAGGTTGACCTGTCACCCCAAAATGCAGGAGACCCTCCCTGCCGGCGGGCGGTGGTGGCGGTGTGAGCAGCGACTGAAGAGCCAGCGACCTCGTCTCCCTCGAAGACAGCACCGAACTCGACTACGTCCCAAAGCTGAGATCGGCTACCCGCCCGCCGCGGCCGGGAGCCGGGCAGCCGTCGCGCGCCTTCCAGGTAAAGGGTCGCCCACCGTTCCACCCACTGATCGTCCACGTAGCCAGTGGGGGATGCTGGGTGACTTGGCCCGATGACGTGCCAACAACGGCGCACCCGTTGGTCCTTGCGGTGCCGCTGTCCGTGGCGGTTCCTTGCTACGCCTCAACTAGCCGTGTGATTAGGCCCATTGGGGCCCACCAGTCCTGGGCCGCTGCTCGTACCAGCCGGGCCCAAGTCAGGGATGGGAAGCCGGGCCATCCGCGCGCTTCCTCAGCTACCTCACCCGCCTTCGGCGGTGTCCCGGTCGGTCCTCGGTCGGCTCGATCGGGTGGCAGGGTGGTCAGGCGGTGAGCGTTGCAAGCTCCGCGTTGGCGCGCTCAGTGACCAGGGCGAGGACGCGGCCGGCAGCGGCCAGGTCCTCGGCGGGTATCCCGCCCCAGATGCGGGCGGTGATGGGGGCTGTCTCCGCGCTGACGGCGGCGATCAGCTCATGCCCTGCAGCCGCAGGGCGAAGGTGCGCGCCCTCCGAGACGAGCAGCTGCTTGGCCAGCAGCTCGTCGAGAGCGGCGCGGATGTCGGCCGGATCGGCTTTGAGGGAGCCGCGGATCTGGGTGACGAGATCGGCCGGCGTCTGCGGGGCGTCTGCGGTGACGGCGGCGCGCAGGGCGATCTGCTGCTGGAAGGTGATGCCGTGCCGGGCCAGGACGTGCTCCAGAACGCCGCGGGCGGCGTAGTGGGCCAGGCCGAGGTCGCGGGCGTTGGCGACGGGTGCGGTGGTGGTCATGGTGTTGTCCCCTGAGTGCTCTCGTCGTTCGGTAGGGATGGAGCGAGAGGTGCGGTGAGCAGGGTCGTCAGTTCGTTGGTGAATGCATGCGTCCGCGGGGCGTCGAGGCCGCCGAGCGGCTCCAGCAATTGCTGATGCAGTTCCTGGACAACCGCGATGGCTCGCCGCGTGACGGTCTGGCCCTGCTCGGTGAGGGCGAGCTGCACGGCGCGCGGGTCGCGGGGATCGCGGTTGCGCTCGATCAGGCGCGCCGACTCCAGGGCGCGCGCCAGCTTCGAGACGTAGAGCGCCTCGAGGCCGGTGTGGTCGGCGAGTTGGCGTTGGCTGGGCCGCTCGCCGGCGCGCTGCATGCCGTGCAGTGAGGCGACCAGTGAGTACTGCGCGTGGGTGAGGCCCAGCGGAGCCACCGCGCGATCGACTGCGACCCGCCATTTGTTGGCGAGCCGCCATACGAGGAAGCCGGGCGTGGGGCCCGGTGAACCCTTGCTCATAGCAAATAGAGTACATGGCTACTATGTCCATGGCTACTATTTTCTGCCGGATGTGAGGGCGCAGCCGGCTCGGAGCCGCGACGGACTGATGGAACGCCGCCGGCGGACCGCCGCCCCTCGCGTTGGATCCAGCCCTGAGCGCTACTGGGCCCTACGTGTCCGTTCGCCGTCGCCATACGAGAGCGGGACGCACCCAGTGAGCACTGAGAACGGTCAAGGAACGAGGCTCATCGGCTGCTATCGCCGGGAGCGAGCAGGGTCGTGAGCTCGGCTATCGCCTCCGGGGACGGTTTGAAGTAGCGAGCTCCGGCGGCGGAAGACCGAGCACGTTCAGGGTGCGTGCCGCGCGGCATTGCTGGATCGCGGAGCTGGGAGGAGACGATGGGGCGGGAGGTCTGCCTTGGGTGAATACGTCGAAGCCAACGGAACCACGATCTGGACCGAGATCCGAGGTCACGGGCCCGACGTCCTGCTGATCGCGGGGCTGGGCGCTCCCGCAGAGGCATGGCAGGCACAGCTCGACGGGCTGTCGGACCGGTACCGGGTCATCGCGTTCGACAACCGAGGGGCTGGGCGGACGCCGCTGCCCGACGGGCCCATGTCCGTGGCCATGATGGCCGATGACGCCGCTGGACTGCTGCGGGAACTCGGGATCGAGAGGGCGCATGTAGCCGGTTTTTCAGGCGGGAGTGCGATCGCACAGGAGCTGGCGCTGCGTCACTCTCAGGCCGTGCGCAGCCTCGTTCTCCTGAGTACCTGGGCACGGGCGGACGCCTACGTCGCCGCGATGACCCGCTTCTGGCGCTGGTTGGTGACGGAAGCGCCCGACGAGCGCGCCATGCTGGAGGCGTTTTTCCTGTGGATCTACTCACCGCGCGCCCATGCCGACGGCACGGTGCAGCGAGCCATCGACGAGACGCTCGCCTTCCCGTACCCGCAGGCCGCAGGGGCTTTCCAGCGCCAACTGGAGCCATTCATGCGGCACGACACGCTCGATCGGCTGCCCGCCATCAGCGCCCCGACTCTCGTCCTGGCCGGTGAAAGGGACATCGCCACACCGCCGCGGCTCGGCCAGATTGTGGCCCATGCCATCCCGGGCGCCCGCTTCGAGGTCATGGCGCAAGAAGCCCACCAACCGTTCCAGGAGTCCCCGCACATGTTCAACGCACGGGTCCACGCCTTCTGGCGTGAGATCGACGGCAGGACCCTTCCGTTCTGATCCTCCAGGTCTTCCATGGTGGGGGTCTGTGCCTTGCCCGCCAGCCACGGTGTCTCGTCGGGCGGATGCCGTCGGATGTCGTACGCTGGACCACGTCGAGGTGAAGCGTCGGAACGCCTTGATGCCGGTTCCGGCTCCATGGCGCGTAGTCCCTACGCGTGATGGAGCTTTTTCTATGTCTCACTCCGACAGCCCGTCCACCTTGGTCATGGGCGCCCGCGGCAGCATCGGAACGTATGTCCTCAGCGCTCTGTGTGATCGGGGCTTGCCGGTACGTGCCTCGGCCCGCAAGCCGCAGCCCGGGCAGTTCCCGGCTGACGTCGAGGTCTGCGCCGCGGATCTGGGCGACCCGGCCAGTCTGCACACCGCGTTCACCGGTGTGCGCCAGGTTTTTCTCTACGCTCACCATGACGGTACGGACGGTGTGATCGCTGCCGCCCGGGCCGTCGGAGTGGAGAAGCTCGTGCTGATGTCTTCGGGCAGCGTGATCCACCCGACCTCGGTGGGCAACACCATCACCGAGGAGCACCGGGCGATCGAGAACGCGTTGGTGGCGGCAGCCGATCTGACCGTCGTGCCGGTGCGGCCGCTCGTGCTGGCGGCCAACGCGCTCAACTGGGCCCGGCCGATCAAGGCCGGCAACACCGTGGCCCTGTACAAGCCCGATGCCCTGACCGCTCCGATCCACGAGCGCGACATCGCCGCAGTCGCCGTCGCGGCACTGACGGAAAGCACCTCGCCACAGGTGAGCGGTCTGCTGACCGGCCCGGCGCGCCTGAGCCAGCGCGACCAGGTCGCTGCGATCTCGACCGCCACGGGCAAGGACATCACCGTCACCGAGCTCGCCCGCCACGAGGCTTCGGCCCAGTTCTCGCGGTTCATGCCCGCCGATGTGGCCGAAGCGGTGCTGCAATTCCTCGACGACGCCGATGCCGGCAACTCGCCCGCCACCGACACCGTCTCGCAGGTCACAGGCCGTCCGGCGACCGGGTTCGACATCTGGGCGGCGGACCACGCCGCCGACTTCTGAACACGCCGAGGAACGCAGAGGAGAAGCAGATGCCGAAAATCACCACCGGTAAGGCCCTGCTGACGGTCACCGCACTGTGGGGCGGTGTGGGGAGCTACGTCTTCGACTGGAACGAAACCCACACTCACAACCCGCACTGGCCGCCGCACGCCAAGTTCCACAACGCGCAGACCATGAGCATGGGCGCAGCATTGAGCGGGGCGGCCCTGGCCGCAAACTGGGGCAAGGGAGATGGAATAAGGGGACGATGCGGCACTCGGTTGGAGCGAACGGAGAGGTACATGTCCCAGACCGGCTCTCGCGCGACGAAGGCCCTCAGCGCGTTCTGGTCCAGGTTGTTGCCGACGAGGCCGGTCGTCGCGTCGTAGGACTTGCCGTACATGCCGACCTTGCCGGTGGCCCACGGCTGTCTCGCCGCCCAGTTGATCGCCGCCTCGACGTCGGCCTGTTCGCCCTTGCCCATGTAGTCGAGGCAGCCGCTCGACCCGCCGAAGCCCCGCAGGTCTATCTGTACCAGGGCGTTGCCGCACGCGATGATGTCCGCGTCCTTGACGAGGTCGTAGAAGCGGTTGGACGGGCCGGTGTGCTTCCACTTCTCGTCCGTGAGCTCGCCGGAGTGACCGAAGTACGCGCCGACGGAGAGGATTACTGGCACCTTCTTGCCGGGGGGCAGATGCTCGGGCAGCAGGACGTCGGCGTGCAGTTCGGTGCCGGAGTCGTCCGAGGACGGGAAGGAGTGCTGGGTCCACGCCGCGCCCTTGGGGACGCGGTCGTTGTCCTTGTCGTCACCGGGTTCTCGGCTGCGGCCACCGCGGGGGCGGCGGACTACGGGGGCGGCGTGCGCACCGGTCCACGCGAGCTCGGCCGCTGCCGCGGTGGCCGCGGCGGGCAGGGCGATCTTCTTCATGGTCTCCTCCGGAGTCGCTGCGTGGCCGGCCGTCGGCCAGGCGGAACCAGGTGACACCGTGCCGTCGCGGCACAGTCAAGCTGGTCCGGAAGCGTCGGCTCGCGATTGACTGTGCCGCGCGCGGCACCACCACGAGGTAGGCACGCTCGCCGAGCCCGAACGCTGCGTCAACGGGCGCAAGCGGTACACCGTGGCCCACCTGGTCCGGCTGCTGCGCATCAAGCGCCTGGTCGACCTGGGATTCTCACTGTCCCGGATCGCCGAGATGGGCGACGCCGACGATCATCCGTACGGGGAACAAGCTCAACGACCGGTGGCGAGCATCCAGATCCCACCGGCCGTGAACAGGACGCCGGCCCCGAAACGAGCCGCGACCTCCACCGTCCGCCTCCCGAGGAGGTCGATGCGCGCGGCCTTCGGAGCCTCGGGAAGGTAACGCACCGGGACCTCGCCGCCCACGGGAAGGCCCTTGACCCCCGATGACCCGGCTTGGAACGTGTGCCGACCGCCCTGCGCATCGAGGAATTCGACCATCGCGAAGTACACGGGAGGACTGCCCATTTCGGAGCCGTCCCGGGCCTCGTGGCGGACCACCAGCCCCCTGACGTGGATACCCTCGCGCTGGAGGCGGCGCTGGACCATGACCTCATGGATGCCGAATCCGAGAAGGGTGAGACCCGCCAACAGCAACAACGCAACCCACACGGTTGCCTCGCCTCCATGCTTCTGCGCGACGCTTCGGGTACGTCCTGTCGCAGGAGTGGACGCCGCATCGGCCGGGGCAGTTCCCTTCCTCGGGGCGCGCGACGCCCCTATCTTCAAGCGGGCAGCTCAGCCGCCGGGGAGGAAGCGGTGGCGGTGCGCCGGAACTCGCTCGAGTTCACGCCGGCCGCACCACGGTGGAGCCCCACGGAGCACAGGACCTGGCCGTCCGCCTGGCCGCTCGTTACTGGAACCTCGACGGCCCGGTCCGTGCCGACGACCTCGCCGGGATCCTGGCCGCAGACTGGGTTCGTCTCGTCATCCATCCGGAGACCGTGAGCCGTTACGTCTACTGACAACCGCGACAACCGAGGTGGTCGTCCGGGTGGCGTGTTGCGTGCAGCCGGTCATTACTCGGCGTCACGGACGAGGAGCGCGATCTGTACCCGGTTCTCGACGGCCAGCTTGGCAAACAGGCCTGTTGTGTGCGCCTTGACGGTCGCGATGCTGATGTGCAGTCGCTCGGCGATCTCCGGGTTGCCGAGACCGTCCGCGATGGCCCGAGCGGTGTCGAGTTCTCGCACGGTCAGCGCGGACAGCTGTTCGCGCGCGGCTTCGCGGGACGAGCGGCGAGCCACGCCGGACTGCGGCCCGGTGGCTGCGGCGATCACTCGTGCCGTGGCCACCGGGGACAGCACGGGGTTCCCGTCCGCGACAGCCCGCACTGCGTCGAGGATCCGGGCCGGCGGGGTGTCCTTCAGGACGAACCCGAGGGCTCCGGCGCGCAGTGCGCCGAGCACCAGGTCGTCGGAATCGAACGTGGTCAGCACGAGTACCCGGGGCGGTGCCGGCTGGCTCAGGAGTTCCCGGGTGGTGCTGAGACCGTCACGGCCAGGCATCCGGATGTCCATCAGCACGACGTCCGGCCGCTGCTCGTCCACAACGGTGAGCGCGGCGTCCCCGTCGGCCGCCTCCGCGACGACGGTCAGGTCCGGCTCGCCGTCGATGACAAGTCGTAGGGCAAGGCGCACCAGTTGTTCGTCGTCGACGATGACGACACGCACCGGCTCTTGCTCGCCGTCCACTCAGCTTCTCTTTTCGTGGTCGTGGCCGTGGTGCGGCCAGGGCAGTCGCGCGGCGAGGACGTGCCCGCCGTCGGGCGTCGGATGGTGGCTGAGCTCTCCGCCGGCGAGGGTGACGCGTTCGGCGAGGCCGAGCAGGCCGAAGCCTGATGCCAGCGGTTCAGCGGTCATCACCGTGGTGGCGGGGGAGTTGTGGACGCTTACGCACAGTTCGTCGCCGGCTGTTCCTTCGACGGCGATGTGTACGTGGGCGCCGGGGGCGTGTTTGGCGGCGTTGGTCAGTCCTTCCTGGACGGCCCGGTAGCAGGTTCGTCCCACGACGTCGGACGGTTCCCCCGTTACTGAGGTGGTGAGCGTGACGTCCAGTCCCAGAGCGCGGGCGCCGGCCACCAACTCCGGGATCCGGTCCAGGGAGGGTGGTGGCGGTTCCGGGTGGCCATGGTCGGCGCGGAGCACGCCGAGGACATCTCGTAGTTCTTCCAGCGCTTGGTGGGAGCCGTCGGCGATGCCACGGATCAGCGCCCGGTTCTCCTCGGTGGGCAGGTCGCCGCGGTGGTCCAGGACTCCGGCCTGCATGGCGACCAGGGAGATCCGGTGCGCAAGCACGTCGTGCATCTCCCGGGCGATCCGGTTCCGTTCCTGGGCCCGTGCCTGTGCCGCCCGTGCGGACTGTTCCCGGTCCGTGCTCTCGGCTCGCGCACGCAAGGACCGCACCTCGACGCGCCGTGCACCGACGGCCACGCCGATGGACACCGCGATGCCCGCGCTCAGTGCCGGGAGCGCGAGTTGGAGCCAGATCGAACCGGGCGGGCTCTCGATCGAGTAGAGCACCGAGGTGAATTGCGACGCGGCCACGTAGACGAGCGCGACAACTGAGATCTCCACCGGCCGGCGCCGAGTGGAGAGGGAGCACAGGGCCACAAGCGCGGCACCGATGGCGAGTGCCGAAGCGCCCGAACCGATGGCAACCACCATGGCGACCGTGAACGGGACCCGTCGCCGCCACAGGAGCGCCGTCAGGCAGCCGAGTGCCACCAGCGGATCACCGGTGACGAACCAGGAACATGTGCCGGTCGCGCATCCTGGCGGCAGCGCCGCACCGGTGGCGAGCCAGAAGACGCCGCCCAGTGCCGCGGCCGCCACCAGCCGCCACGTCTGCTGCCACACCCCGAGTGGTGGCGCGACGTCCGTGTCCATCCGATCATTGTCGCGAAAACGCGCGGCCGATGCAGCAGCCCTCTCGAACACTCCCGACCACACCCTGAGGCGGAGCACCCCTTCGACTTTGGTCGAAGGCGACTCGGGTCGACGGGGCGATGTGCCGGTGACGCCGGATGAACAGACTCGTATCCGTCAACCGACCCTTCCGGCGCGCGACATCGTGGCGCCTGCTCAGGAGGACACCAGATGCACAAGATCTTGTTCCTGGCCCTCGCCGCCACCGCGGTCGCGGCGACGGCGATGTCGGGAGCGCCGGCGGCGGAAACTCCGGACACGGTGAGGGCCACGCCGGAACGCCTGCGGTGGGGCGCTTGTCCGCAGAACACCGCGTCGCAGACCGCCGGCGTGTCCCGTCTGCAGTGCGCGACGCTCGACGTCCCGCTGGACTACCGCGATCCCGATGGCCGGCAGATCGAGATCGCCGTGTCCCGCCTGACGAGCAAGGACCCCTCGAAGCGCCGCGGTGTGCTGCTGACCAACCCAGGCGGCCCCGGCAGCTCCGGGCTCGACTACCCGGCCGTCCTCGCCGGCGCCGGGCTGCCGAAGGACGTCGTCGACTCCTACGACCTGATCGGCTTCGACCCGCGCGGCGTCGGCCGCAGCACCCCGGTCACCTGCGACCTGACACCAGAGCAGCAGGCCCGGGGCAACTTCCCGTCCTACGCTCACACCGCCGCCGACGTCGCCAAGGAGGCGCCATACGCGCGGACCATCGCCGAACAGTGCGCCACGTCACGGACGGCGTGGATGCTGCGGCACACCACCACCGCGAACACCGCGCGCGACATGGACCGGATCCGGACGGCGCTGGGCGAGTCGAAGGCCTCCTACCTCGGTGCCTCCTACGGCAGTTACCTCGGCGCGGTGTACACGACGCTGTTCCCGGGCCGCGGCGACCGGATCGTGCTCGACAGCAACATGGTCCCCGGTGGCTACGGCCTGACGAGCTTCCGCCTGCTCGGCCGTGGCATGCAGGACCGGTTCCCGGACTTCGCGGCGTACGCGGCCGCGCACCCCGAGTACGGCCTGGGCACCACACCGAAGCAGGTGACCGCCAAGTTCTACGAACTCGCGAAACACCTGGACGCCCAACCGGTCGACGGCACCGACGGAGCGCTGCTGCGCGGAGTGACCTTCGACCGCCTCTACGTCGATGGCCTCCTGCCCCAACTGGCCAAGGAATGGCAGGCATTGGACGAGGGGGAACCACTGCCGGATCCTCCGCTGCCGATCTCGGAGAACTTCCTGGCCAGTCACCTGTACGTGACCTGCGGTGACTCACGCTGGCCCGGCAAGGTCCGCGACTACCAGCGCAATGCCGCGATCGACCGGCTGAAGTACCCGATGCTCGGCGGGATCACAGCCAACATCAAGCCTTGCGCGTACTGGCCGGACAACCGGATCGAGCCGCCAGTGCGGATCGGCGACCGCGGCCCCGCGAACGTACTGATGGTGCAGAACGAACGCGACCCGGGAACCCCCCTGGTCGGCGCCAGGAAGCTGCGCCGGGCCTTCGGCGACCGGGCCACGATGGTCACAGCCGACCAGGGTGGACACGGCGTCTACCCGTTCGGCCGCAACAGGTGCGCGAACAACACGGTGACCGCGTTCCTGACCGACGGACAGCGCCCGGCCGAGGACCTCGCCTGCGCGGCGGAACCGAACAAGTAGCGAGTAAGGGGCGGGCCCATACTCAAGGAGTGGAGGAACCGTCGTGCCTTACAGCGGGTCATGCCCGGAGACGGGCGGGAGTTGAAGCCTTTCTGCTGGTGGCAGCCGCCTTTTCGGGCACTGTTCCAGCTGCGACTGACAGGAGACGACGGCCGGGAGACGGTCTACGCCGTCGACGTCAGGCACTGGCAGAATCAGTCGTCCGGCAACGTCAAGGCCCACCTGTATCTCGAAGGCAGGCTGCACTCGGCAGGCGCTACCCGTGCGAGGCGGCTGGTGGGCGAGGTGAGGCCCGATGCCGGGGCCCGCTATCGGGTCGACCCTGACCACGCGGATCCCGAGGGGCGCCGGGCAGCGGCTGTCGGCCGGAGCAGGACTTCAGTGAGGAGCCGAGTCAGCTGGCCGTCGACTTCTCCGCCGATTCCGCGCGGCGCCGACGGTGCGCCTCCAGTACCCGATCCCGCTGCTCCGGGTCGGCGCACAGGTCGACGGCGGTCCAGGCCAGGGCGGTCGCGGCGTCCAGGACCGCCGCGTCGGCGGCCGGGGAAGCGGCGGCGACGGCGAACTCGGGGGTGTGCGGGGCGGTGTCGCAGTGGAAGCCGATGCCAGGGTGGATGGCCGGCATCAGATGCGTGATGTTGCCCATGTCGGTGGAAGCGCCGACAGAGGCGGTACGGCGTGGACTGCGGCCGCGTGCACCGATGTTGGCGGCGTAGGCATCGGTGAGCCAGGCGTCCTGGCGGAGTTCGGCGTACGCGGGGGTGGGCTCCGACAGCTCCAGCTCGCAGCCGGTCGCGAGGGCTCCCGCCTCGAAGCAGGCCCGGATCCGCGGCCACAGCTCATCCAGCTCAGCCAGGGTGTCGGCGCGGATCTGCCAGCTCATCCGGGTGCGGGCAGGGATCACATTGCTGCGGGTACCGCCCTCGGTCACGATGCCGTGCGCCCGGATTCCGTCGGGGAGCTGCTGGCGCAGCAGCCCGATCGCGGTCTGGGCGAGTACAGCGGCGTCCGCGGCGTTGACTCCGTGCTGGGGCGCGGCCGCCGCGTGCGCCGCCCGCCCGTGATAGGTGACCTGGACATGGCGCGAGGCCCGCGAACCGCTGCCGATCTCGTCGCCCTGGGACGGATGGGCCATGAGCGCTACGGACACATCGTCGAAGGCGCCGCCGCGCAGCAGATGGATCTTGCCGCCGCCGCCCTCCTCCGCGGGTGTGCCCACTGCCTGGACCCGTATACCGAGCTGCTCGGCGACCGCGGCCAGACCGATGGCGGCGCCCGCGCCGCAGGCCGCGATCACGTTGTGCCCGCAGGCGTGTCCGAGCTCCGGCAGGGCGTCGTACTCCAGACACAGACCCACCGTCAGATCGGCGTCGGCGGGCCCGGCCACCGCGGTGAAGGCGGTGTCCAGACCTGCCGTGCCGGACTCGACCTCGAATCCCGCCCGCGCCAGAAGTTCTTGCACCCGGGCCGCCGAACGGTGTTCCTCGAAGGCGACTTCGGGGTCGGCGTGCAACTCCCGGCTCAGCCGGTGCAGTTCACCGGCCCACTCGTCGACGCGCTGCTGGACGGTGGCCTTGTGGGAGGTGAGGTGCATGATGAACGGCTTTCTGCGAAGGGGGTTCTGTCAGGCGGTGGCGGCAGCCGGTACGGTGCCACGGCCGCGGGCGGGCAGAGCGATGATCCAGCAGCCGGCCGCGAGCAGACCGGCGCAGATCAGCCAGACGACCTGGTACGCGCCCTCCGACGGCGCGCCGCCGCCCGCCACCGTCACTCCGGAGAGCACCGCGGCGAACACGGCGCCGGCCGTCGAGCCGCCGACATTGCGGCTGACCTGGTAGACGCCGGTGGCGACACCGGTCTTCTCCTTCGGCGTGACAGCCACCAGGACGGTCGGCAGTCCGGCGATGACCACGCCGACGCCGATGCCCGCGACGACATTGGCGACGACGACCTGCCATGCCTGGCTGTGGGCCCAGGCGAGCAGCAGATAGCCGACGGCGGCGAGCGCGAAGCCGGCCGCGATGATCCCGCGCCCGCCGAACCGGTTCACCGCACCGCCGAACACATAGGAGCCGACGAACTGCGACAGGCCGACCGGCAGCGTGACCAGCGCTATGCCGAGGGTGGCGTAGCCGAAGCCGTAGCCGAGCGCGGGGTCCGCGGCGGTGAACGTCGACAGCGCAGACTGGGTACCGAACAGGGCGGCACCGATGGCGAACGCGACGACATACAGCGGAAGGACGTCGCGGCGGACGGTGAACCGCAGGTCGACCATGGGGTGCTCACGGTGCAGTTGCACCCTGGCCCACAGGCCGAGAGCCACCACGGCGCCCACGACGAGCGCGAGGAAGCCGGGCGAGGTCCAGCCGAGGCGCTGCCCCTGCGACAGGCCGACGAGCAGGGCGCCCAGACCGAGGGTGAGCAGCACCGCGCCGAGTACGTCAGCGCGCTCGCGCTTACGGGTGTCGGAGTCCGGCACCCAGCGCCACACGATCGGCAGACAGGACAGTGTGAGGACGGCCGGCACTGCGAGCACCACCCGCGGGTCGTCGCTCACCCGCGACACCAGGCCGGCGAGGAGCGTGCCCAGGGAGACACCGAGGACAAGTCCGCCGGTGAGCTTGGCGATCGCGGGCGCAGTGCGCTCCTGGGGGAGCCGGTCGCGGACGATGGCGAACTCCAGGGCCAGCCACACCGCGAGAAAGCCTTCGAGGACCCGGCCCGCGAGCAGCAGCGGGTAGTTGGGGGCGAGCGCCACCAGTACGGTTCCGGCCGCGACGCAGCCGACGGTGATCCGCAGCAGCTTCCGGTGGCCGTAAAGGTCACCGAGCTGGGCGAGGAGCGGCACGCACGCTGCTGAGGCGAGCAGCTGGCAGATGCTCACCCAGTTCAGCCCGGCAGCGTCGACACCGAGCCGCTGCCCGAGCGCGGGCAGTACCGGCGAGATGGAGCCCTGGATGACACCGCTGCTGATTTCCACGTACACGAGCAGGGCGACCAGCAGGCCCGGTGGCAGGGTGCGTCCTGCGCTTCCCGGTGAACCGGTCGTGAGCGCCTGCGCGGCATCCTTCGGCACGGCCATCTCCTCTTCACTGACAGGCGGGCGGGGGATGCAGGCATCGTGTGCGGCAGCGACGCCATGGGCCGCCCAATGCTGGATTTCCGCGAAGAGAGGGCTGCAGGTGTGGGATTCGTGCGCCGTACGGTCAGTCTCCGAGCTCCGGTGTCCGCGGCCGGGCCGGGATCGGATCACTCCACAGATCCAGCGGTACCGCGCCGACGCCGCGGCCGTCCGGCGACAGCAGGCGGCCCATGCGCTTGATGAAGCGCAGAGCGAGTGAACGGTCGACGATCTCCAGGGACGGCTCGCGGCGCATGATCTCCGCCTCGAGGCGGCTCGCCTCGGCGACCGAGCGCAGCCACACCTCGATCCGCAGGTTCGCCGGACCGCCGGTCAGCGCCGTGCACAGCCGCAGCCCCGGCAGATTCCGCAGGACGGCACCGGCCCGCTCCAGACGGTCGGGACGTACCAGCGCCCATAGATTCAGCGTCACCGGCACACCCGACCAGGGCTGGGCCACTTCGGCACGCAGCACCAGACGCCCGTCGGACAGCAGCCGCCGCAGCCGACGGGTCACGGTCGACTCGCTCACCCCGAGCCGGTGGGAGAGCTCCGTCGCGGTCCGCCGGCCGTCCTCGCCGAGCGCTGTGCTCAGCTTTCGGTCGAGTTCCGCCATCGGCCGCGCCGCCGATGCCTCAGGCGCCCGGGCAGGGCGATGGGGAGCGAGTGCGGCCTGCTGCTGCGCGTCCAGGGCCCGCAGTTCCCAGTGGCTGGCCTCCGCGAACAGCTTCGTCGACACATAGGTGCGGGTGGCGCGTACGCCGGGCACCTCACCCAGGTATTCCAGCAGATAGCGCGAGAGGTCGGACAGCTCGGGCATGAGCACCGTGAGCAGCAGCCCGCTGCCGCCGGTCGTGTGCTGGACGGTAACGGCGTGCACCGACGCGGCGAGAGTCCGCCCGACCTGTTCGGCCGCTCCCGCGGTGCAGTCGACCTGGATGTGCGCGCTGCTCATCTCATGCAGGTCGACATCGGCTGGATAGCAGGTGACCCACGCGCACCCGGCATCAGTCAGTCGCGCCCAGCGTCGGGCCGCGGTCATCGGATCGATGTCCAAGGCCTGTCCGACGGCCGTCCACGGCGCGCGCGGCGCGATCTGCAGGGCATGCACCAGTGCGAGATCGGTCTCGTCGACGAGGGACTCTCTGGGCGGCTGATACATGACGGACTCCAACACGTGCGACGACCTCGGCATTGTCCCGTACGCCGACCTCTGTCCTTGGTCACGAGCCGCGCATCACCTCGGAAGAAGAGAAGAGGAAGGATCTAAGGTGCCTGGGACCTGCCGCTCACACGTGGTCGTGTCGCCCAGCACTCTTCGTCGATGGCTCCGGAGGGGCAGTTATGGTGTGTCCTTTGCGGCGGTTGCTGGACGGCTACCTCGTACGACTCCGGGCTGGAGGTGACCAGCCGGGGGGTGGCCCTTGACCTCATTGCGTCCACCGGGTCCCTCGCGCGATGCTCGGTTACGGCGTCGGCGCCCTGGCCGGTACCACCCTCGGCGGCCGTCGCGGCGACGCCAAGAACCCCTGGACCACCGTGCTCCCCGCCGCCCTGCTGACCGCCCTGCTCCTCGGCGTGATCACCCTGTGGGCGACCAGCAGCGTCGTGGCCGTCGCCCTGATCGTGCTGCTCGGCTTCTTCGGCATCATCGCCAACCCGATCCTGGTCGGCCAGGTCGTCCGCATCGCCGGAGCCGACCGCTCGCTCCCGATGGCCCTCGCGACGTCCTGGTTCAACGTCGGCATCGCCACCGGCTCCTGGATCGGCGGCCTCGCCCTCGCCTCCAGCCTGGACCTGAAGGGCCCCTCCCTGGCCGGTCTGGTCCTCGCCGCCCTCGCCCTGCTGCCGATCGGTGCCCTGGCCTTCCGCAGAGGCTCCGCCGCTACGGGTGCCTGAGGTCCGCGCGATTCGGTCCGTGCCGGTCGACTGGCAGGACGCCCCAGCACGGGTGTGCCACTTTCGGCACGGCTGGAGTGATGAAGCCCCGGCAAGACCGTGCAGCACGGTGCCGCCGCGCTCGCCTGATGGCCGCCTCACCGGCGGTCGAAGGCGTCAGTGGCCGCTGCTGCCCTCGACCGGGGCGGCGTGGCACGCCTGTGGGCGCGGACCACTGGCGGGCGGCGTAGGCCTTGCGGGCGGGTGAACCGCCTCGGTGACGGCACTCTCGCCGGTGACTTGATTGGTATCGGTCGAGGGTTGTCTTCGCGTGGAATCTATAGCATTCTTTCGGCCGAGCGCAGTTCCTATATGAAATGGGTTGGCCGTGGGTGTAAATGGGAGCGAGCCGACCGGTCCGGATCCGGTCGCGATCGTCGGGCCGGGAGCTGTCGGCCTCGCGCTGGCGTCGCGACTGGCCCTGGAGGGGCATCCGGTCACACTCTGCGGGCGATCCGGATCGGCGGCCGTAGCGGAAATCGAGCTGACCGATCTTCAAGGCATCCGGACCGTGGCGGTCGACTGGCAGGACGCCCCGGCACGGGTGCGCCCCTTTCGCTGGGTCGTCGTGGCGACCAAGCTGCATCAGCGCGACGCGACACGTGCCTGGCTGGAAGGGCTGGTCGATCGCGACACCGTGGTGGTCGTCGCGCAGAACGGTGTCGAGCACCGGGACTGGCTGTCGCCGCACGTCGCGGGCGGTCAGGTGGTGCCCGCCCTCGTCCACTTCAACGCCGAGCGGCTGGGGAGAGGCCGGGTCGGGATCCGGCAGGACGGGGCGGGTCTGGTCGTCGGTGACGACGCTCCCGGGCGCCGTGCTCACCCGCTCCTCGAGCGGACCGGGCTCGGCGTGCAGGTGGTCGCCGACTTCACCACCGCGGCCTGGCACAAGCTGATGGTCAACGCTGTCGCCAACCCCGTCACCGCCCTCACCTCCCGCCGCGTCGAGGTCTTCCAGGACTCGTCCGTACGGGACCTCGCGGCCGCCATGCTCGGCGAAGTGGCCGCCGTGGGCCGGGCCGAAGGCGCTCGGCTGCCCGACGACGCCGTCGACGACGTCCTGGCGTGGATCGATGCCCGTCCGCCCGGGGCCGGTTCGTCGATGCTCGCCGACCGCCTGGCCGGCCGGCCGATGGAGCACGACGGGCTCCTGGGGGCCGTGGTCCGCAAGGCGCGCACGCACGGGATCGCAGTCCCGCTGTGCGCGGCCGTCCTGGCGCTCGTCGCGGCGCTGGACGGCGCGGACCACTGAGCCGCATCGCGCCATGAGGCGGGCAGGGGAGCAGCGCTCAGCTGTCGCGTGCCGACCGGGACAACCGCGGCAATGCGACGCAACGACGTCAAGTGACCGTAAGTACAGAGCTGGAGAACAGCAGTGGCGAAAGTGATCAAGGCGGAGGCCTACCTCGTCGACATCGAGGTGGAGACGGTGCGCACCGACGCGTCCCAAGCCTTCCTCAAGCAGGAGACCCTCTTCGTCGAAGTGACGACGGAAGAAGGCCTGACCGGCACCGGATACTCGTACACGATCGGCACCGGCGGCCGGGCGGTGCTCGCGATGTTGCGTGAGCATCTGCTGCCCTCGCTCATCGGCCACGACTCCCGCGAGATCGAGGGTGCCTGGCGGACGATGTACAACAGCACGCGCGCCACGATGGTCGGCGCGATCACCGCTCTCGGCCTGGCAGCGGTGGATCTCGCCCTGTGGGATCTGCGCTGTCTGCGGGCGGACGAGCCGCTGTGGCGCGTCGCCGGCGGGCACCGGTCGGCGGTTCCGGTGTACGACACGGAGCACGGCTGGCTCCAGCTCACCGAGGACGAATTGGTCGCGGGCGCCCTCCAGGCGCGTGAGCAGGGTTTCTCCGGTGTGAAGATCAAGGTGGGCAAGCCGACCCCTGGCGAGGACGCCGCCCGCATCCGGGCCGTGCGCGAGGCCGTCGGACCCGGCCTGGACATCATGGTCGACGCGAACCAGGCCTTCACCGCCGCCGAGGCCGTGCGCCGTGCCGCGCTCCTCGAGCCGTACGACATCGGCTGGATGGAGGAGCCGCTGCCCGCCGATGACGTGGCCGGGCACGAGCGGCTCGCCGCCTCGACGACCGTCCCGGTGGCGGTCGGCGAGTCCATGTACTCCCTGGGCCACTTCCGTGAGTACCTGCAACGCGGCGCCGCCGGGATCGTGCAGCCCGACGTGTCCCGGATCGGCGGCATCACACCGTGGCTGAAGGTCGCCCACCTCGCCGAGGCGTTCAACGTCGAGGTCTGCCCGCACTTCCTGATGGAGATCCACGTCAGCCTCACCGCCGCCGTGCCCAACGCCCGCTACGTCGAGTACATCCCGCAGCTCCGCGCCGTGACGACGCGGCAGCTGCGCATCGCCGACGGCCTCGCGCACGCCCCGTCCGAGCCCGGTCTCGGCATCGCCTGGGACCGCGACGCGATCGACGCCCGCCGCGTCGCCTGACTCAGGCCGCCGCTTCCCCCTTGCACGTCACTGCAACGTCCCCCCTTGCACGTCGCTTCAACGTCCCCCCTCGCACGTCGCTTCAACGTCTCCCCGCAATTCACTGGTCCCGTCCCGCTGTCCGCTTCAGCACACCGGAGGACGACGATGTCCACCCTGACTACGGTCAAGCCCGCCCAGACGGCGGCCGCGCACCGCCGTAGAGTCCTGCTCGCCTCGCTCGTGGGCTCTGCCCTCGAGTGGTACGACTTCTACCTCTACGGCACCGCCGCGGCCCTCGTCTTCAACAAGATCATTTTTCCCTCCTTCGACGCCACGGCGTCGCTCTTCGCCTCGTTCGGCACGCTGGCCATCGGCTACTTCGTGCGGCCGCTCGGCGGTGTCATCTTCGGCCGCCTGGGCGACCTGTTCGGCCGTAAGCGTGTCCTGGTCCTCACCCTGCTGGTGATGGGCGCCTCGACCGTCGGCATGGCGCTCGTCCCGACGTACGGGCAAGTGGGTGTGCTCGCCCCGATCCTGCTGGTCGTTCTGCGCGCGATCCAGGGGCTCGGCGCCGGCGCCGAGTACGGCGGGGCCGCCATCCTCGCGGCCGAGTTCTCCGAACCGCGGCGGCGCGGCCTGTACGGGGCAGCGCCGAGCGTCGGCGTCTACATCGGCATTCTCATGGCGTCGGGCGCCTTCGCGCTGGTCACTCAGCTTCCCGAAGACCAGTTCCTCGCCTGGGGCTGGCGGATCCCGTTCGCGGCCAGCGTGCTGGTCATCGGGGTGGCTCTGTTCATCCGGCTGCGGTTGTCGGAGAGCCCCGCCTTCGAGGCGGCGCAGGAGCGCGCGGAGACGACGGAGGTCTCGCCGGTGCGGGACGTCGTGCGTCATGAATGGAAGGCAGGCCTGGTCGTCTTCGGCCTGCAGACTGCGCAGAACGTGGTCGCGTACCTGAACCTGACGTTCCTGGCTGCCTACCTCACCGACACCCTCAAGATGTCCAGTTCCACGGGACCCATAGCGGTCACGGTCGGCACGGCGGTGACGGCCCTGTCTCTGCCATTCTTCGGATGGCTCACCGACCGCGTCGGCCGCAGGCCGGTGGCCCTGGCCGGCACCGTCTTCTCCGCCGCCTTCGTCTTCCCGTACTTCTGGGTCATCGACCACGTGCACACCTCGCTCGGCGTCACCCTGGTCGTCGTGGTGAGCATGGGCATCGGCGTGGGCTGCATGTTCGCTCCGCAGGCCGCCTACTACAGCGAGCTGTTCACGGCGCGCTCCCGCTTCACCGGCCTTGCTCTGTACCGGGAGGTGGCCGGCGCCGTCACGGGCGGGCTGACCCCGCTCATCGCTGTCGCCCTGGTCGCCGCGGCGGGAGATCGTTCCTGGGGCGTCGCCCTGTTCGTCGTCGCCTCCTGCGTCGTCGGCGCCGCCGCGGTGGCCCTGGGACCCGAGACGCGAGGCCGCGACCTGGCCGCGACGACCGTCACCGAACTTCGTGCCTCGACCGGCACCTACCGCTGAACCAACTCTCAGGAAAGCTCCTCAGGAAGGCTTTCAGGAAAGGCATCATGCGTATCGCCCGCCTCGGCCGTCCAGGCCAGGAGATTCCCGTCGTCCTCGACGGCGACCGCGTACTCGATCTGCGCGGTGTGACCTCGGACGTGACGCCGGAGTTCCTCGAACACGGCCTGCCCGCACTCGACGTGACCGCCCTGCCGGAACTCCCGGACGCAGCAGGCCTGCGCTTCGGCCCGCCGGTCTGCCGGCCCACCGCGGTCGTCTGCGTCGGCATGAACTACGCCAAGCACGCGGCGGAGTCCGGCGCCGAACCGCCCACCGAGCCGGTCGTGTTCCTCAAGCACCCCAACACGGTGGTCGGCCCCGACGACCCGGTCACCATCCCCCGGGGCAGCACCATGACGGACTGGGAAGTCGAGCTCGGTGTCGTGATCGGACGGCGCACCAGCTACCTCGACTCGCCCGCCGACGCCGCCGCCCACATCGCCGGGTACGTCCTCGTCAACGACGTCTCCGAACGCGAACTGCAGCTGCACACCTCGGGAGGCCAGTGGTCCAAGGGCAAGTGCGCGCCCACGTTCACGCCGGTCGGGCCGTGGCTGGTCACCGCCGACGCCCTGGACCCCGCGGCGGTACAGCTGCGCAGCCGGGTCAACGGGGAGGAGCGCCAGGACTCCAGCACCGCCGACCTGATCTTCTCCGTACCCGAAATCCTTTACCGTCTCAGCCAGTTCATGACTCTGGAGCCCGGCGACCTGATCCTTACCGGCACTCCCGAGGGAGTCGCCCTGTCCGGCCGCTTCCCCTACCTGAGTGACGGGGACGTCGTGGAGCTGGAGGGCGAAGGGCTCGGAAAGCAGCGCCAGACCATGGCCGCGGAGGGAAACCGATGACCGACGAGAAGGCTCCGATGACACAGCACCTCCCTGAGTACGCGGGCCTGGTGGCTGTGGTGACCGGCGGAGCGTCCGGCATCGGCCTGGCCACCGCGCGTGAACTGCATGCGCGCGGTGCCGAGGTGGCCGTGCTCGACCTGGCCGAATCGGACGAGCCGTTCCTGCATGTGCGCTGCGATGTGACGGACGACGCGGCTGTGCGTGTGGCCATCGACACGGTGACGGACCGCCTGGGCGCAGTGAACGTCCTGGTCAACAACGCCGGGATGGGGGCCCAGGGCACCGTCGAGGACAACGCTCCCGACGAATGGCACCGGGTGCTCGACGTCAACGTCGTCGGCATCGCCCGCGTGACAACGGCGGCCCTGCCTGCTCTGCGCAAGGCAGCCGCCGGCGGAGAAGGGCACGCGGCGATCGTCAACATGTGCTCGATCGCCGCGACCGCCGGTCTGCCCCAGCGCGCCCTCTACTCGGCGAGCAAGGGCGCGGTCCTGGCTCTGACGCGCGCCATGGCGGCCGACCATCTGCGCGAGGGCATCCGCGTCACCTGCGTGAATCCCGGCACGGCGGACACGCCCTGGGTGAACCGTCTGCTGTCCATGGCGGACGACCCGGAGGGCGAGCGGGCCGCCCTGGCGGCCCGCCAGCCCAGCGGCCGGCTGGTCAGCGCCGCCGAAGTCGCCCACGCGGTCGCCTACTTGGCCAGCCCGTTCTCCGGCGCCACGACCGGCACGGACCTTGCGGTGGACGGCGGCATGCAGGGACTGCGGCTGCGCCCGCAGTGACCTTCGGGGTCCCGCGGGCGTGCGCCTCGTGCGGCGAATGCCGTTCAGGGAGTGCGCGCCCGCGGGGGCTGGGGCGGGGTGTCCGGCCGATGCCGGACGCGGCTGGAGCGCAGATGCGCCGCCATCGCCTCCGCCGCTCGTTCCGGGTTACGCCGCACCAGCGCGTCCAGGATCTGCTCGTGCTCGTCGATCGTGGTGTCGGCCGCTCCCGGCGCGCTGGTGAGGCGGAACAGGTGCAGATGGGCATGGAGCCGGTTCACCGCGTCCGCGAGCAACGGCCGCCCCGCAGCCCGCGCGAGCGTGTCGTGGAACTCCTGGTCCAGCAGGGCGAAGCGATGGTAGACCGCGTAACTCTCGCCGGTGTCGGGGTGGTGGCGCGTCTTTTCGACGATGTCCCGCAGCAGTTGAAGGTCCGCGTCGGTCGCGTTCTCCGCGGCGAGTGACGCGGCTCGCGGCTCCAGAAGCAGCCGCATCTCGAACAGGTCGCGCAGGGCGTCCGGGTCGAGAAGGTCGGTCGCCCGGTAGCCGGCGTTCGGCCGCTTGACCACGAGACCCTCCGACTCGAGGCGCGCCAGGGCCTCCCGTACCGGGGTCGCCGACACATCGAGCTGACGGGCCAGCGCCTCGATGCCCACCCGGGCCCCAGGGGCGATGCCATGGTCCATGACCATTGCTTTGATGGCCTCATATACCCGACTGGTGGGCACATCCTGTTGAATCTTGTTCCCCATGCCACCAATCATAGAGAATCCGCAGACCAACGGCGACGTCCTGCCGGCGTGACCGAACTGACCGGCCCGACGAACCGCCCATTTACCCGATCCGGAGCCGAACGCATCCGTGACTGATCACATGCGCAACGAGACGAAGGGGCCACGATGCGTGTCGCGCTCTTTTTGACCTGTGTCAACGACACGCTGTACCCGGACACGGGCCGTGCCGTGGTGAAGCTCCTGACCAGGCTGGGCGTGGAGGTGGACTTCCCGGCCGCCCAGACCTGCTGCGGGCAGCCGCACTACAACACCGGCTACCGGCGTGAGGCCGAACCACTGGCCCGGCATTACTCCGATGTTTTCGGGCCTGGACTCGCCTCCGGCGAGTACGACGCGATCATCACGCCGTCCGGATCGTGCGCGGCGATGGTGCGCGAGCTCTACCCGAGGATGGGCGAGCGGGCCCACGCGGAGGGCCGTGGCGACGGTCTCGCGACGACGCTGGCACCGGTGATCCCGAAGACGTACGAGCTGACCGAGTTCCTGGTCGACCTGCTCGGCGTGACCGATGTCGGCGCCCACTTTCCGCACAAGGTGACCTACCATCCGACCTGCCACGGCCTGCGCTCCCTGGGCCTGGGGGAGCGCCCCACCCAACTCCTCAAGGCAGTCAAGGGACTTGAGCTGGTCGAGCTGCCGGGGGCGCAGGAGTGCTGCGGCTTCGGAGGCACCTTCGCCGTGAAGAACTCGGATGTGTCGGCTGCGATGGGTGCGGACAAGGTCCGCCATGCCGCCTCGACAGGGGCCGATGTGCTGTGCGCCGCGGACAACTCGTGCCTGATGCATATCGGCGGCACCATGACCCGGTTGAAGGTCGGCATGCGCCCGGTGCACATCGCGGAGATCCTGGCGAGCACGGAAGAGGAGCCCCTGTCATGAGTGGCACATTCGTCGGGATGCCGGCCTTCCCGAAGGCCGCGCACGACGCCGTACGGAACACCACCCTGCGCGCCAACCTCAAGCACGCCACCCACACCATCCGCGACAAGCGGGCCAAGGCCGTCGCCGAGCTGGACGACTGGGCGCACCTGCGCGAGGCCGGCAAACAGATCAAGGACCACACGCTCCATCATCTCGACCACTATCTGGTCCAGCTCGAGGAGTCGGTGACGGCCGCGGGCGGTACCGTGCACTGGGCCGCCGACGCCGACGAGGCCAACCGGATCGTGACCCGCCTGGTCCGGGAGACCGGCGAGAGCGAGGTGGTCAAGGTCAAGTCGATGGCCACCCAGGAGATCGGCCTCAACGAAGCACTCGAAGAAGCCGGGATCGCCGCCTACGAGACCGATCTCGCCGAGCTGATCGTGCAGCTCGGCCACGACCGCCCCTCCCACATCCTCGTGCCCGCCATCCACCGCAACCGCGGCGAGATCCGCGACATCTTCGCCAAGGAGATGGGCGAGTGGGGCCGCCCGGCCCCGGACGGGCTGACAGACACCCCGGCCGAGCTGGCCGAGGCGGCCCGCCTGCACCTGCGCGAGAAGTTCCTCCGTGCCAAGGTCGGCATCTCGGGGGCGAACTTCATGGTCGCCGAGACCGGCACCCTGGTCGTCGTCGAGTCCGAGGGCAACGGGCGGATGTGCCTGACCCTGCCCGAGACGCTGATCTCCGTCGTCGGCATCGAGAAGATCGTGCCGGCCTGGCGCGATCTGGAGGTCTTCCTGCAGACGCTCCCGCGCTCCTCGACGGCCGAGCGCATGAACCCCTACACCTCGATGTGGACCGGCACCACCGACTCCGACGGCCCGCAGACGTTCCATCTGGTGCTGATCGACAACGGCCGCACCGACACCCTCGCCGACGAGGTCGGCCGCCAGGCCCTGCGCTGCATCCGCTGCTCGGCCTGCCTGAACGTCTGCCCGGTCTACGAGCGGGCCGGCGGCCATGCCTACGGCTCCGTCTACCCCGGCCCCATCGGTGCCATCCTCAGCCCCCAACTGAGGGGTACGGCAAGCGAGATCGACGCCTCACTCCCCTACGCCTCAAGTCTGTGCGGCGCCTGCTACGAGGTCTGCCCGGTCGCCATCGACATCCCCGAGGTGCTGGTCCACCTGCGCGAGCGGGTCGTCCAGGGCGGCGAAGTGACCAGGCGCGGCGCCAAAGTCACCCTCAAGCCCGCCAAGGGACACGCCGGCGAACGCGCCGCGATGCGCGCCGCCCGCTGGGCTTTCACCCACCCGACCGCCCTCGCCACCGGACAGCGTCTTGCCGCCCGTACCCGCCGCTTCCACCCGCGTACGCTGCCCGGCCCCGGCAAGGCCTGGACCGCGACGCGGGATCTCCCGAAGGTCCCGGCGGAATCCTTCCGCGACTGGTGGCAGCGGACCAACGGCGGAGACAGCGGAAAGGACACAAGCAAGTGAGCAGCAGGGACGTCATCCTGGACCGGGTTCGCAGAGCGCTCGGCGGCCCGGCCGGGGCCCCGACGACGCACGACACGGACATCGACCGCGACTACCTGCACGAACACGGCGACCGCACCACCACACAGACCGTGGAACTCCTCGCCGAGAACCTCGCCGACTACCGGGCGATCGTGCACCGGTGCACCGCGGGCGAATTGGCCGCGACCGTGGCACGGCTGCTCACCGAGCACGGGTCCCGGTCGGTGGTGGTCCCGAGCGGGCTGCCCGAGGAGTGGCTGACACGGACCCGCCAGACACGGGTGGCCGACGATGCGCAAAGCACCCCTGCCACACTCGACCAGGTCGACAGCGTCGTCACCGCCTGCGCCGTCGCCATCGCCGAGACCGGCACCATCGTGCTCGACGGTAGCCCGGACCAGGGCCGCCGCCGCGTCACCCTGATCCCCGACCACCACATCTGCGTCGTCCGCGTACCGGACCAGGTCGTCTCCTCCGTCCCCCAGGCCCTCGAACGGCTCGACCCGACCCGCCCGCTGACCTGGATCTCGGGACCCTCCGCGACCAGCGACATCGAACTCGACCGTGTCGAAGGGGTACACGGTCCGCGCACCCTTGAAGTGATCCTGTTGCGCGGGTGATCCGTGATCAGGGATCCGGTGCGCAGCATGCCCTTGAACCTGAGGAATGCATCGCGCGCCAGGTCATTCTCGAACGCTGTGTAGCGCGGACCCTCGAAGGCCGTGCTACGCAGCTCCTCGACGAGCGTGAGGTCGCGGGCGATCCGCTCCTCCCGGTCCCCAGGCAGGTCGAGCGAGCGATCGAGGTCGATTCCGTGGACAGACAACACCTCTCCTGTGTTGTCGACTCTCCCGTGTCGTCGACCGAGGACCTGTGATCACTGATCGGACGGACACATCCGCTCAACTGACCAACCCATCGAAGAGACATGCGTGAGGGGTGTGACCGGATTGGCACCCAGGTATACGTGGCCAATGGTCGGCGGCGCACTGGTTGTTGTCGTAGCAGGCGCCGTTGTGCTCTGGGTGAGGTTGCGCTGGGTGCGGCCGGTCAGGACGGAGTCGTCGTAAGTGGCTTCCGGTGGACGGTGTGCCGTTCGGTCAGCCTGAGCGTGAGCCTCACGTGGCTTTCCGCTCTGGAGCCCTAGCGTGGCCCCATGACGAGACATCAGGAAATGGGGCAGCGAGCAGCCGTGGTGCTGGGTGTGACTGCAGCGCTGATGGGACCGGGAAGCCTGGCCGGCGCAGCCGTCGGGACGCCGGCAGCCGGGCTGTCCTCGCGGCCCGATGCCCTCGTTTACGTCGCCAACCTCCACTCCGACACGGTGTCGGTCGTCGACTCCGGCACCGGCAGCGTCGTGGGCAGCGTTTCCGTCGGGGACGGACCGGACAGCGTGGCCGTCACCTCGGACGGCTCCCGCGTCTACGTCACCAATTCCGCGTCGGACACCGTATCGGTGATCGACGCCCGTACCCGGAGGGTCATCGCCACCGTCGCCGTCGGGGATGAACCGAGCAGAGTGACCGTCTCTCCTGACGACCAAAACGTCTACGTCGCCAACGTCGGGTCGGACAACGTGTCGGTGATCGACGCCCGCACTCGTGCCGTGACGGACACCATCGCGGTGGGCGATGCCCCGCTGGGCGTGGCGGTGACACCCGACGGATGCACCCTGTACGTCGCCAATGCCGCGTCCGGCACCGTCTCAGTGGTCCGGACCTCCACCGGAGCGGTCACCGGCACCATCCCCGTCGGCAGCGGACCGACCGCTGTGGTGCTCACCCCCGACGGCCGGCACCTGTACGTCTCCAACCTGGCCTCGGACGACGTGTCGGTGGTCGACGTGCACGACGGTGCGGAATCGGACCGCATCCCGGTCGGGGACCAGCCTGCGGGAATCGGGGTGCGCCCGGATGGCCGCCAGGTCTACGTCGCCAACGTCGGCTCGGACAACGTGTCCGTGATCAGCACCCGCGGCCGTGCCGTCACCGACACCGTCGCCGTGGGAGACGGCCCCAACGGCCTCGCTGTCAGCCCGGGCGGCTCCCTGGTCTACGTCAGCAACTTCGACTCGGACACCCTCTCGGTCATCGACACCTCGACAGACCGCGCAACGGACACAGTGGCCGTGGGCGACGGGCCGACCGGCGTGGCAGCGTCACAAGGAAATAGAGGGCCTGACTCGGGGTCCGAGCACCGCGCCAGTGCGGCTCGCCTGAGCACATGAGCCCACGCCGGCCAGGACTTCCACACCGGCCGCGGTCTCGGCTCGTGGGGTTTACGGGAGGTAGGACCGGAATACGCCAGAAACCTGCCGTGGTATCGCTAAGAGCTGGTCAGCAGGTGGCAGAGCTTGGACTGGCCAGATCACTCCGTCACGGGCAGGTTCTCGGCGAGCAGGTCGACGACGTCGCGCCAGGCTCGCTGCGCGTGCCGGGGGTGGTAGCCGACGCCGGGGACCACGGGGTGGTCGACCGGCGGGTGGTGGAAGGCGTGCAAGGCGCCGCCGTAGACCACGAGGCGCCAGTCGACGCCTGCGGCCTGCATCTCGGCGGTGAACGCGTCCCGTTGCGCGGGCGGCATGATCGGGTCTTCCGACCCGACCCCGGCCCACACCGGGCAGCGAATGCGCGCAGCTTCGCCCGGCCGGCCTGTGGTCAGTGCGTTGACTGTCCCGATCACGCTCAGGTTGACGCCGTCGCGCCCGAGTTCCAGCCCGATGGCACCCCCTGTGCCGTAGCCGACGGCGGCGATCCGGTCGGGGTCGGTCCGCGGTTCGGCGCGCAACACGTCGAGCGCCGCGTGGCCGATGCCCCGCATCCGGTCGGGGTCGGCGAGCAGCGGCATACAACGGGCCAGCATCTCCTCGGGGTCGCCCAGATAGCGCCCGCCGTGGAGGTCGAACGCCAGCGCCACGTATCCCAGCTCAGCCAGGGCATCGGCCCGGCGGCGCTCTACGTCGCTGAGACCCATCCCCTCGGGCCCGAGCAAGACTGCGGGCCGGCGGTCGACACCGGCCGGGAGCGCGAGGTGCCCGATCATCGTCAGGCCGTCGGCCGGGTACTCGACCGTGCGCGTTGAAATCGTCGTCATAGACCGGACTGTAGGGACCGTCGAGCCCGGCCGGGCCGGGATTCACCGCTGGCAGAACAGCGCGGGTGCGCCTCTCAAGTGCCGAACTCCGCCCGCGCTCTCCTGGAACGGCCCTTGGAGGCCAACCCGGAGACTTCACTACAAACCCACGGGTCCACCCCCTGACATCAGTGCATCGGACCCGCGGGTTCCGCCCGAAGCACCTTCAGTTTTCGCGAACTCGCGGGAGTCATCGGCCGGGACTGGTAGGCCCACATGTTGAGGTGTCGCGTATTCCTCGGTGAGGCCAGTCGTGGTGTCACCGTGTGTGGTCGCAGAAGGTGCCCTCATCTGCTGGGCACAAGCCCCGGGTCGTCCGCTGCCTGTGCGCCGTTCCTTGACTTGCTCCTCGGGCTGAAGCCCGAGGATTCTGGCCTTCTCGATCGTTGCTGTGCCGCTACGCGGCAAAGGTTTCGGTCGGGAATCCGTGG
>NZ_JBVJPM010000046.1:0-33040 GCF_055582645.1 Streptomyces sp. NPDC107517 | reverse complement strand
GCTGCTCCTCCCAGGCCTTGCGGAAGGCGGCCGTGACCGAACGGGACGAGGACGCCTCGCCGGGGAGTACGGACGAGTCGATGTGCAGCAGCGTGACCATGGGCTCTCTCCAAATGCTGTGCCCCAGGCCGGGATGCCGCGGGCTGGGGATTCGTTGCCTTCTCAGAAATAGTCAAACACATTACGGTCGCGAGTGATACTATCTCGATCACAACGGAAAGGTGCTGTAGAACAGATGGGAGGGAGGCTTCATGGACGTCTACGAGGCGGTCACGAGTCGACGGGCCGTGCGCGGATTCACCGACCAGCCGGTTGCGAGGCAAGTGCTGGAGCGTGTCCTGTCCGCAGCGTCCTGGGCGCCGTCCGGATCGAACCTCCAGCCGTGGCACGTCTACGTGCTGACCGGCGCGCCGCTGGCCGAGGTCAAGAAGCGCGCCGGCGCGCGCCTGGCCGAGGGTGACCCCTGGGACGAGCCGGAGTACCAGCAGTACCCGCTCACCCTGAAGAGCCCCTACCGCGAGCGCCGGTCCGCCTTCGGCGAGCAGCGCTACGGGGCGCTCGGCATCCGGCGCGAGGATCTGGAGGCGCGCCAGCGGGCCGCGTCCGCGAACTGGGACTGCTTCGGCGCGCCCGCCGCCCTCTTCTGCTACATCGACCGCGACCTGGGGCGGCCTCAATGGTCCGACGTCGGGATGTATCTGCAGACCGTCATGCTGTTGCTGCGCGCCGAAGGGCTGCACAGCTGCCCGCAGATGGCCTGGGCGAAGTTTCACCGGAGCGTCGCGGAGGTCGTGTCACCCCCGGACGAACTCATGCTCTTCTGCGGCATGTCGATCGGCTTCGAGGACGTCACGGTGAGTGACGCCCGTACGGGCCGGGCGCCCCTCGACGAGACGGTCACGTTCGTGGACGGCTCCTGACGCCGCAGGCCCAAATCCGCTGCCACCCCTGCTCTCTACCGGCGTAAATAGCTGTTTTTGTGCCATATTGCGCACATATCCCCGACGAAAGGCATGTCATGAAGTTCGCAGTCATCGGTGGTACCGGACTGATCGGTTCGCAGGTCGTCAAGGATCTGAACGCCGCCGGTCATGAGGCGGTACCGCACTCGAAGTCCACCGGAGTCGACGTCATCACCGGCGAGGGACTGGACGAAGCGGTAGCCGGAGCCGAGGTCGTCATCAACCTCACGAACTCCCCGACCTTCGACGAAGCCTCCCCGGCCTTCTTCCAGACCTCCATGGACAACCTTCTGGCCGCGGCCCACAAGGGCGGCGTCGGCCACTTCGTCATCCTCTCGATCGTCGGCACCGACCAGGTCCCGGAGCTGGACTACTACCGGGCCAAGGCGCTTCAGGAGAGCATCCTCGCGAACGGTCCGGTCCCCTTCTCGATCGTTCGCGCGACTCAGTTCATGGACTTCATCGACGCCGTCATGTCCTGGACCACCGACGGCGACACCGTCCGGCTGCCCGCCACGCCGATCCAGCCGATCGCCTCCAAGGACGTTGCCGACGCGGTAGCCGAGGTCGCTGCGGGCGCCCCGCTGAACGGCATCCGCAACATCGCCGGTCCCGAGATCTTCGCCCTGGACGAGCTGGGCCGGATCACGCTGTCCCGCAAGGACGACAACCGCACCGTGGTCACCGACCCGACCGCAGGCATGTTCGCCGTCGTCAACGGAGACGTCCTCACCGACAAGGACGCCCACCTCGCCCCCACCCACTACGCAGACTGGCTCTCCTGACCCACTCGCGCCTTCCCGGGCGCGCGGGCAGCACGAGAACAGGCCCTGGCCGTCATGGACGACGAGAAGAACTCGGCCGGGGCCGTCTCGGTGACACGGGGGCGGCGCCGTGGAAGACGATGGAGGACCTCGGGCGGCACGAGGTCGCCGCAGCGCATGATGTCGAGGTTCCTCATGACGTCATTGCGCAGCCACGACTCCTGCGTCTCCCCTTCACGGACATCGGGGACTGCGGCAACTCGTCGATGTTGCCGAAGACCGCGCCGTAATGACTCGACACAGTCCGCGCTCAGGAGCGCGTTGTCGCAGGATTCCGGCAGCTCGGCGAACTGATCGGCCATCTGCTATCCGGTCTTGAGGCAGTAGCCGTGACCTGAGTACCGGAAGCACTTCTCGTCCGGTACTCCCGCTTCCGGTTACGACTTCTCCTCCCGGTTACGCCGTGAGGAAGGGGCGCCGTACGCCTCGATCCCGAGGGCCGGCCTGACGTCGCACCCTGCATCCGGGGAGCGCCGGACGGCGTTGCCAGGAGCGCCTGCGCGCGCCGCGGCGCCTCACTCGCTCCTAAGCTGGAAGCAGCCCGCACACCGGACCGGGGAGGCCGCAGATGGCCGAGACGTACTTCGAACAGCACCCGTCCCAAGGCCCCCGCTACCTGCCGATCGCCGAGCACGGACTCATCGGCGACCTGCGCAGTGTGGCCCTGGTGGGCACCAACGGCACGATCGACTGGTACTGCTGCCCCTCCTTCGACTCACCGAGCGTCTTCGCGGCGATCCTCGACGCCGAGCGCGGTGGCCGCTTCGAGCTGGCCGCCGCCGTACCCGCTCGCACCAAGCAGTTCTACTTCCCCGACACCAACGTGCTGATCACTCGCTTCTTCACCGAGGAGGGCGTCGGCGAGGTGCAGGACTTCATGCCCGTGAGCTGCGACGGCTCGGGCGAGGCGCCCCGGCACCGGCTGATCCGGCGCGTGGTGTGTGTGCGCGGCACCGTGCCGTTCCGGTGCCTGATCGCCCCGCGGTTCAACTACGGTGCCGATCGGCACACTCTGCGCTCCCTGGACGGCATGATCCTCTTCGAGTCCCCGGAGCGGTCCCTGGCGCTCACGTCCACCGTCTCGCTGGAGAGCGACAGCAGCGACGCGTGGGCCGACTTCAAGCTGAGCGAGGGGGAGACGGCGGTGTTCGCCCTCGACCAGCTCGGCGACCAGGTGATGCCGCGGGGCTGCGCCCACGCCGAGGCCGAGCACGAGTTCAACGCCACCGTCTCCTACTGGCGGCGCTGGCTGCACGACTCGCATTACCGGGGACGCTGGCGCGAGATGGTGCACCGCTCCGCTCTCACCCTGAAGCTCCTCACCTATGCCCCGACCGGCGCCATCGTCGCCGCACCCACCACCAGCCTGCCCGAGCAGCTCGGCGGCGAGCGCAACTGGGACTACCGCTACGTGTGGGTCCGCGACGCCGCCTTCGCCGTCTACGCGCTGCTCAGGCTCGGCTTCAGCGGCGAGGCCGAGGCCTTCATGAAGTTCCTGACGACGCACATCAGCCCAGGAGCCGGCGCCGGCTCCGGGCCGCTCCAGATCATGTATGGCATCGACGGCCGCTGCGACCTGCCCGAACGTGCGCTGTCCCACCTGGAGGGATATCAGGGCTCCGCACCGGTCCGGGTCGGCAACGCCGCCGCCGACCAGCTTCAGCTGGACATCTACGGCGCCCTGATCGACTCCATCTACCTCTACGACAAGTGGGCGCAGCCCATCTCCAGCGGGCAGTGGGACGACGTGTGCCAGTTGGTCGACTGGGTGTGCAAGAACTGGGACCAGCCCGACGAGGGCGTCTGGGAGACCCGAGGCGGCCGCAAGAACTTCCTGTACTCGCGGCTGATGTGCTGGGTCGCGATCGAGCGGGCCATCCGTCTCGCCAACCACCGCGGTCTGCCCGCCGACCTTCGCCGCTGGCGTCAGGCCCGGGACGCCATCTACCGACGGATCATGGACCACGGCTGGTCGGAGCGCCGGGGCGCCTTCGTGCAGTACGAGGACGCCGACGTGCTCGATGCCTCCGTGCTGATGATGCCGCTCGCCAAGTTCATCGCCCCCACCGACCCGAAGTGGCTCTCCACCTTGGACGCCCTCACCGAGGACCTGGTCTCCGATTCCCTCGTCTACCGCTACGACCCGCAGGTCAGCCCCGACGGGCTGCGCGGCGACGAGGGAACCTTTTCCATCTGCTCCTTCTGGTACGTCGAGGCACTGGTCCGGGCCGGTCGGCTCGACGAGGCCCGGCTGGCCTTCGAGAAGATGCTCACCTACGCCAACCATCTCGGCCTGTACGCCGAGGAGATCGGCCGCACCGGTGAGCAACAGGGCAACTTTCCGCAGGCGTTCACCCACCTGTCCCTGATCAGCGCGGCCTTCAACCTCGACCGCGCCCTCGGCTGAGGCTCGGCTGCCCTGCCTCCTTCAGGCCACCGAGGTGGTGGCCTGAAGGCCCGCTCGGTCGATCTGGTCCCCGAGCCGCTGAGCTTTGACCTTCAGCCGCGACCGCTGCTCCGAGTCGGTGGCTCGATCAGCTGCCTGGACCAGGTCATGGGCCGTGCGGCGCACGCATGACCTGGATGCGGTTGCCGGCGTCGTGCGAACCGCCCGTAGTCGCTCCCCCTGGGGCGCCTGCACAACAATCCGTATCAGCAACGCAACGCTCAGACACTCCCGCACCTTGAGGGTGACGGGCTCGCCGCAGCACCGCCCAGACCGGACGCCGAGCCTCTCACTGGAGCGAGGAGCGACCCTCGTCAGGGGCCTCGCCGCCCGCACCTGAGCGGCCCTCGCCACGACCCGCTGGGACACCGGCTCCGTCCCTGGTCACGGGCTCCTCGTCGGTGGCTTTCCGAGCCCCCTAAAGCTGCACGTTTCTGTGCGTGGCGCTTGGAATCGTATGGGCGTCGCGGTGGCGCGCGATGCTGTCGGATCGTGGACACGGAGATGCGGGAGCAGCATGGAAGAGAAGGTCTCGACCAGCAGGCGTCCTGAGTGGGCTTGCGCTGAGGAGGGAGCTCTCCAGGATGGATGTCCACGCGCCGCGCCCGGAAGGGGAGGGGGACGCCGGGGCAGGGCCGGCCCCGCCGGGAGGGTTGCTCGATCTGCTCAGCGTGGCTGCGGTCGTTCTCGATGCCAGTGGTCGGATCGTGTTCTGGAGCCCGCAGGCCGATGAGGTGTTCGGGTACACGGCCGAGGAGGCGCTGGGCCGGTACGCGGCAAGGCTGCTGGTCCACGAGGAGCAGCGGGACCTGGTGGTCAGGCTGTTCGCCGAGGTGATGGGGACCGGCGAGAGCTGGGCGGGCGCGTTCCCGATCCGGTACAAGGACGGCAGTACGCGCCTGGTGGAATTCCGCAACATGCGCCTGGTGGACGACCTCGGCGACATCTACGCCTTGGGCATCGCTGCTGATCAGAGCACCTTGCAGCGGATGGAGACCGACCTGGCCCTGTCACAGCGCCTGATCTCGCAGGCCCCCATCGGCATCGCCCTGCTGGACACGGACCTGCGCTATGTCCTGGTCAATCCGGAGCTGGAGCGTATCAACGGCATACCGGCGGCCGATCACCTCGGCCGGCGCCCGCATGACATCCTCACGTCCCTCGACGTCGACTCGATCGAGTCCGCGATGCGACGGGCGCTGCTCACCGGCGCTCCCCTGATCGACCAGCACACCGTCGGCCGCACCCGCGCCGATCCGGACCACGATCACGCATGGTCGGTGTCGCACTACCGGCTCGAGGACGCCGGCGGGCGGGTGATCGGTGTGGCGAACTCGGTCATCGACGTCAGCGAACGCCACCGGGCAGCTGCCGAGGCGGACCGGGCCCGGCGCCGCCTGACCATGATCGCCGACGCGTCCGCCCGTGTGGGCACGACCCTGGAGATTCAGCACATCGCCCAGGAACTGGTGGGGGTAGCGGTGCCGGACCTGGCCGACGTGGCGTCGGTCGATGTCCTTGACGACGCTCTGGCCCTGCGCCACTCCCCGCCCACCAAGGGCTCGGAGCTGTTCCGCTCGCTTGCCGTGGCCGCGGCCTATGCGACTCCAGCCGCCGGTGCCATGCAGGCCGTCGACCGCGCCCCGTACGACGCGGACCGGCTGATCACCCAATGCGTTCACACCGGATGGCCCGTCCTCGTCACCCACGCCGGACAGAAGGATCTGGAGCACATCGCCCCCGGCACCGACAGCGCGGCAATCTTCGCCCAAGCGGGCATGCACTCCTACCTCGCGGTCCCGCTGATCGCCCGAGACGAGGTCCTCGGCGCGTTTGCCCTGCTGCGGGCCCGCAATCAGCTCCCGTTCGACGAGGACGACGTACTGCTTGCCGTGGAGCTGGCCGCCCGCGCCGGCGTCGCCATCGACAACGCCCGCTTGTACCAGAGCGTCCGCAACACCGCCGAAACCCTCCAGCGCAGCCTCCTGCCCGGCGAACTCCCACAGCCCACCGGCCTGAACGTCGCCTCCCTCTACCAACCCGCGCAGGCATACAGCGAGGTCGGAGGCGACTGGTACGACGTCATCCCCCTTGCGGGAGACAAGACCGCACTGGTGATCGGTGACGTCATGGGCAACGGCATCGACGCCGCCGCCGCCATGGGCCGCCTTCGCACCGCCACAAACGCGTTCGCCGACCTCGACCTGGCTCCCACCGAGGTCCTGCGGCACCTCGACAAGATCACCTGCGGGCTCGAGCACTACATCGCCACCTGCATCTATGCCACCTACGACCCGCACACTCACCGGTGTCACATCGCGAACGCCGGACACCTTCCGCCCGTCCTCGTCTCACCCGGACGGCAACCTCAACTTCTCGAGCTGCCCCCTGGGGCACCTCTCGGTGTCGGCGGTGTCCCCTTCCACACCACCGCGTTCGACCTGAATCCTGGCGACCGGTTCGTCCTCTACACCGACGGCCTCGTCGAAACCCGCCACCAACCCATCGACGAGCGCCTGAACACTCTCCTGCACACCTTGGACGAACCCCGAAGACCGCTCGACGAAACCTGCCGGTGGCTCCTTGACACCCTGCGCGACCCGGACGACCACGACGACGTCGCCCTCCTCGTCGCGCAAGCCACATCCCTGGCCTCCCAACCGCACCCGACCTGAGCCGAGGCCCCATCCGATGGTCTCGTTGTCAGATGGTGGATGGGCGCCGGCTTACCGGGGGCGCCCTTCGTTCCCCCTGGTCCGGGCGAGCCTGGGACGGGCACGAGATTCGGCGGTCGGACGAGGAACTCCGTGGACCGGCCGCCGTGTGCGGGTGGGCACGTTCGGTGGACCTGCCGGTCCGTCGGCTGCGCAGTGCCCGATGCCGTCACTCGCAGGGTCCGTCAGTCCGGCGGCTCCGTCGGGCGAGGCCGGCCCGGCTTCGGCTCCGGAGGGTCGGGCTCATCCGGGCTGGGGGGCGAGGGCGGCTCAGGTGGCGGGACGGGTGAGCCGGGCGGTGTCGGGGGATCCGGTGGGGTTGGCGGCTCGACGGGTTTCGGCCCATCGGGCGGTTTGCCGGGGTCCGGGGGTTCTGGGCGTGGCGGGCCTTCGGGCGGCGGCACGGGGGCGACGTCGGGGTCGGTTGGTACAGGCACAGTTCCCATGATCACGGCTCCTACCGGCCGAGGCTGTGTTCGAGGTGCGATGAGGATCGCTTTCGCGGCGCCGGCTCGCGGCCTCGCGCACCGCTCCGTTCAGCCCGATCCGGCGGCGGGCGATCAGCGCGAGCCGGTCGCCAAGGGCGCCGAACGCAACAGCGCACGCGCGCCCGATGCCACTGCTGGTGCCGGTTGTCACCACCGTGCGGCAGGCGCCCGCGTGATGTGTCCTACGGTGCGGGTTTCCCTGATCAACGTCGGCAAACGGCCGTGGTGACCGTGCCGTGGGGACGTGCCGATCGTAGGGTCGAGAACAGGCAGACGAGGCACGAGCGAGGGAGGCGGCCGATGCCGGTCGTGACGCTGCTCCATGCCGACGGGCCTCCGCTCGTCATGAGCTACTGGCGCCCGATCGCCTGGACCGAGTCCCATGCCCAGTGCGGTCACACTCGGGCGATGACGCACATCCACGGAGTGAGAGGCAGGCACGGTGACCAGTTGCTGGACAACGTGCCTGGCCACAACGAGGACCGTGGCGTGGCCGGGGCGGCCACAACGTCGAATCAGGCATTGTTTGCCCGAATCTGGCCCGACCTGCAGGCCCTTGGCAGTGCGTCGTGGATGCCGCTGACGCTGAAGAGGCCCGGCTGGACGAATGGCCTCGCTTTCTCTGTCTCGGTGAGGAACCTTGCGGTGACGTGCGGTGTCACGGATGCGGATGAGGTGCTCGACGCCGGTAGCGCAGCGGAGGGTGTGGACACGGGCAAGCCCGCCCCCGATCGCAGGCCTGGTGCTCTGAAGAAGGCGGCCGTGGGGTCGGCCCAAGCGCTGTTCGCCGGCGACAGCCCCACAGGGCGTGCAGGCTGCGGTCCGGGCCAAGGTGCCGTTTGTCGCGCTGCCGTCCCGCGGGCTCGAGGAGCGGGCCCCGCGCGCGGTCCGCGTCTGGAAGGCTACGTCGGTGTTGCCGAACTCCTCGCCTGTCTCGACGGCAGTGCGCTCGCATACCCTGCCGGGCGCGCGCCCGAATTCGTCCGGCCGCAGTGCCGTGCGTGACATGTCCGGCGCCGACTACACGGTCTCTGTCGAGTTCTACGATCTGCTCCAGGCCGAAACCGACCGCCGTTCGGCGAAACGGCGCTTCGCCGAGGCGGCCCGCCACGCCCGGCACGGGATCCTTGACATCGGTGCGGGCACCGGGATCGTCACCGAGACCCTGCTCACCGCCTCCGCCGCGCCGATCCACGCTGTCGAGCCGGCGGCCCCGATGCGCGCGGCTCTGCTGTCCCGACTGGCCGGTCTGGGCGCTGACCAGCGTGCCCGCGTCACCCTTCACCCCGAGCCCATCGAGAGAGCGGGACTCGAGGAGGTAGCGGACCTGGCCATCGCCTCCAACATCATCGCCTGCCTCGACCCCGCCACCCGACGCTCCACCTGGCAGGCCGTCAGCCGCGCGCTCCTGCCCGGCGGGCTACTGCTCTTCGACCCACCGCCCACCGAACTGCCGGCCGGGCGCGAGAAGGTGGGACGGCTCGGGCCGGTCCGCGTGGGCCCGGACATCTACGGCGCGGACATCACCCGCGAACCCGATGGGGGGATCGTGCGGATGGTCTTCACCTATCACGTCGAGCGAGAGGGGCGGGTACTGCGCCGGCAGCGGGAGGCATTCGAACTATGGCCGGCCAGCGCTTCGCAGATCGGCGCCGAACTCGAGGCACAGGGCCTGCATGTCGTGCACGCCCCCAGCGCCGATCTTCTGGCCGCGCGCCGCCCCGCACGCTGACGGAGATGCGCGGGCCGCCGCCGTCGGGCCACTCGGGCTGCTGCGAACCTGAGGACCCACGACGAGGCGGGTAAGGGCCGCGAACTGCCGCTGGGCGTGGGCCCCTCGATGCGTGCTGCTCGCCCTGGCGGGTGGTTCGCGCGGGCGTAGTGGTGCGGTCCCCGCAAACCCGCTGCGGCGATCGGCTGGGCGGCCGCAGTGGCCGGCAGACACTCGCTGACGCGGCGGCCGGCCAGCGCCCGGCACAGCCGGGCGGCGTGCTGCTTGCCGACCACCACGTCCAGTGGTGCCGGCGCCAACGTCATCGTCCCTGGCATCGCCGAACGCAACCGGCAGCCCACCCCTTGTGGAGTTCACCAAGTACGGGCTCGTGGTCACCACCGTCACGGTCGCGATCTCCGCGGTGTACATCTGGCTCCGCCACTTCGCGCTCACGTAGCCGGGAAGGCCACGGAGCGCGGGACGCAGCAGAGGGCTGCACGGTCTGGCCACAGGGACGGGCAGCGCACCGATTTCCCGACTACGGGGCGGGATCGGCAGAGACCGGGTCGGCCGGTCACCAATAGTGGCGTCGGCCGCCGACAGCGCGGTCCATGGATCCCATGATCCAAAACGCTGCGCCGACCACGGCCAGGATGACGCCGATGGTCCACAGGATCGAGATGCCCGTGAGGAATCCGATGACCAGCAGAACGATGCCAAGGGCGATCACGAAGTGCCTCCTACGGTTGGGTTGACTCCTGATGACTCCCGTGTGCCCCGAGTCCTCGACGTCACCCGTTGACAGCGGCGAAACCTTCGCAATCGGCAGCCTCGCCGATCAGCTGCTCGCGCGACTGGCTTGCCAGTTGGAACGCCACGAAGACGAGCAGGGCACCGATGAGGAGCGAGGCCAGGCTTCGTAGGCGATGTTGCCGGTGAGCATGTGCAGGCCCACGCCGACGATGGCGAACACGACACCCAGACAGGCGGTGGAGTCCTCGGCGAGCACGGTCCGCAGGGCCGGTCTTCGCCCGCGCATCTCCTGCACCATGCCGCGCGAGGCGCGCCGCGCATTGCCGCGGATCTGAACCAGGGCCCTCACCAGCGAAGAGCCCTCCGCGATGAGGGCGACGCCGAGCACGGCGAGAACCACAACGTAGCCGGTGCGTGTCTCGGAGCCGGCCGAACGCAATGCCTCGATCCCCTGGAAGAACGAGAAGCAGCCGCCCATCACAAAGATGCCGACGGCAGCGAGCAGAGAGGCCAAGCGGCCCGCAAAGGGCTGGGACTCTCCCTCAGAGCTCGCGCAGTGGGCATGGGCCGCTTTGGACACATCCAGCGTGTGTCTGGCAAGGTCGCCCGTCCGTTCCCCTATCCCCTATGAAACGGAAGGACGTGGCGCGGTGACCGAGGTGAATACTCGCGGTGTCCAGGAGGCTGCTGCGGTGGACCAGCTGCGGGCGAGCACCACGACGCTCTCCATCCCCCAGGGCTTCGACCTGTGGCAGCCCCAGGAGATGGAGGACTGGCTGAGCGAGGTGGAGGAGGACCCGGACGTCTCGGACGTCGACTTCTACCAGGCCCGCCACGCGGTCCTGCGAGCGATGGGCAAGGACGTCGACTGACGGCGAAAGGCCGGACGTCCTTCATGGTGTCCGGCCGGGGCCGCGGGGCCGCGGGGCTGGTGCGCGAGCGCGTCAGCTCTTGGGCCGGAGCAGGGAATCGCTGATGGAGACATTGGCGTCGGCGTTGGCGGTCTTCAAGGTCGGAGAGCGCCAGGGTGGCCCCGGCACAGCCGTGCGGTCACCGCTCCTCAACGGGTCGCGCTCACGACGACGGGTGGTGGCGCCGACCGCTCGTCGGCGACCACGCGGCGGTTGCGGCTTCGGCGTCACGGGCCGTGGCGGGGGTCACGGTGATGACGTGCTTGGACGAGACGACCGACGAGGGCGCCGCCGTACACGGTGTAGCCGACGCCGACGAGCCAGGACTGCACCACCAGGATGGTGCCGACCGCGCCGTACGAGACCGCGTTGGACACGATGAGCGGCGCGAAAACCAGTTCGGAGAAGAGTCGGAGGCCGGCGAAGGCAGTCACGGTCGCCAACGCGCCAGGCAGCAGGCGCAGCCACGTGACGCGCGATCCGAGGAGGAGATGTTGCAGCCACCAGAAGTAGAGCACGCCACCGCACGCGCCCACCGCGATACGGGGACCTGCCGATGCAGCGGCGCTGGGCCAGGGCAGGCCGCGCCAGGTACTGAGGAGGATCAGGGCGATCAGTCCGGCCAGGCCGAGAACTTGGCGCCACAACGCGTGCCAGGCGCCTGACGGCAGGTGCCAGATCCGCTCGTAGGCGGTCTGGACTGCGGCCATCAGCGAGATCCCGAACAGGCCGAGGCCGACCAGGCCCAGCGCGGTGGTGGTGCTCAGGACGGCGTGGCGGGAGGCGAACAGCTCGTCCACGGCGTGGGCCGAGCTGCCGGACATGCCCAGACCTTCGGTGATCCAATCCGCGATGCCGCTGCCACGGGCCGGCAATGCCGCCGCGATCACGACCAGAAGAGGCACCAGCGTGACGAAGAACAGGGTGGCGAACGCCATCGCGCGGTGCAGCAGCTCGACCTCTCGACCGGCATGCCACACGCTCCCGGCTGCCTCCCCGACCTGCCGGCTCAGCCTTTTCGCGTGAGTACCGATCCGTTCTCCGGCCACGGAAGCACACTTCCTTCGCCAGTGCGGCGGCCGGAGAAGTCACCTGCCGGTTGCGGGTTTCCAGCTGCCCCATCGCGCGCGGAGGCCCTCGGCTCCCGCTTGGGCCAGTGTGCCTCGGAGGCTGTTCCGCCTGCGACAGGAATCGTGCCGACGGCGATGACGACTTGGCGATGCTCCCGGTGACGGGCCCCGGCCTCTCCCGGCCGCGGCCAGACCAGCCCGGGGGAGTGCGGGTGCCCGATGGGACGGGTGCGTGCGTCCGAGCGAGCACGGAGTGTCTCCGCGGTCATTGAACAACTGATCGGCGAATGTGGGCACCGGCTTGCGTGAGACGACGTACCTCCTTCTCTACGGCGGCGGCGCACGAAGAGCCCCCGGAACTCAAGATGTGCCGAGGGCTCTTCGTCTGTCAGCCTGCCGCCGCGTGCGAGGTGGTGGCCTCCGGCGCCGGGTCCGGGCCCGTAAGGCGGTGGACCGCGTCCTGCATGTGGTCGTCCAGCAGAGCGAGGAGCCGGGACTCCTCACCGTCGCGGAGTGCCTCGATGAGGCCCGCGTGCTCCTCGACCAGGGCGTCGGGGTCCGGGTGGTCCTCGGTGAGGGCCGACAGGCACATCCGGGTCTCGACGAAGAGGGTCTGCGCGATCCGTTGCAGGCGCGGGCTGCCGGACTCCTCGACCAGGGCTTGGTGGAAGTCCATGTCGGCCGCGCTCAGGGCCGCGTGGTTGCCGCGGCGGGCCGCGGTCTCCATGGTGCGGTGCACCTTGGCGAGGCGGTCCGCCGTACGCTGCGGATCCCGCTGCAGCACGAGGCGGCAGGCGGCGGACTCCATGGCTGTGCGGGCGAGGTAGATGTCGCGGACATCGTGCTCGTCGAGCCGCGTCACGAAGACGCCGCGGTGCGGGGCGCTGATGGCGATGCCCTGTTGCACGAGGCGTTGCAGTGCCTCGCGCAGCGGTCCCCGGCTCACGCCGAGCTGCCCCGCCAGTTCGGCCTCGCCCAGCTGGGTTCCCTGGGTAAGTCTGCCGTCCATGATCGCTTCGGTGAGCTGGGCGGCGATGACGGTCGCCGCGGGCTCCCGCTTGACCGGGCGCAGAGGTTTCGCAGTGGCCATATTCAGTTCGCTTCCTCGGATCGGCGCGGCCGCCGGCTTACACGGCCGCGGAGTTGGGTGAATCGGGCTGCCGGTCCAGTCGGAAGAGCGATCCGAGCCCTTCACGCGGCTCCGTGTCGCCCGCGAGACGCAGCCCTTCCCAGGCCGTGACCTGGTTGGCCGTCAGGACGGGCTTGCCGACGGCCTCTTCGAGTTCATCGAGCCAGGCGGCGCTGTGCAGCGCGGTGTCGGGGAGCAGGACCGCCTCGGCGTCCGGGTGGTCGTTGCTCCTGGCCAGCTCCAGTACCTGTTCGCGGCCCAGCGTACCGACCTCGGCGGCGGTGATGATGCCGCGGCCGGAGACCTGGACGACCTCGGAGCCGTGGTGCTCCAGGAACCGCACGAAGTAGCCGGCCACGTCGTCCGGGTAGGTCGCGGCGATCGCCAGGCGGCGCACGCCGAGCGCCTGCACGGCGTGGGCGAAGGCGAACGAGGTGGAGGAGGTGCGCTCGAGGGGGAGTCCGGCGGCCTCGGCGAGTTCGGCGACCTGATTGCGGGCGCCTTCGGGGCCGAAGATGAAGCTGGCGCTGGTGCACGCCCAGATGACCACATCCTGTGGCTGGGCGAGGAGTTCACCGAGGGACGCCTTGAGGCGGTGCGTGGCACCCATCTCCAGGAGGTCGTCCACCCGGTGGGCGTCCGTGCCGATGTCGGTGTGGACGAGGGTCAGCCGGACGTCGCCGCCGATCAGCTGCTCCAGGCGCGGGTAGTCGTCCTCGGCGGAGTGGCCGGGGTAGAGGAACCCGACGCGGGCAGTCTTCTCGCTCATGCTTCAGTCGTCCTTTCGTGCCGGCAGTCTACTGCGGAAACCGGCCGGATGTAGATTGTTGACAGTTGCGCATCTGCTGTCGGAGGTGCGAAGAGGCGAGTGCGCACCGGAGGCCTCGTGTGTGGAGGCCTCGGTGCGGTCGTGCGTCAGCCGAGATCCAGGCCCGCTGCCGGTTCGTCCGGCGGCGTCGGCGCCGCGGGTTCGGAGGCGGGGGCGAGTGGGCTCCACTCGACAGCGGCCGACGGGGCGGAAGGCCTGGTGCTCTTCTTGCGGTACGGGGCGAGGGCGGCGCGGGCCGCGGGGTCGATCAGCGACTGGTAGTCGCCCGTGGGCCGCGCGCCCGCGTGGCGCAGCGCCGACCACATGGTGACCTGGTTGGCGGAGATCACCGGGATCCGCAACTCGGCCTCCAGCTGCGGGATCACGTCGTACGTGGCCAGGTTGGTGCAGCTGATGAAGAGGCAGTCGGCGTCCGTGAGGTCCGCGGACCGGGCCAGCTCCACGACGTCCCGGTAGCCGACCTGCCAGATCTCTCCGGTCAGGCCCATGTACTCGCGGCCGACGACGTCGATGTCCGCCTCGGCCAGGTAGTCCGCCAGGGCGTCGGTCAGGGACTGCGTGTACGGGGTGATCACGCTGACTCGGCGCGCCGTCAGCTCCTGCAGCGCCTCCAGCAGGGCGCCGGAGGTGGTGACGGAGGGCATGCCGCGGCCGGAGCCGCTCATGGAGGCGCACATGGCGCGCTCGTGGGCGATCCCGCCGACGAAACTGCCGGAGGTGCAGGCGTAAGCGAACGAGACCGGTCGTACGGCATCGAGCGCGGTGACGGCGTGCTGGAGCGTCTCGTGCTCGCTGATCAGCCGCGCCATGTCCACGCTGACCTCGACCGGCACGTACGGGGTGCGGGTCAGGTGGAGGGAGATCTCCTCGGGGGTCCAGCGCCACAGTTCGCGGTCGAGCGCGAAGTCGAACGGGGCGACTACGCCGATGCCGCGCTGCGGTACCGGTCCGCCGAAGGTCGTGATGTCCAATGCAGAGCCCCTTCATGGCTGCACGCGTACGGAATGCGGTCCGTACGCCATAGGTGGACGTGGTGGCAAGGTCGTACTGAAGGACAGTAGGAGGCTGGTGGCCGCGCGGCCCGCGGACGGTGCGGGTTTCGCTCGGCCGGCCTCCGGGTAGCCGAGGTGGGCTGTAGATTGTTGACAACGTAAAGACGCGCTGCTTAGCGTGTCAATCCCCATGGGGGAAAGGCTCGTTCTCCGAGGTGAGCGAGCGGATGGACGGCGGTGGGGGAAAGGGCTCAGGCGCCTTCGGGCGCCCAGGCCCTTCCATGGTCCTTCGTCGTCCGTCGTCCTGCACGCCGTGTCCGTGATCTGCCGCCGATCGCGAAGGGACAGGCCGTCGTTCACTCGTATCACCGCCCGCAGTTCCGTCCGCGTACGAACCCGTCCGCACCCTGTCCCACCGACCGTCGCCGCAGTGCCGAGCGACCGAAGGACCGCCGTGACGAAGACCGAGAATTCCCAAGCCCCCCGTGTCCTGGTGCTTGCCGACCAGCGGCCGCCCGGCATGGACGAGGTGGCCGCCGACGCCGACCTCGTCTGCATCCCCGAGGAGCGGCTCGCCGCAGAGCTGCCGCACGCCGACGTGCTGCTGGTCTGGGAGTTCGGCACCGAGGCGCTGCCCGCCGCCTGGCCCGCGCAGGGAGGCCCGCGCTGGGTCCACACCGCCAGTGCCGGAGTGGACCGGCTGATGTTCCCCGCCCTGCGCGACTCCGGCACCCTGCTGACCAACTCGCGGGGCGTCTTCGAGCAGCCCATCGCCGAGTACGTGGCCGGCCAGATCGTCGCCCTCGCCAAGGACTTCGCCGGGACGTACGAGCGGCAGCAGGGCCGCCTCTGGCAGCACCGGGTCACCCAGCGGGTCTCGGGAACGCGCGCGGTCGTGGTGGGCGGCGGGCCCATCGGGCGGGCCGTGGCGCGCACCCTGCGCGCGCTCGGACTACGGGTGGACCTGGTGGGACGCACCCGCAGGGACGACGACCCCGAGGTCGGTACGGTGCACGCCTTCGACGAGCTCGACGCGCTGCTCGCGGTCGCCGACTGGGTGGTCTGCGCTGCGCCGCTGACGGACCAGACCGAGGACATGTTCGACGCGGCGGCGTTCGCGCGGATGAAGCGCGGCGCACGGTTCCTGAACGTGGGGCGCGGACCGATCGTCGTCGAGAAGGACCTGCTGGCGGCCCTGGAGGAGGGACAGCTGGGCGGCGCCGCCCTGGACGTGTTCCGGCAGGAGCCGCTGCCCGCGGACAGCCCGATGTGGGACGCGCCCAACCTGCTGGTGTCACCGCACATGTCGGCCGACACCGACACCTGGCTGGAGGACCTCGCCGAGGTCTTCGCCGACAACTTCGCGCGCTGGCGCTCCGGCCGGCCGCTGCGCAATCTCGTGGACAAGAAGCTGGGCTACGTACCGGTCCCGGCCGGTGCGCAGACCGCATCCCAGGAGGGAATCCGATGAGCACTTCGTCTCCCCAGGAGCCGTACGCGCTGACCGCCACCGAACTGCTCACCGCCTACGAGAGCGGCGAGTTGTCCCCGGTGGAGGCCACCGCCTCCGTGCTCGACCGCATCGAGGCGGTCGACGGCAAGCTGAACGCCTTCTGTCTGGTCGACCGGGACGAGGCACTCGCCCAGGCGCGGGCGAGCCAGGAGCGGCGCGGCCGCGGCGAGGCGCTCGGCCTGCTCGACGGCGTGCCGACGTCCATCAAGGACCTGTTGTACACCAAGGGCCGCCCCACGCTGCGCGGTTCGCTGAGCATCTCGGCCGACCGCGAGTGGGACGAGGACGCGCCCTGCGTGGCGCGGATGCGTGAGCAGGGTGCGGTGTTCGTCGGCAAGACGACGACCCCGGAGTTCGGCTGGAAGGGCGTCACCGACAACCCGCTGACCGGTGTGACCCGCAATCCGTGGGACCCGGCGACGACGTCGGGCGGCTCCTCCGGCGGCAGTGCCGCCGCGGTCGCCGCGGGCATGGCGCCGCTCTCGGTGGGCACGGACGGCGGCGGCTCGGTACGCATCCCGGCCGCGTTCTGCGGCATCTTCGGCATGAAGCCGACGTACGGGCGGATTCCGCTCTACCCGGCGAGCCCGTTCGGCACCCTCGCGCACGCAGGGCCGATGACCCGCACCGTCGAGGACGCGGCGCTCCTGATGGACGTCGTCACCGGCTTCGACAGCCGCGACTGGTCGGCCCTCGGGCCGCCGCGCGGCAGCTACCGCGCCGCCGTCGCCGAGGCGCTCGCCCAGGGGTCCCTGAGCGGGCTGCGGATCGCGTACGCGCCGACGTTCGCGGGCGCGTCCGTGGACCCGCAGGTCGCCGAGCGCGTCGCCGCGGTGGCCCGGCTGCTCGCCGAGCTCGGCGCCGACGTGGAGGAGGCCGACCCGGGCTTCGACGATCCGGTCGAGGCCTACCACACGCTGTGGTTCTCGGGCGCGGCCAAGGTCGTCGAGAACCTGCGCCCGGAGCAGTTCGCCCAACTCGACGCGGGCCTCCAGGAGGTGTGCCGCGAGGGCGCCGCGAAGAGCGCGCTCGACTACCTGGGCGCGGTCGACACCCGGATGGCGCTCGGCGTGCAGATGGGCCGCTTCCACGAGACGTACGACCTGCTGCTGACGCCGGCCGTCGCGATCCCCGCGTTCGAGGCGGGCGTCGAGGTGCCGCCGGGCGGCGAGCACAAGCGCTGGACGGGCTGGACGCCGTTCACGTACCCGTTCAACCTGACGCAGCAGCCGGCCGCCTCGGTGCCCTGCGGCGTCACGGACGCGGGTCTGCCGGTGGGCGCCCAGCTGGTGGCGGCCCGGCACGGTGACGAACTGGTGCTGCGGGCCTCGGCGGTGCTGCACGCCGCGCTGCGGGACGCGGGCGTGGTGGACGTCGCGCCGGTCGGCTGACACGAGGCCGCACGAAGGGGCGGGCCCGGGATCAGATCCCGGGCCCGCCCCTTCGTGCGCCGTCCTGCGCTGTCCTGCTGCACCCGGCGCTGCGCCGTTGAAGCGCCGGGCACAGCGCGTGTGGTGCCGCGTCAGGCGCGCTTGAACTGCAGCGACTCGCCCAGCGCGCCCGCCCGCCACAGGTCCTGCGAGGCCTCGGCGAGCCGGTCCAGGCCCTCGACGATCGTGCCCCAGACGATGCCCGGGACCCAGCCCTGGTCGCCGTTGATCAGCAGGTTGTTGCGCTCGTAGAACAGGGCGAGGTCCACGACGATGTCGCGCTCGGCGTGCGCGGCCTTTGTGTCCTGCTGGTCGGCGGCGGCCTCGTAACCGTACGAAGCCGTGCTCATCTGGGTGTTGGAGAAGGTGAAGTAGCACAGGTCACCCGGGATGGGGGTGATGGTGGGGTTCTCCAGCGGGGGCTCCTGCGGGGCGAAGGCCGGCACGAGGGTGTAGATCTCGTTGCGCGCGTACTTCGCGTGGTAGACGTCGCTGCCCAGCGGCAGGGCGTTCCAGATCGCCTCGCAGGTGATCGGGGCGCGGTCGTCGAGCAGCTTCGCGGTGGCGGTGACGCCGCGCTTGGGCAGGGAAACCTCGATGAAACGGTCCATGAGTGGGATGGCTCCGGTCTGTTCGTTGCTCGGCAGGATTGCGGGGTGGGGCGGCTGGTACGGGGTGGCGTCAGCCGAGCGGCATGGCCAGGTAACGGGTCTCGAGGAACTCGTCGAGGCCGATGCGGCCGCCCTCGCGGCCGAGGCCGGAGGCCTTGACGCCGCCGAACGGCGCGGCCGGGTTGGACACGACGCCCTTGTTGAGGCCCACCATGCCGGTGTCCAGCTTTTCGGAGACCCGGAAGGCGCGCCCCAGGTTCTCGGTGAACAGGTAGGAGACCAGGCCGTACTCGGTGTCGTTGGCCGCGGCGATCACCTCGTCCTCGTCGGTGAAGGTGAGGATCGGGGCGACGGGGCCGAAGATCTCCTGGCTCATCAGGGCCGACTCGGGGGAGACGCCGGTGAGGACGGTCGGGGCGTAGAAGTAGCCCTCGCCCTCGGCGTTCTCGCCGCCGGTCAGGACCTTGGCACCGCGCTCGACGGCGTCGGCGACCAGCGCGGCGACCTTCCCACGGCCGGCCTCGTCGATCAGCGGGCCGACGTCGGCGCCTTCGGAGCCGCGGCCGACGCTCAGCGCGCCCATGCGCGCGGCGAGCCGCTCGGCGAACTCGTCGGCGACGGAGGCGTGCACGTAGATCCGGTTGGCGGCGGTGCAGGCCTCGCCGATGTTGCGCATCTTGGCGGCCATGGCGCCCTCGACGGCCTTGTCGAGGTCGGCGTCGTCGAACACGATGAACGGCGCGTTGCCGCCCAGCTCCAGGGAGACGCGCAGGACCTGCTCGGCGCTCTGCTCCAGAAGGAGGCGGCCGACGGCCGTGGAGCCGGTGAAGGACATCTTGCGGATGACGCCGCCGCGCAGCAGCGGCTCGACGACCTCGCCGGGGCGGGAGGTGGTCAGGACGTTGAGGACGCCCGCGGGCAGGCCGGCCTCGACGAGGATCTCGGCGAGCTTGAGCATCGACAGCGGGGTCTGCTCGGCCGGCTTGATGATCATCGTGCAGCCGGCGGCGATGGCCGGGCCGATCTTGCGGGTGCCCATGGCGAGCGGGAAGTTCCACGGCGTGATGAGCAGCACCGGGCCGACCGGGCGCTTCATGACGACGAAGCGGTCCTTGCCGTCGGGGGAGGTCTGGTAGCCGCCCTCGACACGGACGGCCTCTTCGGCGAACCAGCGGAAGAACTCGGCGGCGTAGGCCACTTCGCCGCGTGCCTCGGCCAGTGGCTTGCCCATCTCGAGCGTCATCAGGAGGGCGAGCTCCTCCTGGCGCTGCATCAGGAGCTCGTAGCCGCGGCGCAGGATCTCGCTGCGCTCGCGCGGGGCGGTGGCCGCCCACTTCTCCTGCGCGGCGGCGGCCGCCTCGGCAGCGGCCTGCGCGTCCTCGGCGCCGGCGTCGGCGACGGTGCGCAGCTCACGGGCGCGCGAGGGGTCCTCGACACCGAAGGTCGCACCGGAGACCGCCGGGCGCCAGTTGCCGCCGATGAACAGTCCGTCGGGTACGGACGCGACGACGGACTCTTCCTGCCGCAGGCGCTGCTCCTGCTGTGTCTGCTGCTCGGTACCTGCGCTCACTTCGACTCCCGCCTCGATTCGTGGTGCTCCCGGCCAGACTCACTCGTGGACAGCCGTGGAATTGCATGCTTGCATGAGTGTAGGTTGTTGACAATCCTACGAAGCAGCTTGATGTTGATCTCGTAGAACCGCAGGTCCCCGAAGTGGCCCGCGGCGACCCACGATGCAGTCCGCCCTGACCAAGATGCAGTCCGCGTCGGTCATCGAGCGAGGAGCCGTCCATGAGTGCCTTGTCCCCTGTTCTCAAGCAGGCCACCCCCGTTCTGGCCGAACGCGGCGAGGGCGTCTATCTCTACGACGCGTCGGGGAGGGCCCACCTGGACTTCACCGCGGGCATCGGCGTGACGTCGACCGGCCACTGCCACCCCAAGGTCACCGCGGCGGCCCAGGAGCAGGTCGGCAAGCTGGTCCACGGCCAGTACACGACGGTGCTGCACCGGCCGCTGCTCACCCTCACCGAGCGCCTCGGCGAGGTGCTGCCCGAGGGCCTGGACTCGCTGTTCTTCGCCAACTCCGGCAGTGAGGGCGTCGAGGCGGCGATGCGCCTGGCCAAGCAGGCCACCGGCCGCCCCAACATCGTGGTCTTCCAGGGCTCGTTCCACGGCCGCACCCTCGGCGCCGCCTCCCTGACCACTTCCGCCGCCAAGGTCCGCTCCGGCTTCGGCCCGCTCATGCCGGGTGTGGCTGTCGCGCCCTTCCCGAACGCCTACTACTACGGCTGGGACCAGGAGACCGCGACCAAGTTCGCGCTGCGCGAGCTGGACCAGGTGCTCGCCACCGTCAGCGCGCCCGCGGACACGGCCGCGTTCATCATCGAGCCGGTGCTCGGAGACGGCGGCTTCGTGCCGGCCAACGCCGCGTTCCTGCAGGGTCTGCGCGAGCGAGCCGACCGACACGGCATCCAGCTCATCCTCGACGAGGTGCAGGCCGGCTTCGGCCGCACCGGCAAGTTCTGGGGCCACGACCACTTCGGCGTCCGCCCCGACATCCTGGTCACCGCGAAGGGCCTGGCCAGCGGATTCCCGCTGTCGGCGATCGCGGCCTCCGAGACGCTCATGGCGAAGGCCTGGCCGGGCTCGCAGGGCGGCACCTACGGCGGCAACGCGGTGTCCTGCGCCGCCGCCATCGCCACCCTCGAAGTCATCAAGGAGGAGAAGCTCGTCGAGAACGCGGCCGAGCGCGGCGAACAGCTGATCGCCGGCCTGCGCGAAGTCGCCGCCGCCCACCCGGCGAGCGAGGGCGTCGGCGGCATCGACAACGTCCGCGGGCTCGGTCTGATGCTCGCCTCCGAGATCGTCGACGGTGAGGGCAACCCCGACGGCGCCACCGCCGGCAAGCTGCTCTCGGCGGCTGCCGAACGCGGCCTGCTGCTGCTTCCCTGCGGCGCGCACGGCAACGTGGTCCGGATGCTGCCGGCGCTCGTCGTCAACGAGAACCAGATCGACGAGGCTCTGCGCCTGTGGGGCGAGACCGTCGCGGCGGTCCTAGGCTGACATTCGGGCAGGCCGGGGGGCGGTGCCCGGGCGATGTCCGTGACACCCGCGATGTCGCCACGCCGCCCCGCCGGCGCCCACGCGCCCCGGCCGGCCCCTGCCGAGCCGGGGCGCTGCCGCGTCCGGGGTTCTTCCCTGTCCCTGTCCCTGGCCTGGGCCCTGGTCCTCAGTCCGCGTTTCAACCTCGACCTCGACCTCGACCTCAACGTTCCGTACCAGCTTGACGTCCCGCCCCGAAGGAGCCGCCATGTCCGCCCCCGCGCCCGCATCCGCCGCGCCGCACCCCGATGTGCCCGACGCGGCGACGCTGCACGAGCTGGAGCGTGCGCTGAGGGAGGCCGTGCCGAACGGGGAGGTCGCCTTCGGGCGGCTGCGCCGCGCCGAGTACGCGCAGGACGCCTCCGTCTACCGTCAGGTGCCGGCCGCCGTCGTGCTGCCTGCCGACACCGACGAACTGGCCGCTGCTCTGGCCGCCTGCCATGCGCTGAACGTCGCGGTCACACTGCGCGGCGCCGGAACCTCGATCGCCGGGCAGGCCGTCGGTGACGGCGTCGTCATCGACACCTCGAAGCACCTGAACCGCGTCCTGGAGATCGACCCCGAGGCGCGCACCGCCAAGGTCGAGCCGGGGCTGGTCCAGGCCGCGCTGCAGAAGGCGTGCAAGCCGCACGGCCTGCGCTTCGGCCCCGACCCCTCCACACACGCCCGCTGCACCATCGGCGGGATGATCGGCAACAACGCCTGCGGCACCCACTCGGTCGCCTGGGGCCGTACCGCCGACAACATCGTCGAGCTGGAGGTGCTCACGTACGACGGCGTCCGCATGACGCTGCGCTCGCTGAGCACCGAGGAGCTGCAGCAGGTCATCGACGAGGGCGGCCGCCGCGGCGAGATCCACGAGCGGCTGCGCATCCTGCGCGACAACCATCTGGCGATGCTGCGCACCGAGTTCGGCCGCTTCCGCCGCCAGGTCTCCGGCTACAGCCTGGAACACCTGCTGCCGGAGAACGGCTTCGACCTGCCCGCCGCCATGGTCGGCACCGAGGGCACCTGCGCCGTGGTCGTCTCAGCGACCGTGAAGCTGGTCGAGATCCCCAAGCGCCGCACCCTCGTCGCGCTCGGCTTCTCCGACCTGCCCTCGGCCGGTGACGCCGCCCAGCACGTCCTCAAGCACCGGCCGATCGCCTGCGAAGGGCTGGGCGGCGACCAGGTCGCCGCGCTGCGCCGCAACGTGCCCGACGCCCGACCCGAGGACATGCTCCCCGAAGGCGCCGGCTGGATGCTCTGCGAATTCGGCCACGAAGACGACACCCCGGACCCCGCGGCCGAGCGGGCCCGCGCGGAAGCACTCAAGGCGGACACCGGCGCGATCGACGTCCGCCTCGTCCAGGATCCCGCCGAGCAGGCCGCGCTGTGGCGCATCCGTGAGGACAGCTCCGGCCTGGCCACCCGCGCGCCCGACGGCTCGGAGGCGTGGCCCGGCTGGGAGGACTCCGCCGTGCCCGTCGAGAAGCTCGGCGACTACCTGCGCGACCTGCAGAAGCTGCTCCAACAGCACGGCCTGCAGGGCACCCCGTACGGCCACTTCGGCGAAGGGTGCGTCCACATCCGCATCGACTTCGACCACGGGACGCCCGAAGGCGTCCGGATCTTCCGTCAGTTCATGTCGGACGCCGCCGACCTGGTCGCGAGTCATGGCGGCACGCTGTCCGGCGAGCACGGCGACGGCCAGGCCCGCGCCGAGTTCCTGCCACAGGTCTTCAGCGAGGAGGCCATGAACGCCTTCTCCGCCTTCAAGGCGATCTGGGACCCGGGAAACCGCCTCAACCCCGGCATCCTCGTCCACCCCCGCCCGGCCGACGAGCGCCTGCGCATCCAGCCCGGCCACCGGCCCACCCTGCCGATGACCACCACCGTCGCGCTCGCCGAGGACGACGGCGACCTGTCCAAGGCGCTGCGCCGCTGCGTCGGCATCGCCAAGTGCCGTACGTCGTCGGGCGGTGTGATGTGCCCCAGCTACCGGGCCACCGGCGACGAGACGCACTCCACGCGCGGCCGCGCCCGCGTCCTGTACGAGATGGTGCAGGGCGAGGTCATCACCGACGGCTGGCAGTCCGAAGAGGCCGCCGAGGCCCTCGACCTGTGCCTGTCCTGCAAGGGCTGCAAGAGCGACTGCCCGGTCGGCGTCGACATGGCCACGTACAAGGCCGAGTTCCTGCACCACCACCACAAGGGCAAGATCCGTCCAATCACGCACTACTCGCTCGGCTGGCTGCCGCTCTGGTCCCGGCTCGCCTCGTACGTACCAGGCCTGGTCAACGCGATCGGCGGCAACAAGGCCACTGCCGCGCTGGTGAAGAAGGCCGGAGGCATCGCGCCCGAGCGCCCCATCCCGCCCTTCGCGAAGCGCCGCTTCCGCACATGGTTCCACCGCAGCCACAAGCCCGCCGTTCCCGGCAGCCGCGGCAAGGTCCTGCTCTGGCCCGACACGTTCACCGAGTTCATGTCGCCGCAGGTCGGCCAGGCCGCGGTAGAGGTCCTGGAGTACGCCGGCTTCGAGGTCGTGCTGCCGCCGGACCGCCTGTGCTGCGGCCTGACCTGGCACACCACGGGCCAGCTCGACACGGCGAAGAAGGTCCTGGGCCGCACGATCGACGCCGTCGACCCGTACCTCAAGCAGGGAATGCCGCTGATCGGCCTGGAGCCGAGCTGTACCTCGCTGTTCCGCACGGACGCCACCGAGATGTTCCCGGGCGACGAGCGCGCCGTGCGGCTCGCGCAGCAGACCTTGACGCTGGCCGAACTCCTCGACCAGAAGGCCCCGGACGTCGAGTTCGGGCGGCTCGGCGACAAGACCGTGACCGCGATGACCCAGACCCACTGCCACCAGCACGCCACCCTCGGCAGCAAGGCGGACGACCGGGTCCTGGCCCGTGCGGGTGTGGACCCCGGCCGTCTGGACTCCGGCTGCTGCGGCCTGGCCGGCAACTTCGGCTTCGAGAAGGGCCATTACGACGTCTCGGTGGCGGTCGGTGAACAGGCACTGCTCCCCGCGCTCCGGGAGGCCTCCGAGGACACTGTGGTCCTTGCGGACGGCTACAGCTGCCGCACCCAGATCGCCCAGCTCTCGGACCGCACCCCCCGCCACCTGGCAGAGGTCCTGCGTGACGCATTGATGTCCCGCCGCTCCGACTGAGGCAGAGCAGGAGTGGGCCCCTTCACCGATCGCGGTGAAGGGGCCCACTCCTGTCTTCGGGCGGCCGGACATCGGCGCCCCCGATGGGGTGCCGGGCTGTGCCGACCTACGAAACTTCGCCGCGGGGCGCGCGCCCAGTGATGACGCACCCGCACCCGCCGTCGAACCCCCGCTGTGCTACTGCGAGTTGGCACACCGCGCCGGGCGGACACCGGACATCACAGGCCTGGCGTCAGACCCCCACGGAAACATCCGCCTCGACCGCCACGCGATTACCTCCGGCAGGCGCCTCCGCCCGCAACGACCGCCCCGCGGTCTCCGGCATCCGCACCAACGGCACCAACGCGAGCGCGGAAGCCGCGGCCATGTAGTACCCCGGCACCGGATGATCCCCGGACGACGGGATCAACGCCGTGATGACCAGCGGGGCGGTCCCGCCGAACAATGGAATTCCCGTCGGGACGCGTCATGCGTGCCGACGGGGCTCGGGGTGGCTGGCGCAGCACATCAGTCGCTCTGTGCGGCCGGGTAATCACGAACCAGGACACGGAGAGAACGGGATCGCCCGGCGGTGCGGTAGCCGGGTCAACCCGCCGGGCTGGTCAGGATGCAGTGCGGATAATCGTTGTCCGGATCGCCGACAGCGACCCAGAGCTTCAGGACCTTGCCCTGCCTCAAGGCGGCGTAGGAGTCGGGTTGCCGCTCAACCCTTTCGGGGTGAGCGGTGTCGAAGGAGTGAGCGGCGTCGAAGGTGACGCCGACGAAACTTTGCTTCTTGTTGGAGCCTTGCTCCCAGGTGCCTGTTCCGGACCAGGTCAAACTGTCGTACCAGCGGACGGCGACGCAGACTTTGTCGGCGATGAACGTCCCGTCCTGCTTCATCGTGAGGGTGCCGCCGTCGGCATCGGTCCACGTGGTCGCAAGTTCGGCCGGTTTGAGCACGACCTGTTCGCCTTCGGGCGGCGGCATGACCGTCAGCCTGCCGCAGGCCGTGAGAGCACAGGCCATGGCGAGCCAGATCAGCGCAGTACGACAGCAGCGCAACACACTCCACCCCTCACGGGTTTCGCGGGCCGCGTGCGCGACCAGGGGACTCAAGAACCCGCGCCGTACCCTGGCACGGAATTTGAACATGTTCAAGTCTCGGTCGTCGGCGGCCGCTCTTCATGAGGCGTGAGGCTGGACGGCAGCGAAGTACCGCAACCGCAGAGCCCGATCGGGGGCGGCCCGCAAACAGTCCACGGAGCACCTCCTCCGCGAACCGCTGCCTGGCCCGGCGCACCCGACGCCGAGCATCTGTGCGTAGAACTGGTCGCCCACCTCCGCGAGCGCCACTTCGCCTCCGGCTGTGAGCGGAGCGGCTGAGGACTCGACCGGCGCGGATCCGCTGACGCGATCCAGTTCATCGGGGTGCACACTTGCGGGGGTGCGGGGGTGCACAGGGCGCAGTGTTCTGGCCCTCTTCCCCGCCACGGTCCGGCCGTAGCGCGGGGGCGCCCGTTCCCGTGACGGCGAGGATGTCAGCCTGCTCGGAGGGAGCGGAGCGTTCGAGGCCGACCCGCCTTCATCAGGTGGTCCCAGGTCGTGAACTTCACGCGGGGGCGGCCGGCTTGCTCGCCGCGACGGCGTTCTGCTCGGTCGATGGCCTCTGCCGCCCGCCGATCGAGGGCCTGAGGGCGTCGCTGGTGCACGAGGCGGTCGAAGTCCCGGGCCGTGCGCGTGGGGGTGGGCAGCCGGGCTTCGGCTGCGTCCCGGATCAGCGTGGCGACAGTCTCCTGTGCGCACTGCCGGTTGGCGCCGATGCCGCCGACGGGGCCGCGTTTGATCCAGCCGGCGACGTAGGTTCCGGGGCTCGGCTCTCCGGTGAGCGGGTCGAGGACCCGGCCGGCGTCGTTCGGCACGGTGCCGGTGCCGGTGGCGTCGTCGTAGGACAGGTCCGCGACGGGGGTACCGCGGTAGCCGATTGCGCTGACCACCAATCCGGCCCCGATCTTCTCCAGTTCATCGCCTCGGGTGACACGCAGTGCAGTGACATGGTCGGTGCCGGTCAGTTCGGCGGGGGAAGTGAAGAAGCGCAGGACGATGCGCCGCTCCGGGCTGCTTGAGGGCGGAGGCCCGGACAGGTCCACGGGTTCGATCGGGATGTCGCGCAGCAGTGCCGCCTGTGCGTCGTCCGTGGCGATGGCCGCCCGTACGTCGGGATGGTCCTCAACTACCAGACGCACGCCCGGCAGTTGCTTCAGGGCGTGCAGCTCGGGCCAGGTGTAGGCGGCGTGGGCCGGTCCGCGGCGGCCGAGGACGACGACTTCGCGGATGTCCGCTGAGCGCAGGGCGTCCAGGGCGTGGTCGGCGATGTCGGTACGGGCCAGACGATCGGGGGGTGAGGCGAGGATGCGGGCGGCATCGAGCGCGACGTTGCCGTTGCCGATGACCACGGCGCGGGGGCTGCGGGTGAAGTCGACCGCGTCGGCGGGCACTTCGGGGTGGCCGTTGTACCAGGCCACGAACCGGGAGGGGGCAACACTGCCCGCCAGTTCCTCGCCCGCGATGTCCAGGGGCCGGGTCGTGCCGGCGCCCACCGCGTAGACGACGGCGTCGTGGTGCGCGGCGAGGTCGGCGTGCGTGAGGTGCTTGCCGACCTCGACGTTCAGGTACATGCGCAAACGCGGATGGCGGAAGAGGGCGGAGAAGGACTCCCCGATCTGTTTGGTCGCCGAGTGGTCGGGCGCGACGCCGTAGCGGATGAGGCCGCCGGGCACTGGGAGCCGGTCCACCATGGTGACCTCGGTGCCGGTGGTCCGCAGCAGTTCCTGCGCCGTGTAACAGGCGGCCGGTCCGGTGCCGACCACGGCGACGCGTGGCGGCGTCGTGCCCCAGGGCAGGGTGGGTGGGACCTGAGGGGCGTCCCAGGCCGGTTCGGCACTGAGGCTTGCGTAGTACTGGGCACTGCGCTCGGCGTAGACGGTGTCGGGGCCGGTGAGGGTGTCGGCCGGGACGATGGCGTCGACCGGGCAGGCGTCGGTGCAGGCGCCGCAGTCGATGCAGGTGCGCGGGTCGATGTAGAGCATGTCCGCAGCGCCGAAACCGGATTCGCCTGGGGCGGGGTGGATGCAGTTGACGGGGCAGACGGCGACGCAGGACGCGTCCTTGCAGCAGGGCTGCGTGATGACGTAGGCCATGGTGCGGTGGGGTTTCCCGGTCCTCGCTGGTCGAGATCGAGCGGTGGGTGAGGGTGGGTCAGAGCATGTCGACGCGCCGGTACAGGGCGCGGGCCGGGCGGGTCAGCAGGCCGCAGCTGCCCAGGAACTCCATCAGCGGGGCCGCGCTGGTGCGCATCATCGCCTGGTGGTGCTTGTTGTCGCGCGCCTGTCGAAGTGCCCGTCGAGTCTCCAGGCCCGCGGCGGCGTAGACGTCCTCGTGAACCAGGTTCGTGATGATCACGTACGCGGTCACCGCGATCGCCGTCGCGGACGTCCGGCGGCGCACCATGCTCATGTTGCGCATCCGGTCGCGGATCTCGGCGCGGGCGAAGCGCATGTGGCGGGACTCCTCGACGACATGGATCCGGCTGATCGTGCGCACGAGATCCAGCACCCTCGCATCCCGCATGGACGCCCGCTGCATCACATCCAGAATCTCCTCGGCGACCAGGATGCCGCCGTATGCCGCCGCGGAGCTGCCCAGCGACTTGAACACCCGGGCCAGTTCGACCGCGGCACGCCCGGGCCGGTAGGTCGGGACGTCCATCGCGGCGCAGGCCCGGGCGAACATGATCGAGTGCCGGCACTCGTCGGCGATCTCCGTGAGCGCGAACTGGAACTGTGCCGACGTGTAGTCCCCCCGGTACTGATCACGCAGGATGAGCTGCTGCAGGATCATCTCGAACCAGATCCCGGTGCTCATCGCCGAGCCCGCCTCGTGCCGGGTGAGGGTGATCCGCTGCTGGGGTGACATCTCCTCCCACAGCGGGGTGCCGTAGAGCGTGCTCCACTCCGGGCTCTGACCGTGGGCGTGTTCCGGCAGTGGTGCCTGCCAGTCCACCTCCGTCGCGGGGTCGAACGACAGTGTGGCCGACGACTTCAGCAGGCGACGTGAGACATCCTCCGTCGATACCTCGACACCGCGTATTTCCGCCGTCTGTCCTGCCTTCACCGTGGTGCTGTTCATGACTGCAACCTCCCTGCCGAAGCACTGATGAAATTAAAGGTACAACATGTTACTGATACTTGCCGTACCCCATACATGGGTCATGTCCGGCCTGGGGGGCCTTCAAGATCGTGGGATCTGGGGCGCCTTAGAATCGCCGCATGACCCGCTCCCACACCCGCGAACGCATCGACGGCCGCAAGGCCCGCTGGGAGGGGCAGCGCCAGCGCCGCCGGGACGAGTTCGTCGACGCCGCACTGGAGGCGATCGCCGAGCACGGGGCGGATGCGTCGACGCAGCAGATCGCCGAGCAGGCCGGAGTGGCGCGCACCCGCCTGTACAAGTACTTCTCGGACTCCGGCGACCTCCAGCGCGCGGTGGCCGAGCGAGCCGTCCAGCAGATGGTCGAGACGCTGGACCCGGTGTGGAGCCCTCAGGGATCGCCGCTGGACATGATCACGGCCGGGGCGGGCGCCTATGTGCGCTGGCTGACAACGAACCAGGAACTGTTCCGCTACCTCAGCCGTCACACCGTCGTCGGCGACTCCGACAATCAGTCCGCCCTGGTCGATCTCCAGTCTGCCGTCGGCAACCACCTGACCGGCTTGTTCGCCGATTACCTCAGCGCCGCGGACATCGACACCCGCGCCGCCGAGCTCCTTGCTTTCGGGGTTGTCGGCTTCGTCCATACAGCGACGCTGCGCTGGCTCAGCATGCCTGGCGGCCTCTCCGAGAACGAACTGATCGCCAAACTCGCCGGCTGGATCTGGAGCATGATCGACGAGAGCCTCCGCGGATACGGCATCCGCCTTGACCCCCGCGCCGCTCTCGACCTCGCCTCCGGCTAGCGGCGGTGCCGGGGCGTCAACTCGACACACCTAGCCATCGACCACGGCGCCACTCTCGGTATCGACATCGGGGTCGAGGTCGTCCAAGGCACCCCGGGCGTCAAAGGATGCAAAGTCATCCCCCGGCGCCGGGTTGTCGAGCGGACCTTCGGCCGGCTGATGCACCGCCGCCATCGCCGCCCAGCCCGTGACTACGAAACCCACCCCCACCGCTCCGAAGCCATAATCCACATCGCGACGATCGACCTCATGAGCCGGCGGCACACTGGCGAATCCACTCCCAACTGGCGCGACACCTGCATCTCGAACCAAACAACGTCACCGGGACAAAACCCTCTTTCAGTAGGCTGACGCGTCGAGCGAAGGAGTACTGCACATGAGTTTCCGTCTGAAGGCGATCACCCGTGAAGAGCATCTGGCCTTCGTCAGGGCCATGCCCTCGGCGAGTCACATGCAGGTTCCTTCCTGGGGTGATGTGAAGCCGGACTGGCGGGCGGAGAGTCTGGGCTGGTTCGACGGCAACGACCGTCTCGTCGGTGTGGGGCTGGTGTTGTTCCGGCCGTTGCCGAAACTCAAGCGGTACCTCGCGTATCTGCCCGAAGGGCCGGTCATCGAATGGGACGCACCGGATCTTCAGCGATGGCTGGAGCCGATGCTCGCCTATCTGAAGTCCCAGGGCGCCTTCTCGGTGAAGATGGGGCCGCCCGTCGTCGCCCGCCGCTGGAGCGCGGAGGCGGTCAAGGCCGCGATCGCCGACCCGCAGGCCAAACAGTTGCGTGATGCCGAGGCCACCGCACACGAGCCGCGGGCCTTCGATGTCGCTGACCGACTTCGGCGTATGGGGTGGCAGCAGACCGAGCCCGGCAGCGAGGACGGCTTCGCCGCCGGCCAACCGCGCTATGTGTTCCAAGTCCCCTTCGCCGGCCGCTCGCTGGAGGACATCCAACGCGGCCTCAACCAGCAATGGCGCCGCAACATCAAGAAGGCAGAGAAGGCAGGCGTCAAGGTCGTTCTCGGCAGCTACGACGACCTGCCCGCCTTCTACGACATCTACGTCGAGACCGCCGAACGCGACCGGTTCATCCCGCGCCCGCTGACCTACTTCCAGCGCATGTGGACCGCGCTGACGGCCGAGGACCCCAACCGCATGCGCCTCTACCTCGCCCACCACGAAGGCGAAGTGCTCGCGGCAGCGACGATGCTGACGGTCGGTGAGCATGTCTGGTACTCCTACGGCGCCTCCACCGACCGAAGGCGCGAGGTCCAGCCGAACAACGCCATCCAGTGGCGGATGATGACCGACGCCCATGAGCTCGGCGCAAGCATCTACGACTTCCGGGGCATCACCGACACTCTGGAGGAGAGCAACCACCTGCTGGGCCTGCTCCGGTTCAAAGTCGGCACCGGCGGCGAAGCTGTGGAATACCTCGGCGAGTGGGACTTTCCGCTCAACAAGCTCCTGCACAAGGCCCTCGACCTCTACATGTCCCGCCGCTGATCCGCAGCCCGGAAACAGAGCCGGGTCCTCCAGTGCCACGCCTGTCAGGGATATGGAACGGGAGGACCCGGGACCGCCAAACTTCCGGCACCCCGCCACCACCCACCTCAGTGCGTTGCGGCAAAGGGAGTCCCTGTTCGATGAGCAGGGGCTTCGTCGTCTGCGGGGCATGACCGCGCAGGGGTAGGGGCAGGCAGCGGACGGCTTGTTGTTGAACGAGGAGGTCGCGATGCCGTCGGTGCTGGGGTTGATGGAACAGCGTGAGGCGCGGGCGAGGCAGGATCTTGAGTCCTGGACGGAGGTCCTGGAGCAGGCTCAGGCGGAGGTGGATGCCGCGCGGGAGCGAGTTGAGCGGGCCCGGGTGGGGCGTGAGGAGCTCGTGTCGGTGCTGGCCGAGGAGAGCCCGGTGAATACGCCGGTTTCTGTGCCTTCTGGTGGTGGGGCGGCTGCCCGCGTGGGATCGGGCGGCTTGGGCGCGGGGCATGGCGAGCGGCCGCCGGTGTGGCGGTCGGGCATGGGCGAGGAGGTGCTCAGCGGCCTGTATCGGGAGGTGTTCTCCGCTGCGGTGGCCGCTTCGGGGCCGGTGAACGGGGTGGAACTGACGCGGGCGGTGGGCAGGGAGGCGGAGATCAAGAACGAAGTGGAGAAGATCCGTCACCGTGCCTACGTGCTGGAGAAGCGGGGCTGGCTGGTGCGGGCGGAGGACGGACGGTTCATGCCCGCGCCCGGAGGAGTCGGCCGGGGCGTTTCTCCGGCCAGCGCGGAGCGTCTGCGGCCAGGCGCCTCGACAGCCTGATCACGGCGGCCCACCACACCATCTGGGCGTGGTGGTCGGGGCGGCGTTCGTGGTCGCGGTTGAGGCGGCGTGAGCGGGAGAGCCAGCTCAGCGTGCGCTCCACGACCCACCTGCGGGCCAGTACGACAAATCCGCGTTGCCCGTCGGAGCGGCGCACGACCTCGATCCGGACTCCGTGACGGGCGAACGCCTTCGCCAGCGCCGGACCCTGGTAGGCACTGTCGACCCACACCAGCTTCAACAACCGACCCGGCTGGTCCATGAACGTCTCCAGCAGCGCGGGGGCGGCCTTGGAGTCGTGCACATCGGCCGTGGTCACGGTGACCTCCAGGAGGAGGCCCTCGGTGTCGGTCAGGATGTGACGCTTGCGCCCGTCACGTGACTTGCCGCCGTCGTATCCGCGACTGTCCTCGCCCACGGTCTCGGAGGCGTCCACCGACTGACTGTCGATGATTGCCGCACTGGGCTCGGGGTTGCGGCCTGAGCGTTCCCTCGCCGAACGTCGCAGGCGTTCGTACAGCTCACGCACGTAGTCGTAGGACCGCCAGCGGCGGAAGAAGTCGTAGACCGCCCGCCAGTACGGGAAATCGACCGGCAGAGCCGTCCACTTCACACCGTTGTCGACCAGATAACGCACAGCGTCGAGTATCTCGCGGTGGCAATACCCCTCCGGACGCCCGCCCCGCTTGAGGAGCCAGGCCGGCACCGGCATCGCCGAGCGGACCTCGGCCCACTCCGCATCCGTCATGTCACTGGGATAGCAGCCTGCCCGCAGCCCCGGAGCGATCGAGCCGAACCTGTGCACGTAGCAGTCACACCCAGGGGTGACCGCGGTGGACGCAGGCACAGAGATGCTGCTCAACTGATCGGGCAACGGGCTTCCTTGGTCGTGCTGGGTGTCGTAACCGCGTCACTACCAAGGGGCCCGTTCTTTCATGCCCACGGCCGCACCCGTACCTCTGTCCAGATGATCACCCGCGCCGCACACCTCGAACGAAATCCGGTTTGCCACGGTTGCGTCCAGGGAAATGGTGTACGGGTTCGACCTGATCCGGGGGTTTGCTCCGGCATCGGAATGAGATCCGCATAGACGAACGGCCACCGGCT
>NZ_JBVJPM010000045.1:0-33119 GCF_055582645.1 Streptomyces sp. NPDC107517 | reverse complement strand
GGATGCACGCCCTGCGTCTTCGCCCATTCCGTGAGATTCATGCTCTGCCAACGACACTCACTCGTACATGGTTACGCTCACTTACCCGACTTCGAGGGCCAGCAGTTGAAGACCCCCTGTAGAAGCCGGAGTTGAGAGCCTGCTGTCGCCGGGCGCCAGCAGGCTGGTGAACTCGGCGGCCGCCTCTGGGGACGGCGTGAAGTACGGGCGCACGGTCCCTGGCTTTCTGTGCCGGGACTTGGCCATCAGCATGAGCGCGGAGGCTCCCCGTTCGCCGAGGCGAGTCAGGGCAGAGTGACGGTACTCGTGCAGCCCGTCCCCGGCCGCAGAGGTGTGCTCGTCCAGCAGTGCGCGGGCCTGCTCGGCGGAAAGCCGGGCCAGGCCGCCATCTGGGCAGAGGTCGCGCGGGCTGGCGACCTTACCCGGGGCAGACGCGGCAAGAGCTGGGCGGTGCCAGCATCCCCGTGGTGCGACAAGCTCGTGGCGCGCTACGAGCTTGTCGAACTCGTTCCCGCCATCAACGAGTGGTTGTGACGTACTCGTCCGACGACAACTCGAACACCCGAACTTGCCGACCGCTGGTGGGATTGACGGTCTCCCGGACCGGATGCATCCCCAGTTTCGTCATGACCCGCTCGGAGGCGTCGTTGCCCACTTGAGCGATGCTGACGATCCGCTCCAGCCCTCGGTCCTCGAACCCGAACCGCACAGCAGCTCTCGCGGCCTCGGTAGCCAGGCCCTGCCCCCAGTGGGAACGTCCCAGCCGCCAGCCGACCTCAACCGCCGGCAGTACCTCTGGCAAGAAGTCGGGCACCGAAAGGCCTGTGAACCCGGCCAGTTCGCCCGTGGACCGGATCTCCACGGCGAACAGGCCGAATCCCTGTGACTCCCACTCGCTCTCCCATGCCTGAATTCCGCCGCGAGTCTGCTGTTCGTCACGGACGCTGCCGTCACGGATCCACCGCATGACCTCGGGGTCGGCATTGACGGCAGCCATGGGCACAACGTCTTCCTCGCGCCAGCGACGCAGGATCAAACGGGGAGTCTCAAGCACGGCCATCCGATTATTCTGGACCAAAAAATGCGCTCTCCGTCAGCCGCAACTGCGCCACTGGGACGGCCCGGTCCAGTGAAACGGACTTCCTCCCGCGCATGCACGGGGCATGGCCGGGCGGCCTACTGGACGCTCCAGCGGTGCGGGTGGCCGGGTTCTTCAGGGCAGGCGAAGATGTTGAGTTCGCCCCAGCGGCCCACGGCGACCTCGGTCGGTGCAGCGGATCGGTGCGCGGGGAGGTTCTGTTCTTCCAGTGGTTTCCAGCTGCCACTGCCGCCGTCCCATTCCGAGCTGTCGACGGTCAGCAGCAGGTGCATCGGTGTCGTGCAGGTCCGGCAGTCCATAGGGGACGGGTCGGTGGTGTGCCAGGAGGCGAACCCGCCGGCGCGCCAGCCCGGTGGGATCGACAGGTCGTACTGGTAGCCGACCACCGCTGCGGCTTCCTCGTCCGCAAGTTCCTCGGACTCGGCCTCCTCCTCCAACTCTTCTTCCCAGGCGTCGATCCGGGCGCACAAGTCCTCTGGGAGAAGGCCGGCGAACGGGTAGGTGGCCACCTGCTCCGGGTGCAGCACGCACGGTTCGGGCACGTACCCCTCGAAGCCGACGACCTGGGGCTGCGGCGGTGAAGTCTGCACTTCGGTGACCTCCCACGACCGGCGCCAGCGCAGGTCGAGCAGCATGCCGTAGCCGGTTGGTCCGTGCGCGTCGAAGGGGCACCAGAACACCTGGAGCAGATCGCAGTCGTCCGGCCCGGCCGGCAGGTCCGGGATGTCCCTCCTGTACAGCTGTGCAAGGCCGATCAGCGGAAGTGGATCATTGGCAGCAGCCTCTGGGATGCGGTGTTTCTGGTCCAGTTGCTCCAGCAGCTGCCGTTCCCCGTCCGTGGGGCCGGGATTCGGTTTACGCAGCCATGCGGCAGCCAGGATCTGGCGCCGCCGGCGGATGTCCGCCGGGCGTCGGCCTCGCGCGTGGCTGTGGGGCTCGGTGCACATCGGCCAGGGTTCGTTCGCCGGCCACAGCAGCGGGCCGCCCACGGAACTGCCTGCCACGTCGGGTCGGCCCGGGCGCGGGTGGAGCCGGGTGGTGGTGCCCCGGTGGGCCGCCAGTTCCGGGAACAGCGCCTCGACATCGAGCGGGCGCGGCGGTGTGGTCCTCGACATGCACGTGACCTAAACAGCCGCCAACCTCCATCAGGCACCGCCCTCGAAGGCAGCCACTTCACGTCCATGCTGTCGAAACCCGTGAAAGGTTGTCCGCGCCGGTGCCGGTGCCGGTGCCGGTGCCGGTGCCGGTGCCGGTGCCGGTGGGGATCGTGCGGCACCCAGGGCGTTTCGTTTGGATCACTTCCCGCACCGAACCCCAGGCCGAGGGCCAGGGATATCGAGTGGCTTGCCGAACCAGCTCCGTGCCAGCCTTCCGTGAAGGGCTGTCAGCTAGCCACCAGAACTGGAACCTGAGAGGTGGGGCAGGTCAAGACGTCATCGGTGGTGCACCAGACCTCACTTCTTCAGCCTCGCCATGGGACATGAGCCGGTACACGATCGGGTCCAATGCCTCTCCGTTGACCGGCGGTGGCGCCCAACACGACACTGCGGTCGATGTCTTCCGCGAGACGCGGGCTTCCACATAGCCCACGATGCGTGGCGTCGGGGGTGCGACGACAACATCGTCCGACTCCAGGTAGCGCTCGTAGTGCTCGTCGTAGGCCAAGGCCGCTTGGTGGTTGTCGAGTGGGCTGTCGCCGTCCCACACAGCAAGGTCATGGCTCACAAGCACATCGCCGCAGGCAGCAGTTCTGCGGACGCCAGCAGGCTCTGAGATCGCACCTCTATCAAGTGATCTGTAGAGAGTTCCTACGCGCTGCGGGGGCTGCGGTACCGGGGCATCAGGGTCCCGCCGCCCAGGCAGGCAGACTGGTAGCGCCTTGGCGAGACACAGTGCCGCTCGATGTCAGCCTCCTGGAGAAGACCTGAACGCACTGGCCCCCGGGGCCGGCGTGGAGCAACCGTCAAGACCTGTGGATCAGTTGCTGCTCTCGACAAACCCGCTTCTGTTGTTGGTGATCGTGGCGAGTAGATCGTCGATGAGGCAGTCCACCGCTGCACCGGCCTCTGGTTCGAAGTCGCTGACCCGGCTGGCCATCTCGGCGATGTCTGAGGGGTTGAAGCTCCATCCCTGGATGAGGCTCCATCCGGCCTCCACTCGAGCGTGCGTGGCGTCCTGGGATGTCACCCGCAGCCATCCGGTGCATTCGTCGGAGAAGTCGAAGGGCAGAGACCGGGTGCCGCCCGCCGGCCTCAGCTGGCGGACCAGTTCGATCCATTACTCCAGTAGGCGGGCGAGCTGCTGTGGCACGTTCTTGGTGGTCGTCGCGCTGGGATCGTTCGCAAGGTAGTAGGAGTCGGATACATGCCGCCATGTGCCGAGGTGAAGCTGGAGGTCGTCGTGGATGTCTAGATCTGTGGTGCGTTCAAGACGCACTGCGACATGGTTCACGGCGACGACTTTGGTTTCGGACGGAGATCGGCTCGTGCTGCGATCGCTGATGGTCGCTCGACGAGGTGGCCCCGCTCGAAGTGGGCTCCGGCGCGGACGAGGGCGATGAGGTAGGTACGTTCAGCGCTCGGCAGCGGGCCTGGGCGGTCTCAACGAGCTTGAAGACCAGCCTCCAGGGGCGGACAGGCTCCCACGCCGCGGATGAAGAGTGTGGGCTCGATCCGTATCTCTTGCCGAAGATGATTTGAACGTGTTCAAATATCTGCGTACGTAGAACACCTCGAAGCTCTTGCGCGCGTCGAGGCAGAGGCAGTTGGAGGAAGCAGTGGGCGCTGGCTTCGTCATCTTGGCGGCGTACTTGTTGTACTTGGCACTCATGACGCCCTTCTGCATTCTGATCGGGGTCAAGGCCTCCGCCAGAATGGGCTGGCTGTTCTCGGCGGGATTGATCTTCTTGCCCCTAGCCCTGCTGTTCAGCTTCGTGATCGCCGGCGTCACCACCTAGAGCTCGGCCCAGATACTGCGGCGCCATCCCCTCCGGCACACTCACACGGCCGTCGACGAACGGCTCCTTCCCGTCGTCGCCGATGTCGTCCTGCATGCCCTCGACATCCCACCGCTCCCCGCAGCCCTCCCGGCTCCGATGCCGCGCCTCCACGACTCCTGATCCACGACTCCCACGTGACTGATCCGGCCGACCAGAGGGCACTCGACCAGTGAGCGCGGAGGTACTGAGATGAGTGCCACAGAGAAAGCCAAGGCAAAGGCCGAACAGGTCGCGGGAAAGGCTCTGCGAAAGGCGGCCTGGGCGGTACACAAGGATGACCTCGCCGCAAAGGGTGTCGCCCTCGAAGCGCGGGGCAAGACGCGGGGCGCGAGGGAGAGGACCAAGGACGCCTTCAAACACTGACAATTGATCGCTTCGGGGCCACCCTGGGCCGTGCGACGCCACTGGGCAGCGACCCACGGCGACAACCAGCGACGGGGCAGCTACCCGGACGAATCGAGAAGGGCCACGTCGCGCCCCCCTGACCACACTGGATTCCCCGTGGAGTGGTGGCCAGGAAGGTGGAGTGTCTTCTTTCGCCGGGCAGTGGGTCTGCAAGGCACCTTGGGGCTTCATTGATCGTCGCGGCTTCGCACACCTACGACTCCGGCTACCAGCTTCGAACCAACACGCCACTCTGATCTCGGCGTAGCGCTCGTCAGCTTCGGACGGCTGCTCTGGCGGAATGGGCGGCTGCCAGGGCACTTGGATCTCGGACAAGGGATCTCGGGCTCACCGCGCTTCCGTCGTCTTGAATTGGCTGGTCAGCGGGGTGACGTGACGTCGCTTCGGGGTGCTTGTACTGGTCGTGGGCGGCAGTCTGGGGCGTAGGTGGATTGTCTGGCGGGGCGGTCTTGCCGATGAGTTCGCCACCCTTGAACGGTCTGCCCACTGAAACGACCGTTCTCGACAGGAGTGCTGCCATGTCCACCATCCAGCCCGTGATCACGACTGTCGACCAGGACGTCCTGCTGGGCTTCTATACGAAATTGTTCGGCGCCGAGGAGATCTTCCGGGTACCGGAGGAAGGGCCGGCCTTCTACGTCGGCTTGCGCATCGGCGACAGCGACCTCGGACTGGTGGCCAAAGAGGATCCGGGAACGAGTGCGGCACCGCGGGTCTTGCTCAGCATCGGTGTCGACGACGTCGATGAGACGCTCGGCCGGGTAACGGCGCTGGGCGGCTCGGTCCGCAGCGGCCCCAACGACATGCCCTGGGGACAGCGCGTCGCCCACATCCAGGACCCCGACGGCAACCCCCTGAACCTCACCCAGCCGATCCCGGCTCAGTGACGCGGTTCCGGTTGCTTGTGCTGGTCGTGGGCTGCCTGCGGTAGAGATCATTTGCCTGCAGTGTCCTCGATGTTGGTCAAGACGAGCAGCGCGCGAAGCAGGTGGCGCGGGCGGTGTCAGTGCGGAGCTTGGTGGGGATCCGGGCTTCAGCCGCAGACGACCTCCCGTTCTCAAGGGGCTGGGTGCTGGCTCTTGAAGGCGCGCCAGGAGGGGAGGCCTGGAACGAGGCATCGGTACGTGATCACAACGGGTCGTTCGCCACGCCCGCAGGATGCACAACTGGCTGACGGGACAGGCCAGTTGGTGCATACGATTGCACCGGATGCGGTGTGCATGGGATCCCCGGGCGTGCGGTGCCCGGGCCCGTCGGGGTGTGTGCGCCTGACCGACGGGTACCAGCACGTGCCGGCCTCATTGCAACAGGGGTCCGTCAGTTGCGCTTGCCAGGCCAGCTGGCGAGCCCTTCTGCGCTGGGGGGCTGCGCGACGGCCTGCTCGACGGAGTCGTGGAACGAGTAGATCTGACGCAGGCCGCCGAGTGAGAAGACACGCAGGAGCCGCTTGTCGGAGCAGGCGATCCTCAGTGACCCGTGACGGTTTTTGATGCGTTTGGTGACAGCGACGATCATGCCGAGCCCCATGGAGTCCAGGAAGGGGGTACTGCACAGATCGAGCACGAAGTGACGGTTGCCCTCGGCGAGGCTCCGGATCACTGCGGCCTGCACGAGGGGGGCGAAAACGATGTCGATCTCGTCGTTGGCTTCGACGACCGTCCAGCCGTTCGTCACCTGGCAGTCGACCGACTCACTCGGTCCCGCGACGCCCTGATCACGCACGTCCCTGCTCCTCTGCACCTTGTCCGGTTTGTCCCACTACTCCATGAAACGTGCCATGGCCGCTCAGTCGCAAGGACCCGGTTTTCAGATGGTGAGCGAGAGGCCGCGCGACACCCGCTCCGCTGTGGCGACCAGCGTCGACACGGCATCTTCGAGACGGTCGGCGCGGTTGGCTCGCAGGGAGATGCCTAGCGCGCCGAGGGTGTCGCCTTGACGGATGGGCACTGCGACGCACGCGGTGCCCAGGGAGTACTCCTCGAGGTCGGTGACGGCAGGCCCATGGGGCTCGGCGTCGAGACGCCGTAGCAGTTCGGCACGGTGAGTGATGGTGCGAGGGGTGAGGTCATTGAGTGTGTGGCGGGAGAGGTAGTCGGCGCGGGCATCGCCGTCCAGCTCACGCAGAACGCACTTGCCGAGCGCTGTGGCGTGCCCTGCGTCTTCGAAGCCGACCCACAGATCGACACGGGGCGCCTTCGGCCCGTCCACGATCTCCGCGACCCGGATCTCGCCGTCCTCGTAGAGAGTCAGATAGGCCGCTGCCGTCAGGCCGTCCCGCAGCTCGGCGAGCGTCGGACGGACCCTGCTGAGCGCTGCCTGATCGCGGCTTCCTCCGTGCAGCGCGCCCAGCCTCTCCCCCAGGACGAACGTGCCGTCGTCGAGTTTGCGCAGGTAGCCCTCGTGGACCATCGTGCGCAGCAAGTGGTAGGTCGTGGCCAGTGCCAGCCCGGTCTCGCGCGCGAGCTGCTTGGCCGGTACGCCGCCTTCGTGCGCGCCCACAGCCTCCATCAGCCGGAAGGCGCGCTGGACAGAGGCAATGAGTGTGGGGCCCTCTTTGCCGCCCATGTCTCCACATTGTTCCATGTGGACAGTTCAGGGCAACTCGGCCCATCGGGTTGTTGCCTGCCTTGGAGGCCCGGACAGTACGCGATCCGGGTTCAGGTGCGGATCGGTCATGTCGCGATGAACCGCCCTGTCCGCCGGTGACACCGCCTGCCGCCACACCCGGGTACGAGCCGGGTGCGACTACGTGTCGACCTCAAGGACAACGGCCCCGGCCCGTGCTTGCGCCCCTTTCTCGATCCCGGCGCCAACGACGTGGCGAGGTCTGACGGCCAGGTGCCGGGACCGCGCGAAGGCGGTCCCCCGCGCGAAGGCGGTCCCGGCCCGTGGCGTTATTGCTCTGACCTGCGGGACAGGTCAGATCCAGGCGGGCATGGCCTGATCGACATAGCGGGCACCGAAGCCACCGTGGGGGAGCATCTCCCGGATGGCGGCGAGGTCGGTCCCGGTGAGGGGGACGTCGGCGGCGCCGGCGTTCTCCTCTATTCGCGCGGCGCTGCGGGTGCCGGGGATGGGCGCGATGTGCTCTCCCTGGGCGAGCAGCCAGGCCAGCGCCAGCTGCGAGACCGTGATGCCCTTGGTCTTGGCGAGGTCGGCGAGCTTGCCCACGGCCTCGACGTTCTTTTCGAAGTTGCCGGGCTGCCAGCGCGGGTCGACGTTGCGCATGTCGCTGGCGTCGTACTGGCCGGCGGGCTTGGCGGTGCCGGTGATGAAGCCGCGGCCCAGCGGCGAGTAGGCGACGAAGCCGATGCCCAGCTCGGCCAGGACCGGGAACAGTTGCTCGACGTCCCGCTCGAAGAGGCTGTACTCGGTCTGCAGGACCGAGACCGGCTGCACGGCGTGCGCGCGGCGGATCGTCTCGGGGCCGGCCTCGGACAGGCCGAAGTACTTCACCTTGCCCGCCTCGATCAGCTCCTTGACGGTGCCGGCGACCTCCTCGATGGGCACGTCGGGGTCGACGCGGTGCTGGTAGAGCACGTCGATGTGGTCGGTGCCCAGGTAGCGCAGGCTGTTGTCGGCGACCTTGCGGATGTTGTCGGGGCGGCTGTTGAGGCCGAACCCCTGCTCCATGGAGCCCGCCATGTCGAAGCCGAACTTGGTGGCCAGCACCACCTCGTCGCGCACGTCCTTGAGTGCCTGGCCGAGCAGGATCTCGTTGGATCCGGTGCCCCAGCCGTAAAGCTCGGCGGTGTCGAAGAAGGTGACGCCCTTCTCGTAGGCGCGCCGGATGGCCGCGACGCCCGCCTGCTCGTCGGTGGGGCCGTAGGCCATGGTCAGGCCCATGGATCCGTAGCCGACCGCGGAGACCTCAAGGCCCTGGGCGCCGAGTGTCCTGTGCTGCATGACGCACTCCTCTAGTCAAACCAAACTGTCTGGTTTGACCGTAGGGCAGGTCCGACACCGAGTCAAACCGAACAGTTTGGTATGATCACGGCATGACCTCCCCCACCGGCGCCGACACGGCGGAGTCGACCCGCGGCCGGATCGTCGCCGCGGCCACGGCCGAGTTCGCCCGGTACGGAATCGCCGGCGCCCGCATCGAGCGCATCGCCAAGGCCGCGAAGACGAGCAAGGAGCGCGTCTACGCCTACTTCCGAGGCAAGGAGGAGCTCTACCGCTTCGTCTCCGGCCGCGAACTCGCCGCGGTCGCGGAGGCCACCCGCATGGACCCTGCGGACCTGCCCGGCTACGCGGGCCGCATCCACGACTACTTCACCGCCCACCCCGAGCGGCACCGGCTGATGACCTGGGGCCAGCTGGAACTCGGCCCGGACAGCGCTCCGGACGACGACCCCGTCCGCCAGACCATGGCCCACAAGGCCGAGCAACTGCGCGCCGCACAGGAAGCGGGACGACTCGACCCCGGCTGGGATCCCCTCGACGTCCTCGTTCTTGTCCACCAGATCGCCACCTCTTGGGTCAACCAGCCCGACCTCGCCGCCGGTGTTCCCCCGCAAGAACGGACGGCGCACCTGGCGCCCCGACGCGCCGCTGTTGTTGCCGCCGTCCAACGCCTCTTCCCCGCAGCTCAGGCGTCACCGGGCGAGGAGCGCTAACCGCCCGGCGAAGGTGGGTGCCACGCGGGACTTCCGCCCCACCGCCCCGGCCCGGATCGAGTTCAGCACGCACCGGCCACAGCGACGGACCTGCGCGGTTCGCCAGGGCCCTCGGCATCCCCCCGGGCCTCAGGCTGCTGTTCGGCATCGGCTTCGGCACCGCCGAACAGGACGTCGCGCGTGAAGTGCATGAGCTGCGGCGCGAAGCCACCGAACTCTTTCGCGGCGCCCAAGGGCTTCTTCGAGTCGGGCAGGATGTCTCCCTTGCGGTGTGCTCCACGCTTGCCGGAATCTGCTCAGGCGGTGCGGCGGGCGGTGGCCATCCACGTAGCAGCCACGGCGGCGGCCAGGCCGATGACAGCGGCAAGAACGAGGCTCAGACGCAGGCCGTGCTGGAAGCCGGCGGGTGCGGAGATCAGGGCGCCGAAGACGGCCACCGCCAGGGCGCCGCCGATCTGCCGGCTGGTGTTGAAGACGCCGCTGGCGGTGCCGGTCTGTTCGGCAGGCACATGCTCCAGCAGGACAGCCGTGGTCGCGGGCATCACCAGCGGTCCGGCCAGCCCGACCGGGATCAGCAGCAGGGCGCTGGACCACACTGGGGCAGAGGCCGGGATCAGGGCGAGCGCGAGGGCTCCCGCCGCCATCAGAACCAGGCCGCAGATGACCGGCAGGCGCGGGCCGGTGCGTTCGGTGATACGGGACGAGAACGGGGTCAGGCAGGCGCTGAGGATCATCATCGGCAGGAACGCGATCCCGGCGCCGAGCGCGGACAGGCCGTGCTGCTGCTGGAAGTCGAGGCTGAAGACGAACGGCAGCCCGTAGAAGCCGACCATGAACGCGAATCCGATGCCGGTGGCGACAACGACCGTGCGTGAGCGGAACAGTGACAGCGGCACCATCGGGTGGGCCACCTTGGCCTGCGCCGTGAGGAAGGCCGCCAGGGCCAGTACGGCCACCAGCAGGGACACGATCACCTGCGGGGCGGTGAATCCGGCCTCTCCGGCTTCGATCGCGCCGAACGTGAGGCCGCCCATGGCGAGGATGCCGGTGATCTGGCCGATCCAGTCGAATGGCGCCGGGCGGGTCGGGGATGCCTCGCCACGGGCGAGCCACAGAGTCAGCAGACCGACCGGCAGGTTGATGAAGAAGATCATCCGCCAGGAGACGAGGCTCAGCACGCCGCCCAGGACCGGGCCGGCCGCTGCGGCAACGGCGCCCCCCATCGCCCACACCCCGACCGCGCGGGCCCGCTTGCCGGCATCGGGGAAAGCGTGACGTACCAGTGCCATCGAGGTGGGCATGGTGACTGCCGCGCCGATGCCCTGCACCACGCGGGCAGCGATCAGCAGCGGCAGTGACGGGGCCAGGCCGCACGCCACCGACGCCACGACGAACAGGGCCAGTCCGGCCGCGAATGCCTTGCGGGCCCCGATCCGGTCCGACAGGGCCCCGGCCGACAGCAGCAGCGCGGCGAACATCAGCGTGTAGCCGTCGACCACCCACTGCAGGCCCGTGATCCCGCCTCCGAGCGCGTCGCGGATGGAGGGCAGAGCCACGTTCACGATCGTCGCGTCCAGTGTGATCACGAAGAAGCCGAGTACGGCGGCGGCCAGCGTCGCCCTTGCATGCCGCTCCTCACCCGCAGTGTCGGGGTGCGGCGCGCGGCGCCAGGATGCGGTCACAGTCATGACGCGGTGTGATCCCTTCTCGACGGTGTGCCGGTCCGTCTCTGCCGGCCGGCGACTCATCCACGGAACCATGCGCTGCCTCTGACCTGGGAGTCCTTGTCAGGAGGGGTACTGGCACTGCCCCTCGCACGTCGTCGGCGCCTACCTTTGAGGCGTGCCGTACGACACCGTCCGCGAGGACATCCGCAACTTCCTCACCAGCCGTCGCGCCCGCCTGACCCCACAAGCGGCCGGTCTGCCCGACTTCGGCGGACGCCGCCAGGTCTCCGGGCTACGCCGTTCGGAAGTCGCCCAGCTCGCCTCGATCAGCGTCGAGTACTACACCCGCCTCGAGCGCGGACACGTCGGCGGCGTCTCCGAGGACATCCTCAACAGCCTCGCCACCGCCCTGCGCCTGGACGAGGTCGAACGCGCCCACCTCGCCGCCCTCGTACGAGCCGCCAACACCCCCCACCACACCGGCGGCCGCGACGGCGGCGCCTCTCACGTGCGCGCCAGCCTGCAACAGGTCCTGGACGCCATGACCGGGGCAGCCGCCTTCGTCCGCAACGCACACCTCGACGTCCTGGCTACCAACGCCCTCGCCCGCGCCTTGTACGCCGAAGCGCTCGACACCACCGAGCAACCGCCCAATCTGGCGCGCTTCGTCTTCTGTGACCCGCGCGCCCGCCGCTTCTACCGCGACTGGGAACGCATCGCCCACGACGCCGTCGGTAGCCTGCGCACCGAAGCCGCACGCACACCCGCTGACACCGAGCTCGCCGGCCTCATCGACGAACTCGCCACCAGAAGCCCAGAGTTCACGGTCCGCTGGGACGCCCACGATGTCGAGTACTACCGCAGCGGCCGGCAGCGCTTCCACCACCAGAGCGTCGGCGACCTCGATCTCGACTACGACGCCTTGGAGGTCCCCGCCGACCCAGGCCTGACCATCGTCACCTACACGCTCGCCGCCGCGTCCCCGCACACCACGGCGTTCTCCCGGCTATGTCAGCCCGATTGACTTGCTCCTCGGGCTGAAGCCCGAGGATTCTGGCCTTCTCGATCGTTGCTGTGCCGCTACGCGGCACAAGGTTCGGTCGGGAATCCGTGGCTTCCTGGTTCTTCGCGCTGTGCCAGAACGGATTCTGGTCTTACCGGCGCTCCGCAGGCCGATACCGCCAGTCCGGCGGCCGTCTTCACATTGATCGCGGCGTTGGTGTCCCGGTCGTGGACCGTACCGCAGGCGGTACAGGTCCACTCCCGGACGTTGAGGGGTTTGGGTCCATCCTTCACGCCGCAGGTGGAGCAGGTCTGGGAGGTCGGTTCGAACCGGCCGATCTTGACCAGCGTCCGACCGTACCGCTCCGCCTTGTACGCCAGCATGGTGATAAACGATGACCAGCCGGCGTCGTGGACGGACTTGGCCAGTTTGGTGCGCGCCAGTCCTGCCACCGACAGGTCTTCCACGGCGATCCCTTGGTTCTCGCAGATCAGTCGCGTGGAGAGCTGGTGGTGGAACTCGCGGCGTGCGTCGGTGACCTTGGCGTGGGCGCGGGCGACCCGCAGGCGGTCCTTGGCCCGGTTCTTGCTTCCTTTCTGTTTGCGGGACAGCTCGCGTTGGGCCTTCTTCAGTTTCTTCTCCGCGCGGCGCAGGAACCGTGGGGAGTCGATTTTCGTGCCGTCGGACAGGACCGCGAAGTGGGTGAGGCCGAGGTCGATGCCGATGGTGCCCTCGGTTGCGGGCATCCGCGCCTGGTCGGCGGCGGGGTCGGTATCGACGACGAAGGAGGCGAAGTACCGCCCGGCCGCGTCCTGGACGACGGTGACCGAGGTAGGGGTGGCGGGCAGCGTGCGGGACCACTTCACCTTCACCGCACCGATCTTCGGCAGGTTCAGACGGCCGCTGCCGGTGATGCCCCAACGGGCATTCGCGGTGAACCGGATCGACTGCTGCGTGTCCTTGCGGGACTTGAACCGCGGAGGGCCGATCCTCGGTCCCTTGCGTGTGCCCTTGAGGGAGGCGAAGAAGTTGCGGTACGCCTTTTCGGCGTCCCGCAGTGACTGCTGGAGCACCACGGCGGAGACCTCACCCAGCCAGGACCGCTCGTCTGCCCGCTTGGCTTCGGTGATCAGGCGCGTGGACAGCTCACCGGCCGTCGGGAACGGCCGTCCGGCCTTACGGGCGTCTTCCCGGGCGCGGACCGCGTCGTTGAACACGACACGGGCACACCCGAACGCCCGGGCCAGCGTGGCCTGCTGAGCGGCGTCGGGGTACAACCTGAAGGCGTACCGGAGCTGCATGACGATCACACTAGGCAAGTCGAACCCACGTCGTCACCGGGAACATACGAGCGATCCATCACCGTCACGAAGCAGAGTCCGGCTCCGCCGGAACGCCACCGCGACGCTCCGCGTCGCAACCAGAGAAGACTGGTCTGTGTGGCACTGGCGGGACGCTTGGGAGGGACGACCAGTTGGTTGAGGCGGACCGTGAGCATGACGCGCACTTCGCCGTCCGGGACGAGCGGGCGCCGAGGGCGCCGCGGTGGCTGTGGTGGCTGCCGTGGCTGTGGAACAGGCGCATGCCCAAGGTGTCCTGAGCCGCATCGTGGCTTTCCTGGCTTTCAGACAGCGGCGGGCAGCGGCTGTTCGGCCCAAATCGTCTTGCCGTCGGCTGTGTAGCGGGTCCCCCAGCGTTGGGCCATCCCCGCGACCAGGAACAGACCGCGGCCGCCCTCCTCCGTGCTCGAAGCACGTCGCAGGTGTGGAGACGTGCTGCTGGTGTCCGAGACCTCACAGATCAGAGTGTGTTCGCGGATGAGGCGCAGTCTGATGGGGCCGGAGGCGTGCCTGATGGCGTTGGTGACGAGCTCACTGACGATCAGCTCGGTGGTGAAAGCGGCCTCTTGTACGCCCCAGACTTTCAGTTGACTGACGGTCCTCTCCCGCGCCTCGTGGACGGCGGACGGCTCGGCGGGCACGTCCCAAGCGGCAACGGAGTCGGAACTCAGTGCGTGGGTGCGTGCGATGAGGAAGGCGACGTCGTCAGAGGGACGGTCGGGCAGCAGGATTCTGACCATGGTGTCGCAGATCTCGTCCAAGGGTCGGTCGGGGTGGGCCAGGGCGAAGAACAGGCGCTCGAATCCGACGTCGATGTCGCGGTCGCTCGCTTCGATCAGGCCGTCGGTGTACAGCGCGATGATGCTTCCCTCCTCGACCGGGATCTCTGCCGACTCGAAGGGCAAGCCACCCAGCCCCAGGGGTGGCCCTGCGGGGACGTCGGGGAACTCGACTGGCGCGTCGAGGTGGGCGATCGCGGGGGTGGGGTGTCCGGCTCGGGCCATGGTGACGGTGCGGGCGATCGGGTCGTAGACGGCATAGACGCAGCTGGCGCCGATGACGACGGGCCCGTGGGATGTGGCTTCCGCCTCGTCGGAGAGGCGCACCACGAGGTCGTCGACTTTGGTCAGGAGTTCGTCCGGGGGGAGGTCGAGGTCTGCGAGGGTCTGAACGGCGGCCCGGAGGCGTGCCATGCTGGCCGCGGCGTGGATGCCGTGTCCGACGACATCGCCCACGACGAGGGCTACTCGGGCGCCCGAGAGTGGAATGACGTCGAACCAGTCGCCGCCGACGCCCACTTCGGCGTCAGCCGGCAGGTATCGGTACGCGGCTTCGACGGCGCTGAGATCGGGCAGGTCCTGCGGCAGCAGGCTCTGTTGCAAGGTCAGTGCTGCCTGCTGCTGGCGTGTGTAGCGCCTGGCGTTGTCGACGCACACGGCGGCTCGGCCCACGAGGTCTTCGACGAGGAGGAGGTCGTCCTGGTCGAACGGGTGGGGATTCCTCCAGCGCAGCAGGGTGATGACGCCCATAGTGATGCCGCGTGCCCGTACCGGCACGACCAGCTGTGTGTGCACGCCGAGCCGGGTCAGTTTTGTCCAGCGCAGTGGGTCTTTCCTGAGCCAGGGCGTCGACGGGCTGACTGCCTCGAGGGTTGGCTGTCCCGTGGCCAGGGAGCGTCGTTGGGGCGAGTCCGTGGGGTAGGTGGGCGTTGCGCCGATCTCGACAGCAACTTCGGGGAGATCTTCCTGGATCGAGAGGTGGGCAATTCGGCACAGGGTGTCAGAGCACTCGGCGGATCTCGGTGTGAGGTCCATCGGCGTATGGACACTTTCGAGCAGGTCGATGGTGACGAAGTCCGCGACGTAGGGCACCACGACCTCGGCAAGTTCGTGCACCGTACGGTCCAGGTCCAGCGTGGTGCCGATGTGCTCACTGGCCCTGTTGAGCAGGGTCAGCCGTTCGCGCGCCGGATCCTGGCCCTTGAAGTCGAGGACGGCGTGACAGACCCCGAGCAGGTTGCCGTCTGCGCCGCTCAAGGGAAAGGACGAGCGAAGCCTGACGTGACCGCCGTCTTCCCGGCCGGACACCCGGACGGGCGCTATGTTCTCCAGAGTCACCGGTGCCTGCCCTGACTTCAGTACCTGCTTGGCCTGGCGTGCAACGATCGGCGATGGTTCCGCGCCGGCGGCCGGACTGGTGGCGGCGCCACTCACCTCCTCGTCCAGGTGGGCCATCGCAGGGTTCACCCACTGGTACCGCAGGTCCCGGTCAAGCACGGCGACGCCGAGCGGGGAATGCTGCAGCAGGCTGTACGCGACATCCTCACGCCACTCGTCTTCTCGCAGCTCAGCGGCGTCCCGCAAAGCGACGAGCCACTCGCGATGCTCACCGAGCGCGTGAAGCCGCCATGCACGCACCGCGAGATGTACGGAGTGCCCCTCGCGGTGGAGAGCTGCGAGGAAGCCTTCCCAGCCGTTCTCCGCCCCCAGCAGCCATGACTGCGCAGCAGGCACATCACTCTCGTCGACGAGCAGGGTGGTCACGGACTGCCCCAGTGCGTCGGCCGGGGCGTACCCGAGGAGATTCTGAGCGGCCTGGTTCCAGGCCACGATGACGCCGTGCCTGTCCACCATCAGCAAGGCCGCGCTTGCCATGTCGAATGGTTTGCGCGGATCTCTGCTGCCCGCTTCACTCCTGAAGCCCATAGCGTCATCCCATCCACGGGCACGACCTACGCAAATATTGTCGCATCGGGGGGCGGAGAATGCTGGGGCGGTGAAGCCGGAACGGCCCTGATCATTGGTCCTGAGCGCGAGGGGTACAGCGCAGTCGCGTCCGTCTTGAACTGCGGCGGGTTGCGCCTGGTGACCACAGAGTTAATGCGTCAGCGAGCTCGGTGGCCGCGCTCACCGGCTGGGGTGACAGGCGGCCCCGGCCGTGTGGAAGATCCCCATCACGTGCGGGGCCTCTTGACGCCGGCCCGGGGCGCGCCACTGCTGGGCTGCTGCGGCGACGGACCTGTCTGCGCCATGACGCGCGGCGGCAGTCACCCACGTGCATGGAATTGCACCCAGGGTGACGGTCCCGGCCGGCGAACCGGTCGGGACCGTCACCCGATGAAGGATGCGCACCACCCGCAGTGTTCCTCGCTCATGGAGGAAGCCTCATGCCCAGCTCCCGCAGCGCGGTGGAGGGCGGATCGCCTTCGGAGCGTTCGGTCTTGTAGCCCTTGGTCCCCGCCGCAAGGGTGCGCGGGTCGACGGCAACGGATCCGTTTCGGGTCAGTCGGTTCATCTCGCTTTCTGATCACCGAGACCCGAGGCGCAGGCGTCCTGTCCCGATCAACCCCTCCGCTGACCTGCCCTTCACACGCGTTCCCGATCCGGAACCTGGCCCGCCTTGTCCACGACCGCGTGCCCGAGCACCGCCGTAGCGGACAGGAGCGTTCCTTTCTTCCCGTACGAGGTGTCCTGGACGAGGTAGCTGCGGGCGCCGAGGAACGTGAGGTCCTGCCGGTCGAAGGTCCACTCGGTGCGGGCGTGGAAGGTGGTGTCGGTACGGGCGATGCCGACACCGTGCCGACCTGTCACGTCGTGTGCGTCGGGGATCTTGGTAACGCCGGGGATCCTGGCTGCGGCACGGTAGAGCGCTGCGGCCGTGTCGGGCGGCATGACCCCGCCGAGCAGCGAGCCGATGCAGTCGAAGATTGCCTGGTCGCGTTCTTGCCACTCGGACTTGGGCGCCTTGGTGTACAGGTACGTGAGCAGCTTGTCGGGGTCGGTGGGCAGTGACGCCAGCCAGTGGTAGGTGGGGCGGCTGATGCCTGCCGGGGTGCCCTTGGTGTCGCCGAGTTGGGCGTTGATGGGGAGCGTCTCGCCGTCGGTCCTGGTGACGCCGAGCTTGTGCAGCGGTCCTGGCTCCTGCGCGAGCCACGTCTCGGTCTCCTGAAGCGGGCCGACCACTGCCTTGCCGCTGGTCAGATCGGCCCCGAGGGTCTTCTCTCGGGTGTACGCGAATTGGTCGTCGTGCACCTTCAGGGTCTCTCCCTTGCCCGCTGCGGCGGAGATCTGGTCGAGGAGGACGGCCGCGGGGTGCGTGGTGCGGGTGGCCGTGCTCGCGGGCGGGGTGTCGTCGCCTGTCGCGAGGACGATGCCCGCGGTGAGTATGCCGCCGAGGGCGAGCGCCGTGACCGGCACCAGGAAGACGGGGCGCAGCAGGCGCGAACGGGAGCTGCGGAGGCGGGAGTTGGGCGATCCGGGGGCGACCTGGTTGTCGCGGTCGATGCGCTGCATCAGTTGTTCCTTGTGACGGAGGTGTTGCGCGCGCGGGAGGGGTGAACGGGCCGGGGCCGGCAGCAGCCGGGCGATCTCCTCGACGTCGTCGTAGACGTTCTCCTTCTCGTTCATGCCGTCTCCTCCCGCACGGGCAGGGCCGCGAGTGCGGCTTCGCCAGTGATCTCTCCGCGAACCGTTCGCGGTTCCACATTCCGCTGCTTCATTTCGCTCGTCTGCGGCTCGTCGGCGAACCGGGCGAGCTTGGCGCGGGCCCGCGACAGGCGCGAGCGCACGGTGCCGACGGGGATGTCGAGCGCCTCGGCGGCCTGCCGGTAGTCGAGCCCCGACCACACGCACAGCGTCAGCACTTCCCGTTCGTGGCGCCTCAGCCGGTCCAGAGCGTCCTGCACCGCTGCCAGGCGGCGCGCGTCGTCGATGCGCCCGGCGACCTCGGGGGCGAAGTCGGGGACGACGGACGGCTGCCGCTGGCGGGCCAGGAACGCGAGGCGGCGACGGAGTCCGCGCCGCGTGTTCTCCGCCTTGTGCGTGGCGATGCCGAGGAGCCAGGGACGCAGGGATCCCCCGTCCTCGTGCAGCCGTTCGCGTGACCGCCATGCGGTCAGGAACGTCTCCGACATGATGTCCTCGGCGCTCGCCCAGTCGCCGGTCAGCCACAGGGCGTGCTGGTGGACGGGGCCGGCGCACTGTTCGTACAGCTCGGCGAACGCGTCGCGCTCACCGGCCCGTACGCGTCTGCGCAGATCGTTCTCTGAGTCCCTCACAGTCACTACCTCTCCGCCGCCCCGGCGGAGTTCCTGTGACCTGCGCCATGCTCGTGCGACACCGTACGTACGTCACGAGTGCAAGGCCAGACAGGGGGCGGCGCCAGCAGTGCTGCGACCGGTGTGAAGTGCAGGTGCCTGGCGGGCAGTGCCCGCGCGATCCACCTGCCGACGATCCCCCGGCTGATTCCGGGCTCCCGACGACCGCCGCGAGAGCGCGGTCGACATCACCATGGACGACGGAACGACGGAACGACGGAACGACGGGACGACGTAGGCCGATCGACAGGCTCGGGAATGTTCGGATGGTCTACCGCTGATCATGCCGTTGCTGTTGCTGGACCTCGACAACACCCTGGTCGACCGCGATGCGGCCTTCCGCGCAGCTGTCGCTGACTTTCTGGCCGAGCACGGCCTGCCCGGCTCTGACCTCACGTGGGTGGCGACCCTTGACGCCAGCGGCTATACCCCGCGGCACGAAGTCGCCGCAGCCATCAGCGACCGCTATGGCAACGCGGTGTCAACCGCCGCTATACGTGCCCTTCTCGACAATGGCCTTGCCGACCACGTCGTGCTGGCGCGCTCCGCCCGCGAGGCGCTGACGAAGGCCCAGGCCGACGGATGGACCTGTGCGATCGTCACCAACGGCCGCACCGTCCAGCAGGAAGCGAAGATCCGTAACACCGGGCTCGACCAACTCGTCCAGGGCTGGGTGGTCTCCGAGACCATCGGTCGCAGGAAGCCCGATCCGGAAATTTTCCACGCGGCAGCAGATGCCGTCAGCATGTCTCTGTCCGGCGCGTGGGTCATCGGGGATTCACCGCATGCTGACATCGCCGGCGCCGAGGCGCTCGGGCTTCCCAGTGTGTGGGTGACGGATGGCCGGCCCTGGTCCCAGGATTCCTTCCAGCCGACCCATATCGCCAAAGACGTCGCCTCCGCGATCAATCACGCCGTGCGGAATCGGGGATAAGGCACCGCCGCCTGCCGAACTCCGGTCCGATCAGGCTGACTTCTGTGCGGGGACGGCAGTCGCACGGCCCTCCGCGCCGTTCTGCGGCAGGTGCGGGGCGAACAACCCGACGCCCACCGAGTCGAGCTCGCCACCGAGTTCGTCGTGGGGAAGTCAAAAGCGTCGCCACGGCCAGGTGTTGACGCGGGACATGACGGATGCGAGTCCCTCTCTGGGCGCCGCCGGCACGTCACGCCACCACGATGGTGCGGGTGGCGTCGTCGGTCTGGAGGCGAGGTGGCGGCCGGTGCTCGCGACGACGTGGGCGGCCGGCGGGGGTAGATCACCCGCTGCGCGGGCTGGCGGACGGGCTCGGCCGAAGTGCCGCTCGGCGAGGGCGTCTTGGCCGGATTCGTGGGTCATCCAGCCGGTCACTTCCGTCAGGGGCACTGCCGGGGAGTGTCTTTGCCTCGACAGTCCCGCGTGAAGGGGCCTCGTGGAGGCCGTTCCTGCGCAGTGAGAATCGGCATTGCCAAGATCCGGACACGGGGCAAGCATTGCCCGCGCGCCCGCCCGGTGACCTGAGGCTTTTCCCGCCGGCGGGGTCCCACCCATGGCCCGTCCGTCCGGAAGGGAGCACTTTTCGTGTCACGCCGCTGGATCCTCTATCTGCTCAGCGCAGTCCCGGTCGCCGGGTCGTTGATTGTCGTCAACACCGAGCGGCCCTATGTCCTGGGTCTGCCGATGGTGGTGTTCTGGGCCGCCCTGTGGGTGGTGCTCACCACCGTGGTCATGGCGGTCGTCTACTGGCTCGACCCCGCGAACCGCGGACCCGACGAACCCGATGAACCCGATGAACTCGACGAACTCGACGAACTCGGTGGGCCCGTCGGCGACGCGGCCTCCGGCACGACCGACCGCACCGCCGAAGGAGTCGCCCGGTGAACGTCGCCCTCGCCGTCCTCGGCAGCGCATTCGTCCTCGTCCTGGTGCTCGGGCTGCTCGCCCGGCGCGGCCGCACCATGGACCTCGAACAGTGGTCCGTCGGCGGGCGTGGACTCGGCAGTCTGCTCGTGTTCCTCCTCGCCGCCGGCGAGAACTTCACCACGTACACCTTCCTCGGTGGCAGTGGTGGCGCCTACTCGATGGGCGGGCCGATGATCTACATGTTCTCGTCGATCTGCTACGTCGTCTTCTACTGGCTGGCACCGCCGATCTGGGCGTACGCCCGCCGCCACAAGCTGCTCACCGCCCCCGACCTGTATGCCCGCAAGTACCGCTCACGCGGCTTCGGTGTGCTCACCGCCGTCGTCGGTGTGGTGTCTCTCGTGCCGTACCTGGTGCTGCAGCTCAAGGGGCTCGGCATCATCGTCCACGAGTGTTCGTACGGGCGGATCTCGCAGGGTGCGGCCGTGTGGATCGGTGTCGCCGTCATCGCCGTGTACGTCACCGTGTCGGGGCTGCGCGGCACCGCCTGGAACGCGATCATCAAGGACACGTTGATGCTGGTCCTCGTGGTGGGGCTCGGCCTGTATCTGCCGATCCACTACTACGGCGGGCTCGGTGACATGTTCCAGGCCCTTTCCGCCGCCCACCCGCACTTCCTGACGCTCCCGGACCACGGGTACAGCGTCTGGTGGTACATCTCCACCAGCCTGCTGTTCGCCCTCGGCATCTGTACGTGGCCGCACATGATGCCCGGCATCCTGGCCGCCCGCAGCGCCAAGGCGCTGCGCCGCAACGCAGTGATCACCCCCGCCTATCAGATCGTCCTGGTCATGGTCCTCGTCATCGGGTTCACCGCGCTGCTCAAGGTGCCGGGCCTGGAGGACGGGGACCTCGCGCTGCTCTCGCTCGCGAAGGACGCGCTCCCGCCGTGGCTGGTCGGCCTCGTCGGGGTCGCCGGCATGCTCGCCGCACTGGTCCCCGGCGCGATGCTGCTGCAGTCCGCCGCGATGCTGATCGCGAAGAACATCTACCAGGCGGCCCGCCCCGCCACGAGCGAGCGGACCGTCGGGCGGCTCAGCCGGGTCCTGGTGCCGTTCCTCGCGCTCGTCGCCGCCGTGCTCACCTTCCGCGGGGGCGAGGCCATCGCCATGCTGCTGATCATGGCGTACGGGTTCGTCGTCCAACTGTTCCCCGTCCTCGTCGCCTCCATGTGGCGGCGCAACCCGGTCACCACCGCCGGTGCCTGGGCCGGTGTGTGCACCGGCGTCGCCATCGTCAGCTGGACGACGCTCACCGACGCGAGCACGGCGAGCCTGCTGCCCTGGGCGCCCCAGCCCATGCAGGACCTCGACGTGGGTGTCGTCGCCATGGTCGCCAACATCGTGGTACTTGCCGCCGTCAGCGTCGCCACCCGCCACCGTGCCGGAGCCCGGGACGACGCCCGTCCGGCCACCGTCCCCGTCCCGGAAGGAGCCACTTCATGACCACCGAACCCCTGGTACTCGGCGACCACCCGCTCACCCTCGACGACCTTGTCGACGTCGCCCGCCGGCACCGGCCCGTAGAACTCGGCGCGGCGGCGGAGAAAGCCATGGCGCCGAGCGCCGCATGGATCCACGACCTCACCGCCGACATGGCCGAGGGGCGTCAGGCCCGGCCCGTCTACAGCGTCAACACCGGTTTCGGCTCGCTCGCCGGACGTCAGGCGTTCGAGACCGCCGAGGACGCCGTCGAGCTGTCGCGGCGCCTTATCACCTCCAACGCCTGCGGTGTGGGCCGGCACTGCGGTGAGGACGTCGTCCGGGCCACGATGCTGATCCGGGCCTCCAGCCTGGTCCGCGGCTACTCCGGCGTCCGCCCCGATGTCGTGCGCACCCTGCTGGCCATGCTCAACTGCGGTGTCCACCCGGCGATCCCCGAGTACGGTTCGCTCGGCGCCAGCGGAGACCTCATCCCGCTCGCCCACCTCGCCCTGGTCCTCAGCCGGCCCGACGCGGACACCGACCCGGAGGAGGACAGCGGCCTGGCCCACTTCGAGGGAAACCTGCTCAGCGGGCGCGCCGCGATGGCGGCCGCGGGCATCGACCGGTTCGCCCTCGGTGCCAAGGAAGGCCTCGCCCTCACCAACGGCACGTCGTACTCCACCGCGCTGTGTGCCCTCGCCGCCGCCGACGCCCACAACCTGCTGGCCACCGCCGAAGTGACGGCCGCGATGAGTATCGAGGCCCTGCTCGGCTTCGGGGACGCGTTCTTGCCGCAGCTGCACGAGGCTCGCGGCCACGTCGGGCAGATCGCCACCGCGGCCCGGCTGCGCGAACTCCTCCAGGGCAGCGCCTTCATCGACGGCGCCGCCGACACCGACCCTGTCCGCCAGCCCCCGCAGGACGCGTACTCGCTGCGCTGTGTCCCTCAGGTTCTCGGTCCGGTGCGCGACACCCTTACCTTCGTCCGCGGCATCGTCGAGACCGAACTCAACGCCGCCACCGACAACCCCCTGATCGTCCCTGGCCTTCCGCGTTCTCTCAAGGCGGTCTCCGGCGGCAACTTCCACGCCCAGTACCTGGCGTTCGCCTCCGACTTCCTGGCCATCTGCGTCACGGAGATCGGCTCCATCGCCGAACGACGGCTCTTCCGCCTCAACGACGGCACCCTGAACCGCGGCCTGCCGGACATGCTCATCGACGGCGAGAAGGTCGGCATGGACTGCGGCTACATGCTGCCCCAGTACCTGGCCGCCGCCCTGGTCTCCGACTGCAAGACCCTCGCGCACCCCGACAGCGTCGACTCCATCCCCACCTGTTCCAACCAGGAGGACCACGTCTCCATGGCGTCCAACGCGGGCCGCCACGCCCGCCAGGTCGTCGCGAACATCGAAGCCGTCGTCGCCACCGAGTTGTTGATGGCCGCTCAGGCCCTGGAGCTGCGTCTGGCCGAGCAGGGCCGGGATGCCGAGGCCCTCGCCCCGGCGACCCGCGCCGCCGTCGACGTACTGCGCGCGACGCCGGCCACCGACGGCCGCCCCATCGACCACCTCACCCGCGACGTCGTCCTGTACCCGCGGGTGCACGCCGCCCTTGACCTCGTCCGCTCCGGGGCGGTGGTGCAGGCGGCGGACCAGGCCACTCAGATGCGTTGATCTGTACGGGAGTTGCCCGGGCAGCGACGAGCGCCCGGGCAACTCCCGTTGCTCACACGTCGAGGACCAGACGGTCCCCCTGGCAGCGCGAGACGCAGATCATCATGACGTCGCCCGCGGCCCGCTCCTCCTCGCTCAGCAGCTGGTCGCGGTGGTCGGGGACGCCGCCGAGCACCCTTGTCTCGCATGTCCCGCACACGCCTTCGCGGCACGAGGTGAGTGTCCGCACCCCGGCCTGTGACAGGGCGTCGACGATGGACTGCCCGGCCTCCACCGCGATCTGCCGTCCGTCGGCGGTCTCCACCGTGAACGGCCGGTCCTCCTGCCTTCGTCCAGGGGCCTGCGGGTCGGCGGCGAAGCGCTCGAGCGTCAGCCGCGTCTGCGGGTGGGCGGCGGCGTACGCCTCGACCGCCGAGAGCAGTCCGGCCGGACCGCACGCGTACACATGGGCCTGCGCCGCGCCCATGCCGTCCAGCTCCGCGACGAGGTCCGCGACGCCCGACTCGTCGTCGCGGTGCACGCGCACCCGGTCGCCGTACCGGGCGAGTTCGGCGGTGAACGCCATGGTCTGCGCGCTGCGCCCCAGATACAGCAACTGCCAGTCGACACCCTTGTGTTCGGCTGCGGCGAGCATCGGCAGGATCGGGGTGATGCCAATGCCGCCGGCCACGAACCGCAGCCGTGGCGCGTCCAGGTCCAGCGCGAACGCATTGCGGGGCGCGCTCACCAGCAGGGTGTCGCCCTCCCGGACACGGTCGTGCAGATACGCCGATCCACCCCGGCCCTCGCTCTCTCGCAGCACCGCGATGCGCCAGCCGGCCTCTTCGGGCGCGGAGCACAGGGAGTACTGCCGGACCAGGTCCCGGGACAGGACGACGTCGATGTGGGCTCCGGGCGTCCACGCCGGCAGCGACCGTCCCTGGCGCGCGGCCAGCACCAGAGAACGGACACCCGCCGCCTCGGAGCGCGTCTCCTTCACGGTCACGGTCAGGTAGTCCTGGACAGGCATGCTGCTTCCTCCATCTCGTCCTGGCCGGTCCGTCCGACGACGCAACGTCCCGTGCTCAGCCGCATCGTCAAAGACCGGCCGCACGGCAGCAACAGCGGTTCTCAGCAGGTGATAACGCCCGTGTCCGGTCCGCCGCCCACCGGCTTACGGTGCCTGCGCCACCCGCCGCGTCACGCGCACCGCCGTACCCAAGGAGGCCTGATGTCCGCCCCGGCCGACACTCCCGTCGCGTCCCTCCCCGAGGACCCCTACGACGACGCCCACCTCACCGACCCGTACCCGCTCTTCACACAGATGCGCGACGCCGGGCCCGCGGTATGGCTGGAGCGCTACGAGGTGCACGCCTTCACCCGGTTCGAACAGTGCCGCCAGATCCTCACCGACCACGAAACTTTCCTCTCGGGCGCCGGCGTCGGGCCACGCAACTACCACCAGGAACCCCCGTGGAAGCCGGCCGGCATCCTGGACTCCGACCCGCCGGTGCACACGCCGCTGCGGACCGCCATGTCCGGCGTCATCTCCCCGCGCACCGTCCGCACGCTGCGCGCCGCGTTCCATGCGTACGCCGAACAACTCGTCGACGAACTCCTCGACAAGCGCGAGTTCGACGCGGTGACCGAGATGGCGGAGCTGTTCCCCATCGAGGTCTTCGGCAACGCCGTCGGCATCCCCCGCGAGGGGCGCGCGGAGAACCTGCTCCCGCACGGAGCCATGAACTTCTCCGCCTTCGGACCCGAGGACGCCCGCTACGCCGCGTACTTCGCAGCGGGCGAGCACACCACCGAGTGGGTCATGGACAACTGCGCCCGAAAGAACCTGACGCCCGACGGGCTCGGCGCGAAGATCTGGGAGTACGCCGACCAAGGTGTGATCACCGGCGACGAGGCGACCCGCCTGGTGCGCGCCCTGCTGTCGGCGGGACTCGACACCACGGTCCTTGCCCTCGGCAACACCATGAAGTGCCTGTCCGCCAACCCGGCACAGTGGGCGCTGCTGCACTCGGACCCGAAGCTGACCCGGTTCGCCGTGGACGAGGCGCTGCGCCACGAGTCCCCGTTCCAGTCCTTCTTCCGTACCACCGCGCGCGAGGTCGACTTCCACGGCGTCCATCTCCCCGAGGACACCAAGATCGCCCTGTTCACCGGGGCCGCCAACCGAGACCCGCGTCGCTTCGGCGACGACGCCGACACCTACCGCATCGACCGGGACGCCTCCGGGCACCTGGCGTTCGGCTTCGGCATCCACCAGTGCGTGGGCCAGCCCATCTCGCGTCTGGAGCTGGACGTCCTGATCAGTGAACTGGCCCGCCGGGTCAAAACGGTGGAACCGGCCGGTGAACCGGTGCCGTTCCTGCACAACACGCTGCGCGGCTGGAAGCACCTGCCGGTGCGGATCACTCCCGCGTGACGCGACCGGCTCGCTCCCGCCCGATGTGACGGCTGAGCGGCAGACCGGCTGACCGGCACAGGACCATGCCGGTCAGCCGGTCTGAGGCGTGGCCCCGCCCTCCAGGATCTCCGCCAGCCGAGCGCTCGCCGCCCTCAGCCGGGCGCGGGCCTGACGCCGCCAGGCCTGTCCGCACCGCGGTTCAGGACCAGCCACAGTCAGCGCGCACACCACCTCACCCATCGCCGTCACCGGCACCGCGACGGCGACCGCTCCCTCGTTCAGCTCGCCCTGCGAGATCAGGAAGCCGCTGCTACGGATGTGTTCCATCTCCCGTGCCAGGCAAGCCCGGTCGGGGGTCCGGTCCGTGATGGCGCGCATCGGCCGGCCCAGCACACGATCGATCACCGCGGGCGGCGCGTGGGCCAGCAGGATGCGCTGACCGGCACCCGCGTACAGCGGCAGCAACTGGTTGATCCGGAACGCCATGCGCATCTCGTGCGGTGACTGGGTCTGGCGCAGACACATCGCCTGCGATCCGACCCGCACGGTCAACACCGCTGTCTCACCGGTCGCGTCCGTCAGCTCCTGCAGCAACGGATGCCCGAGCTCCACGAGGCGGGTGTGCGTCAGATGCTGGCCCGACAGCTCCAGCAGCCGCCAGCCGGGTGCATAGGTGCCCGAACGCTCCTCCACCAGGTCCAACTCACGCAGGGTGCGCAGGTACCGGTACACCGTGCTCACCGGAATCCCCGCGTCGGCCGCGATCTGTTCGACGCGCGTCTCCCCGGACTCAGCGACGCTGATGAGTACGCTCAGCCCACGCTGGAAGGACACACCCGCGCCGGACGCCGCGGGGCGCGCGGCCGGCGGCGTCTCGTGGGAATCGTGCGGGACAGCCCTGGACAAAGTCTTCTCTTCTCGGACCGGTGCGCGTGTCGGTGTGCCCTGCCGGAGGCGCCGCCAGAGTAGATCAGCGAACGCGTTCGTACGAGCCCCCGTCCACTGCGAGAGACGGCCCCTGATCAGCGGGGTGGCCTACGACCGGGGCCACCACACCTACCCCAAGGGCTCAGCCACCGCGCTGGCCGCGTCTACCGGCAGCTCATCGAGCACGCCGAGAGTTCGCTGGGCCTGCCAGAAGTGGCCAAAATGACTGGGCACGCTCCGCGTATCCGCGCCAAGTCCCTTGGGGCCCCGGCGATCACACTTGGTAGATCCGCGACGACATCCACCACGCGTACGTCACCCTCGACTGGACCGACATCTGCAGGCGACGACCGCGCACCGCACTTTGTTGAGCGTAAGGGCGGGCGATCGCCTCAGGCGATGGCCCGCTCCATGCGTCAGAGCGCCATGCGTAGCAATCAGGCCCGCGCAGCCTCACATCCGGGATCTCAGCACGTCGACCTCACAGCCCGGCGCGAAGGGGTCGAAGCCGTGCTCGATCAGCCAGCGAACTGCCAGCAGGCTTCGCAACGACCACCAGGCGTGGATCACGTCGAGGTCGATGTCGGTGCCATAGCCGGCGATGACGTCGTCGAGGTGCTCCTCGTGTCCCAGGGTGAAGGTGGCGAGGTCGTAAAGGGCGTCACCTTGGCCCGCCTCGGACCAGTCGATGATGCCGGTGACCTCGTCGCCGTCGACGAAGACGTGCGCGATCTGCAGGTCGCCGTGCGTGAACGCCGCAGTCCACGGCCGGAGCGCGGCCTCGGCGACCTGGCGGTTGCGGGTGACCAGGTCAGCGGGCAGGACACCATTCGTCACGAGCAACTCGCACTCGTCTTCGAGTTCCGCCGCCAGCGCGACGATGCTCCGGCCGGCCCGGCCTTGCAGGGGCGGCAGGGGCGCTTCGTGCAGCTTCCGGATGGCGGCGCCCGCCGCGGCCCACGCCGCCGGCGACCCGGTCGACGGCCCGCCGAGGCGCCCAAGCGTCCTACCCGGAAGTGCGGCGATCGCAAGCACGGGCGGCTTACGCCACAGGACTTCCGGGGTCGGGACCGGCGCCAATGACATCGCCTCGACCTCGACGTCGATGCGCGCCTGATCGGCGTCCACCTTCAAGAACACGTCACCGACGCGCAGAGTCGCGCGCTCGGAATGGGCAACGACGACTTTGACCTCATCCATGGGCGACCAGTATCCCGGGGATGATCGCCGACGTCGCCGGGTTTATCGCGTGCGATTACGCGGCTGACCATGCGGGAGTTGATGGTGGCGACCCTGGCGTGATGTCTGTCCACCACGAGTGCCCCACCTGCCAGGGTGCCCCGGGCGAGAAGCGTCATAACGGTGCCGGCGTGGTCCTGCGCCGCTGTGGGAGCCGACCAGCACGCAGCCCGCCGCACCATCCCCGCCCAGCTCTCCAGCACCCCGTACTACCACTACCGTGTCGCCCAGGCTCCCTGGTCGCCGCGGCGAAGGCGCAGGGCTGCCGAGGTGTCATGGCTGGCCGTGCACGCCGCTACGCCGCTACGCCGCTACGCCGTCGAAACCGAGATGTCCCGATAGGGTCACGTCCGCTGGAGTGGTGTATCGACGGCCACTCGGTGATCTCGTTTTGAGGCTATGCGGTGAGTTCGGTGGGCAGGTCGGTCTCGTCGTTTTCTGACTCGATCGGGTGGAGGCGGGCCTTGGCCAGCAGGTCGAGTCCCATGTAGCGGCGGGCTTCGGTCCATTCGTCGTTCTGTTCGGCCAGGGCCGCGCCGACCAGGCGGATCAGGGCGGTGCGGTCGGCACTCGCGCAGCCATCAGCGCAGCCGAACATCACAGTGCAGGTGTATCCGGCGGGCAAGGACGTACACCCGGGACTCCGGGGCGCTCGTTCTCCCTGATGGAGTTCGGCCAAGCCGACCCCCGCATCGGCTACGTAGACAGCCCCAGCGGGAACGCCTTCCTTCGCCAGCAGCGAAAACGGCGCCCGCGTGGAAATCGCGCGTACTCCCGAGGGCTGGGTAGCCGTGCGGGACTCCAAGGACCTCGAAATAGGTCTGACGATGACCACCAACCGCGCCTGGGTCAGCTTCATTGAGGGCCTGTCCACCGGCAGCCTCTGACGCCGGCGTCTCCGCGGGACCCCGGCGTCGGCAGAACGGTCCAAGGCCGTGATCCGGCACTCTCCACCGCCGCGGGTGCCCCGCCACCACACGAAGGGCACCAAGCCCTTGTACACCGAGGGGCGGCAAACTTGACGGCCTGGGCCGTGTGCAGCGGGCACGAGGCCGAAGAAATTCACGGAGTGCATCGGTGGATCTCAGCTCAGTGATCATCGCGGTGGCCGGCGTCGCAGGAACCCTGGGAGGATCGCTACTCACCCAACGCGGCTCCGAACGAGCGAAGCGCCGGGAAATAGAGCTCATTCGTGACCATGAAGAGATCCGCGAGAACCGTTCACTCCGACGCACCTGCTATGCGGAACTCAACCGAGACGCCAGGCAGTTCACCACCGCACTCAGCCGCCACCTGCACGTCATGCGGGAACGCGGCGTGGAGGACGCCGACAGCGAAGCACTCGACGAAGCGAAGAACGCGCACCGGGATCGATACTCCGAAGCACAGATGATCGCCCCCGAAGAAGTACTCATGCGAGCGAGCGTCGTCAACCAAGCCCTGAACAAGGTCTACGGCCAGGTCAAGCGCCTCGAACGCGGTGCCCCCGAACCAGGCGAAACGATTGAGGCTGTAGCCCAGGCCCAGTACGAGGTCTGGAACCTGCTTCGAACCATGAGAACCGCTATGCGTCACGACCTCGGTGTGTCGCTCGAACGCTGAGAGCCATAGCTCAGCTCGGCTCCGTGCAGTCTCACTTACCTGCCTCGACCAGCCACAGGCCCCACGATCAATCCCTCGAAGCGGGCTCGGGAGGCCAAGTACCTGCCCTGCGGTTGTCCTTGCGGATCGCATCCACTCTTCCTGCTTTAGCCGCGGGCGCCTCCGTCGACGCAGCATCCGTGCCGTCATCCCGCAACCCGCCGGACAGCTCGACCAGCGTCTGCAGCGGCGCAGCGCCCGAGGCCGCCCGCCCGGCTTCGACACCGACACCGACACATGCAAGGAAAGCAATGCCGTCGGGCGAGGTTCGCGGACCTGTCCCTGGGAAGCCAGCAGAACCCAGCGCAGCGGGGGACGCGAGGGCTGTGGCCGATCGCCTGCCCTTGATGGCGGGCAAGGGCGGGGCCAGGGATTAGGGGTGGTGAAAGACGGCGAGTGGGCCGTATTCAGTGGAGGCGGTATCGGCAAGTTCGGCGTGTGCGGGCAAGCGTGTGCACAGGATTGCCAGAGTGTCGGGCCAGGTTGTCACGGGGTCTGCGGGGCCCAGCAATACGCGGTCCCAGTCGTGCTCGCTGGTGGTGCCGGTGCGGTCGATGACGAATCCAAGGCAGTTCTCCGGGTCCTGGTCGAGGGTGCGGACCAGGGCTGCGACGGCTTCCTCTCGGTCGGGTTCGGGAATTTCCGTGAGCTGGAAGGTGAGCTTCTGGGTGGCGTCGTCGAGGCGTTCCACTGTTGTGGCGAGGTGTTGGTCGTAGCCCATCCAGCATGCGAACTCGACGACTCGATACCGCTCGTCGGTCAAGGCAGCGAGCAAGATGTCGGTTCCACCGACAAGTGGTTCCCGTTTCCCTTCGCGTGTCTCACCAAAGCCGAAGAGGGCGTCCGAGAGCGGATGGACGGCTGAGAGTCCGCTGATCTCCAGGCTGTTGAGCAGTACCTGGCTGGTGGCAGTGGTCAGCGATGGCTGGTACCAGGTGAAGAAGCCATCGGTCGTGGAGTTGCCTTGTGCGGTGGCTGCCGCGGAGGCGTTCTTGCCGAAGCGCTCATCGAAAATCGCCCGTGACCGCTCGTGGGCGACGCCGGGGCTGATGTAGTTCTGGTTCCGGATGTGGGCCACGAACTCGTCAGGCAGCGCGACATGGTGTCGGCGTACGTAGTGGACGAGTTCGGCGGGCCACATCCAGGTGCCGTCCGTGATCAGGGAGCCGGCGCCGGTGATCCACACGTCGTCCGCGATGACGTCGCGCTCCGCGCCCATGGCCGAGAAGATCTCGGTACTCGACTCCATGTAGCCGAGGATGCGGTCCGCGTCCCACTCGCCCGTGCTGCGGGCCGCGTCGCGCAGGGAGGGGGCGGGGTGCGTTCCCTCGCCGTGGCCGTCGAGTTCCCGGTAGAAGCCGGCTTGCTTGATCATCATCACTCCAGTTGAACCCGCGCCTAGTCGACCACAGCCAGGAAGACACGTCAGTAGCCGTTCCTGTCGATCGTAGGAGTCTGGTTGAGGCCAAGCGTGGATCCGGTACCCGCCCTGTCCGTGGGCGCGCAAACCGGTACGCCGAGTTCATTTGCCACTGTCTGGCCGAGGGGGATTTCCGGGGGTACGGCGTCGGCGCCGGACTACCACGTCGTGTACTCCAGGGAGCCGGCGGACGCGCTGGAGGTTGTTCAGGGTGGACGTGTCATACCCGACCATCGTGGTGTTCTTGCTGGAGTAAACGGGGTCGCCTGAAGCGAGTTCGAAGTCGTCAGGTTTGGCCGGAGGTGCAGGAGTCTTCGAACCCTCGCTCCGTGGCAGGTTCCAGGTGCGGCTCTTGCCCATCTGGTCGAGGGCTGCACCGTTCAAGCGCAGTGAACCGTCGAAGACCTCGCGGAATCCGCCGGCCCAGGCGGTGACCCGTGCAGCGCTGTCCGCCGGCTGAGGCCCTTGCTCTCGCAGGTTGCGATCGCGATGGGCTGGGTGACGGCGAGGTCCACGGTGACGGACTCGATGCCGCCGAGCGCGGCAGTGGCCAGGGTGGTCCCAGCGATGGTGGCGATCTCGATGGAGACGGTGACGCCGATGGTTCCGGCGAGTTCCACGATGCTCGCGGTGGCCGAGGCGGCAGCCACGGAGGATCTTGCACGTAGCCCTCGGCGGCCATGCCGGTGGTCCACCCCTGACGGCCACGCTCGTCGAACACCACAGCCGGCGCACCGCGTACGCGAGCTAGCGGACGCTCTGGCCGCCTCATGACGCCGGTGCCACGGCCGTAACGGACGCAACTCGCAGGCGTTGCTGACTGTGGGGATAATGGGGCCCATCCATTGCCCCCAGGCGCCGAGCTGCTCCAGCAAGCGGCCGGACCGGAAGGAGCGGCATGAGACAGCACAGACTGGCCACTTTGGGTGCGGCGCTGTGTACAACCGCAGCACTAGGCCTGGCAGTGCCACCTGTCGCCGCAGCCGTCCCCCATCAGTGCTCCTACCTCTCGTCGGCGTCTCGGCCCACGATTATGTTCGGGGACACCGGTGTGGGGGTAAAGCAGGCGCAGTGCTTGAGCAACACGTGGGGAGGCGAGCCGCCCAAGCTCGCCCTCGACGGGGTCTTTGACTCGGTCATGCAGAAGAAGATCGAGTGGATTCAGCGCTGCCACGGTCTCCCGGCGAGCGGCTTCATCGAGGACCGCACCTGGCAAGTGCTCTACCACCCGGCCCTGGACTGCTACGACCCCTACCCGGCCTGAACAACCGATTATCCCCGCCCCGCATGAGGGAGACGGCAACTCGCAGCACTCGTAGCAGCGTGTTCCTTCACCCGGGGTGCCGCGCCAGCCCATCAGTGGTCAGGCACTCGAATTCGAGCTTCTCCGCCACCGCATGGGCAACGGTCGACGCCCGATGTCCGACGTTCCGCCGATCAATACCACCCGCACATCGTGTACACCGACGACGCTACTGATCCCTTCGGGGCGATGCCTCAACCACCGGCTTGCTCGGTGCCGTGCCTAACCGGCAGCCCCCACACCGTCGCACCGTAGGGGCAAACGCCTGACCTGCACTGCTGGCCCCCCAATCTGCCGCGCCTAACCCAGCACTGCGGGTCTGGACCGCAAGCACGTGCAGTCCTGGCAGGTTCAGCGGCGCGCCTTCGGTCAGGCTCCGTTGACTTCCCGCCATGCTGTGATGATCGCGGCTGGGATGCGCCCGCGTTCATGCACGTCGTAGCCGTGATCACGGGCCCAGGCACGGATGGCGTTGGAGTCCATCCCACTGCTGGCACATGCGGTGACACGGGCGGGGCTCTGGCTCGGTCCGACGGGCAGCGAGGGGGTGAACGTAGCTCCTCGCGAGAGCGGGCTGTCCGGGAAGAGCGGGACGTGCAGCCGGCCGCTGAGCACGGCGACGAGGAAGGCCGTGAGCGAGCCGTCGAAGGTGAACCCCTGCAGTCCGCGGGCTTCGTTGACAGTCAGGGTCCACGGCCACCGCTAAGCATGCACGAGCTCGTCAGGCGGGCACCGGCGTCAACGTCGCGTACGGCTTCACCGCGCCCGAGAACGACAAAGCCGCCATGCAGGGCATCCACGATTCCTACGAAGCCCCCGAACGAGTGGTAGTCCCACTCGGCAGGTTGCGACTGACCCCATCCCGGACATCCGCTAGTAGGACTCCGTTAGGTTGCTCTGGTTCTTGGGTTCTGGCTGGTGGTGGGTGTTCTGGGTAGGGGGCGGTGGCAGGTGGTGCAGGTGCCGGT
>NZ_JBVJPM010000044.1:0-34445 GCF_055582645.1 Streptomyces sp. NPDC107517 | reverse complement strand
ACCCGGTCGCCAACATCACCGCGGCCGCCAACTACGCCGCCGACCGCTACGGCTCGATCGACAACGTCAACTCCGCGTACTGAGACGCCGTCACCGCGCCGTCTTTGACCACGGCACATCTCAACCCTCGAAGGTAACCCGAAGTCGACTTCAACGGCTTCCAGGAGTTCGTCGAGGAGTTCGGCGGTGTCGACATCACCACCCACCGGGCCATCAAGGACGCCGGCAGCCATCTGTCGCTGAGTGCCGGCAAGCACACCCTCAAGGGTGAACAGGCTCTGGCGCTCGTGCGGACCAGGCACGCCGTCGGCGACGGCAGCGACCGGGCCGGATCCAGCTCCAGCAGACTTTCATCAAGGCACTGATCCACCGCGCCGAGTCGATCGGCGTGGTGAGCAACCCCGCCAGGACGTACGAGCTCGCCGACACCGCGACCAAGACCGTGAGTGCCGACTCCGGTCTCGCGTCCGCGGACAGGCTGCTCGGCCTGGCGGCCTGCGCGGCGATGATGCCGTGAGCCCGGGCGGTCAGGAACTGCCGCCGGGTCGGGCCGGAGCGCTGCGGGGCGCGGCCGATGCCGGCTGCGTGGAGGATCTCGCGAACTGTGGACGGGGCGATCGGGTAGTCGAGGCGGGCGAGTTCGCCCTGTATCTGGCGGTGGCGCCCCAGCTGCTGTTCTCCCGGGCAAGGCGCAGGATGAGCTGCTTGTCGGCGGGCGCGCTGCAGGGCCTGCCAGGGCGGCGGTGCCGGCTGAACGTCCGTTTCTTGGCATGGAGTTGGCGGTGCCAGGCCAGGAGTGTGGTGGGGTTGACCGTGAAGGTCTGGCGCCGGCGCTCGCGCGGGACGAACCGCGAGAGCGTAGCGAGTCAGATCCGGTCTGCGGGCTCGTAGCGGACCCGGGCGATCTGACGGCGCAGGACCGCGCTCTCGTGCCGTAACGCCAAGATTCCTGCCAGCCCGTCTCGCAGATGTCCGGTAGAGGTGGAGAGCTCGCAACGAAGCCGAGACGTCTTGCGTCCGCTTCTCGCCTTCTGTAGAACCGTGTGCCGTTCGGAATCTCGTCGCTGCTGGTCAGGCCGCTTATCCGTACTCGTTGATGACGCCGCCGAGTAATCGGGTGCGGAGGAGCCGACGCGCGCCGAGGCCGGTCGGGGGCGCTGGGTGCTTGTGGGCGAGGGGTGGAAGCTGTCCCCGGGCCTGGTGCGGGCGATGACGGTTGTAGTGCCGGGCGTAGGTGTCCAGAGCCTGTCGGGCGTGGGCCTCGCTCCGTATCAGCAGGTGGTCGAGGACCTCGCGCCGCAGGGTGCCGATGACCCGTTCGCAGTGCGCGTTCATCCGAGAAGCTCGCGGCGCGGTCCTCAGGACCTCAATGTCGTCGGCCGCGAAGACTGCATCGAAGGCTCCGTGTACTTCGCGTCCCGGTCGCGGAGCAGGAAACGCAGCGAGTCGGCCCGCACACCCGAATCGATGGCCAGGTTTCTTGCCTGTTGCACCGTCCAGGGCCCGGTGGGATGGACGGTCACGCCGGCGATGTGCAGGCGGCGCGTGCCGTGCTAGAGGAAGACCAACGCGTACACCCGGCGCAGATCGACGAGATCGATGTGCACGAAGTCGCAGGCGATGATGCCCTCGGCCTGCGCGGTCAGGAACTCATGGCAGTCGGCTCGCCGCGGCGCGGGGCGGGATCGATTCCGGCCGCCGTCAGGAACTCCCAGACCGTGGTGGCGCCGATCGAATGTCCCAGACGAACGAGTTCACCTTCGATCCGACGGCAGCCCCACCGTGGATTCTCCCGGGTCAGCCGCAGCACCAACGCCTTCACTGCGCTCGCGGTCGGCGGCCTGCTCCGGCGCTTGCTGTAGTCCCACTTGCGCGTGATAAGTCTGCGGTGCCACGCCAGCACGGTTGCAGGAGTCACCGGGGAAACGCGCGCCCACCGACGCCGCGGGATCCGCGCAGACAACGCCGCGATCCACAGCTGGTCCGCCGGCGCATACGGCACCGGTCCCTTGAGCTGCCTGCGCAGCACCACGTTCTCATGCCGCAGCACCAGCAACTCGGCATCCTTTGCCGCGCGTCGGCGTAGCAGCACCGCCGGGACCGACAGCAGCTTCCGCGCCACGTGATACACCAGTGAGCCGAGCATCCGGACAGGGTTCCAGGAGCTGACAGTGGCGCGCCAGGCCCACTCCGAGCAGCAGCGATGAGTTTCCGAACGGCACAGCATCCACCGCCGCGACGTCCTTGCCGGACTCACCCACGAGTACGCCGCGACCGCCTAACTAAGATCTGCAAGCTAGCTGACGAAGTACCAGGTCAACGACGGTGCAAGTCTTCTGGTATCCCACTTGCATTCTCGGCGGGCGCAGAGTTGATGGGCCTCTCCGCACGTTTCCTCACCAGCGGCGGCCACCCGGCGGAGTTCAACGCCCAGCCAGCGGGTTTGCGGGGCAGGAGCAAAGAAGAGCGTCGACTACGCGATGTACTGCCAGGAGACGTTCTCTCGCGAGGAGTTCCTGATCATGGCTGCATACAACGGTGGCGTGCCAGATCGCCCATCAGTGCATCGGCCACGTGTTCCTCGAGTACCGCTGCCCCCTGTTCGACGAGTGCAGCTGCGAGCCGGGGATCCCAGGGTGCATCGGTGACCCGCCCCGGTGGCGGGCCGGTCGGCGTACGGGCGTGGGCCGACTCGTAGTCCCGCGCGGACATGCGCCACGGGCGTGCCCCCGTGGCGGCCATGACGTGGGCGGCGATCCGAAGGCCCTCTCCGTCGAAATCGCCGTGGTAGTGCAACGAGGCACCTGTCGCGGCGAGTTGGCGCAGCAGTAGCACGACCGCGCCGCCGGGCCAGCCCGAAGTGCACACCAGGGCTGGGCAGGCGGCGCCGAATTCCCGCAGGGCCAGAGCGAGCACGCTCGGGTTCTCCGTCACGTGGACGTCGCCGGACGGCAGGTATAGCTCGCCGGGGTCGCGCAGCTGGGCGAGCGTGAGGTGGGCTGCGTGGCCGGCGACGGCGTACGCGGTCAGGGACCGGGCCACGGCGCCGGTGCCGGCGGGGCGTAGCCCGGCGGTGAGGGCGGTCGTCGACAGGGCGTCGTCGGCGATGCCCACCAGGCCCCATGCCGCCCGCCGGCGCGCGGCGGTGGTGGGCGCCTCGGTGTCGTGCAGTGCCGCGACGGCCCGGAGCACCGCACCCGACAGCCGTGTTCCGTCGTCGAGCGCGTGGGCGTCCCCGAGGTGCTCCGCCGCGAACACCGGCAGCGGGTCACCCTGTGCGGGGAGCGCGGCGAGGACGGTGAGCGCGTGTGACAGGTGGCGGCGGGTGCCTTGGACCGATCCGCGAATCAGGCCCGCGCGGCGCATCGACCGCGCCCACGGCAGGAGCGCGGGCTGGGTGGTGACCACAGGATGCCCCTCGAGCCAGTCCCACAGCGACTCCCGTGCGGCCCGGTCGCTGTCGCGCTCCGCGACGCGGTTTCCGAGCGGCCCGACGATCGCCTCGGCCACGGCCCGCGCGTTGCCGCCGACCGCTTCGCGGACGGCCTCGTCGAGGCGGGTGAGGGAGACTGTCGCATGCGTTCCAGGCAGCCGGTCGAGGCCAAGGAGGTCGGCGAGCGCCTCGCGGGACGCCGGGCTGAGGGGCCCGACGGTGATCCGGGCGACCGTACGGCCGGAGGAGAGGCGGGCGTGCAATTCCTGCCAGAGCGGGGCGAGTTCGAGGCGGTCGAAGGCGTGGCGGGAGCCTTGCGTCATACCGGGCTCGCTTCCTGCGCCGTGAGCCCGGCCCCGTCCCACACGAACCGGGCCGTAGTCACGGCGTCGTCGTTCGTGTCCGTGATGAGCTGATGCACGGCGATGCCGTCCAGTTCCCGATAGGTACACCACTCGTGGTCCGAAGTGAGTAGCAGATCCAGGTCGAGGGAGGACAGGAGGGCGAAGACCTGGCCGCGGTTGGCTGTGTCGACGCCGACGAACACCTCGTCGAGCAGGATGAGGCGGGGTGCCTCCGGGACCGAGTGGTAGTGGGCCGCGACCGCCGCGAACAGGGGCAGGTGCAGTGCGATGGCCTTCTCGCCGCCCGAGAGCGCGCCGTGCAGCTTCTTCGTGAGCAGCTGCCACCCCTCGCCGCCTGTCCGGTCCAGGCGTACGACGAACTGGTGCCAGGCCGTGTAATCCAGTACCTGCGCCAGTTGTTCCTCCCAACTGCCCGCGTGCTGACTGGTTCTGGCCTCCTCGATGCGCTCGCGAAAGAACTGGTGCAGCGCTTCGTGGTCGGAGTCGGTCAGTCGCACGGGGTCCTTGAGGAGCAGGTCGCGGGCGGCCCGGGTGCCCGGCGGCAGGGTCGGGTCGACCTGCCACAGCAGCTGCACCGCGACCCTGGAAGCGGTGCGCACCCGTTCCAGGCGCGCGTTCATCTCCTCGACGAGCTCGGTCGCCTGCCGGATTCGGGAGGCCAGATGCCGACGAGTGTCGCCGGTCAGAATCCGGTCGAACAGGCCGCGCTCTCCGGCCGTGATGTCGTCCTGCCCACGGTCGCGCTCCTCGGTGACGGTGGCGAGCAGCCCGGCCGCGCCGACCACGGCCCCGTCGACGGACGCGGTCAGCATGTGCACGTCGTCCTCGGCCTCCAGGTGGACGTCGGCACGCTCGCCCAGGATGCGGGCGGTCTCGTAGCGGGTCTCGGCCAGGCGCTCCAGGGCGTCCGCGATGTTCTTCGCCGAGTGCGCCACGGACGACCAGCGAGCCGTGATACCGCGTGCAGCCTCCAGCGCGGCCGTCACCTTCGAGTCCGCGCCGAGGCGGATGTCTGCCGCGCCGGCGTCCACGGCGAGGCCCAGGGATACGCAGTGGCGCAGGCGCTGTGCGGCCGTGTCCCGTCCTCCGGTGGCGGCGTCACGCCGCTCCGCCGCGGTGGTACGGTCGCTGCCCAATGCGCCGATCCGGCCGTCCAGTTGCCGCAGCGTCCCGTGGACTTCGCGCACGGTGCGGTCGGCGGTCTCGGTTGCGGCGCGAAGCTCCTCGATCCGGCGCAGTACGTCCTGGTAGGGGGCCTCCGCGGTGCGCTCGGCCTCCTCCAGGGCGGCGCCCAGAGAGCGAGCCTCGTCCTCGGCGGCCTGCGCCTGTTCAGCCCGTTCCTGGGCGGTGCGCAGCGTCCGCTGCGCGCGGTCTTCGGCCTCCCGAGCCTCGCGTGCCGCCGCGGTGTGCCGGACGGCCGCGAGCACCCAGTCGCCACCGCGTTCCCGCAGCCCCTCGGTCAGTTCGGTGAGGTGGTCAAGGGCGGGCTCCTCGGACGGCAGGCGATGCTCGGCGGCGAGCGCGCCCAGGGCCCGGAGCGCCGTGCTCGCCTCGCGCTCCCGCACGGAGAGCTTCCCCACGGCAGCACGTACCGCGTCGTCGCGGGCCGCCGCGTCGGCCTCGGCTCGTTCCAGGGCGCGCCGGGCCACAGTGACGGGGAAGTGGTCGGGCCTGCTGTGCCGCTCGAGTTCGAGGGTGCGCTGCCGGTCGTCGAGGTGGGCAAGGCCCGCCTCGCACTCCTGGATCGCGGTGTCCAACACAGATATGTGCTGGACGAGTTCGTCGATCCTGCGCCGTCGTGCCTGCTGCCGGGCCGATGCGCCGATGTGTGCGGGCTCGGCCTTGGCCCAGCTGCCCGAGGTGGCGGCGAGCCGCCAGGTGCCGTCTCCGCCGATCGCCGCTGCAGCACGCCCGGGAAGCGTCTTCCCATACGCGACCGAGGCCAGCAGCTGCTCGATCCGCTCGGCGGCCACGGGCCCATCGGGTTCCGGCCGCAAGATGTTCGCCAGGCTGGGCCCCGAAAGTGATGGGTCCGCTGCCCAGTCCGGCTCCGCGAACGTGTCGTGACCGGCCGCCAGTAGCCCGCCATGCGGTCCCACCCAGGCGTCAAGTAGGCCCGAGGCCTCCAACGCCGCTTCCACCGCGGCCTGTTCGTCGCCCGGCACGCCGTCACGGAAGGCGACGAGCTTCCACAGCGGAGCGCCGGGCAGAGCGGAGCGGTCTCCCGTACGGGTGCGCGGAGGATCGGGCGGAATGTCCGTCACCGCCTTGAGCCGCTCGGCCTCCCGGACGGCCTCGGCCCGGTCTGCTTCGAGCGCGCTGTGGCGCTGCCCGGACGCGGTGCGCGAGACGGTCAGCTCCCGTTCCACAGCACGCGCCGCCGTGTCGACGAGCGTCAGGACCTCTGTCTCGTCGGCTGCCTGGTCCGCGAGTTCACGGACCGCGTCGGTGCCGAAGTGCAACTCCGTGCACCTGCGTGCCCATTCCTCCAGGTGCACGACCTGGTTCCGCACCGCCTCCGCGAACCGCAGCGCCTGCTCCTCGCGGCGGTTCCCTGCCTCTGCCAGCGCGTTGCGCGCCTCCTCCAGCGCTTCGCCGGCGACATCGCGAACACGGACGGCGCCCCCGTGAGCGACGGCGGCGGCACGCACATCGGCGATCTGCCCGAGCCGTCCTCGCACGGCCCCCGCCAGCAGCTGCCGCGCCCGGTCCGCCTCTCCGGCCGCCAGAGAAGCAGCCAACTCGGCGTGGACCGAGGACAGATGGGCGGCCCGGGCTGTGGCGCGGGCATTCTCCTCGGCGGTCAGGATCAGCGCCTGCTGCGCGGCATGCTGCGCCGATGCACGCGCGGCGCGTTCGCTGTCCTCCTCGGCCTCGCCGCGTGCATGCTCCGCCTCCCCGCGCTGCCGGTCCGCATCCCCCCGTGCACGCAAGAACCCGCTCCGCATCCGGCTCAGTTCACGGCCCTGGCGGTACTCCTGCGAATCCGTCAGCACATCGACGCGCGCCCGCAGCTCCCGCCCGAGTGCCTGCTGCTGGGCCGATTGCTGCTCGGCCGTCGCACGCTCGGCGACCGCGGCCTCGTACGCCTCGTCGAGCTCGCGAGCCGCGCGCTGCCGGTTGTCCATCTCCGTCGTAGCGGAAATCAGCTCGCCCGCTCGGGCCCGCAGCACGCGCTGCGCGTACGCCTTCTGCCGCAACGCGAGCTTCTGCGCGGCCTCCACCCGATCGTCCATCCGGGCCAGTTCTTCACGGCGACGGTCCAACCGCTCGAACCCCTCTGCCAGTTCCGCGATCTCGTCACGGTCGAGTGGCGGCAGCGCGCGCGAGAGCAGCGTGGACAGCAGCGACGGGTCGAGCCGCTCCGAAAGTTTCGGCGTGCGCAGCTGCAGCAGCGCTGTGATGAGCGCGTCGTAACGCTGCGCGGACAGGCCGGGAAAGAGCGTCTGGCGGACGGCCGCGCGGTAGTCGGAGGCCGTGTCGTGCACCTCGCCCCGGCCGGCGAGCACCTCTCTCAGAGCCGCCACACCCAGGGGCTGCGCCGCCTCTCCCACCAAGGAGAGATCGTGCCCCACACGCCCTCGCACGGTGAAGAAGTCGGCACCTACCGACGTTGTACGCGCCGTCGCCTGCAGCCGCGCCCCGATCGTGAACCACTCGTCGTCGCCCGACCGGAACTCCAGCCACACATAGCCGACCCGGGTGACCCCGCTCGCACCCTCACCCATCAGGTTCCAGTGCATGGTGCGCTCGCTGCCGCCGAATGTGGACAGGCGGTTGGGCTTCAGGCTTGCGTCGAACAGGAACGGCAGCAGTACCTCCAGGGCCTTCGACTTGCCTGTGCCGTTCGGCCCGCGCAGCAGCAGCCGCCCGTGGTGGAAGGCGAACACCTCGTCGTAGTACCGCCAGATGTTGAGCACACCCGCGCGCGACGGCCGCCACCGCGCTGTATTCACCACTCGTCCCTCTCGTCCTGCTGTGCGTCGTGTTGCTGGTCCGCGTGTAGGCCCTGCTGCTGGGGTACGGCTGCTGTGCGTGCGGGCTTCTGGTCGACGCCCACGACCCGATAGCGGGCCGCAAGCGGACGTGCGACGGCGCGGTCTCCAGTCATGCGGACCAGACCGAACCGCACCAGGACCCGCACCGCGTCCTCGACGAGCCGCGCCGCTCCATCCTGCGAGCGGTACGCCTTGCCCCAGGCCGGGAAGCGGGCCAGCAGACCTTCCGCCTCGGCCGCGAGGTGCCCCAACGCACTGCCGCCCGGTCCTGCGGCCGAGAGCGTGTCCAGGAGCAGCAGAGCGGCGATCTTGGCGTGCGAGGAGTCGTCCGGGAACCTTTCGTCCGTGGCCAGCGCTTCCGGATCGGCAAGGAGCCAGCCCTCCGCCCGCTCCTCCAGGACGAACCCGGCTTGTTCGGCCGCGCGCCGCATGACCTGACGGCCGGTGAGCGACGTGACGTATCCGAGCTGGGCGTGCGTCAGCTCGTCGCGATACAGCACCGGGTCGTCGAACAGGCGGCGCAGCACGGCGTGGCGCAGCCACAGGGTGTGCTGGGCGGCGGACGCGTCACCGTCCCGGGCGCCGTAGCGCCGCTCGTGCGTGAGCTCACCGAGCAGGTCCTCGAACCGCAGGTCCTTCGCCTCCCCTTCCGGCGCGTCGGCCGCGATCCGGGAAGGGCTGCCCGGCGCGGCGAGCAGCCGTGTCAGCACGTCCGGCTGCACCCGATACAGGACCTTCGCGCCCTCCGACTCCGTGTACGAGTCGGTGGCCCCGTCGAGCGTCGTCAACGCCCCGTACGACTCAAGTATCCGCAGCACGTCGACGAACGCCATGCGCTCGCTGCGCTGCGCCGTGTCGAAGCCCGGCAGCGCGTCGTCGGCCGCCAGGGCCTGCGCGACGCGGTCGGCCAGCAGGCCCACGGTCGTCACCGGTACGGAGAGCAGCTCGGCACAGGCAACACAGAACAGGACGTAGCGCCGCCGGTCGAAGGGCGTGCGCCCCGCCCGCAGCCGCCGTGCGGGCCGGCTTCCGTCGGCCTCGGCCCCGTACATCCGCACCTTTGAGAGCCGTGCATAGCCCTGCCGAGCCTCGACAGACAGAACCCAGCCCAGTGTGTAGTCGAACCAGCTGGTCAGCGGCTCACGGCGCCGCCGCACCACGTCGAAGGCGGCGGGATCGTCCTTCTCGGTCAGCAGGGGCCGTGCCAAGAGCGTGCGGATACCGCGGGACACCTCCTCGCGTTCGGCGACGACGAGTTGATTGGCGAGGTTACTCATCCGGCCACCCGCTCCTGCTGTCGCGCGACAAGGGCCGCGGGGTTCGGAACGCGTGCTGCCGGGGTGGCAGCGGACAGGACGGCGCCGCTCCCGCTGGTGTGCCGGATCTCCACCTCGTAGTCCGGCGCGGTCAGACGTCCGCGCGGCGTGCGCAGGACTGCCTCGCCGGGTGTGCTCGGCGGGCCGAGGAGGACTTCCACCCGGCCGTCCCCCGTCTCGGCGCGCCGCAGACCCGCCGCGTCGGGACGCACGGCGAGGGCGCGGCCCAACAAGTCGAGCAACCGCTCGAACACGGCGTGATCGAGCTGTGTGATGTGCGACAGACGCACCGGCCCCGAGGTGTGCAACAACTCCCAGGCTGCCTCCAGTTCGGCCCGCTCCGCCCGGGCCCGCTCAGCCCGTGCCGCCTTCACGGTTGCGACGTCCCGCACCCGCCCGGTCCGCGTGAAACGTTCCGTGCGCCCGCTGGAGCGCAGCAGCGCCGACACTTCGACGGGCGGCGCCTCACTCCAGGCCGCCGACGTGGGCACGGTCTCCGGGTCGGCGTGCACGAGATGGGCGTGCCGGGAAGGGCCAAGGCCGAACGCGGTCGCCCACAACCGGTGCGTGTCCTGCTCCGCGGGGGCCACGGCGAACCAGCGCGCCAGCTCTCGGAAGTCTTCCGCCGCGCTCGACGAGCGGTGCCGCGCCTGGGTGATCCGGTCAAGGACTTGGAGCAGTGTCACGATCGCCCGCCGAGCCACATGGTGCAACTGCTCGACCCGTGCCGGTGCCCCGTCTGATGGCAGGAACCAGGCACGAAGACCGTCCCACCGTGCACGCCGCGCCTCCAGCCAGGCCGCCTCAGGGTTCCCGCCGACCGTAGGCGGCAATTCGGCACCGGCGAGCGCCCGGTCCCGCAGCATCTCGACGCCGAGCTCGTCGACTCGGGCAACGGCCCCTGCGATCGCGTGCGCGCGCTGGTCGAGATGGCTGAGGAACTCTTGGAGGTAGGCGACCGTCGCCGCCTTCACCTCATGGAAGATAGCGAGGTCCGTGTCCGCGCCCTCCGACTGGAGCAGACGCTGCAACTCCCCGTTGAACTGCTTGGTGTTGGATCGCAGCGCGTCAAGGTGCCCCTCCAGTTCCTGGAGTGTGCTGAACACCCGCCGGTTCGGCGACGTCGGGTCGCCGAGCAGGGCGGCCAGAGCCGTCAGACGGTCCGCGATCGCATCCAGCACGGCCGTCTGCAGCGCGCCAGACGAGGCCAGCACCGACAGGGCGTGCTGGACCCCGGCGAATGCTGCCTCGCCGCGCCGCGTCAGCGAGTACTGCAGGTTCCGCCGCTCGTACTCCTCCGCCGTCCGGTAGTTGCCCGCATGGTTCTGGACCGCGTCGAGCAGCCGCCACTCACGCAGTTTGCGTAGGGCGTCCACCAGATCGTCGTCGGTGAGCGCGTCGAACCAGCCCGCTCCGCGCAGCCGCTCCCGCACCTCGTCCAGTGACAACGCGGTCACCAGTCGCTCGTTCGCCTCCCCGAAGGCGTGCAGGATTGCGCTGTACAAAGGAGCCCGCTCACCCGTGGTGAACCGGAACATGTCAGCCGGTACCCGTAGAACCTGCTCCACTGCGATCGCCCCCTTCTCAGCGGTCGGCGTCTGGCCTGTGACTCCGATAAGGGTACGAGGGGCCACTGACAGTCATGCCACGGAGGGCATCGCCCTCTCGGGGCGGCGTTTTCTGTCACGAGGAACGCGCTGGACCACGTCCTCCCTGAGTGGTGGGGGCGTTGCTCGGTTCGATCGGCACTCCTACCGCGGAATCGCACTGTTCTGCGGGCGTCCCCGAAGGAGTAACGCCAGACGGGTCGCTATGAGTCTTCGTCGATGAAGACCGGGTAGAGCAGTCGCAGCACCATGAGGCGCGATCTTGCCGGACGGCTCCGTCGGTGAAACGGGCAGATCGCAGCACGCGCCCGGTCATGGACCCCTGCAGGCATCCACATGATAGCCACGGCGCCTATATCATTGAAGACATGACCGAGGTGACGATCTTCCAGCAGCTCAGCGACCATGCCGACCTCCTCAACACCCGCGCGGCGGGCTTCAAGGGGGCCGAGATCTCCCGCGGTCAGGTGGTCATGATGATGAGCCCGTCCGGAATGCACGGCCTGACCGCGACTCGGATCCGTCAGCAGCTCGACCCGCAGGTCGCCGCGAATGCCCCCGATCACGTCGTTGGCCTCGACATCGAGGTCGAGAACCCCGGCATCGGCGTACGCCGCACGCCGGACATCATCGTCATCACCGAGGACGCTCTCGAGACCATGGACCGGCCCGACCCTCAGGGTGCGCTCCTGGCCGTTGAGGTCGTCTCCCCTTCCAACCCGGACAACGACTACGTCGGCAAGCTCCGCGACTACCCCGCCATGGGTATCGACCGCTACCTGATCGTCGATCCCCGCGATGGAACCGTGCACCAACACTGGAACATCAAGGGTCATGGCGATGGCGCCACGTACGCCAACCACACCGAGCATGCCTTCGGTGAGAGTGTCGCTCTCGGCGACCATTTCACGCTCGACACGTCCGTTCTCAAGCGCTACCCGCAGTCGTGATCGGCAGACAGGTCGCCGCGCTGCGCGCCGCCCGGGGCTGGACACAGGCGCAGCTCGCCGAGGCGGCCGGTACGACACAGGCGCAGGTCTCACGGATCGAGCAAGGCACGGTCACCCCGACCCTGCCCGTTCTCGGACGCCTCGCCGCAGCACTTGGCGCACGCCTCGACGTCGCTCTCACCCCCGTCGAGTAGGACCTGCACCCCGACTGCGTGAGGGGCCCGACTTGGTGCCCGCCGGCTACGGATCAGCTCGCCGGCTACGGATCAGCTCGCCGGTGAATCGTCTGCATGCTTGGGCCAGTGCCCTGTCCCCGGCCGGGGCGCTCGACGGCCGGGAAGGGACCAGGACTGCCATGAGCGGAGCGCAAGGGTGTCTGAGGCCTTGCAGTCGACGTGAATGTCCGCCGAGGGCCCGGCCGGTGTCGGCGATCGCCTTGTCGGAGAGGGGCTCCCCGGCCGTACGCGCGCGAGTCGGGCGTCGATCGCGGACCCATGCCCTTCCAACTGGACCTTCGCTAACGTGTGTTGTCCAATAATACGGGGAGGGCGTATGGGACCGACCGGCACGTCCGACGCCAGTCGGGACGCGGTCATGGTGCTGCCCGGCATCATGGGCAGCGAGTTGGTGGAGGCCGAGTCGGGGCGTGTGCTGTGGGGGCTCGGCGACGCACGGTGGTACGCACGCGCGTGGACCACAGGGGCGTCCCTGGCCGGACTGCGTGTCACCGACGAGGAGCGGCAGGGGCGGACGGGGCGGATCGTGGCGACACGGCTGCTGCGGTTTCCTGCCTTCGCCCCTGTGCTGCGTGGCTTTGAGCCCTATACGGCGTTGATCGCCGGGATCCGGCGGGTGACGGCGCACGCGGACGCCGTGGCGGAGTTCCCCTACGACTGGCGGCTGCCGATCGAACTCAACGCGAAGCGCCTCGCTTTGGCGGCCGAGCAGCACCTGAACTCCTGGCGCGCGCATCGTAGCGGGAGCCGGCAGGCGCGGCTCGTGCTGGTCGCACACTCCATGGGAGGGATCGTCGCGCGGTACTTCACGCATGTCCTCGGCGGGGGAGCGGAGGTGCGCACCGTGATCACGCTCGGTACGCCGTACCACGGGGCGGTGAAGGCGGTGCAGATCCTCAGCACCGGGCGTGGGGCGCCGCTGCCATTGCCGCGCCGCAGGCTGCGTGACCTGGCGACGACGCTTCCGGGCCTGTATGACCTGCTGCCCAGCTACCGCTGCGTGGACGAGGGTGCGTCCGCGCGCCGGCTGGTGGCGGGCGACATCGTCGGCATCGGCGCGGATGGCGCCCTCGCCACATCCGCCCTCGCCGTCCGCGAACGTCTCCTAGCCGCGGCGTCCGGCCCGCATACCCGCCCCCTCGTTGGCGTCGAGCAGCGCACGGCGCAGTCCCTGACCTTCCAGGATGGCATTGCCGAGCTGCACGACTACGTGTGTGAGGACGGCGACGACGGCGCGCTGCGCCGTGTCGACCGGCGTGGCGACGGCACCGTCTACCGGGACGCGGCCTGGATCGGTGGCGCTGAACCGGTGCACCTGCCGCAGACCCACGGCGCGATGTCACAGACCAGTGAGTCGCTCGCCCACGTACGAGCCATCCTGACGGAGCGTCGACTCGGCCCACCTCTCGGCGCCACCGGCATCGCCCTCGATGTGCCCGACGTGGTCGCGGCCGGGCGGCCCTTCGACGTTGGCGTGGAGCTGCAGACCGACCTGGTATCCGTATCCGTGCAGGTGACGAGCGCTCATACGCATCACGTCCTCGCGCGGCCCCGGCTCATGGCGCGCGAGGGCACACTGGCCGCTCAGGTGACCTTGCCCGACCCGGGGCTGTACCGGGTCGAGGCCAAGGCCGGCGGCTTCTCGCCCGTCACCCAACTCGCCCTGGCCGCCCGACCGGAGGACCTGGCAGAGGGATGACCGAGAGTACGACGGTGTACGACGCGACGTCCTCGAACGGCGACGGCCAAGGGTCGGCCCGCTTCCCGGTCGTCTGCCTGCCGATCGGGCGCTACCGCCACCACGCACCCCTCGAAGCCGACGAGGCCGCGGCCAAAGTCGCAGAGTTGTTTGCCGAGTTGGGTGGTCGGGCCGAACCCTGGTCGGTGCCGGGCGGTGCGCGCAACAGGTCCGCCGTAGAGGTACGCCTGGAGCAGTGGGCCGGGCCGCCCGCCGCGCGGAGTTCGGTCCTGTACTGGGCCGGGCACGGCGAAGCGGCGCCCGACGGGGCCTGGCTCGCCGTCCACGAGACACCCGGTTCGATGCGCACGCGCGGGCTGCTGCCCGAGACCCTCGCCGCGTTCATCGACGCGGAGTGGTCGCGCCGCATCGCCGATCCGCACGCCTGGACGGTCGTGGTCATCGAGGCGTGTGGCGCCGAGCGGTTCGCCGACCTGGTTGCCGTACGGCTGCTCAGCGGAGACAAACCGCGGCGCCTCGCGATCGTCGGAGTTGGTGGCTATGGGGCCGGTCACCTGGGAGAGTTCGCCGACGCGCTCGCCGGGGCGCTCGCCTCATACACCGACAACGACGAGTCGATCCGGCTCGCCGATCTGATGCTGCGCTTGCACGACCGCATGCAGGTCGGCAGCATCCATGCCGACGCCTTCGACCTCCACCTGGCGCCCGCGCTGCCGCGCCCGCGCCTGCTGTCGTCCGGTGTCACCGCACCTCTGGACGTGTACGCCGAACTCCAGGCCTTCCTGGCCGAGTTGCCCCCCGACGAGCGTGGCCATTTCATCCCCAAGGCGCAGGGTGCCGAACAGGGCGAACTGGCCTGGTACTTCGTCGGCCGTGACCGGGAGCGTGCCGACATCGCTCGCTGGCTGCGTACGGAGTCGTCGGGCCTGCTCGTCGTCACGGGCCGGGCCGGGGCCGGCAAGTCCGCGCTGCTCGGCAACGTACTCGTGCACACCCATCCCGAACTGCGTGAACTGCTGGTCAGAAGTGGGTACTTGCGTGAACTCGAAGGCGAAGAGCGGCTGCCGGACAGGGTCTTCGATGCCGTCATTCACCTGACCGGGGCGTCGCTGGGTGAACTTGTGGGCCGGGTGGCCGAGTGCGCCGACCTTGGGGAGCGGGCCGAGGTGGGATCCACTGCGCAGGACATCGAGTGGCTCGTGGACGGGCTTGGCCGGCGCGCCGAGCCGTTCACGCTGCTCGTCGACGCGCTCGACGAGGCCCAAGAGCCGCTCGACATCGCCGGATCGCTGCTTCGCCGACTGGCCGCGCTGCCCTGCGTGCGGGTCGTGGTCGGCACCCGTGCCTCGACGCAGGAAGGCCCCGACCAGCCGGAGACCGAGGATCGTGACCTCATCGAGTCGTTGGGCGCGGCACGCCTCGTCGCCGTGCTGCGCGACCCGGAGGCACTCGGGGAGTACGTGCGACTGCGGCTTGACCACGCCTTGGTCGCCGTCGACCCGGTGTCCGTCGAAGCCGCAGCCCGCCATATCCAAGCGTACGACCGGCACTTCCTGTACGCCCGGCTCGCCGTACACGAGATCGTCGCCGACCCGCATCTGATGACGCCGGAAGGCAACGAAGCGCTCATCGAGCTGCTCCGGCGGGACCACCGTGCCCTGTTCGGCGCGGCGGTCGAGCGTCTCGCCCGGCGCTCCGCGGCTGCGGAGCCGCTGCTTGAGGCGCTTGCTCTGGCCCGCGGCCGTGGACTGCCCCGGGCCGACCGGATCTGGGCGATCGCGGCCGGGGCACTGTCCGATGGCAGTCCGGTGACCGACCTCGACATCGACGACCTCATTGAGGCGGCAGCCCCGTACGTCATGCTCGACTCCGAACACGGGCAGAGCGTGTACCGCCTCGCCCACCGCACCTTCCAGGAACACTTCCTCAATCCGCCGCAAGGGCAGGAGAGATGACACGGTCGTCGGCTGATCGCCACCGCAGGATCGCCCAGAGCCTCATCGCCGCTGCCTCGGCGGATTCCCCCAACCCGTACGTCACGCACCACCTCGCCGGCCACGTCGCCGAGGCTGGCGCCTGGCAGGACCTCGCCGACGCACCGGACGTGCTCGACCACCTCGAGCCCCGGGCCGTCGCGGCGGAGGCGCTGCGGCTCGGTTACGGGCGCAGCGGCCTCCCGGACTCCATCACCGCCACGCTCGTGGCCCGTGACCTGCTGGCATCGGTGGCCCCCGAGGACCGGGCGACCGTCCGCGCCCTCACCAGCGCACGCTTCGTCGGGGCTCGTGCCGGGGCCGAGGCACCTCGCGGCGATGCCACGTGGTCCGTGCGCTGGACCAGGCTGCGCCGCGATCTCCTCCCGGCGATCGTCACCGACTGCGCCAGCCCGGTGGAGGCGCTGCGCGCGTTCACGCTGCCGGACGGGCGGCAGCTTCTCGCCGTCGGGACGCAGGACGGAAGGGTGCGGCTGTGGGACTCGGAGTCGGTCCTTGACGCCGCCATGTCTCCCGTCGAGGAACTGTCGTACGACCGCTCGGTCCACACCCTCGAGACCGTCGAGACGCCGGACGGATCGATCATGCTGGCCTCCGGGGTCGGCCGGACCGTCCACCTGTGGGACCCGGTGGCACGGTCGGCGGTCGGTACGTCCGTACTGGACACCGACGCCGGCTCCGGGAAACGCGCATTCCGTGAGCCCGCCTGGAAGGCGGTGAGCCTGCCCGACGGCCGCCCGCTGATCGCTGTCTGCGACACCAACAACGTCCGGTTGTGGGACCCGTTCACCGGTGACCGCGTCGGCCCGCAACTCATCGGGCCCGAGTCGCTCACGGTGCAGCAGGCGATCAGCGACGGTTCGGACAGCCTGGACGGGGTCCTGGCGCCGGTGACCCTGCCGGACGGCCGGGTGCTGCTCGTCGTCGGAGGCACGTCCCGGGTCCTGGACTCGATCGACGGCTCCACCGACTTCGCATTCGGGTGTCTATGGGCGTGGGACGTCGCCACGGGTGAGCTGGTGTGGCGCCTCCGCACCGGGTACAGCGGCACCCTCACGGCCCTCACCACGGTGTCTCTACGTGACGGACGGGAGGCCCTGGCCACCGCGGGCGGCGGCGGGGTGGTGCGGCTCTTCGACCCCGAGGGCCCCATCCAGGTAGGGGAGTGGTTGCACGGCAACGGTGCCGACGTGGTCGGGGCCTCCACCGTGCGCCTGAGGCACGGGCGCACCGCGCTGGTCACCGTCGGCGGCGACCGCACGGTGCGGGCCTGGGACCCCGCGACCGGCACGCTCCTCGGCGCGCCGATGTCCGCCCAGAACAGCGGCGTACGCGCACTCACCGGCCTGCACCTCGCCGACGGCCGGTCCTTCGTGGCGGGCGGCGGCGAGGACGGCACAGTACAGCTCTGGGACCCCGAATCGGCGGGACACATCGACGACCCGCTGGCCGGCCCCGTCGACCACCTTGTCTCACTGCCCGCCCGGCCGGGCGCCATCCTGCAGAGCAGACCGCTGCTCGCCTCCGTGAGCAGCGACGACACCCTCCAACTCTGGGAGGCCTCTAGCGGACTGCCCATGGCGCAGCCACTTCCGGACGCCCCCGGCCGGCCGGTCGCCGTACCGATGCCCAAGGGCCCGACCCTGCTCGCACTGGGAGACGGCAAAGGCCCGATCCGGTTGTGGGACCCGGAAGCCCACCGGGTCGTACGCAGTATGACGAGCCTGAACCCGTTCCGTCGCATACATCTGATCGACTACGCCACGGCCGTGGCTGCGGTGCCCTGGCGCCGCGGAGGCACAGCGGTGGCCGTCAGGGACAGATCGGTCGTCACGCTGTGGGACCCGGCCTCGGGGCGGGGCATCAACAACCGGCACTTCCCCATGGGCTTCGACCCACTGAATGCCGCGGCGATGACTCTCCCCGACGGCCGGACCGTGCTGGTCACGAGCTCGAAGGACGGCATCAGGCTCTGGGAACCCAGGACCGGCGCGCGCCTCGCGGAGTGGACCTGCGAACTCGTCTACCCCACCACTGTCACCCCGGTGACCTGGCCCGACGCCAACCCGCTGCTGGCGGTGACCGGCAAGTCGAGCACGCGCCTGGTGGATCTGTTCTCCGAGGACGCCCCGCGGGACCGGGTGCGGACGGCACTGGCCGTGGGTTCCGAGCCCGCGATGGGACGCTCCGAGCGCCCGATGATCTTCGGCAGACATCCGCACGCGATCGCGGGATGCCTCACGCGTGCAGGCCGGCGGATGGTGGCCACCGGCGGCACAGAGGGAGTGCTGCGTCTGTGGGAGCCGGAGACAGGTGAGTTGGTGCACGCGCTGCCTGTCGGGGCTCCGATCAACGCGCTGCTGGCCGTGGACGACCTGCTCGTGATCGGGTCAGGGGACGGGCTGATCGCCTTGGAGAGCTGAGCGGCTTCAGGGATGCTCGAGGTCACCAGTACACACTTGAGGGCTACCAGGAGTCCGACGCCTCGGTCAGGGTCCGGCTCGTGGCCGTCGCCACCGGAGCTGGGCGGACCCACACCCTCCGTGTCGGGGACACCTTCTCCGTGGGCGAGGAGACGTGGCGGCTCGACAAGTTGACGGGAGGGCCGAGTCGATCGCACGGCTGTGGCCCCGGATGAGGTCGGGGGCCACAACCGTGCGGTCACATCCCCATGGTCACCCGTCGAGCCGCACGCCGCGTGCGTCGAGGAACGCCGTGAGTTCGGTCGCTGTCGGGCCGGTCGCCGGCCCGCGCCGGGTGACCGCGAGAGCGGCCGCCGCGTTCGCGCCCCGGGCCGCCTCGTCAGCGGGAACCCCGCGGCCAAGGAGTGCCAGGAACGCGCCTACGTGCGCGTCCCCGGCCCCGTTGCTGTCCACGGCGTCCACCGGGAACCCGGGCACGTGCACCGCAGCACCCCCGTCCGGCGCGGCCAGCCAGCAGCCGTCCTTGTCGGCCCGCACCACCACACCGGCCCCGGCCCGCAGCCGCCCGCGCAGCGCCTCGGCCGCCGCGCGTGGATCGGCCAGCGCGGTCATCAGCTCGGCCTCCCGCGCATTGCAGCTCAGCCAGTCGGTGCGGGCGAGCACCGGGTCGAGGACCGCGGCCGGGATGTCCGCCACCAGCGGCGCCGGGTCGAAGCAGACCCGTACGTCGTCCGCGAGGTCTGTCACCACCTCGGCCAGGAGCGGCCCGTTGACTTCCATCACCAGGCCGTACCCAGAGACCTGCAGGAGGTCGCCGCCGCGCACGGACCCGGCGATCGTCTGCGCCTCCTCGGGGGTCATCCGTGCGTCGACCCCGAAACTTGTCACGAACGTACGCTCGCCGCCGCCGTCGACCAGCGCCACACAGAATCCGGTGTCGCCGTCCGTGCGCGCCCTGAGCACCGTGCCGATGTCCTCGGTCGCGAGTGAGGAGCGTACGAGGTCGCCGTACGGGCCGCTGCCGTGCAGCCCTGCGTACACGGCTTCGGCGCCGAGCCGCCGCGCGGCGGTCAGTGTGTTGAAGCCGCCACCCGCGTACAACTCCGTACGCGTACCGATGACATCGCCACCGCGCTCCGGCAGGGCGGGCACCTCGATGACCAGATCGGCGATGACGTTTCCGGCGAGCACGACACGGGAGCGGGCGGTCATCGAGTGGCCTCCTCAAGGGGGGTGGAGTCGGCGGCGGGGGTGGTGAGAGTCACCGGCGAGCGGCGCCCGAGCAGCGCGTACAGTGCGCCGCCCACGACGATGGCGATGAGCCAGCCGAGCCCGTTCATCCCGAGCCAGGAGTCGGCGAGCGGTCCCTTGAACCACACGTCGTCCGCGCTCGTCGCGGCCGTCGTGAACAGCAGCCCGGCCACGATCGCCGCCAGCCAGGCGATGACGGCGGGCAGATGGAAGCCGCCGTGGTACCAGTACCGGCTGCCCCGACCCGTGTTCATCAGCGCCGACGGGTCGTACTCCCGTCCGCGCAGCATGTCGACGGCGATCACTCCGATCCACGCCGAGATCGGCACGGCGAGCAGCGTGAGGAACGTACTGAACGGACCGTAGAAGTCATCGGCGATCAGCATGAAGTAGATGCCGCCGAGGAACATCAGCACGATGTCGATGCAGACCGCCCAGGCGCGCGGCACGCGCAGACCGAGCGTGATCATCGTCAGGCCGGCCGAGTACGTGGACAGGTGATTGGACATCAGCAGCCCGCCGAACGCCGCGATCAGATACGGCACCGCCATCCACGTCGGCAACATCGCGTTGATCGCGGAGACCGGATCGGCGGAGGTGGCGAGGGACGGGTCGCCGGCCGTGAGCAGCGAGCCCAGCGAGATCAGCAGTACGAGCGGGATGCCGGCGCCGAAGGCCGAGGCGCGCACGAGGCGCCCGCCGGGGATCGACTGAGGCAGGTAACGGGCGTAGTCCGCACCGGCGTTGGCCCAGCCGATGCCGGTGCCCGAGGCGATGAACCCGATACCTGCGACGACGGCGCTGGCCCGGCCCGCCGGCGCGTCGAGCACCTTCTGCCAGTCGACGGTGGCGACGAGGAAGCCCATGACGACGAGGTTCAGGACGCCGAAGGCCACCGTCGCCCACTTGTTGATCCACATGATCGTGGCATGCCCGAGCCCGCTGATCAGCAGCGTGCAGAGGATGAAGACCAGCAGACAGACCAGGGTGAGGACGGTGCCCTTGCCCACCCCGAACAGGGTGTTGAGGAGAGCGAGGAGGGCGTACGCCGCTGTGGTCGTCGTGATCGTCTCCCAGCCGACCCGGCTCAGCCACGTCATCAGCGTGGGGCCGTGGTTGCCGCGCTGCCCGAACACGGCGCGCGACAGTGTCAGGGCCGGCGCCCCGCCCTTCTTGCCGGCCAGGCTGAGCGCGCCCACCAGGGCGAACGATCCGACCGAGCCGACGACCGCGACGAGCGCGGCCTGCCAGATGTTCAGGCCGCGGAAGGCGACGAGCGTCGCGCCGAGCGGCAGCCCGAGGATCGATATGTTCGCGGCGAACCAGGTCCAGAACATCTGGCCGGCGTGGCCGTGCCGTTCGGTGTCGGGGACCGGTTCGATCCCCCGGGTCTCTACGGTGCCGACGCGGTCGTTCGTCGTTGAAGCGGCCATCGCGGAATTTCCTTGCTGGGCTGTGGGTGGGGTGTGGATGTGGGTGTGTGGTGTGGAGCGGTGGGTGTCAGTGACGGTGAGTGAGCAACTGGCGTGTCAGAGACTCCAGTTCGAGGTCGTTGACCTCGTGCAGGGTGCGTACCTCGGTGGCGGGCAGGGCGGCGAAGCCGTGCACGGAACCGGCGATCGCGCCCGCGATCGCGCCGATCGTGTCGCTGTCGCCGCCGAGATTCGCCGCGAGGAGTGCGGAGCGCCACGGGTCGCCGTCGGCCAGCGCGAGCACCGCGAAGGCGGCGGGCACCGACTCCTGGCTGGCGACGCTGGTGCCGATGAGCGCGTCGATCCGGTCGAGAGCCGCGTCCTGGTCGAGGCCGACGACCAGGTCGCGCGCCCAGCCGATCCGCGCCGAGATGCTGGCGCCCGCGATCCAGTGCCCGCGCCGGGCGCCGGCCGCGGACAGGCTGATCGCGGCGTCGAAGGCGTCGTCGAGACTGCCACCCGCGACGCCGGTGGAGACCGCGGCCGCGACCGCCGCCGCGCCCGCGATGCCGACGGTGGTGTCGTGCGTGACCTGGCAGGACTCGACGACCCGGTCGAGGAACCGCTCGGTGTCGGGAGCGCAGGCGAAGGCGATGCCGACCGGGGTGACCCGCATCGCGGCACCGTTCGTGGTGCCGTACTTCCCGGCCTCCTTGGGGTCCGTGCCGCGGGCCACGGAGTCGAGCGCCGCCTTTGTCGACGGGCCGAGCAGGTCGAACGACCCCTTGGCCTTCATCTCCTTCTCCCAGGAAAGGAGTTCCTCGGCGAACCGCAGCGGGTCGACGTGCCCGCCGCCCTCGACGAGCAGTCGCGCCACGATGACCGCCTGGTCCGTGTCGTCGGTGACGGACCCGGCGGGCATCCCTGCGCTGACCGGGTTGTCGGGCTGCGCGGATTCGAAGCCGCGCAGTGTGCCGTAGACGCGAACGACGTCGGCGCGCGACATGACCTGGGTCGGCATGCCGAGGGCGTCCCCGAGCGCGAGGCCGTAGAAGGCCCCGAGGGCGCGGTCGAACTCAGGGGTGTCGGTCACAGGTGGCCTCCTCGGTCGGTACGTACGTGCAGTTGGAACCGGGCGGGATCCAGCAGGCTCGTCACCTGCTCGACCACCCCCCCGTCCGCGTCGCGAAACACCTGGGCGACGCGGAGGAAGGACTCGCCGGGGGAGCGGTGCAGGGACGAGGCATCGGCGTCCGCCAGTCCCGCGACGCCTATTTGTGCCTCAGCGGAGTCCGGGATCCGGCCCGCCGCGGTGAGCGTGCGGCTCAGCGAGTTCCCGTCCAGGCCGCGCTCGGCCAGGCCGGCGAGCTCGCCCACGGCGGGCACCCGGCTGAACTCCAGGGAGACACCGTGTCCGTCCGGCAGTCGCCGTACCCGGTCAAGGGCCGTGAACTCGTCGCTCTCCAGGCCGAGTTCGGCGGCCAGGGCCGCATCCTTGATCCGCTCGAACCGCAGGACGTGGGTGCTGAGTTCGGTGCCTCGATCGGCGAGGGCCCGGGTCCAGCCGAGCCGCTGGTCGAGCGGGGTGCCGTCGAAGGTGACGATCGAACCGATTCCGGGGTGCGTCTCGATGAGCCCTTGCTCGCCCAGGACCCCGAGGGCCTGCCGCACGGTCGTCCGGCTGACCCCGAATCGCTCCCGCAGGGCGTGTTCGCCGGGCAGCTTGGTGCCGTCGGCGTGCACACCTGCACGGATCTCGTCTGCGAGGTCCCGGGCGACGCGATGATGTTTATGAACCTGTCCAGGCATGTCTAGAAGGTAGATGTAAAGAAGCCGACGTGTCTAGACCTGCCCGATGTGGATTCGATCGGCCGCTCCGGGCACGTCAAGGCGTGGTGCTTCAAACTGCTTCACACCCCTTGAGCTGGAGTGTTGCCGAGTGATCAGCTGCCCGCGTCACCCAGGAGGCGGTCGGGTGGCGGTCGCGCCCAGGACCCGGATCCGGCGCAGCGTGCGCAGCACATCTTGCGGAAGCCGGTGCAGCGGCGCCGCCATGAACGCCCGATCGTTCATCGGCATCAGGCGCAGCATCGCGAATGTGCTCGCCACACTCAGGTAGGCCAGTCGCAGCGGCATGGTGGATCATCATGCCGCGGCTCTCGTCAGCGGGGCGAGGGCGCCTGTGCCATCAGCCACAGTTGCCGCGCTCCAGACTCCGCACACTGGCTCCCACCAGGACGGATGAGTTTTCGGCAAGGGCAGGGCCGGGAAGCCTGGACGCTTTCCGGCCCGCCGCACACGTCGTGCGCCTTACACGTACATCTCAGGGCAGGGCGATGCCGTCCAGCTTCCCTGCCTTGGCGTCCTCGACCAGGTTGGAGAATTGGTCGAAGCTCATCTGGACACGCTGGCCGAAGTCGTCGGTCAGGATGATCCGTCGTTCGGCGGGGGCGTTGGGGTCGACGAAGAGCTGGGGGCAGCCGCAGTCGCATTTGCCGCAGAACGTGGCGACAGGCTGCAGTCCGCTGATGTCGGTCATGCCGCTGTACCTCCGTGGGCGTGGGATCGCGCGCGTCGGTGTCCGAGACCGGCGGTCGCGGGGACTGTACGGGGGATACCCGGCGTGGACGGCGCGGATGCACGCTCCTGTCGCGTGTGGGGGCGAGGTGGATGGCTGATGTGCGCCCCTGCTCCGGCGGTGCTCCAGGTGCCTCGATTTCATCCGGAGGGCCGGGAACTGAACGGTCCTTGCGTCCGACTCGTAAGGAGGAGGCAGGTGCGGTCGGGGTGATTCGCGGGCGGTGGTGTATGCGCGGGCGGCGGGATAGATCCTCTGGCCGTGTGGGAGCATCCGGTGCGATGAGGGTGTCTCTGGGGGTTCGGAGCGTGCGCGCGGCGGTGTTCGCGGTGCTGTGCGTACTCCTCGCTGCCGGAGGGCACGCGCTGGCAACGGGTGAGGCGCCGTCGGTGTGGGTTCAGGTTGCCGCAGGCGGCCCGGTCTTCGTGGCCGGCTGTCTGCTGGGCGGCCGGGAGCGGTCGCTGGCTGGCATAGGCGCCGTGACGCTCGCTGCTCAGAGCGCACTGCACGTCGTCTTCCACGCTGTCCGGCCGCCTCACGCCGCGATGGTCATGCACGGCATGCGGATGACCGCCCATGCCCATGCGTTGACACCGCACGCCACCGCTGTCCACGTGGGGGCGGCTTCCGTCCTGACGTGGTGGTTGCGGAGGAGCGAGGCCGCACTGTGGTCGCTGTTGCGGTGGGCGATCGAGTTCGTGCCGGGGCTCGTCGCCTGGTGGCAGGCCGTTGGAGGAGTGCCGGACACTCTGCTGCCGGGACCTCGGCCCCGCGCGGAATCCTGGTCATTGAGGGGTGTGCGCCTGCGGTACGCCGTGCACCGGCGGGGGCCGCCGACAGGGGCGTCGTACGCCATCTGACCGCGACATCCCTTCCAGTACGGAGATCCACTCACCCATGTTCCGAGCACGTACCGCCCTGCGCCGAGCCGGCGCCGTGACCGCCCTGGCGGCCGCCGGAGTCCTGGCCGCCGCGGGCATCGCCTCCGCGCACGTCACCGTCCACCCCGAAAGCTACGCCAAGGGCGCCACCGACGGCGTCCTGACCTTCCGCGTGCCCAACGAGGAGGGCGCCGCCTCCACCACCAAGGTGCAGGTCTTCCTGCCCACCGACCACCCCGTCCTCGGCGTTCTCGTCACCCCGCAGGACGGCTGGACGGCCAAGGTGACCAGCACCAAGCTCAAGACACCCGTCAAGACCGACGACGGCACCATCACCGACGCCGTCTCCGAGATCACCTGGACCGGCGGAAAGATCGGTGCCGGGCAGTACCAGGACTTCAATGTCGCCTTCGGCCAGCTGTCGGACGACACCGACCAGCTGACCTTCAAGACCCTGCAGACCTACTCCGACGGCAAGACCGTCCGTTGGATCGAGGACGCGTCCGGCGGGGAGGAGCCGGAGAACCCCGCGCCTGTGCTCAAGCTGACCGCCAAGGGCGCGGACGAGGACGGCGGCACGGCGGTCACCCCGTCGGCGAGCGCGAAGAGTTCCGCGCGTACTGAGTCGACCGCGTCGAGCAGTGACTCGACCGCACGTGGGCTCGGTGTCGCCGGGCTGGTCGTGGGCGTGCTGGGGCTGGCGGCGGCGGTGTTCGCCGTCCTGCGCAGCCGCGCCACCGGATCCCGCGCCGAGTAGAGCACGCGTAGCGGGCCCTGCCGGCGCTGCTTCGCCGACAGGGCCCATATGCCGGGGTCCGCGTGACGCGGGCCACATCCCTGGCCGGGGCCGGGCCGGGGCGCGTGGTGCCCCGGCCCGGACTTGATCGGCTCAGGACGTGGTCGTCCTGAGCTCCTCGCGGACTGCGCGCGCGGCTGCGACGAGGTTCTCCAGCGAGGCGCGGGTCTCGGGCCAGCCGCGGGTCTTCAGGCCGCAGTCGGGGTTGACCCAGAGCCGCTCGGCGGGGATGGCCTCAAGTCCCGTACGCAGCAGGGACGCCGCTTCGTCTGCGCTGGGGACACGCGGGGAGTGGATGTCGTACACGCCGGGACCTGCCTCGCGCGGGTAGCCGTGCTCGGCGAGTTCGTGGGCGACCTGCATGTGGGAGCGGGCGGCTTCCAGGCTGATGACATCGGCGTCGAGGTCGTCGATGGCCTGGACGATGTCGCCGAACTCGGCGTAGCACATGTGGGTGTGGATCTGGGTGTCCGGGCGTACGCCGCTGGTGGTGAGACGGAATGCCTCGGTGGCCCAGAAGAGGTAGGCGGCGTGGTCGGTGGCGCGCAGGGGCAGGGTCTCGCGCAGGGCGGGTTCGTCGACCTGGATCACCGAAGTGCCGTTCGCCTCAAGGTCGTTCACCTCGTCGCGCAGGGCGAGGGCGACCTGGCGTGCGGTGTCGGCCAGTGGCTGGTCATCGCGGACGAAGGACCAGGCGAGCATGGTGACCGGGCCGGTGAGCATGCCCTTGACGGGCCGGTCGGACAGCGACTGTGCGTACGCCGTCCAGCGCACCGTCATCGGCTCGGGACGCGAGATGTCGCCGGCCAGGACCGGCGGACGGACGTATCGGGTGCCGTAGGACTGCACCCATCCGTGCTGCGTGGCCAGGTATCCGGTGAGCTGCTCGGCGAAGTACTGCACCATGTCGTTGCGCTCGGGCTCGCCATGTACCAGGACGTCCAGGCCGGTCTTCTCCTGGAAGGAGATCACGTCCTGGATCTCGGCGCGGATGCGGTCCTCGTAGCCTGCCGTGTCGATTCGGCCGGCCCGCAGGTCGGCACGCGCGGTGCGCAGCTCGGTGGTCTGGGGGAACGAGCCGATGGTGGTGGTCGGCAGCAGCGGCAGGCCGAGGAGGGCGCGTTGGGCGGCGGTCCGCTCGGCGTACGGCTGGGAGCGGCGTGCGTCGGTGTCGGTGACGGCCGTGACGCGGGTGCGGACGGCCGGGTCGTAGGTGATCGGCGATCCGGCGCGCGAGGCCAAGTCGGCCTTGTTGGCCGCGAGTTCGGCCGCGATGGTGTCGGTTCCCTGGGCCAGGCCCTTGGCGAGGGTGGCCACCTCGGTGGTCTTCTGCCGGGCGAAGGCGAGCCAGCGCAGGATCTGGGGCTCGATGTCCCGCTCGAGGGATGCGTCGAGCGGTACGTGGAGCAGTGAGCAGGAAGCGGCGACGTCGACCCGGTCGGCAAGGCCCAGCAGGGTGCCGAGCGTGCTGAGGGACTTCTCGAGGTCGTTGAGCCAGATGTTGCGGCCGTTGACGACACCGGCGACCAGGCGCTTGCCGGGCAGGCCGCCGACTGCGGCGAGGGCGTCGAGGTTCGCGGCGGCGGCCTCGGTGAAGTCGAGGGCGAGACCGTCGACCGGTGCCTTGGCCAGTACTGGCAGGGCGTCACCCAGACGTCCGAAGTAGGAGGCCACCAGCAGCTTCGGGCGGTCCGTGAGGGCGCCCAGGTCGCGGTAGGCGCGTGCGGCGGCGTTCAACTCGGCCGGAGTGCGGTCCTGGACGAGGGCGGGTTCGTCGAGCTGCACCCACTCGGCGCCGGCGGCGCGCAGATCGGCGAGCACGTCGGCGTACACGGGCAGCAACCGGTCCAGCAGTGTCAGCGGGTCGAAGTCCGCGGCGACACCCGGCGCGGGCTTCGCGAGCAGCAGATACGTGACCGGGCCGACGAGGACCGGCCGGGCGGACAAGCCCTGAGCGAGGGCTTCCCCGAGTTCGGTGACCTGCTTGGTGGAGTCGGCGGTGAACGCGGTGTCCGGGCCCAACTCCGGTACCAGATAGTGGTAGTTGGTGTCGAACCACTTGGTCATCTCCAGCGGCGCCACGTCCTGCGTGCCGCGAGCCATGGCGAAGTACCCGTCGAGGGCGTCGACGGCGACGGCGGCGCGGTGGCGCTCGGGGATCGCGCCCACCATGACGGTGGTGTCGAGGACGTGGTCGTAGCAGGAGAAGTCGCCGGTGGGGACTTCTCCGATGCCCGCGTCGGCGAGCTCCTGCCAGTTGATCCGGCGCAGGTCGGCGGCGGTGGCGCGGAGGGCGTCGGCGGTGACGCGGCCCTGCCAGTAGCCCTCGATCGCCTTCTTCAGCCGGCGGTTCCGTCCCTGGCGGGGGTAGCCGTACACGGTGGCCCGTGCTGCCGCGGCCGCGGTCTTGGTGGTCACGGAGATCTCCTTCGAGAGACGTATCCCTGGGATCCCGGAGACCGACGCGGTCAAGAAGGAGTGGCAGACCGGCGGCACGTCCTCGCGCGGCAAGGCGCGGTCGTCCGCTCGGTACGTACGCCGACCCGCCCTCGAGGTCACCGGAATGTCCGCGCGCGCGTCGTACGGGCACGGGCAGATGGCAGGTCTTCGGACTCGTGGGCGCGCCTCGTCACGTACGGAACTCGTACGAGGCTCCTACTGGCCATCGCTTCCCAGGTCCCGTTCGTCGGGGCCCAGTGCGTGATGACGGCGGTCGTTCCCACTCACCGCTGCGGGGCAGTCCCGGATTCCCACCGGGTTCCCTCTTGCGACACTCCCGTCTGGCGGACGGGGCGAACCAGCTGCGTCGGTCACCCTACGGGTCGCCGGTCGGGCGATGGCAGGGAGTCCGGGTTTCGGACGGTGAGGTGTGACACGTCTGTGGGGGAAAGCAGCCAGCGGGCGGAGCGGGAGACGGTCCCCGTGCGCCGTCTCCCGCCTCGTCCGCTCGCCGCCGCCGGGCCCTCATCCCGGCAGCGGTACCCGGGCCTGCCTCTCAGCCCCGGTGGTCCTTGGCGGTGTGCGCGTCGTAGCGGTGAAAGCCGCGACCGGTCCTCCGGCCCAACAGCCCTGCCTCGACCATGCGTTGCAGCAGAGGAGGCGGCGCGTAGAGCGGCTCCTTGAACGCGCCCGGTAGCCATCGCGCACGTTCCGGTCGGCCGGCGAGCCGCGGCCGGCGCACCCGCCCCGCGATCCCGGTGAGCCCAAGGACCGCCACCAGAGCACCGCCGCCGTCGGCCCCGGAGCGAGGTGACGTACTCCGTGCAACGACAGGTATGTGTTGACCCAGGCGATGCCGCACCCGAGGAACAAGGAGAAGATGGCCGGCCAGGCGATCATCCCGCGCGGCGGCCCGGCGGCGAGCCCGGACCTCGATCGCGGGTCGCGAGGCAGGATGCGAACCGGCGATCAGGCAGCGCCACGGACCTTGGGTGTCCACCACCCGCCCGGCCGGCGGCGACAGCACGGCCGCCCGCTGCGAATCCCGCGGAGGTCGTCAGACCGAGCACCGAGGCGCCCAGGCCGCTCACGATCCGCGCACCCAGTGCCCGAGCAGGCACACCTGCATCATCGAGAACGACATCGCGCACGTCAGCAGCCAGGTCAGGCACCCGTCGTACCCGGCGGACGGCCACCGCCCGCAGAGGCCGTCGACTCAATGGCCGTCGTAGGGTCCCATCTTGCACCGCCGTCACGGGTTCCCTCTCCAAACATCCGGACTTCACCGGGTCTCAAGAGCCTTCGGATGCGGCGGCGGGGGAGTTCCGAGGCCTATCTGTGTCCTGCACCGCATCTCCCGCACGGCTGACGCCACCCCACCAATTTCCGTACCGGCCGGTGATCACGGAATCACGGGTGCAAAGATGAGCCCGCGATGACGACAGGGTGGGGTGCTCGCACAGGACGGGCCGCGGTGTTCGCGGCCGTCTGTGTGCTGCTCACCGCCCTGGGCCACACCCTGATGTCGGGGGGCACCGTGCCGTGGTGGTCGCTCAGTGCCGGGGCTGTCGTGACGGGTGGTGCGGCATGGTCGCTCGCCCGACGCGAGCGCGGGCTCGTCCTCGTCGTCGGCATGGCCGTTGCCGCGCAGGCGGCGCTGCACTCGCTGTTCTCGCTCGCCCAAGTGCTTGCGCACCCGGAGGCGTCCGGCGGCTCACTCGCGCAGCAGTGGCTGGGCCATGTGTTGTGCGGGGCGCCGATGGACGCCGGCCACCCGGCCATGGACATGAGTTCCATGGACATGGGGCCGGGCATGGACCTGGGCTCCATGAACCACTCCATGGCTGCGCCGGGCTCGATGGACTCCATGGGGTCGGCGATGGGCATGGGCCATGGCATGGGGGGCATGTCTCCGCTCGGCATGCTCCTGGCCCACCTCATGGCGGCCGTAGTCAGCGGCCTGTGGCTCGCCTGTGGCGAGCAGGCCGTGTTCCGGATCGCCCGGTCGTTCGCGGCCTGGCTTGTCGCCCCGCTGCGGCTGCTGAGGCTGCCTACGCCGCCGCACCGGCCACGCGTCCGCGCCCGCAGGGCGGAGTCCGACCGGGCGCCGCGCCTGCTTCTCCTGATCCATGCGATCACTTCTCGGGGTCCGCCCGCGGGGACCGCTGTCGCCTGACGACAGCCGGCTTCCCGAGGCTGCGCCGCACCCTCGGGCCCCGGCCGTGCGCCCGAGCGGGCCGCGCGGCCGTTTTCCCGCACACCGGACCGGGATCCCCTGTGCCCTTCGGGACGCTGTCGGTCCTGGTTCCGGATGATCCGAGAGGGACTCCAGGTGATGACCCCTGCTCCGACGTCCGCCCCGCCATGGGCGGACGTGCACGGGCCGGACGACTCGGCGGCCCGTCGCGACGACTCGATCACCGCCTGGGCGCTCGCCGCCCGCAGTGGTGATCCGGTCGCCGCCGACCGCTTCGTCCGTGCCCTCCACCGCGACGTGCAGTGCTACGTCGCTCATCTCTGCCACGACGCGCAGGCCGTGGACGATCTCGCGCAGGACACGTTCCTGCGCGCGCTCGGCAGCCTGCACCGCTTCGAGGGCCGCTCCACGGCCCGCACCTGGCTGCTGTCCATCGCGCGCCGCGCGGTGATCGACAGCTACCGGTACGCGGCCGCCCGGCCCCGCCGTGCCGACACGGCGGACTGGCAGACCGCCGCCGAACTCGCCCAGCCGCGCGGGCTGCCCGGATTCGAGGACGGCATAGCCCTCCTCGATCTGCTGGACAGCCTGCCCGCCGACCGCCGGGAGGCGTTCGTGCTCACCCAACTGCTGGGCCTGCCCTACGCGGAGGCGGCCGAGCGCAGTCACTGCCCGGTCGGCACGGTCCGTTCCCGTGTGGCCCGCGCCCGCTCGACCCTCGCGCGGGAAGTCGTCGAAGCCGAACCGCCGGCCGTCTGAGCAGCGGGCGGCCGCAGTGGCTTCCGCCACATCGGCCGCCCGCCCGGAACTCCCCCGTCCGAAGAGCCGACCACTGCACCGGCGCGTCTTCGGACGTCCACTCGTCCCCCCTGGAAGCAGGAGCACCCCCATGTCCGTCATACCGTCAACCCGCCCCGCCGAGGAGAACAACCCGGCGCCACCACCGCCGGCCACCGGGTCCGCCTGGGGATCACTGCGCCCCCTGGTGCTGCGACTGCACTTCTTCGCCGGGGTGTTCGTCGCCCCGTTCCTGTTCGTCGCCGCCGTGACCGGCTTCCTGTACGCCTGCTCGTTCCAGGCCGAGAAGATCGTGTACTCCCATGAACTGACCGTCCCCGCCGGCACATCCGAACTGCCGATGTCCCAGCAGGTGGCCGCGGCCCACAAGGCCCACCCCGAGGGCACCGTCGCCGCGGTGAGGCCCTCGCCCGAGGCCGGGGCGACCACCCGGGTACTGCTGTCCGGCGTACCCGGCGTGGACGCCGACCACAAGCTCGCCGTGTTCGTGAACCCGTACAACGGAGAGGTCCGCGGAGCCCTGGAGCAGTACGGCTCCACCGGAGCGCTGCCGCTGCGCACCTGGATCGACGAACTCCACCGAGACCTGCACCTCGGCGAAACCGGCCGTCTCTACAGCGAATTCGCCGCGAGCTGGCTGTGGGTGATCGCCGGTGGCGGCCTGGTGCTGTGGTTCGGCCGCCGCCGTGCACGCCGCAAGATCCGGGGCACGTCCGGCCGCCGCCGCACCCTGTCCCTGCACGGCACCGTGGGCGTTTGGGCCGCCCTCGGCCTGTTCTTTCTCTCCGCGACCGGCCTGACCTGGTCGACGTACGCCGGTGCTTCCATCAGTGACCTGCGCGAGTCGCTGAAGCAGACGACACCCACGGTCTCCTCGGCGGTCGCCTCCGGCGGTGAGCACGCCGGTCACGACATGGCGGGCATGGACATGGGCGGCAGCGGTTCAACCGCCTCCCATGCGAAGGACGTCGGCATCGACGCGGTCCTGAAGGCGGCGCGCGCCGAAGGACTGTCGAACCCGGTGGAGATGGTGCTGCCGGCCGACGACTCCTCCGCCTACGTCGTCCAGCAGATCCAGCGCAGCTGGCCGGAGAAGCAGGACTCGGTGGCCATCGACCCGGCCACCGGAGAAGTCACCGACGTCCTGCGCTTCAACGATTACCCGGTGCTCGCCAAGCTGACCCGCTGGGGCATCGACGCGCACACCGGCATGCTCTTCGGCATCGTCAACCAGATCGCCCTCGCCGCCCTCGCGCTCTGCCTGATCCTGCTGATCGTGTGGGGCTACCGAATGTGGTGGAAGCGAGGCAAGGGCTCCCGCTTCGGCCGCCCGATCCCGCGCGGTGCCTGGCAGCACGTACCGCCGTACATCCTCGTCCCCCTGATGACGGTGATCGCTGTTCTCGGCTATTTCGTGCCGCTGCTCGGTATCCCGCTCGCAGCGTTCATGCTCCTTGACATCGTGCTCGGAGAGATTTCGTACCGGAGAGGAAAGCGCTCGTACGCGCAAGCCATCGGAAAGAATTGACGACGCACTCTCACGTATGGCTGGGGCAAGCGCCTCCGTCTACGACTGCAAGTCGGACTCCTCCTGCGGGGAGCGGTGTGAGCTTCAGTGCTGGATCAGTCCGCCGACCGGAACGGGAGCGACGTGGCCCGTTGCCATGACGGTCTGGTCCAGGGCGAAGCCGATCTCACCCCAAGCAGAGATGATCGGCGCAGGCGAGCGAGGTCGGGGATCGGAGACCGGGCTGACGCGGCGGTCTCGCCGTGCGGTGCGGGCCGGAGCTGGCCGCCGGTGACGCGGACCTGGTAGAAGGTGCTGACATTCTGATGCTCGACTTCCATACGAGCGACGGCCGCTGGGATCACTCTCGAGTCCACGCCCAGCAGGCGTTCGACCACCGCGTCGCAACCGGTCTCCTCAGCGACCTCCCGGATGATGCCCCGTCATTTGCTGAACTCGGGCAAGGACGTCACTACATCTTCGTCTCGCCGACGGCTGTGCGGAGCCAGTCGAGCGACCAGGTCTCTACAACGGTCCGGGAGGGAGTTCGCGGGTTTCGTCGTCGGGCGTCCTTGGCTGTTTTCGATCCACCGTTGGGCGTGCTCATATCCCCGCGCCTTGTGCTCGACGTTCTGGATGAGGCACTCGAGTCTTTCGGCGTCGCAGGAGGAGACCACCTCAGGTGGCTCCTTCGCCCTGTCATCGGAGATGACGTCACGGATCGCATCCGCGGGGTCCTCGGGCGTCCCGACAACGGAAGCCCCGCAGGGATCTCGTGTCCTTCGCCCGCCTCCAAAACTTGCTCAGCAGGCTGCCTGATCCGGCCTGATCGCGCGACCGGAGGCTCGTCCGGGAACCCGCGCCGAGCTGCGCCAACGTGCCTGGCTTTTGGGGCATTGACCTCGGTGTCGGCGCCGAGGTCGATGCCGCCCCCTCGGTGAGATCCGGCTTGGTGACGGGCCACGGCCGGAGCTGCTGGATGCGGAGTTGCAGGCCTCTGGTGACGGGCGGAAACTGATGACATAGCACGCGCGCACATTGATCGCCCCTTGAAACCGGAAGGGTCTTCTCCTCCAGGGCGAGAACTCCATGCTCGGCACAGCAGCAGTTGACCGCCTTCGACATGAAGACGTCCTCGCCCGCGGCATCTCGAGGCGCACGTGCGTGCTCTTGAGGCAGTGGATCACGTCGTCCCCCTTGAGTGTGTCCGTGCCCAGCACCACGGTGGCAGCACCTTGTCCGCCGTGGGCGTGGCTCGTGGCGGCATCTGACGGGCCGACAGCACTGTTTTCACCAGGCCGTCTTGAGGTGCGCGCACGGGCGCGAGCATCAGGCGGATGAGGTGCGCTACCGCCATCCGCACCGATCGGAGCACATCCAATGACCGACGACATCCGGCACTCCTCGCTCAGGTCCGTGGCCGCGACGCCGTGTGCGATCGTGCCACCGCATCTGCTCAACCGGCTGGCCCGAGCCGAGGAACCGGCCGTGCACGAGCCTGCCCGCCGCACCCTTGCACTCGACGCGGCACAACGCGTCCAACGCAGGCTGATGGCTGAGATCGGCCCGACCGCCGCCCTACCTACGCACGGCCCTGACCATTCCGACCGCACCGTCTGCGACGTCGAGCACCGGCAGGATTTGCCCGGCAGACGCATACGCGGTGAGGGCGAGGCCGACGTATTGGACACCTCGGTCAATCAAGCCTACGACGGCCTTGGAGCCACCTTCGACTTCTATCTGCAGGCACTGTCCCGCTTGTCCATCGACGGGGCCGGCCTCCCGCTGGACGCCAGCGTTCACTACCGCCGGGACTACGACAATGCCTTCTGGGACGGCGAGCAGATGGTCTTCGGCGACGGGGACGGACGCATCTTCGGCGACTTCACCCAGTCCCCCGACGTCATCGGCCACGAGCTCACCCACGGCGTCACCCAATACACCGCCAACCTGACATACATGGGCCAGTCCGGAGCTCTGAACGAGCATCTGTCCGACGTATTCGGGTCCCTGGTCGAGCAGTACGCCAGGGGTGAGACGACCGAGGAAGCAAACTGGCTGATCGGCGAGGAACTGCTGCGCCCCGGCGTACAGGGCGTCGCTCTGCGCTCGATGAAGGCGCCCGGCACCGCGTACGACGACCATGAGCTCGGCAAGGATCCGCAGCCTGCCCACATGAACGACTTTGTGCAGACCTTCGCCGACAACGGCGGCGTGCACATCAACTCGGGCATCCCCAACCACGCCTTCTACCTCGCCGCCACCCAGCTCGGCACCCACGCCTGGGATGGCGCCGGCCGTATCTGGTACGACGTGCTCACCAGTGGCACGCTCGCCAGCGACGCCGACTTCATGTCCTTCGCACGGATGACCACGGACGCTGCCGACGCCTACGGGCCGCAGGAGCACGATGCGGTACTCCAGGCGTGGGATGCGGTCGGCGTACCCACGGGCTGAGTCGGCCGGTGTCTGAAGTTCCCCCTCTGAGCTGGACAGCCTGATACTGGGACGACAGGTCCCGGAGGAAGCAGTTCCAGGTAGTGAGCAAGAAGAGCAACACGAGCA
>NZ_JBVJPM010000043.1:0-35239 GCF_055582645.1 Streptomyces sp. NPDC107517 | reverse complement strand
GCCCCCGTCGAGTCCCTGATGCCGCTGCGCCTGGCGCGCTACGGCGTCCCGCTCGCGGAGACCGCCCCCTCGGGCCTGGCCGCCGCCGGCATCGAGGCGCAACTCCTGATGTCCGGCGCGCCGAGCGCCGTCGCCGAGCTGGAGGCGCAAGCCGTTCCACACCCCGAAGCCGTTCAGGTCGCCGCCGAACCGGTCGAGACACCGAGCGCATGGTTCGCCCCCCGGCCGGCGGAGGCGGAGTACCACGGCGACTACGACCCCGTGGACGTCCGGGGCGAGCGCGTCGACGAGGAGCAGCTGCAGCCCGCCGTCGTGGAGCCACCATCGTTCGAGGAGTTCGATGAGCCCTGGGACCTGGCCGAGTTGACCGAACCTGAGTCGCGTCCCGGTGAGGAGCTGACCGAGGCGCAGACCGGTCACGTACAGCCGGTCCCGGGCACCATGGGTGGTGACCGGTCCGCCTTTGCCGAGCCAGCGCACGTGACCGAACCGGTCACGCTTCCACCGACCTCGACCCCGGTCACCGCAGCCGTCCCGGCGCAGGCGCACGGGGTACTCACGGATGCTCCGGAGCCTGTGGTCACCACCGACTCGGCGATGCCCGCTCAGGCCGGCGACTGGGACTCGACCGTCACGGACACGGGCGAGGCGACGGCGCGCGCGCCGCAGCCGCAGGACCAGGAGGATGAACAGCAGCAGGAGCTGCTGACCATCATCGGCTGGATTGAAGAGTTCGAGTCCCGGAAGAAGAAGTTGTCCGGTGCCGAGGTCGGCCGCCGTATGGGGACGTCGCCGAGCACGGGACAGCGTCGCCTCAGGGAGGCGAAGTCGCTTCGTGAGGAGCTGCAGCACACAGCCGGCCGCTCGCATCTGAGGTCGGTCAAGAGCTGACCAACCCTCACTCGTGGGGCCCGTTGACCGATTCGGTCAACGGGCCCCACGGCGTTTGCCAGGCCGGTGGGCGTGACCGATTTCTAGGCGGCGGCGCGTGACCGATTTCCGGGGCGAGGCGGTGACCGATTTCATGGAATCGGTCACCGGTCACGACCGGATCCAGGCGGTTCGGTCACGGCCCGGCGTGACCGATTTCCCGCCGCTCACCGAATGGGACAGGGCTCTCCCTGCGGACCTCTCCACGCTCCTAGCGCCCAGTCCACAGACCACTCTGATCGGGCTGCGCCGCGCTTTGCCCATCCGCTGCTCCGCAGCCCAGTGCGCGCTGTTGCGCCGTGGTGAGTGCCAGGTCGCCGCCACTCACCACGGCCTGGCCCACTTACCACCTCGCTTACCACCAGGCCCCCGGCCGCTCACCAGCGAGGAGTTATGGCCTCGTGACGGCGTCAGGCCGGTGTTGGGAAGCGGGGCGGTGAGAGGGCGGGCGAAGAGTGATGGCACAGCCTCAATCCCCTTCTGCAGGAGCCGTCGATGTCCGCTTCCCTGCGCCGTAACCGGCGCGGCCCCACGAAGAATCAGCCCTCGGCGGCCTCGCCGCCACGTCCCCGGTCACTGCCGGTGCGCCGGGCGGCCGTGATGCGCACCGCGGTGTGGCTCGCGGTGGCCGCCGGTCCGCTCGCATTGGTCTCCAGCTGCGCACGACCGGACACCGCGGTGCGCAACACCCCGGCACCGGTCACGCGGACTGCCGAACTGCGCACCCCGTCAGTCACCCCAGCCGGATACGCCGAACTGTTCCTCGGCCTGTGGCTGCGCGGCGGCAGTGAGGACGGGACGACCGCTGACGAGTTGCACGCGATGGCTCCCTCCATGCCGATGCCGACCTGGGGCGAGAAGAGCCCGGCCGTCGCCCAGCTGGCCACAGTGCGCACCGCCCGCCAGGCACCGGACGCGTGGTCGGTCACGCTCGCCGTCACATTCAAGGAGCCGGCCCGTGACCGATCCGCCGCAGCGCCGAGCGTGCGGTACTTCGCGCTGCCGGTGGTGGCCAAGGGCGCGGGCACCACACCGGCCTTCGCCGTCCCGGCCGCGCCGATGGAGGTCGCCGCACCCAGCGTGATCGCCCAGAGCGCTACCCCCTACGAGCGCGAGGTCCCGGACGGCTCGGCCCTCGCATCGACCGTGTCCGAGTTCCTGACTGCCTACCTCGGGGCCGAAGGCGGCGCCGAGCGCTACCTCGCTCCCAGCATCACGCTTCCCGCGCTTGCCGAGTCGTCGTTCGCCTCGGTCCAGATCGACGCACTGCGGGCCGTCCAGGCCACGGACGGAAAGCCGGGCCAGGACGGCTCCGTCGTACGCGTGCAGGCACAGGTCACCGCGACGGACGCGGCGGGCGGCCAGTGGCCGCTGTCGTACGCACTCGCCTTCACAGCGCGCGCCGGCCGGTGGGAAGTCACCGCGCTGCAGTCCGGCCTTGAGGACAAGTCAGGAAAGGCGAAGACAGCGAGCAGCCACACGGACGCTGCGCTGAAGGGCAGGGTCACGCGGCTGCAGACGGTCGCTTCGGGTCAGGGCACCGATGCGGTTGGGGGGATCACGCGATGAGCACCCTGCACTCCCTCGTCATGGCCGCCGAGTTCAAGGACATGGGCGACCACCTCCTGGGCCTGGGCAGCGGCTGGGCGGAGAAGACGCTGAAGCTGTCTCTCATCGGGATCGTCGTCACCAAGGTCATCCAAAAGTTCAGTCTGAAGGCCGGCATCGGCGGGCTGCTCGGTCTGGTCATCTGCCTCGGCATCTACTCCGCGCGCGGCGACCTGGCCGACTACTTCAAGAACGAACTGCTCAACAACGGCGCCCCGGTGCCTGTTGAGGCTCCGCTCGATCCCGGCCCCGGCTCGCACAAGGCGACGACGACTGTGCCGGGCGCGGGCGGTGAGCGCGTATGACCACCCCTGCCTCGCTTCGCGTCGGCCGCACCTACACGCGCGCCCGTCGGCACCCCTGGGTACTGGGCAAGATCGGTGACTTCGCCCTGCCGCTGGGGCCCTACACCCCGGCCCAGCTGGCCATTGCCGCCGCTGGGACCTTCCTGCTGATCAAGACGTTCACCCTCTGGTCGCCGCTGGGACCCGTACCGGTGGTCGCCCTGGGCTTCGCTGTCTGGGCGGCGCGCGCCACCTCCATCGGCGGACGATCCCCGCTCTGGACCACCTACGGCTGGGTGCAATTCGCCCTCCAGCCGCACAGCGGCCGGATCGGCGGGCGCACCGTACGCGATCCCAAGGTGAGCCGCCTGCACGGCAGCTTCCTCATCGAGGACACCACAGCGCCCGTCTCCCTCCCGGCCGGTGCGGCCCCGCCTGCGCACCCCGCGCGGTCCTTTGCGCCCGGGCCACCGCGCGGCCAGAACATCCGTGGCGCACACGGCATGTCGACCCGGCTGCGCTGGGGGCATCGCCGCCCGGGGACGCGTCGGCATGTGACGGACCCGCGCCCAGCCCCCACGCCTTTGCAGCAGATGCTGCGTGAGCGGCAGGAGGCCCGCGGATGAAGCTCGCGATCCGGCACATCGTCGACAACGTGGTGTGGTCCACCTCCGGTGCCGTCTGGGCGATCTGGGCGGTGCCGGCCGAGGGCTCGCGCTACATGGGCGAGCGCATGCGCGAGGAACTCCTGAACCGCGTCACCTCGCTGGTCCGCTCGCTGCCCGGCGCCGCCCGCATCTACGGGCTGTGTGCCCGGGTGGATCCGGGCGAGGTCGTGGCCCGCACCGTGGCTGGCGTCGACTACGTCAAGAACCCGCACTGGGCCGAGGTCGCCGACGCGCAGCTGCGCCTGCTGGCCGGCGACGACCTGGATGCACCGGTGGAGATGCACCGGCGCACCCTGTGGCTGGCCGTCCCGCTGGAGACGAGCGGCGCACGCGCTGAGCTGTCCGCCGCGTTCGCCGCGGCGTGGGCCGAACTGTCGGCCACGCTCGGCCTGCCCCCGGCACCGGTGCCCGCCCACGAGGTCGCCGACTACCAGCAGCGCGCCCGCCAGATGGCAGCGGAGTTCGGCGGCGGCCTGGAGCTGCACCCGGCCCGCCCGGCGGAGATCGTGTGGATGCATCAGCATGCCGTCGCGCGCGGCCTGGACGAGCCGCTGCTCGCCGAGTCCGAGCGTTCCGAGTTGCGCGGCAGCCGCCTCGTCAGCGGAGTCCTGCGGGCCCCTTCGCACGCCGACCTGGGGCAGGTGCGGATCCTGGAAGGCGGCAGTGACGACGAGCCCGCGCCTGGGCGCAAGGCCGCCCGAAGCCGGGGAACCCGCGGCAAGGGAAAGGGCCCGCGGGTGGGGCGCCGTTGGCTGCAGGTCGAGTCCGAGGCGGGCAGCTCCTACCAGGCGCACCTGGCGCTGGCGGAGATGCCGCGTAAGTTCCTGTCCACGGGCGGCGACTTCCTTGCCGAGCTGGACCGTCTCCCTTTCGGCGTCGACTGGGTGAGTGACCTGAAGCTCGTGCCCACCGAGAGGGTCGCCGAAGAGATCAAGAAGAAGAAGCGAGACCTGGTCGACCAGGCCGAGCAGTACGCCGCGCAGCGCGAGACAGGCCTGCCCGAGGACATGCACGACGCCGCCGAGGACCTCGGCGACCTCGGTGCGCGGGCCGCCCGCAACAGCGTCGAGGTCGAAGTCCAGTCGGTCACCGTCATGACCGTGTGGGGCGAGAGCCCGGCCGAGTGCGAGCGGCGGGCCGGCGCCCTGCAGACCCGGCTGCGCGGCGCCAACTACCGCCTGGTGCGCCCGGTCGGCGGCCAGGAAGAGCTCTTCACCCTCACCTTGCCCGCCACGGCGACACCGCCCGCGACCCGCCAGTACACCCAGCACCAGCTCGGTGAGGACTGGGCGATGCACGGCGCGTTCACCGGCCAGTGTTTCGGCGACCCGACCGGCGCGATGATCGGCTTCAGCCAGGACGTCGGCACGATCACCCCCACCCTCCTCGACATCGCCAACGCCCCGCTGCAGAACGCGTCCGCGTCCTTCGGGATCGCCGGCGACCTGGGCGGCGGCAAGAGCGTCCTGCTCAAGATGATCGCCTCCTCGATCGTCGACCGCGGCGGGCGCGTCATCGCGATCGACCGCACCAAGCACCGTGAATGGGCGGCCTTCGCTCAGAGCGCCGCCCCCGGGCGCTGCCAGGTCGTCGACGCGGCCAAGGCCGAACTGTCCATCGACCCCCTGCGCGTGTTCACCGACCCGGCCGTGGGCGCGCGCTACGCACTCAGCTACCTGACGGTCCAGCTGGGGGTGGGCCCCATGACCGAGTACGGCGCCCTGCTCAAGCGGGCCGTCGCGCAGGCCTGCGCCGCATCGTTGCCCTGCATGGCCGAGGTCCTCGCCGCGCTGGAGGAGATGACCACAGGTGAGGGAACGAGGGCCCACAACGCTGCCTTGCTGGTGGAGTGGCTGCGGGTCGCCGCCGACGAGCCGCTCGCGGCCGCCGTGTTCGACCCCGCACTCCCCGTCCTCGATCTCGCCTGCGGCATGTCCAGCGACTTCGTCGTCATCACCACCGCCGGACTCACCCTGCCGCCCAGACAGGCCGTCACCCATCCCGAGCTGATGCGCAACCAGCCGCTCGAGGCGCTCATCGGCCGCGCCGTCCTCTACCTGATCGCGGCCATCGGCCGCGAAGTCGCGTTCGCCGACACCCGCTTCACCCTGATCCCCCTGGACGAGGCGTACTGGCTGACCTCCTCCGCCGAGGGCCAGGCCCTGGTCGACGAGATCGTGTATGACGGCCGCAAGCACGGCGCTGGCGTCGGACTGGGCTGCCACGACGTTCGCGAGCTCGGCTCCAGCACCACCCTTGGGCTGCTCGCCTACCGGTTCATCTCCCGTACCTCCGACCCGGTCCTGGCCGCCCGCGGCCTGGAGTGGCTCGGACTTCCCGGCGACGACCAGGACCTGCTGCGCATGGTCACCACCGACCTGTCGCCCTTCGGCAAGAAGGCCCGCGCCGGCGAGATCCTCGGCCGTGATCCGCGCATGCAGATCGGACGCTTCAAGGTCCTGGTGCCCGGCGTGGAGCGGCTCCTCGCGGACATCTTCACCAACCCCGAGGCCACCGCGCCCACCGACCAGAGGGGCCACGGAGCCTCGGCCACCGGCGGCGCACCGCCGGTCATGGAGCAGCTCACCGCGGTGGTTCCCGCTGACCAAGCGCAGCAGGGCTGACTCACCACGCCTGCCTGAGGCAGGAGTTATGGCCCTGTGACGGCTGAGCCACGCCGGCGGCAAGCGGGGCGGTGAGCGGTCGGCCCGACCGTAACGGCACAGCCCCGCACTCCCGCAGTGAGACGTCATCCGGGACCCCGCCGACCGCCTCCTAGTCCGCTTCCGCCGTCCTTTGGAGTACGCGAATGAGTGACACCTTTTCCCACCCGCACCCCGTACGCAGGGCCACCCTGACGCTGGTCGCTGTCCTGGTGCTCACCGTCGCCGTGCTGGCGGTGCTCTGGGGACCCGGCGTTTTGGACGCGTGGTGGCCGCAGACCGGCCATGCCTTCGCCGCCGAGCACATCGTGCCCGCCACACCCTCGACTGCCACGGCCCCCGCGAGTGACCCGTGCGACCTGATCGTGGGTCCCGCCAAGGCGTACTGCCAGCGCTCCGATCCCCACATCCCGCCCGCCGGCGGCGAGTTCGGGTGGGCGGGTGCGCTCCTGCTCGCCCCCGCCCTGCTCGGCCTTGCCGTCCTGCTGAACCGCCGGAGCAGGCAGTCATGAACCGCGCCCGCCACAGCCGGTGGACGACCGTGGGGACCGTCACCGCCCTGACCGTGCTGCTGATCGCCGCGAGCAGTGCCTCCTCGTTCGCCGCCGACGGCTCACCGTCCGGCGCAGGACTGCTCGATCCGCTCAACGTGAAGACGCCAGAGGGCGTGCCGGTCAACCGCTACGAACTGACCAGCGGCGGTGACGGGCCGATCGACGCCGCCCTGCAGTTCTGCCTGTCCGGGATTTTCACCCTCGCCCGTACCATCACCGGGTTCGCGTGCTGGCTGATCGACTGGGCGTACCGGTTCCCGATCCTCGACAAGCTCGCCGGCCCCGCGCAGACGATTTCCGATGCCTACCAGGACAACATCGTCGGGCCGCTCGGGTTGGCAGGGCTGTTCCTGGCGTGGGCGTTCGTCTTCGGCCTCGTCCTGGTCATGCGGGGCAGGGTCGCCCGAGGTGCCGGCGAAATCCTCCTCACGCTGCTGATCGCCGCCCTCGCGGCGACTGCCTTCGTGCGCCCCGCCATGCTGCTCGGCTATGACGGGCCGATCCAGCAGACTCAGCGCGCCGCCCTGGAGGCCGCCTCCATCACTGCCAACGGCGGCGAGACGCGCCAGGGCAACGACCCGTGCGACCTGATCACCGGCCCCGCGCAGAACACCTGCCGCCAGGAGGCCGCCAAGACCCCCGCAGGCGATGCAGACGCCGCCAAAGCCCGGGGTAAGAAGCGCGAGGCGAGCTGTGACGCAGTCGCCGGGCCGGCACGCGACGCCTGCCTGAGCGGTGAGCGCCCCCTGGCCGCCGCCGATGTCTCCAAGCCGATCACCCGCACCCTCACCGACACGCTCGTCGTGCAGCCCTACATGCTCCTTGAGTACGGGCAGAGCATCGACAAAGGCAGTCCGCTGTACAAGGTCCACAAGAAGCTCATCGATCCGCCGCCCGCGGGCAAGGACGACCCGTGCAACATGATCCCTGGCCCGGGTAAGGACTACTGCACGCGCGGCGGCGAGGACGTCGCGGCGAACGACTTCAACAAGCTCGGCCCCGACGGCAAGACGGCTGCCGCCTACATGGACCACGTCACCTGGGACCGCGTCATCGGCGCCCTACTCGTGCTGCTCGCCGCCATCATCATCGCCGTCGTCATCATGGCGATGGTCCTGGCGCTCATCGCCGCGCAGTTCGGCTGCGTCATCGCCGCCGCCTGCGGCTGCTTCGTCTTCGCCTGGGCCATGCTGCCCGGCCCCAACCGGGCCGTGCTGTGGAAATGGGGCGGCATCTACGCCTCCGCCGTAGTCGTCCTCTTCGGCGTCGCCGTGTTCATCCCCGGCTTCGGCCTGGCTGCCCGCGTCATGCTCACCGACAACCACACCCCCCTGATGGAGCGCCTGTTCCTCCTGGACGCCCTCGCCATCACCGCGCTGGCCGGACACCGCATCATGCTCCGCAAGGGCAACGCCCTGGGGCGCCGATTCGCCGACCGCATGCGCTACGCCCGCATCGGCGGCAGCCACACGATGGGCGAGAACGCCGCAGCCACCGCGGCCGCCATGTCCTCCGTCGGCTACGGCCACTCGAGCAGCGGCGCCTCGCCGGCGCACGTGTCCTTCATGGGCCGCCACGCAGGACTCGCCGCAGGCCTGCGCGCCCTGGGGGACGCCGAGGGCATGGTCGGACACCCGGGCGCCTTCCTCGCCGAGGCCCGCGCCGAAGGCCGCCGCGCCCTGGCCCCGCTCGCCCTGGGTCTGCGCGGCGCCCACACCGCGTTGATCGGCCCACACCGTGCGCCGAGGCAACTGCCACGACTGGGCCCGGACGGACGCCCACTGCCCGCGAAGGTCGTGGACGGCCACACCGGAAAACTCATCAACGGCGGCCAGCAGGGCTACGTCCCCGTCGGAGCCCGCCTCGAGGAACACCTCAAACGGACCCGGGGCGGCCGGATCCTGGTCGGCACGAGCAAGGTCGCCTTCCACTCCACCGTCGGCCTGCCCGCCACCTGGACCCGAGTACGCCGGGCCAAGAGCGTCCTCACCAGCGACCTCACCCAGGAATTCGGCCGCCAGCGCCGCCACTACAGCACCGTCGCTAGCCAGTTCAACGCCGATACACGCGCCGGCCTGAACGACTGGAGAGGCACCTGGACCGACATGCACGGGCGACCCAACGGGCGGGAGGAGCAGCAGTGAAGAAGCTCGGATGCGCCGGCGCCCTCCTCGCCCTCGTGGTGGCCGTGCCGGTCCTGTTCGTGGTGTTCGCCGCGGCCCGCGAGCCCGCCACCCCGACCATGGAGAGTGTGGGCAAGGTCTCCGGCATCCCGCAGCGCATGCTCGCCGCCTACCAGTCGGCCGCAGCCCAACTGCCCGGCCAGGTACCCAAGTGCAAGGGCATGCGCTGGCCGATCCTCGCCGGCATCGCCAAGATCGAGTCCAACCACGCCCAGGGCCGCACCATCAAAGCCAACGGCGACATCACCCCACACATCCTCGGCCCGCTCCTGGACGGCTCCGGCGTCGGAGGCAACACCACCGTCTACCCCGAAGGCAACAACCGCGCCGAAGGCCCCTTCCAGTTCATGCCCGCCACATGGACCGGCAGCGGCCGCGACGGAAACGGCGACGGAGACAAGAACCCACACAACGCGGACGACGCCGCGCTCGGTGCCGCCGTCTACCTGTGCGGCAACGGACGCAACCTCACCCACCGCGCCCAGCTCAAAGCCGCAATCTTCCAGTACAACCACTCCGACGCCTACGTCGCCGACGTCCTGTCCTGGATCGACCGCTACAGCCAACTCGGCAACGGCACCATCCGCATCGGCACAGGCGCCACCGGGAACGCGCGCACCGTCATCACCAGCGCCCTGGACGAACAGGGCACCCCGTACTCCTGGGGCGGAGGCGGCCCGAAAGGCCCCACCACAGGCACCTGCTGCTCCCCCAGCGGAAAATCGGGGGCGAGCATCACCGGCTACGACTGCTCAGGCCTGACCACCTACGCCTACGCCAAGGTCGGCATCAGCCTCCCGCGCACCGCCGCCGCCCAGTCCCAATACGGCAAACGCATCCCCGCCAGCCGCGGCGTCGGCGCCCTCAAGCCGGGCGACCTCGTCTTCTTCGCCTACGACCCCACCAGCGACACCACGATCTACCACGTCGGGATCTACCTCGGAGACGGCCAGATGATCAACGCCGCCAGGCCCGGCACCACCGTCCGCGCCGAGGCGATTTGGGATCACGGATTCGCCGGGGGTGCCCGGCTGCTATGAACACCAACACCACTACCGCACCGAGCCCTTCGGCGCTCAAGCCGCTCGCGGGCGCCACCGTCTGCGTTCTGCTCGGCTTCCTTCTCCTGGTCCCTGTCGCCCCCGACGAGGAGCCGTCGGCCGCTCGTGCTGCGGCACCCGCAACGACACATCCGGATCCGAGTTCCCCACCCGCCTCCCCCACCAGCCGGCCCGAGCGAGCCTCGGCCGCGCCGTCCTCGACCACGGTCGAGGTCCCGGTGGCGGGAGACGGCCCGGCCGGAGACCACGCCGTGCAACGCCTCATGGACAGCTCATCACCCGCGGACTTGCCCCGAGCTCAGGAGAAGCACCTCGTCGCGCTCGCCTCACGCATCTGGAAGGCCGAAGCCACCGGCGCGGGCCGCCAGCAGTGGCCCGCGTACTTCTCCGACCGACAACTGCGCGCCCCCTACCGGGACGTCCGGATCCAGGCCGGCATCGCACGGACCGCACCCAACCACCGCATCAGCGTCCACCTCGTATGGGCCGGCACCGACCCCGCCGGCCAGAACGAGGACGGCAGAACCGCCCAAATGTTCTTCACTCGGCACAACACCACATGGCAGCCCCTCCGTTGACCAGGCAGCGCATGAGGGATTGCGCGAAGTCGCTTATGCAGAGAGCAACTTGTCGACTTCGAGTTTGCCTTGTGACCAGATACGTACCGAGTTGTGAACGGTAACTTCCCCTTTCTGCTGGGAGTTTGGCTGGCATATGCGTAACCTCACGACTACAGAAGCGAATCTCCGCAGCTCGACCGTGCTGCGCGCGAGGTCGCCCCACACGGCGCGACCGCAGCAGGAGCTCGATTCGCCGAACGCCGTACGGGGAGGAACAGTGGCTGGCGCCGCACGACCGATGGGCCATTCCGAGGTTCGCAGCTGGAATCGAAACCGGATCCCCATTCTTTTTCTCGCGGTAGCTGCACTCGCTGCCGTATCGGGATGCAGCAGCGACGACGGGGCAAGCCAGAGTTCCAAGCCGTCGACACCACCGACCACGAAGTCGCCAACGGCTACGGCCTCCACGGACCCAGACGCTGCCTTGAAGAAGGATCTGCTCGAGGTGTACTCCCACTACCGGGAGGAGCAGGCTGCGGCCTACGCCAAGGCCGATGCCAAGGGCACCGACATCAGGAAATACGCCACTGCAGAGGCGTACGGAAAGGTGATGGGTGACCTCCTGAGCCTTCGCAGCGCCGGCAACGTCGGCAAGGGGGCACCGATCAGCAAGGGCCCTCAGGTCATGAGCTTGGAGCTGAGCGCCAAGACGCCCAAGGCGACGATAAAGGACTGCCTGGACGTGTCCAACTGGAAGGTCATGAACCGCAAGACCGGCGAAGTGCAGCCATCCCCGAAGAACACGCTCAAGCGGCACATTAACGACGTCAAGCTCGAGAAGTGGGGGACGAAGTGGTTCGTGGTATCCGACGAGGCCAAGGCAACCGCGTGCACCTCCGCAGCCTCCTCTTAGTCCTGGCTCTTACCTGCGCCTCCCTCGTGTTCGTCGCTCCCCCAGCCCTCGCTGAAGGACCTGGCGGCGGAGATGTCGGGGATTGCCGAGGCGGTTTCCAGGACGTCTGTGTGACGGCTCGCTCGCCGAAGACTCCCGGTGCACACCACGACGCCCCGAGGGGCACTTCTGGGAAGCCGTCGAAGCCTGGGAAGCCGGTCTGTGAATCACAGCGCATGGAGCCGCAACCGCCTGCCGGTGACCCCAAATGGGAAGGGCACAAGCCGGACGATGGCGCCGTCTACACCCGCGTCTGCCTGGGGGGTCCCAACGCCCAACCAGCACTCGACATTTTCTGGGCGGGTAACCCTCCAGGGGCCAACGCCATCGACCCGGCCGTCGTGGCGCAGATGGCCGTGGACAAGATGAGGCTGTCCGGTCCCGATATCGCCAGTCCACGGGCGGCCGGAAAGTACACGGTGGGCGTGCCGGTGTGGCTGTGGGTGCACCAGTCGCCGAGCACGTTCGGCCCGAACTCGGCGACGGCCTCAGCCGGCGGGGTGACGGTCACGGCCACCGCGAAGGTGAAGCGCATCGTGTGGCGGTTGGGCGACGACGGCACGGTGACGTGCGCTGGTCCGGGAACGCCGTACAAGGCCTCCTACGGCATGAAGGACTCGCCGAGCTGCGGGCACCGCTACACGAAGACGTCAGCTGATGCCCCCGGCGGGAAGTTCGGACTGACGGCGACGTCGACGTGGGTTGTCGACTGGCAGGTGGCGGGCGGTGGCGGGGAGGCAGGCCAGTTGACCGAGGTCCGGCAGAGCCAGGCACGGGTGGCTGTGGGCGAAGTGCAGGTTGTCGGCTAGCCCCTTTCGAAAGGGATGAACGTGAGCAAGACACAAGAGCGTGCCGTGCCCGTGGGCGGCATCCCTGCGCCGGGGCAGCCCGCTGGTCCGGTAGCGCCGCCGCGGGTCTCGGCCCGTCGGCGCCGGCCGGGGCTGATTGCGCTGTCGCTGGCGCTGATCGCCGCGGGTGGAGCGGGAGTTGTGGTGCTGGTCCTGCAGGCCGGTCATCGCACTCAGGTCGTCACCGTGACGCGCGACGTCCAGGTGGGCGAGGTGGTCACGGAGGCAGATCTGGGGCGGGCCTCTGTCGCTTTGGACCCGGCGGTCAAGGCCGTGACCGCGAACAACCTGGATTCGGTGGTCGGCAAGCGGGCCGCGGTGGAGCTGCGCCCCGGCTCGCTGCTTTCTCCGTCGCAGGTGACTTCCCGCCAGGTGATCAAGCCGAACGAGCAGCTGGTGCCCGTCGGACTCAAGCCCGAGCAGGTCCCCGCCACGGCCCTGGCCCCCGGGCAGAGGGTGCGCCTGGTGCACGTCCCCGCCCAGGGCGAGGACACGACGACCGGGACGAAGGAGCCGACACCCGAGTCGGTTCCGGCCCGGGTAGTGAAGGCCGGCGCCGCCGCTCCGGGAACCGGGGTCGTGGTCGTCGACGTCGCAACGGCGGCCTCCGACGGTCCGCGGCTGGCTGCATGGGTGTCGTCGGGCAACGTGCGGCTCGTGCTCGATGCACCGGGCGGCAGCTGATGAGCGTGATCGCGCTGGCGGGCTGCAGCGGCGCGCCGGGGGTGACCACGAGCGCGCTCGCGCTGCTGCTGTCCTGGCCCCTGCAGCCGGGGCGCCGGATGGTGCTCGCGGAGTGCGACCCGGACGGCAGCGCCGTCCTGTACGGGTTGCTGCAGGGGAGCGTCGGGGACCGCTACGGGCTGCGGAATCTGTCGGTGGCGTCTCGCAAGGGCGAGCTGGTCGAGGCTTTTTGGCGTCAGCTCATCGATGTCAGCGCCGAGGAGGGCAAGCCGTCGCCGCACAACCGTCTGGTGTTGCCCGGCGTGACGGATCCGGCTCAGGCGGCCGGGCTGGGACCGGCGTGGGAGGCGATGTCGCGGCTTTTTACGGGGATCGGCGAGCAGCCCGTTGACGGTCACGACGTGCTGGTCGACTTGGGCCGCAATGGTGCGTTCGGGCCGTCTGCGGTGCTGGCGCAGCGGGCGGATGCGCTGATCGTCGTGGTGCGCAACACGGTGCGGTCTTTGCAGGCGGCGCAGGTTCGCATCGAGGCCTTGGAGGAGCGGATCGGCAATGTCGGGGTGTTGATGATCGACGAGGGGCCTTATCCCGCTGGGGAGGTCCAGCGGGTGCTGCGTGCCCCGGTGGTCGCGACCCTGCCTTACGTTCCGCGTGAGGCGAGGGTCCTGTCCGACGGGGCGGAGCAGCCCCGTAACTTCACCAAGTCGCCGCTGATGAAGGCGGCTCGCTCGGCGTGCACGGTCCTGGAGCAGCGTGCCGCGATGCGCCGGGCGCGACTGGCTCCGCGTTACGCCGGGCCGTCGGGAGGGGCGGTGGGGCATGCGGGGTAAGCCGGTCCACGCCGACCCGACGGTGCGCCCGGCGAGCCCGGGCGGACATTCTCTTGTGTCGCGCTGGCAGTCCCAGGTGAACGGCACCGTGCCTGCCCCTGCTTCCGCGTCGAGCGCATCGGCCCTGGGCGTCGAGCTGCCGCAGGTCACCGTCAATTACAAGGTGGCCCAGCACATCAAGTCCCAGGTCTCCAAGCGTCGCGAGGAACTCCTGAAGGTCGAGCCGACGCTCGATCGGGCCGGCGAGGAGCAGCGCTGCCTGGACTGGATCAACGAGGCGGTGGCCCTGTGGTCGAGCGCCGAAGCCGCCCATACCGGGGTGAGCCCGACCGCGGCTGAGGACGACGCGTTGCGTCGTGCCGTGTACGACTTGCTGTTCCGCGCCGGGCGCCTGCAGCCCTACCTGGACGATCCGCGGGTGGAGGACATCTTCATCAACGGGCCCGCCGACGTGTGGCTCGACTACGGAGACGGGCAGCGCCGGCGGGTCGGTCCGATCGCCGACTCGGAGGAGGAGCTCCTGGAGCTCCTGCGTGAGCTGGCCCGCGAGTCCGGGCACAGCGAGCGGACCATTTCCACGGCGAACCCGCTGCTCGCGCTGTCCATGGCCGACGGGTCCCGGTTGCAGGCGATCACGGCGGTGTCCCCGACGACGTATGCGGTGATCCGCCGGCACCGGGTCAAGAACGTGAACCTGGATGGCATGGTCGAGCTGGGCGCCATCGACCCGATCCTGGCCGAGTTCCTCCGCGCCTGCGTGAAGGCCGAGAAGAACGTGATCATCGCCGGGAAGCAGAAGGCGGGTAAGACCTCGCTGATGCGCGCGCTCCTGAAGGAGTTCGACCCCGACGAGCGGTTCGCCACCATCCAGAGCGAGGACGAGTTGTTCGCGCACTCCAACGGCTACCACACTCAGGCCCTGTCGCTGGTGGCCCGCGAGTCCAACGGCGAGACGGGCGCGAACGGGCGCGGGGCCGGCGAGGTCACCCTCCTCGACCTTCTGCACCCCGCACTGCGCATGTCGTTGGAGCGGATGGTGGTCGGCGAGGTCCGCGGCTGCGAAGTCGTCGCGATGCTGCAGGCGATGTCGAACGGTGCCGGCGGCAATCTGTGCACCATCCACGCGCGTCGTCCCGACGTGGTCTTCGACCGGATCGCCGAGCTGTATGCGCTCGCGCAGAGCAACCTGTCCGAGAACAACGCTTACCGGCAGATCGCCAACGGCCTGGATTTCGTTGTCTTCGTCTCCATGATTGATGAGACGAAGATCGGGGGGAGCCGGCACCGGTTCGTGTCCCACATCGTGGAGATCACGGGTGTTGGCGAGTCCGGCCGCCCCGCTACCAACGAGATCTTCGCCCCGGGGAAGGCGATCGGCGAGGAGCGGGGTGTGCCCACGGGGACGCATCCGGAGTGCATTGACGATCTGCGCCGGGTCGGGTTCGACTCTGAGCTGCTGCTGCACCCCTACGGTGCCTGGCAGCAGCCGCTGCCGCTGAAGGTGGTGAGCGGCACGTGACGCTCCTGTGGGCCGTGCTGAGCGGTATGACGGTGATGGGCGGGCTGGCCGCGCTCACGGCCGGCATTGTCGGCACTACAGCGCCCAAGAAGACCCCGGGGCACGCTGGTTGGCGACGCTGGCAGGCCACATTCGCCGGGGCCGACTCCACCCAGCTGCGGATGCAGCGCCGCACCCGGGCCGCGGCCGCTGGCGTGTTGTGGCTGGGGATCTGGCTGCTCAGTGGGAACTTCGTCGCCGGTGGGCTGATCGGCGTGGCGGTGGTCGGGGTGCCGTGGCTGCTCTCGCCGGACCAGGCGACGAAGGTCCGTATCGGGCAGCTGGAGGGACTGAGTGAGTGGACCCAGCGCCTGGCCGGTCTGCTCAGGCTGGGCATGGGCCTGGAACAGGCGATGATCAGCAGCCGGAAGGCGCCGCCACAGGAGATCGCCGAGCAGGTCACGACGCTGTCCGACCGACTGCGGATGGGGTGGCGGCCGGAAGAGGCGCTGCGCGCGTTCGGCGATGAGCTGGACGATGTCACGGCCGACAAGATTGTCGCCGCTCTCATCCTGGCGGCCGCCGCCCGCGGCGACGGTGTGGCCGCGGCCCTCGAGGAGCTCGCCGCGAGCGTGCGTGAAGAGGTCGCCAAGAAGCGCAACACCGAGGCCGACCGGGCCAAACCGCGCACGACGGTGCGCTGGATGACGCTCATCACCGTGGGTGTCATCGTCGCCGGGTTCTTCGTGCCCTCCTACACCGCCCCCTACGCGACGCTGCTGGGACAGCTGGTGCTGGCGCTGCTGACAGCCGGGTTCATCGCCACGCTCGTCCTGATGCGGCATCTGGCCCACTACCGGCGCGTCCCGCGCTTTTTGGCCGTCGATCCCGCCAGCACGGTCCGCCTGCCCTCCGCATCTGTGGCACCCGAACCCGAGAAGGCGGCGCTCCGATGAACCTGACACCCATGGTCCTGGCCGGCGGCGCCGTCGGTGCGGGCGTCGCACTTTTGACGCGTGAACTGCTGCGCCCGCAGCCGGCCCTGGCCGCCGCGCTGCAGCGCACCGAGCAGTTCGGTTTCGCTGTCGCCGAGCCGGCCTTGGACCGTGAGGAAGTGTGGGGGCGCTGGCTGCTGGCACGCATCGGACGCCTGCCGGGCGTGCGGATCCCGACGCAGAACCTGGCGCTGCTCGGCCAGGGCCCGGGCCGCTTCCTCCTGATCAAAACGCTGCTCGCCGCGCTGGGACTGCTGTGCCCGGTACTGGCGTGTGTGCCGTGGATCTGGGCGGGGATCTCCGTGCCCTTCTACGTCCCCGCCGCCGTGGGCCTGGGCGCGGCCGCACTGCTGTGGATCACCCCCGACCTGTCGGTACGCGACCAGGCCAAACGCGCCCGCGAAGAGTTCGCCCACGCCATGGCCGCCTACCTCGACCTGGTCGCGCTCAAAAGGAAAGCCGACGCCGGCACCGCGACCGCACTGGAAAAGGCCGCTGAAGTCGGCCGCGGCTGGCCCTTCGTCTACGTCCAGGGCGCCCTGATGCGCGCCCGCCTGGAGAAGATCCCGTCCTGGCAGGCCCTGACCGACCTCAAGGACGAGTACGACCTGCCCGTCCTGGGTGACATCGCGGACATCATGCGGGGCTCGGACACCGACGGCGCCGCCGTCTACACAGCGCTCCGTGCCCGCAGCGCCGCCCTGAACTCCGAACTCCTGGCCGAGCAGGCCGCCGAGGCGAACACCGCCAGCGAGAAGATGACCGCCCCCGGCGCGCTCCTCGCCGTGCAGGTGATGCTGCTGATGGCGTTCCCCGCAGTGATCCGCATGCTCTCCTCATGACCCGCCGGACAGAGCTCCCCGTGAATGACAAGCAGCCTCAGGGCGGTTCCATCCCGCTCGAGGCCCTCGTCGTGTGGGCCATCGTCATCGCCATCGCGGTGACCCTCACCCTCGTGGTCACGATCGCCGACCCCTTCCACCTTTCTGGAGCGTGAACACCGTGAAGCACACCGCCCGTCACTACTCCCGCCTCGCCGGCCGCCTCCAGTGGCTGCAGGCCCGCCTGGAAGAGGCAGCCAAGCGCCCCGACCGCGGCGACATCTCCATCACCACCGTCATCATCTGGGTGGCCTCCATCACCGGCGCTCTGCTGATCGCCGGGACCATCGCCCTGGTCATCTCCAAGTACAACGGCAAACTGGCCGGCATCTGATGCCTGCCCGGGCACGGCTGACAGCCTCGTGGCACAGGCGACGACGGTTCCAGGACGACCGGGGCGACACCAGCATTCAGATGGCCATCGTCTTCCCCTTCGTCCTGCTCCTCACCATCGCGGTCATCCAGGCATCGATGTGGTACTACGCCCGCCAGATCGCGCTCACCGCCGCCCGGGAGGGACTCAGCGCGGCCCGCTCCTACCAGGCGGGACCCGAAGAAGGCGCGGCACGAGCCCGCGACGTCCTTCACCGCACCGCGGGCGACAGCCTGATGTCGTCCAGCGTGTCCACCACCGGCAGCGGCCCCCAGCGTGTGCGTATCGAGGTGTCCGGGACGGCCCAGTCGATGCTGCCGGGCGTGCCCGGCCTGCCCATCACGCAGTCCGCGTCGGGAACAGTCGAGCGATGGACGACCCCGGAGACACCGTGAACCCGCTGATTTCCAGGATCCGTTCGACCCAACTGGACCGGGGCAGCGCGGCCATCGAGGCCGCCATCATCCTGCCCTCCCTGCTCGTCTTTGTGTGCCTGGCCATCGCGGGCGGCCGGCTCGTCATGTCCGGCTCGAAGGTCGACGCCGCGGCGCAGGACGCGGCCCGCGAGGCCTCCATTCACCGCACTGCCGCCGCCGCCCAGGAAGCCGCCCGTGCCGCCGCCACCGAGTCCCTCGCCGACCAGGGCATCACGTGCGCGAGCAGCAGCGTGAGCATCAACACCGCGGGCCTGTCCGTGCCCATCGGACAAGTCGCCACGGTGTCGGCGACGGTGAGCTGCACCGTCGACCTGTCCGACCTGCTGCTGCCCGGAGCTCCCGGCTCGCGAACCATGCAGTCGACCGCCACCTCGGTCGTGGACCAGTACCGGCAGAGAGCTCTTGGGTTCGCGAATTCTGAAGTGCTGTGGAGTACGAACCGAAAGGCGGGTGCTGAGCAGTGAGCGCCCGAGGGTACGTGGGTTCACGCTCCGCGCGTCGAGCGTGCTCGAGCTCTTGCCTGGCAGGAGGCCCGTGCGGTCCGCCAGACGATCTCGAACTCTTGGGCGGTGAGGTCCTGCGGATCGTGGGGGTCCCACTCGTGGACGGGAACCTCCGCCGTGACACCGAAGGTCTCCTCGTGGTCTGCGAGAGTTCCGGCCTGTTGGGCGGCTTCCCACTCGGTCAACGAGGCCGCGGCTATGGGTTTTTCGAGTGGTCCTTGAAGTTCCACCTGGCGGGTGACCCAGCTGCCGGCGTCGACCTCGAAGTAGAACCAGGTGTCTTCTTCGGCCCAGTGGCTACGGAACCAGCGCGTCATGGCGTCATTGTCCGTGATGGCGCTGGGTCACGTAGACGGGAAGGCATCACCGAAGCCGGGGTGGTCGACGACGTCGGTGTAGCGGAGGCCGGCGTTGATGGACAGGCCGAACATGTCGTGCAGGCGCTTGGCGTCTCCGCGGCTGCCCAACCGACGAGTTTTCCGACAAAAGGGCGACTGACGATGAGACGACAGCCGGCCTCTGCCCGGCAGACAACGGACCTTGACGACCGTGGCGGCGTCACCGTCTTCGTGGCGGTCTGCGTACTCGCGCTGCTCGGCATCATCGGCCTGGCCGTCGACGGCGGCGGCAAGATGCGCGCCACCGAACGCGCCGACTTCGTCGCCACCGAAGCCGCCCGCGCCGGCGGCCAGGCCATCGACCCCGCACAGGCCGTGCCCGGCAAGACCCTCACCGTCGACCCCCAAGCCGCACAGGCAGCCGCCCAGGCCTACCTGCGCTCCGCGAACACCGCAGGCACCGCCACCGTCTCCGCAGACGGCAAGACCCTCACCGTCACCACCCAGGACACCTACGCCACGAAGTTCCTGTCGGTGGCGGGCATCGGCTCCATGGCCGTGACCGGGCATGGAAAGGCCACCCTCCTGCACGGCATCACCGCACCCGAAGGACCCTGACATGCCCCACAACGCAGCCCCCAACGGCGCAAGCCGCACCATCGCCGCGGTGCTGCGCGCCCTCGCCAGCCTCGCCGTACTGGCCACGGCCCTCGTGGGCCTGCCCGTCTTGCTGATCAAGGCCACCCCCGTCGTCTGGGCAACCAGCCACGACGACCTGGCCCACCTGATCGACCGGCAGGACACCGGCGGCGCATTCCTCCTCCTGCTGATCGCCGTCGCCTGGCTCGGCTGGGCAACCTTCGCGTTCTGCACACTGCGCGAAATCCCCGCTCAACTGCGCGGCCGCGCCTGGAACCCCCCGCGCGGGCTCGGCTCCTCCCAGCGCCTGGCCGCCGTCCTCGTGGGCAGCATCCTGGTCCTGCTGCCCACCGGAACAGCGCTGGCCACACCCGCGACCGCCACCCCGGCCGCAACCGCCACCCACGTGCCCGCACAGACGCCGCAAGCGCCCGAACCGCCGGCGCACGCACCATCCGCTGCGGCCCACGCGGCTGACGACACCGCGCCGCATGACACGGTCCGCGAGGTCCGGCCCGCCGAGAGCCTGTGGAGCATCGCCGAGCGGGAACTCGGTGACGGCGAACGCTGGCGCGACATCGCCGCCTTGAACGACGGACGGACCATGAGCGACGGCAGCACCTTCCACGCCAGCACCTTCCTGCAACCCGGCTGGCAACTCCGCATGCCCGACACGTCGGACTCCGGGGCCAACGCTCCCGCCAAGCAGGGCAAGCAGACGCGCAGCGTCACAGCGAAGCAGGGCGACACCCTGTGGGGAATCGCCGAGGCGGAACTGGGCGACGGCGCGAAGTACCGCGAGATTTTCGACGCGAACAAGGGCGCCGAACAGCCTGGCGGCACCACGCTGACGGACCCCGATGACATCCGCGCCGGCCTGAAACTCGACATCCCCCAGCCCGCCGCGCCCCACACGCCGCCCGAGAAGGCGAAGCCGCACACCACGCCGCCCAGCGGACCGGACGAAAACGCCGCCGCCGACCAGGGGCCGGGCCAAGGCACCGGCACGGGCGGAGAGGAAACACGGCCTGCGCCGCATGCATCAGGGCAGGAGACGGCGCCCTCAACACCTGCCAAGTCCCCGGAACACGAGACGCCCCGGGAACAGGACCGCGGACAGCGTCCCGTGGCGCCGCATACGGCCGAGCCGGAGAAGCCGACCGCTGCCCCGTCCGTATCCGCCAAGCCGTCGAAGCCGGAGGCGCCCGCAACAGCCCCGACGAACACCCCGCACGACGCCACCACCGGCGCCGGCGAGAGGGACGAATCCCCCGTCGGCGTACGGGAGACTGCCGGGATCGGCATGCTGCTGGCAGGCTCCCTGATCGCCTCCATGGGCATCAAGCGCCTGCTGCAACGACGCCGCAGGCGCCCCGGACAGACCATCGCGATCGCCGAGCAGCCGACCCCCCTCGAGCAGGTCCTGGAAGCGAGCGCCGAACCGGGCAGCGTCGAACTGCTCGACACTGCGCTGCGCACCCTGAACCACCACGCCCAGCAGGACGGCCGTGCCCTGCCGGCGATCCTCGGCGCCCGCATCACACACCGCACCCTCGACCTGCTGCTCGACACCGACACCGAGTCGCAGACCGCCACCGGCCCGGTCCAGCCCTTCATACAGCACCAGCACAACCCCCACTGCTGGACTCTGGACCGCAGCCACGAGCTCCTGGACCACGCCCAAGCCCGCGCGATCCCCGCCCCCTACCCGGGCCTGACCACCATCGGGACCGACCCCGACGGCAACCACCTCCTCCTCAACCTCCCCGCCGCCCGCGTGCTGCTCCTGGACGGCGAAAGCGACGCCGTACGCGACACAGCCCGCGCCCTCGCGCTGGAAGCCGCCACCAGCACATGGAGCGATGGCGCCGACATCCTCACCATCGGCCTCGGCACCGAACTGCCCACCCGACTCCCCCAAGGCCGCCTGCGCGCGATACCGCACCTGCGCGCCGCACAACGCGACCTCGGCGAACTCCTCCTGAAACACCACCAAAACGCCGACGAAGACGAGACCGCGCCTCTTCCGTGGCTGCTGATCTGCGCCGCAGACGCCGCTGCGGAAGACGCCCAGCACCTCGCGGACGCGCTCGCCACAGCCCACAACCTGCCCCTCGCCCTGGTGCTCCCCGCCCGCAGCGCGCACCACGCCTTCCCCCACGCCCAACGGCTGACCGTCGGATCGTCGACACCGCAGCGCCTCGACCTGCTCGACACCGACGTACTCGTACAGTCGATGACCGACAGCGAATACCACGACCTCATCGGCGTGCTGAACATTGCGGAAGAACCCGCCCGCCCCGCCGAAGGCCCCTGGCAGCTGGTCCCGGACCTCACCCTCAACCAGCCCCAGCCCCAGCCCCAGCCCCAGCCCGGCCACTGGCCCGCCTCACCCAGCGCCGTCCCGGACACACCCTTCACCGCACTGACCGGCACAACATCCCTGCGCAACATGCCGACCCCGCAGCACGCCGCCGAAGACGACTTGGCCCACGGCCCCGCCACAACGCCCGGACCAGAACCTGTACCCGCACCCGCCGAACAGCCGCCCGCGCAAGCCGAGGAAGACGAAAGCGAAGCATCGGGGGCCGTCGATTTGCACGCCCCCGACATTCAGGTCCTCGGCCCTGTCACCGTTGCAGGCATCGAGGCCTCCGGGCACGGCTTCAAACTCGCCCAGCTCGCCGCCCTGCTCTACTTCAAGCCCGGCATCAGCAGCGACACCGCACGCGAGGCCATGGACCCCCGCAAGCCCTGGTCCAAAGCAACCCTCCAGTCCCGCATCTCCGAACTGCGCAACCGCCTGGGCACCGACGTGGACGGCAACCCCTACCTTCCCCGGGACCGCACCAGCACCTACCGCCTCTCCCCCACCACCCGCTGCGACTGGACACGCTTCACCCAGCTCGCCGAACGCGGACTCGCCAAAGGCCCGCAGGCCGGTGCCGGCATCGCGGACCTGGAGGCAGCACTCGACCTGGTGAAGGGCCGCCCGTTCGGCGGCGCCGACCTGGCCTGGGCCGCCGCCCGCACCCAGGAAATGCTCGTCCGCATCACCGACATCGCCCACACCCTGGCGACCTGGCACCGCACCGCGCCGCGCCCGGACCTCACCGCCGCCCGCCGCGCCGTCACCCGCGGACTCGACATCGACGACAGCGCAGAAACCCTCTACCAGGACTGGATGCTCATCGAAGACCAGGCAGGCAACCGCGCCGGCGTCAACGCCGCATACGAAACCCTCCGCCAAGTCAACAGGCGCCTCGAAATCGGGATAGAAGGCGAAACCGAGAAACTCTTCGACACCATCATGAACCGAACCGCATCCTGAAGCGCGGTCGTAAGACCCGCAACTTCCAGGCAGTAAAGGCGGATCGGTGACAACGAGTTGGCGAACGTAGGCCCCGCCGGCCTGCACCTTTCGCCGAACGCCGAGCGGTTCCTCAACCCCGAGCGTATCAACCCCCGGATGTCGACCTGATGGCTTCGATCACTTCCTGCGACAGCGTTTGTTGACGAGTTCTGACGTCAGCGTCGGGCCGAGGGCTTCGCGGATCGTCACGAGTTTTAGCGGCACTTGCTGATTCGGGCGAGTCGAGTCGGCACCTCGCGACAGGGCTGTCACGAGGTTCCAAGATCGCTTGACCTTGCCCCAAAGGGAAGGGCAACAGTTTCTCCTGAGATCACATGAGCGGGCTATGTGTGTGCTCGCTGGCCATGCAAGACGAAGAGGGGGGTCGCGTGACCGAGACCTGCGTCATTCTCGATATCGGTGGCGTGCTGGAGATCACGCCGGAAACGGGGTGGGTGCAACGGTGGGAAGAGCGGCTGGAGCTGCCGCTGGGGACCGTCAATGAGCGGATGCGCGACGTGTGGCGTGCTGGAAGCGTCGGGAGCATCAGCGAACGCCAGGTGCACGAGCAGGTGGCATCTCGCCTGGGTCTCGAGGCGCCCCAGGTCGAAGCCTTCATGGCTGATCTTTGGACGGAATACCTGGGGACGCCAAACGAGGAACTCATCGCACATGTGCGAGGGTTGCGGCAAGACTGCAGGCTGGGCATCCTGAGCAACAGCTTCGTGGGGGCCCGAGCGCGGGAGACTGCGCTGTATCCCTTCGACGACCTGGTGGAGCAGATCGTCTACTCGCACGAGATCGGCATCAGCAAGCCTGCCCCGCGAGCGTTCGAGGCCGCATGCGCCAGCTTGGACGTGCGTCCGGAGAACTTTCTCTTCATCGACGATGTCGCAGTCAACGTTGAGGCCGCTCAGGTGACGGGCATGCAGGGGCATCTATTCGAGGACAACGCCCGAACGATCACTCGCATCGCAGCACATCTGGACGCTGGGCCCCGAGTTCCAGGGAGCGTCCCGCTCGGCTGACGTCGGCCTGGTCCTGCTTGACCCAGTTGCGCAGCCCTTCCGCGCTGACCCCGAGTTCCCGGGCCACCTCCGTGACCGTCTTCCCGGACGAGCGGACCAGCGCGACCGCGTCCCGCTTGAACTCCTCCGAGTACCGCCTGCTGCGGTTGCTCTTACTTCCCACCTGGCAATACTTCCTCTGGAACCTCACGTCCCAGTCTCCAGGTGTCCAACATCAAGGGGAAGCTTCAAGTCGCCGGATCCATCGCGGCAGTATGACCACCATCAACAAGCGGCGACCAGCGAATATCCCGCCCGAGCACCGCCCATCACAACACCCCGGGCTGGTCAACACTCGTCGCAACACCCCAGATCAGCTGCCCCCGAGACGGAGCTACACCCACCATCAATGGCGGACCGAGCCGTTAGTCGGCCTGTGTCTCGCCCGGCCTGCGCGGCCAGCTCGTGCCGGCGCGGAAACCGTGGGTGAGTGGGCCGCTGTAGAAGTGCTTGTGCTCGCCACCGTGGTCGGCCGAGAGGGTGCAGCGCCGTGCGCTCTCGGGTTGCCGGATGAAGCAGATGCCGGGGATCTCCACGTGCTGCTGTAGCGCTGTTGGCTTCGCGCTCATCGCCGGGCCTGCCGCATCACTAGTCGCAGCCATGTGCCGTGAGCGCAGACCGTCGGGTCGTCGGTGCACTGCTCGCAGTTCTGCGTGTGGTCGAGCTGCGCGGGATAGACGTGCTGGCGGGCACAGGGCTGACAACTGCGGGGGAACCAACGCGCGCGCGTGCCGTGGAATGAGGCGCTGCGTTCGCCGAGGTCGATGACCGAACCGGTGCCGAGGGTGACCGCGCACCATACGCAGTCGCGCCCCCGGATCTGAGGCTCTGTGAGCTTTTCGGGTTCGGGCAGCAGCGTTGCAGGGCGGTCCGCGGCGAGGGCCGTTCCGCCTCTTGCCGATGTGATGTGGTCCGGAATCTCGGCCATGTCGACGCTCCCGGTGATGTCGGCCGACCCCGGGGGCGTTCGCCGCCGGGCTTTGTTGTGCTTCCCGACGCTAGGTGCGTGGTGTGCAGCCCAGCCAGCGATGTGCAGATGTTTGCACTATGACGTCTCTAGCTGTGGGCATGTCGCGTTTGCGCTCTTGACCGGCGCGCCCGTCTGCATGACAGTGGCGCAAAGGTCTGCACATCACGTGATCGGAGATAGGCATGCCGCTACGGTTCATCGGGATTGACCCCGACACGAAGACCGAAGACTCTCCTACTGTCTGGGTCGACCAGGAGAATCACGAACTCGTCTTCCAGGGCTGGAAGCCCAGCGCTGAACTTGAAGCCGAGTGCGCAGCCTTCGAGGTACCGGGACACGCTGTGGGAATCCCGGACGACGAGGCCGTGATCCGAATCCCCGCGAGGATGGTGCACATGATCAGGGAGGCTTGCGATGCCGCCGAGCGTGCCGACGATCGCTGAACTCATGGGCGGATGCACACGATCCGCCGTGCACCTTGAAATGCGGGACCAGTACGGAACCGCCGCTGAGGCCGACGACTTCCGGGCATGGATAGAAACTGGCCGCCTCGACACCGACCCGACATCCTCGGACTGGGCTCCCTGGGTCAGCCTCGTCTCGCAAACCGTCGCGCGCGGCGTCTCGGTGCGGCGCGCCCGCATCGTGTCCGAGCCGGTGACCGACTACATCCGCTACGAGCACGCTTCGACCGTCGTCAACGTGCATGCGGGCGAAGACGTGCGCTGGCTCCCACGCCGACGCGCCTCGGATATTGCGCTACCCGGAAACGACTTCTGGCTGTTTGACGACCAAGTGATCCGGTGGGGCTACTTCTCCGGTGACGGGGCCATGGTCGGCCATGAGACCTCCGAGGACCGCGGCACCGCGAAGCTGTGCGCCGAGGCGTTCGACGCTGTCTGGAGCCGGGCCGTCCCTCACAACCTCTACCAGATCCTCTGATCAGAAAGCACCGGCAGCCAGCCCATGCCCGCCTCTCCTTCATCATCTGCCCAGGCCGCGCGTGAAGCCGTCGCCCATCGGCTGCGCGACCTACGTAAGGAAGCTGGCTTGACGGTCGTGCAGTTGGCTGCCGCGTGCAGCTGGCACTACTCCAAGACGTCGCGTATCGAAAATGCCCTCACCGGGCCCTCAGCGACCGATATCCGCCTTTGGTGCGCTGCCGTCCGAGCGGAGGACCAGGCGCAGGATCTCGTCATCCAGTCCGTCAATGCCGAGTCGATGTACCGGCAGTGGCGCGACCGGGTCCGTACCGGGCTGAGGCCCATCCAAGAGAGCCGCACGCGGACCTACCGCCAGACGGAATGTTTCCGTATGTATTCCTCAAGCCTCGTGCCCGGCCTGCTCCAAACGGAGGGCTACGCGCTCGCCGTCCTCGGCATGGCGGCGAGCATTCACCATCTGCCCAAGGACGACAGTGTGGAGGCCGCGCGCGCCAGGATTGAGCGCTCGCGCATCGTCCACGACCAGGGGCACCGGTTCGTCGTGGTGGTTGAAGAGCCTGTGCTGTACTGCCAGGTGGCCGACCCGGCTGCTATGGCCGCGCAGCTCGGCTATCTCCTCACCGCCGGCGCACTGCCCGCTGTCTCTCTGGGCATCATCCCGATGGCGGCCCGACGGTCACACTGGCCCGAAGAGACGTTCCACATCTACGACGACCGGAACGTCTCGGTCGAGCTGGTGTCCGCCGGGGTGAACGTCACGCAGCCCGGCGAAGTCGCTCAGTATCTGGAGACGTTCGAACGACTGCGCAGCATGGCCGTCTATGACGCGGACGCGCGAGGCCTGATCGTGAAAGCCATTGACGCGCTCGGCTGACGGCCTGCGGATCGGCTACCCAGGCACATGAAACGGACCGGTGCGAACGGCAGTTGATACCGTTCGCACCGGTCCGCGTTGGTGCTTATGCCGTGAATCCGACGTGCTCCATATGAAGGGTGCGGTTCGCGTCGTCGATGCGATACAGGAGCCGCCAGCGGCCAACGCGCAGGCGGCGGTGGCTGGTTCCCCACGGAGTGCTGCCCGCCGGTTTCGGATCCTCGGCGAGCATGTCGCTTGCCGCGAACACCTCATCCAGCATGTCGGGGCGTTCCTCCAAGAAACGCACCGTGGCGTCGACTGCGGACGGCTCCCAGGTGACGGTCCAGCTCACCGGGCGGCACCGCGCTCAGCGGCCTGCCGGAACAGAGCGCGGGCATCGGTGTCGGCGACGGGTGCAATCTGCGCCCCGAGCGCACGGTCCCGTTCGAGGCGGGCCACGGCCAGGGCGTCCTCCATGTCCTCCAGCTCGGCCGGGGAAATGAGGATGGCGGTGGGCTGGCCGCGGTCAGTGAGAACCACACGTTCATGCTGGGCAGCGCGGCGGGCGAGCTCTCCGAGCAGGCCGCGTGCCTCAGTGATCGGATATGAAACCGTCATGCATCTACAGTACACTTAGTGCACACTTCATAGAGGTGGCTCTGCACCGCCGGCCGCGCCCGAATCATGCACAGGCACCCTCCTGAACGGGCCGTTTTCGGGCTCCGCCGCGGGGCGCACGTAGACCTTCCGAGGGCTGGCGGAGCCCTACAACCCGGCGGCCTGCCTCCTGGACCCCCTCATCCGTCGCCCCCTTTCTCGCGGGCTCGGGAAACGCCAAACACGAACCGGTGAGACCTACCGGCGGACTACTTGCGCCCCGGTGTCCCGCTCGACCTTCGCAGGGCGCCGCCGGGAGCCCGAAGCCGGTCGGGCGCGGCACGTGCTGCGTGGTGGTCGGGATCGTCTGGCAGGGTGACCGACTCCTGCCCCTCCTCCTACTGCGGCGGCCAGCCGCTGTAGGGCGCCTGCTGCCCGTATTGCGGGGGCTGCGGCCCGTACTGCGGAGGTTGCTGCTGTCCGTACTGCTGGTGCTGCGGTGCGCCGTGCGGGGGCTGGGCCTGGCCGCCGTACCCAGGCGCCTGCTGTGCGTACTGCTGCTGCGACTGGCCGTGCTGCGGCTGGGAGCCCGGCGGCAGGTGGAAGACCTGGCCGGGGGCGGGCTCGTGGCGTACGAAGCCCGCCGCCTGGAGGTACGCGCCGGCCTTCTTGTGGCGCAGGAAGTTGATCCATATGCCGACGCCGGCCAGGACGGCCATGCCGCACCCATAGCCGAGGGCGAGGCCCGGAGAGCTGCCCAGGAAGGTGAGCGAGCGCAGGAACGCCAGGAGGACGATCACCCCGACGACCGGCAGCCGCTTCAGCAGCGCGGCCTTGCCGCTCAGGTCGAACAGCACGCGCTTCTTGTTGAGTTCCAGCGTTTGCGGCGGGATCCCGGGCATCTGCGGGGCGTACGGCCAGTACTGCGCGGCGCGCGCCTGCGCCTGCGGGCTCGGGTCGAGGGTGAAGATCAGTTTGATGGAGAAGATCTCCTGCCGGGCTCCGGCGTACTGATAGCCGAAGAGCTCGGCGGTGGACACCAGCGTCGCGAGCCGCTTCATCATCGACATCTTGGTCGTGAACTCGAACGGCATGCCCCTGCGCATGTGGTCGAACAACTGGGCCGTCTGGCGATCTGCCATGCGTCTTCCGTCCCCCGTCTTGGCGCGCCCAGCACTGCCGCACGCCGCCGCTGTGGCAAACATTCAGGAGGGGCAGCTTAGCCAGCCATGCTGTCCAGGACACCCCCTCACCCTTCTGGAAGGCTGGAGTCCTACGCGCCGAGGAACACCGGGTTCGTGAACGCCGCGAGCGGACCCGGCAGGCCCGGGACCACCGGCGCGTGCCGAGCCTCGGCCCGTACGTAGGCTGAGTTCAACGAGGTTCTCGCGTCGGGGCGCACTGAGGCCGAGGAGGAGCGGTGGGCCTACATCATCCAATGCCACGAAGTTAAGGCCCAGTTGACGTTGTCAAGCACGCGCACTGCATGAGGCTGGCCTCTGCTGTCCAGGGGATCGACCAAGATCTTCCTGAGAGAACAGAGGCCCTGTGGCGCAGTCTGTCACCTACGGAATTGATGACGTGTTCGCACCGGGGCATGTCGGTGAATTGACACAGGTCATCCCGACCGAGCTGGTGGATGCGATGTTGGACGAGACCGGGACTCGCGAGCGACGGCTGCGCAGTCTCCCCTCACGCGTCGGGGTGTACTTCGTGCTCGCGCTCGGGTTGTTCGAGCACTTCGGCGCCGGGCTGGTGTGGGGCAAGCTCGTGGCCGGACTGGACGCTGCGGTGCCGCAGACGTCGGAGAAAACCCTTCGTGATCTGCGGCGGAGGATCGGCGTCGCCCCGTTCCAGCGGCTGTTCGAGGTGTTGGCGGGCCCGTTGGCCCAGCCGTCCACCCCCTGAGTGCGCTACCGCCTCTGGCGGACGTCGCCTTCGACGGCTGTGGGAGCCTGAACGTCCCCGACCACGAACGCAACCGGTCCTGGCTCGGCCGTACGGAGCGGCGGCCACGGCCCCTCCGGTTACCCCCGGCTGATGCTGATGACCTTGTGCGAAACCGGCACCCGCGGCCTGATCGCCGCCGCCTTCGGCACCGCCTCGAAGGGCGAAACCGACTACGCACACGACTTGGTCAACCACTTGACCTCGGACGTGCTCCTGCTGGCGGACCGCGCCTTCGACAGCAACAGACTGCTCGCAGACATCGCGGCTCAGGGAGCACAGTTCCTGATCCGTGCCACCAGCACCCGGCGCCCGCCGGTGCTGGCGCTGCTGCCCGACGGCTCGTACCTCACCCGGATCGCCAGTGTCCGGCTCCGGGTGATCGAGGCCGAGGTCCGCTCCCGTACCGCCGGTGGCGGCGACTTCGGCGGAACCTACCGCCTGCTCACCATATTGGTCGACCACCGCGCCGACCCAGCAGACCGCCTGGTCGGCGTCTACCACGAACGCTGGGAGATCGAGACCACCTACCTGTCACTACGTCATACCCTGCTCAAAGGCCGCGTTCTACGGTCCAAGGACCCGGTGGGCCTCACCCAGGAAATGTGGGGACTCCTGACCATCTACCAGGCCCTGCGCTCGATGATGGCGACCGCGGTGGAAACAGTGCCCGGCTGCGATCCCGACCGGTCCGGCTTCACCGTGGCCCTGGAGGCCGCGCGCGACACGGTCGTCAGCGTCGCCGGGACGACCGCAGCCGCAGCTTCGACCGGACGACCCGACCTCGTAGGACATATTGGCATCCGCGTTCTGCGAGCGTTGCTGCCCGAGCGCCGGATGCGGCTGTCCGCACGCATCGTCAAGTGCGGAACGTCCCGCTATGCCATCTGGAACCGCGATGAGCGACCTCGCGACGGCACGCCGATCACATCCATCGTGATCACCGTGCATCCACCCGCTCTCCCCACCATGCATGCCCCGGACCGGGCCGCCTCCGGCCGCTGGGGGCAGGTCTGCCGGATCCTGGCGGAGAACTCCAACCAGGCCATGCACGCCCGCGACACCGCAGGAAAGCTTGGCCTCACCAACACTGGACGCGTGCTCAGCGGCTTCAACGCGCAGCTCTGCAACTGGGCACGCAACGGCCGACTCATCCGCACGGCACCGAGTACATACAAGATCCTTCTTCCGGAGGTCTTGACAATGTCAACTGGGCCTTAACTTCGTGGCATTGGTCCAACATCTGGCGATGGCAAGTAGCCCTCGGGCTGCCCGCCCCGGCCCTGAAAATCGGTTGAGATACGGCTTCTCGGCCCAAGGTGTCTCAGGCGGTGCGGCTCCCATAGACGAGACGAGACGAGACGAGACGTGACGTGACGGGCGTCGCGGCCACGTGCCGCAGCGGCCGCTCAGAGGTGGCCGTCCAGGAACTTCCGTACCTCGGCGATGGTCATAGGCCCCGTGCCGTGCGCCACCACCTCTCCCTCCTTCAGCAGGACGTAGGACGGGGCTCCAGTGATCCCGTATCGCTCGGTTGCGGCCGGACAACGCGTGATGTCGGTGCGGACGACCATGAGGCGGCCCGTGTAGTCATCGGCGATGCCACCCACGACGAGGTCCATCACCCGGCAGGGCTCGATTGCCTTGGGCCATGTCCCGGTGAAGTATGCGAAGACTGGGACTCCGCTCATCCCGAGGATGAAATTGAACTCCGCGTCCTCACGGGGTCGGTGAACCCGCTTCGTCATGGAAGCTCCTGACCTCACGTTCCGTCTTTCCATCCCTATCATCCCTCGCGCGGTGTGCCAGGCCGGTCGGTCGTCCGGTTGACCTGTCGGAAGGGAGGCGCGGGGCCGTCGCAGAATCACGGTGGTCCCCGGCGCGAGCGGCCCGGCCCCCCGCCCCTGGTGACCCGGTCTGGCCGCCCCGCCGGGCACCCAGCTGCAGCCCGCCGCGCGCCCGTGGGTCAGCTCATGCCAGGACAGCGCCCTCGACGACGACGTGAAAGCTGTTTTCTAGGACATAGCGGCCCAGATCACCGACCAGATGCTCGATGAGCGCGTCGACGAGCGGGCCGGTGCGCATCGTCCAGCGGATCCAGTCGAGCCGTATCCGCCACCGCGCTTCTCAGAGACAGCGCCCCCGACGGGCTTCCCGAGGCCTTGTCTGTTCTTCACATCAGCCCCCGGTCTCAGCTGGCTAGTACCGCTCTTTCCCGGGCCGCATGAGCCAGGTGGTGGCACCAAGAACGAGGCACGATTCCTGGACCGCTCGCGGACGCGGTCGTGGACGGTCGAAGTATGCGTCAGCCGACCCGAAGACCCACCGCCAGCGTCAGTTCAAGGACCCGGTGCGGCGATGCGAGATCCGGAAACACCTCCCGCAGCTGCGACATCCGGTACCGGACTGTCTGGGGATGGACGAACAACGCCGCCGCCACCTCGTCCCGCCTGCCCTGGTGCAGCAGCCACGCCCGCAACGTCTCCTCCAGCCGCCGTGCGGTCGCGACAGGCAAGGTCCGCAACGGTGCGAGGGCTCGGGCACGCAGGTCTGCGAACGCGTCCACGTCGGCGCTCAGCACCAGCTCCGGCAGGTGGTCCTCGGTGTCGCAAATATCGGAGGAGAGGGAGCGCGCGCGTACGGCTCGTGCGTACGAGGCGGACGCACGAGTCCATGGCCGGGCCGGGCCGACCACGGCGGTGCGGTCGGTTAGCTGCCGCAAGAGATGTGATCGGTCGGCATCAGGGACGAGCAGCACACCGGTGGCGTCCGGCAGATCGTCGAGGACGAGGGTGCTCGGGTCGAGCGCGCGGTAGGCAGGCCGGGCCTGGGCGGCGGGGAGCAGGACCGCGGTCAGTGAATCCGGAGGCTGCCACCCGGCTCGTTGTGCGGAGGCCAGCAGTACGTCCGGGCTCGCGCCGGCGAGGAGGTCGCGGGCCAGGTGTTCCAGGTGGAGCTCGTGGGCCCTGCCCCGGGCGGCCAGTTCGTCGGCGTGGCCCGCGGCGCTCGCGGCGGAGAGCTCGTCGATGTAGGCGAAGGTCAGCTCGGCGAACTTGGCGACCTCGGCGGCGGGCAGACCTGCGGGTACGGCACCCGCTGCCAGGCATCGCCAGGCCACGCGGGCGCCGACGCGGTAGGCGCTGAGCAGGGCGTCCATCGAACGGCCGTCGCGCACCTCGCCGCGGCCCAGCTCGTAGGCCGCGTCACCGGCGTCGCCGCCTGTGGCGTTCCCGCTCGCGAGGTCCAGGTAGTGCCCAAGGGCGGTGCGGACGGCTCGCCGGATGGTGCCGCCCATGCGGCCCGAAAGGGCGTTGGCGTAGGGAGGGACCTCGTCGATGATCGCCTGGACGATCTCGTCGGCGGTGGTCTTCAGCGCGGCCCGAAGTGCGGTGACCGTCGTCTCGTCCAGGGCCAGTTCGCTGGCCCTCTGGATTGCATGGCTCACTTTTTTGTTCCCTGCGAACAATCGGGTCGACCAGATTTACGTCTTGCGGTCAGGACTTTACGCCTTGAGGCGCAGCAGGCTGGGGTCATGACGAGTACGGCCCTCCGCAGTAGGGCGTGGAAACTGCTGGAGATGGTCACGACGCCGCTGTTGCCGTCGGACTACCTCGACCTGGTCAGCCCGCTGCGTGCGGGCGCCGACTTGCGTGGGCGCATCGAGGCCGTGCACCCCGAGACGGGTGACGCCGCGACCATCGTGATCAGGCCGGGACGGGGCTGGCGCGGCCACACGGCCGGTCAGTACGTGCGGATCGGGGTCGATGTCGAGGGGGTGCGCCTGTGGCGTGCCTACTCCATCACCTCGCCGACAAACCGCCCAGACGGCCGCCTCACGATCACCGTGAAGGCGATCCCGGACGGCAAGGTCAGCAACCACCTGGTCCGCAGGGCGACACCGGGCACGCTGATCCAGCTCGACCAGCCGACCGGTGACTTCGTGCTGCCGCAGGCCAAGCCCGCCAAGGTGCTCTACCTGACGGCCGGCAGCGGCATCACGCCCGTGATGGGCATGCTGCGCGACACCGAGCTCGACGACGCCGTCATGGTCCACTGCGCGCCACAGCCGCAAGACGTGATCTTCCGCAACGAACTGCACGACCTGGTCGCGGACAAGAAGCTGCGCCTCACCGAGGTGCACACCGACACAGACGGCATGCTCGACATCGCCCGTCTCGACGAACTCCTGCCCGACTGGGCCGAGCGCGAGACCTGGGCCTGCGGCCCCGCCGGCTTGCTCGACGCCGCCGAAGAGCACTGGACCGAGCACGGCGTCCAAGAGCGCCTGCACACCGAACGCTTCCGCCCCAGCATCCTCGTCGCCGGCGACGGCGGCGAGGTCACGTTCAGCGCCACCGGCAAGACCGTCGACGCGGATGGCGCCACGCCGTTGCTGGACATCGGCGAGGAGGCCGGCGTGCTCATGCCCTCCGGGTGCCGCATGGGGATCTGCTTCGGCTGCGTCACGCCGCTCAAGGCGGGCGCCGTCCGCGACCTGCGCACCGGCGAGATCACCGAGGCCGAGCCGGGCGTCCTCATCCAGACCTGCGTGTCCGCCGCGGCGGGCCCCTGCGACATCGAACGGTAGGAACACCTTGACCGCCATCGACCCCACCGCCCACCTGACCGCGGAGCAGATCGAGGAGCTCGGCCGCGAACTGGACGCGATCCGCGACGAGGTGATCGCCAGCCGTGGCGAGAGGGACGCCGCCTACATCCGCAAGGTCATCTCGGCGCAGCGCAAGCTCGAACTGGCCAGCCGGGGCGTGCTGCTGTTCTCGATCTTCCCGCCCGCGTGGCTGATCGGCACAGCCGGCCTGTCAGTGGCGAAGATCATGGACAACATGGAGATCGGCCACAACATCCTGCACGGCCAGTGGGACTGGATGCGGGACCCGAAGATCCACTCCACCACCTGGGAGTGGGATCACGTCTCGCCGGCCGACCAGTGGAAGCACTCCCACAACGAGCTGCACCACACGTACACCAACGTGATCGGCAAGGACAACGACCTCGGCTACGGCATCATGCGCGTCGACGAGGACCAGAAGTGGCACCCGTTCCACCTCGGCCAGCCGCTGTGGAACTTCATCAACGCCTGCTTCTTCGAGTACGGCATCGCAGCGTACGACCTGGAGCTCGGCAAGAACCTGCACAAGCGCCGCCGTAAGAACCCGGAGTTCCGCGCGCGGGCCAAGGCCGTGGGCCGCAAGATCCGCAAGCAGGTGCTCAAGGACTACGTGATCCACCCGCTCCTTTCGGGTCCGTCGTTCCTCCCCACACTCGCCGCCACATTCACCGCGAACCTGGTCCGCAACATCTGGTCCCACTCGGTGATCATGTGCGGGCACTTCCCCGAGGGCGTACAGGTCTTCGAGCGCCGGTCGATCAAGGGCGAGACGCGCGGCCAGTGGTACCTGCGCCAGATGATGGGCTCGGCGAACATCAGCGGCAGCAAGGCCATGCACTTCATGACCGGCAACCTGTCGCACCAGATCGAGCACCACCTGTTCCCGGACCTGCCGAGCAACCGGTACGCCGAGGTCGCGGTGAAGGTGCGCGCGCTGTTCGAAAAGTACGAGCTGGAGTACGTCACCGGGCCGCTGCCCAAGCAGGTGTTCTCCGCTTGGCACAAGGTCTTCCGGCTCTCGCTGCCGAACAAGAAGCCCAAGGTCAAGACGCCGGACCGCGAGCAGGAGCTCGTCGCGGCCTGATTCCCGGTATTGGTTCAGATCTTTCGGCCGTACCGGCGGCACCGCCGGGTTCGGTGAGATCCGTTGCGGACGGTGGGCGGCCGCGAATCCAGTGCTTGGCGCCCTCGCCGCCGTCACCGGCCCACAGCCCGAGGATGTCCCGCCGGCCCTCGGCCGTGACGGCCAGGGCCACGTAGATGGGCCGGTTCGCCACGGCGCCGTCGCGGATCTTGGTTCTGTCGACGATCTTGTGATGCGGACGGTCCGGACTCATCGTGCGAGCAAGACGCGTTTGCGAAGGAGATCGAGCCCGGCCCGGCCGAA
>NZ_JBVJPM010000042.1:35865-38511 GCF_055582645.1 Streptomyces sp. NPDC107517 | reverse complement strand
TTGCCGGGCCAGTGGCGATCACGGGCTCCGGAACATCCTCGATTCCCCCGTGCGCGTGCGCCGGGACGGCTGCGGTGACCGGGGTTTCGGAGTTGGCGTTGACGTCGGGGTAGACGTGACCGGTTCGGTCGCGTGCGACGGCTCGGCAACTGCTGACCGGTCACCACCCACTGGGCGCGGGAGCGCCTGTAGGTGACCGATGTCCGCCTCGATCAGCTCCTCACTGGGAGGCGACTCAGGTTCGGTCCACTCGGTCAGGTTCCACGGTTCGTCGAACTCCTCGAACGGGGGCGGCTCCACAGTCGCCGGCCGCGCTCCGGGTCTTGAGCCATGACTGGAGTTCTGGCTCGGAGGCAGGTGACTGTGCCGTTCGTGATGCTGTCCGGAACGGGGACGCCCTTGGCCCTGGAGCGCTGTAGGAGGTACTTGCGGTCGTGTCGTAGGTACACGGTCGGATGTCGCGCTTGCGTGCCTCGGCGCTGCGGTACGTCGCGGGCAGCGGCTCGTCCTCGGCTCGCTCCGCCACCTGCGCCACGGCCTGCTCGCCTGTCCCGGCCGCTGTCCCGCTCGCTGTCCCGAGAAGGGCAGTCTGGGTGCCTGACCAGGCAGGACCCCCTTGTTGCTTTCTGGTTCGGGGCACCGGGACAACCGGCCGGGACAGTGGTGCGCATTCCCCGCCGGGCAGGAAGTTGTCAGCGGCTGCTTCCTCCTGGGCCTGCATGAGTGCATCGGGGTGATCTACGGGGTCATCTCTCCACGGTCGAACCAGCCGGCCACCGCTACGAGGACATGCGCCTCCTGGTGGAGAAGAGCTGGACGATCAGCGCTGTCGCCCGCCGCGCTTGCTGAGCCGACGGGTCCGTGCCGACGGTCAGGGGCCGGGGATGGGCAGGAGCTGGAGTGGGCGCGTCATCGTGGCAGTACATCGAGTCTTATGCCGGAGATATCGCGGCGGCCTTGGTCGCCGTGCGACAGCGCGAGTTCGACAGGCTCTTCGTCCATGGAACCTACGGGCACGGGCTGCAGCTCGCAGGCCAGTCGTTCACCTTCGTTGACGACCTCGATGACCTATGGGAAGACGAGACTTTCGGCAGCGAAGGAACACACACGATCATCGACGTGTGGGAGGTGATTGACACTGAGGCGTACGACGATGACCACACCGTGCGCCCGCTGTCGGACGAGGAATCCATCGAGCTCTTCGGAACTTTTGGGGCAGGTCTGGCGACTGACGGCGTCAGCTTGACCCGCAGATCTTTGATTGTTGCTGTTCTGCGCGCGCCTGGAGGTCCTGTCCTGTGCCCCCGGTTCATCGGCGGGCTATGGGTGGAGGGACTCCGTCTTGGCAGTACGAACCCTGTCGTGTAGCTGCTCATTGGTGTCGACGGTCACGTATTTCCCCATTGGTAGCGTCAGTTTCCTCGCCCGTCCGTTCGAGCTTCAATCACGCGAATGTAGTCGTTTCTCTGGCCGAACAGCGGGCGAATCGGTGCTCGGCTGGGTCAGTCCCAGTCGGACGCCGGCTGGTCGACTCGGCCGCCTCTGTGGGGTGTAGGGATGTAGCCGTGAGGCCCGCTGGGCAGCGCGGCGACACACGCCGCTGAGCAGGCGCTGACCAGCAGGGGCAGTACGTCGGTGGCCACGCGCAGGGAGATCCACGCCTGATGGAGTCCGCTCGATTCGAGCGGGCGTTCGCAGACACTGCAGTTGTGGACGGCGGTGGTGCCCCAGCGCCGGGGATCCAGGTTTTGCAGGTCGAGGTTCGTGACGCAGCCCGGGGAAGGCTGCAGCTGCGGGAAGGGCGGTCGCAGCTTGTAGTTGCCGAACAATGCCCGTGTACTGACCGTGCTGCGGGTCAGCTTCCGGCATCGGGTGATCTCGTAGGGGAACCAGTGCAGCCGGTATGAGGTGTAGGGCGTGAACTCTTCCAGGCTGGTCATGGCTCCGATCTCGGGCGGGATCCGGACCAGGTTGCTGCCGTAGAGCACGAGGCGCTTGACCGCCCTCAGCCGGGCGATGTTCGGCGGCAAGGTAATGATCTGGCGCCGCTCTTCCGGGGTGAGGTCCACCAGAGGGCGGAACTCTTCGCGTCCGTCGGCGGCGGCCTCGTCAATCAGCTCTAGCAGACGCTGCCAGCCCGGAGCGGAGGTGTCCTGGCGCTCGGTGTGAAATCCGACTCGGGCTCGCGGGTGAGGCCTGGACTGGTCAAGGCACGAGCAGATGTCCTGGCGGGACCCGCCCCGGCCTGGGACCGGATCCGATGCATCGCCCCAGCGGTTCACATAGCGCCGCGGCTCTTTCTCGTTCGTCATGGCGCCAAGATACGAAGGTCCGCAGACCGTCTCCGCGATTTTTCGCGTGAGAGACCAGACGACGTCCGTCCGCTGTGCTCGAACGCTTGGCTGGGGAAGTTGACGCTGCTGGTGGGGAATTACGTGACGTTCCACACTCATTGGTGCTGCCGAGCGGTTCGCCATCCGTGTCGGCTTGGGCGAGTAACGCCTCAGCAACGGCACCAGCCTGGGTTCAGTGGCTCTGCGCCTCGATCCGGCGCGACAAGCGGGGGATCGTGAGGCAGGCTGCCGGGATGAAATCTCGAACTGATGGTATGTGGTGGGGCACGGCGATCGAGGCGCCGGACCCCAG
>NZ_JBVJPM010000042.1:0-35767 GCF_055582645.1 Streptomyces sp. NPDC107517 | reverse complement strand
GGCGCGACAAGCGGGGGATCGTGAGGCAGGCTGCCGGGATGAAATCTCGAACTGATGGTATGTGGTGGGGCACGGCGATCGAGGCGCCGGACCCCAGTGGCTTGGCGAGGTTCTACGCCGAACTCCTCGGCTGGCACATCGGACACGAGGAACCCGGCACCGCCATCGTCGCCGCCTCACCACAAGGGCCATTCTTCGTATTCCAGCGGGCCGAAGGTTACCGGGCTCCGGTCTGGCCACCGGTCGATGGCGAACAGCGCCCGATGATGCACTTCGACTTCCAGGTCGGCGATCTGGACTCGGCGGTCGCCGAGGCGGTCGCCGAGGCGGTCGCCCTGGGCGCCACGATGGCCGAGGACCAGTCGCAGGAGAATGTCCGAGTGCTCCTCGACCCCGCCGGGCACCCCTTCTGTCTCTGTCTCGACGAGGGATGACCGGCTCACGCACCCGTCAGGCAATCCACAACTCTTGACAAATGCTTCGCCGTTATCGGTGTTGACCAGGGTGGTCGGCAGTGCCTTCGGCTGATCGAGGCTCGCCCGCAGTGGCGAAGCGTAGTGCTCGGCGCGCTGGGAGGGGTCGGTGGTGTAGGCCTTCCGGAACCACTTCATGCCGTCGCGGTGAGGTAGTAGCCCTTGGTGCACAGGTGTTGAGGTGGCGTTGGCTGGTGTGGAGGCCGGTGTGGTGGCGTTGGCGTATGCCGGCTTGTTTCGGGTCGTGCTCTATTCGTGGTCCGAACCCGCCTCCGTGTCCGTGTCCGCGTCCGGCTCCGTGTCCGGCTCCGCATCCGGCTGCGTGTCTGTGTCCGGCTGCGTGTCCGCATCCGGCTCCGTGTCTGGGTCTGGGTCTGTGTCGGTGTCTGGTTGTGGTTTTGTGTAGAGGATTTCGCGGGCTTGTTGGGCGGCGCGGGTGAGGCTTTCGGCGACGTAGTCGAGGAAGCGGGCGATGTTTTCGAGGCGGGTGGCGGCGGGGGTGCCGGGGCCGAGGACGGTGATGCCTTGGCGTGCGACGTCGACTTGTTGGATGAGGGCTTTGGAGCTGGCGAGCATGGACTGGTACCAGAGGTCGTCGTCGATGACGTAGCGCTCGCGGCGGCGTTCGTCGCGTTCTCTGCGTACGAGGGTCTGGCTTTCCAGGAAGGCGATCGATTTGGAGACGGTCGCCGGGCTGACCTGGAGGCGCTGGACGAGTTCGGCGGCGGTCAGGCTGCCGGAGTCGGTGGTGAGCAGGCTTGCCATCACCCGCGACATCATTTTGGGCAGGCCTGACTGGATCATGACGGTGGTGAACAGTTCTTCGTACGCGCGCACCGCTTCGGGGTCGCGGCCGTGGGGGAGTGCGGGCGCTTCCTGTCCCCGGGTGGCGGGCTGCTTGCGCCGGTGGGCGCGGCGTTCGGTGGCGCGGTGGGCCTTCTCGGCGTGGTAGGCGGTCGGGCCCCCGTTGCGCATGACCTCACGGGTGACGGTCGAGGTGGGGCGCTCGAGCCGCCTGGCGATCTCCGCGTAGGCGAGGCCGTCGGCAAGGCCCAGGGCGATCTCCTGGCGTTCGTGCTGGCTGAGCCTGCCTCCCGGCATCGCGATCTCCTTCGTGTCCGTGATCCGTGGTGTCGCCGACCTTAGCGTTCACTCTCATTCCAATGCAACGTTCGGCTGACTGCCGTTGCGTTAGAGGGCAGAATTGTTGCAACGAAATAGGTGTACTGGCCTGCGGTTATTGGGTTTTGGCGCAACAAGCTCATTGCGTGTTCCTTGAACGCTACGTAGCGTTTCCCTCGCCAGAAAGAGAAACCGAGGGCCGGAGACGGCACCCGATCAAGGAGCACAGTGATGCAGAAGTTCGCCACCACCGCCCCCGTCACCGCCCACCTGGACATCCCCGCCGGCCGGGTCCAGCTGATCGCCGCCGACCGGAGCGACGTCACCGTCGAGGTCCGGCCCGCCAACGCTTCGAAGAGCCGGGATGTGAAGGCCGCCGAGCGGACCACCATCGCCTACGACAAGGGTGTGCTGCGGGTCGTCAACCCCGCGGGCGAGCAGCACTTCGGCCCGTCGGGCTCCATCGAGGTGACCGTGCAACTGCCCGCCGGCTCCCGCATCGAGGCGAAGGCACAGGCCGCCGAACTGCGCGCCGTGGGCCGCCTCGGTGACCTCGTCTTCGACGGCGCCTACCAGCACGTCAAGGTCGACGAGGCCACGGGCCTGCGTCTGAGCGTGACCGACGGCGACGTCGAGGTCGGACGGCTCACCGGGGGCGGTGACATCAGCACGGCCCGTGGTGACATCACCGTCGCCGAGGCCACCGGCGGCCAGCTCACGCTGACCACCCAGTCCGGCGACATCACCGTCACCGCCGCGGCCGGCGTCTCCGCAGCCCTGGACGCGGGCACCTCTCACGGCCGCGTCACGAACAGCCTGAAGAACGACGGCACCACGACCCTCGACATCCGCGCCACCACCAAGCACGGCGACATCACCGCCCGCAGCAACTGACCCCCCCCTCACGCAGCCCTGAAGAAGGAGCACTTCTCATGACCAGCTTGGCCATCGCGGCGAACGGGCTGCGCAAGTCGTACGGCGACAAGACCGTCCTGGACGGCATCGACCTCGCCGTCCCCGAAGGAACCGTCTTCGCCCTGCTCGGCCCCAACGGCGCCGGCAAGACCACCGCCGTCAAGATCCTCTCCACGCTCATCGGTGCCGACGCCGGTGAACTGCGCGTCGGCGGACACGACCTCGCCACCCAGGCGCACGCGGTACGCGCCGCGATCGGTGTCACCGGGCAGTTCTCCGCCGTCGACGCACTGATCACCGGCGAGGAGAACATGCTCCTCATGGCGGACCTGCACCACCTGTCCAAGCGTGAGGGGCGGCGGGTCGCCGCCGAACTCCTGGAGCGGTTCGACCTGACCGACGCCGCATCGAGGCCCGCCTCCACCTACTCCGGCGGCATGAAGCGCCGCCTCGACATCGCCATGACGCTGGTCGGCAACCCCCGGATCATCTTCCTCGACGAGCCGACCACCGGACTCGACCCCCGCGCCCGCCACACCATGTGGGGCATCATCCGCGCACTCGTCACCGACGGCGTCACCGTCTTCCTCACCACCCAGTATCTCGAAGAGGCCGACGAGTTGGCGGACCGTATCGCCGTACTGAACGACGGCAAGATCGCCGCGGAGGGCACCGCCGACGAACTCAAGCGGCTCATCCCCGGCGGACATGTACGGCTCCGGTTCACCGACCCGGCCGCCTACCAGCAGGCCGCCACCGCCCTGCACGACGCCGCCCGCGACGACGAAGCACTGGCACTGCAGATCCCCAGCGACGGCAGCCAGCGCGAACTGCGCTCCATCCTCGACCGCCTCGACTCGGCCGGCATCGAGGCCGACGAACTGACCGTGCACACCCCCGATCTCGACGACGTGTTCTTCGCCCTGACCGGCAGCGCCCGCATCCCCAACCAGCCCAACCAGCCCAACCAGCCCAACCAGCCCACCCAGCCCACCCAGCCCACCCAGCCCAAGGAGGCCGTCCGATGAGCTCCCTGCCCCTCGCCGTACGCGACTCGACCACGATGCTGCGCCGCAACCTCCTGCACGCCCGGCGCTACCCGTCACTGACCCTGAACCTGCTGCTCACGCCGATCATGCTGCTCCTGCTCTTCGTCTACATCTTCGGCGACGTGATGAGCGCGGGTATCGGCGGCGGGGGCGCCGGCCGCTCCGTATACATCGCCTACATCGTCCCGGGCCTGCTGCTGATGACCATCGGGTCCACCACGATCGGCACGGCGGTCTCCGTCTCCAACGACATGACCGAGGGGATCATCGCCCGCTTTCGCACCATGGCCATCCACCGCGGCAGCGTCCTCATCGGGCATGTGATCGGCAGCGTGCTGCAGTCGATCGCCAGTGTCATCCTGGTCGGCGCCGTCGGCGTGGCCATCGGCTTCCGCTCCACCAACGCCACCGTCCTGGAGTGGCTCGCGGCGTTCGGCCTGCTCGTCCTGTTCGCCACGGCGCTCACCTGGATCGCGGTCGGCATGGGCCTGATCAGTCCCAACGCCGAAGCCGCCAGCAACAACGCCATGCCCCTGATCCTGCTCCCTCTCCTGTCCAGCGCTTTCATCCCCGTCGACACCATGCCCGGCTGGTTCCAGCCCATCGCCGAGTACCAGCCCTTCACCCCCGCCATCGAAACCCTGCGCGGCCTCCTCCTGGGCAGCGAGATCGGCAGCAACGGGTGGATCGCCATGGCCTGGTGTCTCGGCCTGAGCGTCGTCGGCTACTCCTGGTCGAAGGCGAAGTTCAACAGCGACCCGAAGTGACCTGGATGAGTATGCGGGCCATCTCCCTCAACCCGTCCCACCCCTGGGCGGCGTACCCCGACACCATGTCGGTGTGCGCCGCCCTTCGGCGTACCCGCCCGCGTCCATGGACGGCACTGGGTTCAGCACCAAGGCCGCGGCGGGGCCCGTGGAACCCGTCCTGGCGAGGACCGCGTCCGGCCGGCCGGCGAGGTCGTCGACGCAGCGGACCGGACGCCCGGGCTGCGGCACGCTGGGATGACGAGGACGAGGAACTGCTCGTTCCTCACCGCTGGTGCGCACCCCGCCGGGTCAGCAACTGGCCGATGCCCGCCCGTCTATGCGTCTGGACCGCTCCTCAGTGCAAGCGCACCGGTGACGGCCGCGGCCCGGATCACGATGACTGCGTCCTGGCGTAGGTCAGGCGGGGATGAAGGCGTTCTGGTCGGCTCCGTCGAGGATGAATCCGTTGTCGAAGCGGACCCGTACGCTCACGTGGGGTGCCTGTTCCTGGTAGGCGGTCCATGCAGGTTCCAAAGAGGCTACGGTTTCTTCGAGTTGTCTGCGGCTCTGCGGGGGCATGGCGGGTCCGAAAGCGTCGAGCAGTGAGGTGAGCCGCTCGTACTCGCGCACGTCTTCGCTTTTGTCCTGCTGGTCGGTCACCCGCTCGACGGTCCCGCCGGTGCCCGCCGCCAGGGACAGGAAGCCCACGACGACCCCTGACACCTCAACCGAATCGGTCAGCCTGGTGTCGGCTGCCAGCTTCACCCGCTGGCCTTCCTTCACAGCCATCGACTTCCTTTTCTCTCCTGCGCACGGTTCGCCGGCCGCAACCGGCTGCGGAACGGGCCTGCGCCGAGGCTATATCGGCCCCCGACTCGCACGTCGCTTCGCCCAGGAGCGGGTCACCGCGAAGGCCAACCTCCGCGCCTTGGGGGATGGCCCCGCAGTGGCCGGCGGCCAGGTCGCGTCGCGCCAGTGCCGGTGCTTGCTGCGCCCGCGGGGATGGCCCCAGACCGCGGTGGTGAAGCAATACCACCAGAGCGTCGCCCCCGCGCCCGCGCCCGCAGGGATGGTCCGGCGTAGAGGCCCGTGGCGCCGACGGTCTGCGCGGGGCGATTCTCCACAGCGACAACGGGACGCATGACGTGTCGAAGGAGTTCGTCCTGGTCTGCGCGGAGCTCGGCGTGACCAGGTCACGCGGCGCGCTGGGCACGAGCGCGGACAACGCCGCCGCGGAGAGCCTGAACCGACCATACAGCGCGAGACGCACCAGGGACGGAAGCGGTGGAACGGGGCCCGCGAAGCTCGCCTCGCGGTCTTTGGCTGGGCGACCCACAACACCACGCGACGGCACTCCCGCCTCGGCCAGATCAGCCCGATCGCCTACGAGCAGCGATCAACTACGCCGGCGCCGCCGCATGACAACCGGTGTCCACGATCACGGGGAAAGCCCCAGAGGTCCTGGGCAGCTGCAGGATCAGCAACTCAAGCCGGTCCGGCAACGCCGCATCCAGGACGTCCGCCAGCAGATGGTCATCCTGCAGCACTGCATCGGGAGAGACGTCGACCTGCTGCTCGGCTAACCGTTGGTCGGCATGACCCGCCCACGCCGACCAACGGTTACGGACAGCTCGTCAGGGACGCTCCTTCAACCGGTCGACGATCGCCCAGTCCACCACGTGCGACAACTGGATGTATGTCTTGTCGCCGGACGCTGACGTCCGCTCGTCGCGGAAGCCCAGGAATGCGTAGGATTCCGGGTCGAAGATGAGGTACTTGTCCCGCCCGAACGGACTCTTGGGGCAGGAGATCCCCACCCCAGTGCGCCCGGCGGAGTCCTTCACCCCCGAAATCGCCTTGACCCCGGGCACCAGGGCCAGCGCTTCGTACGCGGCGGGACGCAGCCCCTGCGGCAGCACCGGCCACTTCAGGAGCTCACCGAGCATGAAGCAGGCGTCGAACCAGTCGTCTGCGGTGAACTCACTCATCGGCTTGCTGGACGTTCCCACGCCGATGATGCCCGGGATGAGTTTCTCCGGGTCGGTCGGCAGCTTCTTCAGCTTGCTCCACTCCCGAGGGGGCCACACGCCTTGGCCCTTCTTCAAGGGCTCTTCCCAGATCACCCGGCCGAGCTCCATGGTCAAGGAGCGCTTGGAGCCGTCCACCGAGTCCCAGTTCACGTCCTCGTAGGTCCTGACCGCGCCGGTCTTCCGCTCGGTCTCCGTGATGACCCGCTTCGAGTAGATGAACTGGTCGTCGCGCGGCGCCACGGGCTTCTCCTGCTTTCCTGCCCGCGCTGCCGCCCCGTTCAGCACTGTCGCAGCGCCGACGTTGCCCATCCGCGGGGTCGCCGTGCCCGATACACGGCCGGCACGGTCGGGGCGATCACCCTCGTCGGCACCGTCCGTGGTCATCAGCACCGCCGTTCCCGTAACCGCCACAGCGACCACTGCGGCTGTCGCCAGGCGGAGCGCGTGACGGCGACCGGGGGCAGCATCAGGCTGCCGCTCCGCGTGCGCCATCGTGTGGAGCAGTCGGTGGCGGGCCCTCGCTCGGGCCGGTTCTGTCAGCGGGGCCGTGTCCGCGTCCCAGTCCCGCAGGAGTTCGAGTTCGTCAGTCATGGCCGGGTACCTCTCGCAGTATCGTCGGATCGGATCCGCTCAACGCTTCGCGCAGCTTGCCGCGAGCCCGGTGCAGCCGTGATCTGACCGTGCCGATGGGGACACCGAGGGCCTGGGCAACCTCCTCATAGCCAAGACCGCCCCACGCCACCAGCAGCAGCACGTCCCGGTGCCGCGCGGGCAATGCAGCCAATGCCCCCGCCAACTCCTGGCGTACGGCCTGTGCTCCCACCCGGGCCGCGGCCCGGTCGGCCAGCGGCTCCTCGTGATCGGCAGGAGCCGGGATACGGGCCATGGCTCTGAAGCGCCGGGCCTCGGCCCGCCGGTGTCGGCCGACCAGGTTGGTCGCAATGCCGAACAGCCAGGGCCGGGCGCCGTCACCCGTGGCCCGCGACGGGTCGTACCGGTGTCGCTGCTGAAAGGCAGTGGTGAAGGTCTCCGCCATGAGGTCATCGGCCGGCTCACCTCCGAGCCTGCGGGCCAGATAACGATGTACCGCATCCGCGTATCGGTCGAAGAGCACGGCGAATGCCTCGGGCTCATCCCGGGACCGCGCAATCACCGAGGCATCGCTCTCCGCCCCCGTGCGGACGCCTGGCTCGACGGCCATCGGGGCTCCTCTCATCCAAGGAAACATGCTTCGAAGACTTGGGCTTTCATCTCTCCTTCGCCGCTCGCCCCCGGCGGGTTCCCTCAGGCCCATGGCGTCTGACGGCGCTGCCGGCTATTGAAGATCGGGGCCAGAGCCGTGTGGCCGAGAACCCGAGCTGCTGACTGGGGATGGGGTTCGGCTGCTGATGAACGCCGATCTCCGGCAGGGCCCGTCCGCATATCCTCCCGACATGGCTGATCAACGCTCGGTCGACGTTGGCGAGGTCCGGCTGGCTTGTCAGATGTCAGGCACTCCGGATGCTCCGCCGCGCGTCCTGTTGCACGCGTTGGGCGAGGATGCCACCGACTGGGAGGTGGTTGTGCCCCCTTATGGATGCGCCTTGCACGCGTTCGAGTGGGGAGTTGTCTGCTGAGAGCCTCTCGGCGCGGCGGTTCGCTGGCCGGGTGGACGTACCGGCTCGGGCCGGTCGCGGACGGAACCGCCTTCCGGTTGCGGCGCGGTATGCGGCTCGGTGCTGCCCCTGGTTTGCTGCAGAGCTTCATCGCGCAGTGTCCCGACCGGGAGGAAGGGATTCTCGCCGGCCGCTTCGTGTGCTTGTGCACCGGTGTCGGGACGACGTTGGTCGGCGTGAGGGCCGACGCGGCGGCGTAGCCGCATGCCAACGTGCTTCGGGCCGCGCTCTATTCGTGGTCCGAACCCGCGTCCGCGACCGAACCCAGCTCCGAACCCGTGTCCGGCTCCGCGTCCGAACCCGTCTCCGCGTCTGCGTCCGGCTCCGCGTCCGGTTGCGGTCTGGTGTAGAGGATTTCGCGGGCTTGTCCTGCTGGCGCGGGTGAGGCCTTCGGCGACGAAGCCGAGGAAGCGGGCGATGTTTTCCAGGCGGGTGGCGGCCGGGGTGCCGGGGCGCATGCGCGCCGACGCCGCGGGAAGTAGGGAGCCCCAGTCCAAGGGCTATGACTGGCTCCACAGGGGGCCCGGTCGGCAGGTGCTGTCACGCGCCTGTCTGTCCGGGGGTGCCTGGGCTCGTGCTCAGGCACTCCCGGGCACCCTGTCCCGGACGTCAGGAATGGCGACGGCACAGCCATGGCGACGTAGGCATCACGTGGTGAAGTGCGAGCGGATCGGTGCGAGATCCTTTTTCACTTCATCGGGGGTGTGACCAATCCGCTGCGGCGGTAGCTCCGGATTCCCTGTGTGAGGGACGAAGAGAAGGGTCAGCGAGGTCGGCCGCGTCGTGCGCTGGGGGCGGTGGGTGGGGCGCTGACCGGCTTCGCGGCGCTGGCTGTGGCCGAACTGTTCGCGGCGGCCGTGCGTCCGCAGCTCGCTCCCGTCAGCGCGGTGGCAGGCGCCGCCGTCGACCGCACTCTCACCGCGGTCAATCACTGGGCCTGTGACGTCCCGCAGCGCCCGCCGGATCCAGACGGAACCGGCGAGCGCTCACCCGCGGGCCGGCCCGGCTCTGCCCGGTCGCGGACGGGCCCACGGGCGCGTTGATCACAGCTTCGGAGAGGGGAAAAGGAGCCATGCACAAGCCGTCCGGTGCGATGCGGGCCGGAAAAGCGCCAAAACCGGCGCCCGGCCGGCAGGCCAGGCGTCGCACGGCTGTCATCGGCAGCGGAGTGGCGGGGCTGACAGCCGCGCACATCCTGGCCCGCGCCCATCACGTCACCCTGTACGAGGCCGACGACCGGCTGGGCGGCCACGCTCACACCCATGACCTGACGGCGCCCGACCACGGCGTGCACCGCGTCGACTCCGGTTTCATCGTGCACAACTGCCGTACCTACCCGAACCTGCTGCGCCTCTTCGGTGAACTCGGCGTCGTCACGCAGGAGTCGGAGATGAGCATGTCGGTGCGATGCGAGGGCTGCGGTCTGGAATACGCCGGTGCCCGGGGCATGCGCGGACTGCTCGCCCAGCCGCGCAATACCCTGAGTGGGCGGTACCTGCGCATGCTGGCCGAGGTGCCGCGCTTCCACCGGGCCGCCCGCCGCCTGCTGGAGCGGGGCGGGACCGATGACACATGCACGCTCGGCGAGTTCCTCGATCAGGCGGGCTTCTCGCCGTACTTCCGGGCCCACTTCATGACGCCGGTGGTGTCCGCCGTGTGGTCCTGTGACGCGCAGACGGCACTGCGGTATCCGGCGGCCTATCTGTTCCGGTTCCTCGCCCACCACGGCATGCTCTCGGTGAGCGGGTCCCCGGCATGGCGGACCGTGACAGGCGGCTCGGGAACGTACGTCGAACGGATCGCGGACGGCCTGCACGAGGTACGCGCCCGCACCCCCGTACGGTCCGTGCTCCGGCACACGGACAGCGTGGACGTGACCACGGACGACGGGACCACCGCCTCCTACGACCACGTCGTCGTCGCCACACACCCGGATCAGGCGGTGCGACTGCTGGGGGACGCGACTGTGGACGAGAAGGAGGTCCTCGGCGCGTTTCGCTACTCCCGCAACACCACCCTGCTGCACACCGACACCTCCCTGCTTCCGCGGGCGAGCAGGGCCCGGGCCTCCTGGAACTACCTGATGCCCGGCTGCCGGGCCGGCGCCGACCGGGTGCGGGTGAGCTACGACATGAACCGGCTGCAGCGGGTCGACGCCCCGCAGACATACGTCGTCACCCTCGGCGGCCAGGACCGCGTCGACCCCGCCCGAGTACTGGCTCGCATGATCTACGAACACCCGGTCTTTCACGCCTGAGTCGGTCGCCGCCCAGCGCCGACTGCACGAACTGAACACTTCCGTGACCGCATTCGCGGGCGCATACCACGGCTGGGGTTTCCACGAGGACGGATGCCGTTCAGGCGTTGAGGCCGCCGCCGCCCTGGGGGTGAGGTGGTGACCGACGTGTCCGACCGGCAGCCATCACAGCACGGGCCGCCCGCCCTCTACCCGTGCACGATCACCCACGTACGCCGGGCACCCCAGCGCTACGCCCTGCGTCACCGCACCTACCTGTGGCTGGTCGACCTCGACCAACTGCCCGTGCTCCCACATCCGCTCAGACCGCTCGCCCGCTTTTGCGCCCGCGACCACTTCACCGGGCGCGCCCCGTCGATCCGGGCCTCACTCGACGCCTTCCTGCACGAGCACGGCATCGACCTGCAAGGCGGCCCGGTGCTGATGCTCGCGCACGCCCGGATCCTCGGACATGTCTTCAACCCGCTGAGCCTGTACTGGTGTCACGACCCCGACGGCGGCCTGCGCTGTGTGGTGGCAGAAGTCCACAACACCTACGGCGAGCGCCACGCCTACCTGCTGCACCCCGACGCGGCCGGCACCGCCAGGGTCGACAAAGACTTCTATGTGTCGCCGTTCCACCCGCTGGACGGCCACTACGAGATGCGGCTTCCGCCCCCCGGCGAACGCCTGCGTCTGTCCATACAGCTCCAACGGCCCGGCAGCCCGCCCTTCACCGCCGCTGTTCACGGCACACGCCGTGAGGCCACCACCCCCGCCCTGCTGCGCCTGGCCCTGCGCCATCCCTGGTCGACCCTCAGAGTGTCGGTCGCCATCCGCTTCCACGGCATCCGCCTGTTTCTGCGGGGCCTGCCGGTGCAGCCGCGCCCGGGCCGCCGAACCCCGGAGAGTGCGTCTTGACCACAACCGAACCTCGTCCCGCTTCCCCCCACCGCGCCGACGCCGACCGCACCGCCGACGCCGACCGCTGGCCCGGTGTGGCCGCCGTACCGAACGCATCGTGGCCGGTGCGGGCCGTCACCGCGTCCGTTGTGAAACGCGCCCTGCGACGACTGCCCCTGAGCCTGCGGCTCGCCGATGGCGCCACTCTCGGCGTGGGCGGCCCGCTGATAGAGGTGCACGACTCGAAGGCGTTCCACGACCGTATCGGCACCCGTGGCCTGATCGGGTTCGGCGAGTCCTACATGGCACGGGAATGGGACGCCCCGGATCTGGTCGCCGTACTCACCGTGCTCGCAACCCACACAGCAAACCTCGCGCCCCGCCCCGCTGCAACGGCTGCGCAGCCTGTGGGCGCAGCGCCAGCCCCACGCCCAGCGCAACACCCCCCAAGGGTCGCGCACGAACATCAGCCGCCACTACGACCTGTCCAACGACCTGTTCGCGCTGTTCCTGGACGACACGCTCACCTACTCCGCCGCCGTCTTCCGCGGCTTCCCCGCCGACCGGTCGCTGCTGGCCTCCGCCCAGCAGCGCAAATTCGACCGCCTGCTCGACCTGGCCGGCGTCCACGAGGGCACCCGCCTGCTGGAGATCGGCACGGGCTGGGGCGAACTCGCCCTGCGGGCCGCCGCCCGCGGCGCACACGTCACCTCACTCACCTTGTCCCAGGAACAGCGCGAACTGGCCACGGAACGTGCACACAAGGCCGGGTACGCCGACCGCGTATCGATCGAACTCTGCGACTACCGCGAAGCACACGGCACGTACGACGCGGTCGTCAGCGTGGAGATGATCGAGGCCGTCGGCGCCGAGTTCTGGCCTGTCTACTTCCGCACCCTGGACCAGCGCCTGGCACCGGGCGGCCGGGCGGCGCTGCAGGCCATCACCATGCCGCACGAGCGGATGCTCGCCAGCCGTGACACTCACACCTGGATCCAGAAGTACATCTTCCCCGGCGGACTGATCCCCTCCACACAAGCCATCGAGGAGACAGTCCGCGATCACACGGCACTGACGGTGGCCGCACGAGACGGGTTCGGCGCGCACTACGCCGAGACACTGCGCCTGTGGCGGGAGCGCTTCACGGACCGCGGCAATGATGTCGCCGCCCTCGGTTTCGACGAGACCTTCCGCCGTCTGTGGACCTTCTACCTGGCCTACTCCGAAGCCGGTTTCCGCTCCGAATACCTCGACGTCCAGCAATACCTGCTCACCAAGGAGATGCCCGCCCGATGACCACCGCCCGCCCCCCTGCCCGCGACGGCGCCGCGCAGCGGCTCGCCGCCCTGGCCAAGGACGTGCTCGGCGGTCCCCTGCCGGTACGACTGCGCACCTGGGACGGCAGCGAGACAGGCCCCGCCGACGCCCCCGTGGTGATCGTGCGCTCGCGACGAGCACTGCGCCGCCTGCTCTGGCACACCGGCGAACTCGGCCTCGCCCAGGCCTACGTCACCGGGGAACTCGACGTAGAAGGCGATCTGGCCCAAGGATTTCATGCCATATGGTCCGCAGCCCGGGAGCGGGAACTGCACGCCCCGAGACTCTCGCCGGCCCTCCGGGCGCGCGTGGCCGGCGAGTTCATACGGCTCGGCGCCCTCGGCCCGCGCCCGCCGGCGCCCGCGACCCAGGCACGGCTGCGGCGGCCTGCACAGCAAGGCCCGGGACCGCGCGGCGATCAGCCACCACTACGACCTGTCCAACGACTTCTACCGCCTTCTTCTCGACAGCACCATGGCCTACTCCTGCGGCTACTGGACCAGGGACGACAACGAGTTCACGCCCGAAGACGCCCAGCACGCCAAGCTGGAACTGATCTGCCGGAAACTCGGCCTCGTCCCTGGCGCCCGCCTGCTCGACATCGGCTGCGGCTGGGGCGCGCTCGCCCTGTACGCAGCTGAAAAATACAAAGTGCAGGTCACCGCCGTCACCCTGGCCCGCGAACAGGCCGCACACGTACGGGAACAGGTATGCGAGCGACGGCTGGAGCATCGGGTAGAGGTGGTTTGCCAGGACTACCGGGAGATCAGCGGCTCCGCCTTCGACGCCGTCGCCACCATCGAGATGGGCGAGCACGTCGGAGACGACGAGTACCCCGCCTTCGCCACCGCCCTGCACCGGCTGCTCCGCCCCCAGGGGCGCGTGCTGGTCCAGCAGATGTCCCGCGGCGCCACCGCACCCGGCGCGCCCGTGTCAGATCGCCGAGTACAGATTGGTGCTACGGGGTGCCTACACGACATGACCGGTGTCAGCTGGTGCGCCGGGGTGTAGTCACCACGCTGGTAGCCGCGTTGCTCAGCCACTTGGTACGGGCTCGAGGGTGACCAGGCGCTGGAGAAGACGAACGTGTCGTTCTGCAGGGTGGAGACCAGCAGGCGTACGCGGGGTGCGAAAGGGAACCGACGGCCGTCGGGGGTGCTGTGCGGTGGTGGGCCGTGGTCGGCGCCGGAGTGTCAGGGCGAGACGACGAGCGAGGTCACCGTCGCGGTGAACGGCGTGTGCTCGCCTTGCCGTGCGGTGACGCGTACGGTCTCGTGGCCGGGAGCGGAAGCGGTGATCTGCTCGGCATCGATCCAGCACGATTCGTCGAATTCGACGAACCGCGTGAATTTGGCGTCGATGCTCGTCATGACGGTGCGGCGAGGGCTCAGCGTGGAGTGGGCCGCCTGCCGGGCCGCCTCCAGAAGCAGCATCCCCGGGATGTGGTCGACCGGGTGGTCGAACAGGACGGGGTGTGCGAGGTCGACGCGCAGCTGCCAGTGCCGGTCCGTTCCGCTGGGGGCGAGCACGACGTCCTGCGGGTTGATCCGGCCGACCTCGTCGGGTGCGAGGGGCGCGGGCAACGGGACCGCGTGTGCCATGGCACGGGCAGCGTCGCAGCGCGCGCCGCGCAGTCTTCGGTAGATGGCGGGCGCCTGGTTGGCGAAGCGGGTCTCTGCGACGCCCATGCGCCGGCCGTGCCGGATCATCGTGGCCCGCAGAGTCATGCCGCCGAGACGTCCGGCGCGGCGCACCACGTCGTCGCATGACAGCTGCATCTCGCAGTCGGCGGGCGTCGGTCCTCGGTGCAGCTCCTCGGGGGAGACCGTGCAGCGGAAGTAGTCCCAGATCTGGCGGTGGTCCATCGGGGCGCCGTAACCCGCGTGGCTGACTAGCGGTATCGCTTGGCGGACACTCTCGGCGAACAGCATTGGGTCGTGCAGGTCGTGGGCCGGAGTGTAGAAACTATGCGACCGGGGCCACTGGGTGGGGGCGACGAAAGCGTTCTCGCCGTTCTCCTGCCAGCCGCAGAGCAGCACCTCGGCCTGGGCGGCCTTGTGGACGTACTGACGCGGGATCGCCATCAGCAGCGAGGGCATGGGGATGACGGTGTTGACGTGCGGAACGGGGCGGAGGGCCTCGGCAGTGGTGACAGTCATGGCACGACCTCTCTAGGAACCCTCGAGTCGCGTCGAGGGATTGCGTGTGCCGCAGTCGGCAGGGATAACCTAGAGAGTGCTCTGTTTCTTTGTCGAGGGAGATCCGATGACACGCCCACAGCAAGAGCGTGCGGTAAAGACGAGGGCGGCTCTGGTCAGGGCCGCCGCCGAAGAGTTTGACCTGCATGGATACGCCGGAACCAGCATCACCAAGATCGTCAAGCGAGCCGGTTCGACTATGGGAGCTCTTTACTTCCACTTTGACTCCAAGGACGACCTCGCGCGGGCAGTCATGGCTGATCAGGCTTCCGATTTGCCGGAGTTGGAGGGGTCGAGCGGCCTGCAGCACCTGATCGACCTCACCCTTGCCCTCGCGCAGGAACTTCAGCGCAACGTTCTGCTCCGCGCCGGTGTACAACTCGCCGTCGAGCAGGGCGCTTTCGGCCTGCAGGATGACGCCGCCTACCAGTTGTGGATCACCAACTTCAAGGAAGAGCTCATCGTGGCCCAGGCGCTCGGTGAGCTGCGCGACGGTGTGGACCCCCAGGGGTTCGCCCGCGTCCTGGTCGGGTCTTACAGCGGCACGCAGCTCCTGTCCCAGATCAGCGCACGCCGCTCGGATCTGCCAGAACGCATCGCGGAGTTGTGGTCGTACTTCCTCCCGGCCGTCGCCGCACCCGAGGTGATCGACAACCTTGTACTCACGGGCCGGGTGTCGGAGGCAGCGGAATGATTCCGTGGACGGTCGCCGTGACCGGTGCCAGCGGCTTCATCGGCTCCGCCGTGTTGCGTCGGCTGGCCGGGGCGGTGACCGCCGACGGCAGGCCCGTGCGCATCCGCGCTCTGGTGCGCCGCACCGATGTCGCGCTGCCGGGTGGGGCTGCGGTGGACCGCATCCGCGCCGACCTCACCGACCCTGCTTCCCTCACGGACCAGTTGGCGGGAGCCGATGCCCTGGTCCACGCGGTCTCCTACGTGGGCCCGGACGCCGAGCGGTGTGCCGCGGTGAACCTGGGAGGCGCCACCGCGGTCATGGCCGCGGCCCGGACTGCCGGCGTCGGACGAATCGTGCACCTGTCGACCGCCGCCGTCTACGGTGCCGGACCGCACCGCGGCATCGAGGTCAACGGTGTCGCGCCCGATCCGGTCTCGGCGGCCAGCCGCAGCCGGCTCGCCGCCGAGGGGCCTGCCCTCGACGCGGGCGCGCTGGTGCTGCGCCCCAACCTCGTGGTCGGGCCGGGGGACCGCTGGGTCGTTGCGGCTCTGGGCGAGTTGGCCGAGCGGGTCCCGCCCGAGTGGCTCGGCGGCAGCGGGCTGCAGTCCCTGGTGGACGTGAATGATCTGGGCCGGCTCGTGGCGGCAGCCACGATCGTCCCGGAAGCCGTGCGCGGGGTGCATCACGCCGCACATCCGGAGCCGGTCAGCACCGGGCGGCTCCGGGCGGCGCTGAGCGCGCTGGGACGGGTGGCTCCCGCACGGGGCAGCGCCGACTGGGAGGAGTGCTGCGCACTCCTCGCCCAGTCCCAAGGACGTTTCGGGGAGAGGCAGTTGGAGCTACTGGCTCGCGACCACTTCTATCGCAGCGACCGGATCTGGCAGGTGCTGGCCCTCGACCCCGGGCCCGGGCCGCTGGCCCGGATCGAGGAGGAGGCGGACCGGGCCGGCGGCGCGCCGGCGGAAGGTCATGCTGTGCTCGCAGGACCGTCCTGAGATGCGCCGATCCCGCGCAGGGCGGTCTGCCACAACTCTGTGAGGTGCTCCCGCGCGGTGAGTCCGGGCAGCGCCGTCGCGCCGAGAGGGTGCAGCAGGCAGGCCTCGATGCCCGCCAGCAGGCTGCCCAGCAGGAGCGCGGCGGACTCCGGGCGGGTCCCGGGGCGTAGTTGGTCGAGGGCCGCCGCCTGATGCAGCCGGTCCCGTACGAGGGGCAGCCAACTGTCCCGCCAGTCCCTGCGCAGTGAGGGGCGTTCACGGGACAGCCGAGCGGCCGCCCGCGCCATGTCCTCGTCGTCGAGCAGGGCGGCGAGTGCCCCGGCAATGTCGCCCACCGTCTGCAGGGGGCTTTGGTCCTGGCGGTCCGCCTTGTCGACCACGGCCTGCGTCGCTTCGATCCCGGCGGTGCATACGCCTTGCGCCAACGACTCCTTGCTCGGGAAGTGGAAGGTGAGCGCCCCCATGGTGACCCCGGCTGCCTTGCAAACACGGGAGAGCGACGTGCCGTCGTAACCGCGCAGCGCGAACTCCGCCGCGGCGTTGCGCACGACCCGTGCGCGGGTCAGTGCCGCCCTTGTCTGCCCGGTGTAACCCGCCATGGCGTTCTCCTCTCCTGCCGGCGCGGCCGTGGGCCGGTCCGAGCTGTCCATGCTGAGCATCCTGTGTAACGACATGTCCGGACCACACTGACTTGGCGAAGACGCAGCCGACTTCTTGCCGGGCTGGCAGCCGCCTTGGCGCATCGGGAACCTGCCAAAGTCGCCCGCGTTCCGGCAGACCCATGGACTAAGATAGAGAGTACTCTCTATGTTTATGGCAGCTGATCGGATCTAGAGGAGTCAGGGGGAGTGGCTGTGCGCGACATCGCCGACATCCGCCACCACAGGCATGTACCGGGGGACGACGCACTCCTGACGGAGTTCGTGGACCGTCTCTTCGGCGATCTGCCGCGAGCGGATCAACGTAACCGCTCACGTGAGTACGTGACGGGCCTTCTGGTGACGCCCGGCAAGAAGTCGCTGCGCCGGATGGCCGCAGCCGTCTCCGAGTCCCCGCACACCTCCCAGGCCCTGCAGCAGTTCCTCAACGTCAGCCCCTGGGGCTGGCAGCCGGTGCGGCGTGCGCTGTGCGACTGGATCGAGGAGCGCCGGCCCACGCTCACCTGGAGTCTGGGGCCGGCGGTCATCCCCAAGCGCGGCGACCACTCGGCGGGTGTCCACCGGCGGTTCGTCCCGGGCGCCGACCGCACCGTCAACTGCCAGCTGGGCATCGGGTTGTTCCTGGGCTCGGCCGACGCCTGCATCCCCGTCGACTGGCGCCTGGTGTTGCCCGGCCACTGGCGGACCGACGAGGCCCGGCGCTCGGCAGCCCGCATCCCGGCGAACGAGCCGTCCCTAGCGGAGAGCGCCTGCGTGGTCGACCTGGTGCGCGCCCGGGCCGCCGTCGGCGGCCGTCAGGACGTGCCGCTCGCGGTCGACCTCACGCAGGTCCCGGGCGACCTGTCGCTGTTTCCGCAACTCGCCGCGTTGGGCACGGGGTTCGTCGCGCAAATCCCCGCCACCACCATGCTTCGCCCTTCGACGGGAGCCGACGCCCCGGCCACCGCCGGCCGGCTCCTGCGCTGCGCCGAGGACCTGCCGGGATTCGGCTCCGGCGTCGTGCCCGGCCCCGGCGGACGGGGGCACTCGCGCGTTCGGACCTGCGCGGTGCGCCTGCCGCAGGACAACCTGCTGTCCCTGCAGCGGCCCTGCGCGCTGATCACCGAGTATCCGGTCGGCGGACACGGCACCCCGCGGTTCTTCGTCACAGATCTGACCCGGCACCGGCCCGGCGAGATTCTTCGCATCGCGAGCGCCGTGGACCGAGCTCGGGAAACCGTACGGGACATGCAGGCCCACTACGGTCTGCTGGACTTCGAGGGCCGCTCCTACCCCGGCTGGCACCACCACATGACGCTGGTCTCGGCCGCGTACGCCTATCGGCGACTGACCGACCGGGTCCCGTTCACGGCGATGCCCGCCTCGGTGCGCGGCGCGTACGCCGCCTGAGTGCTCACCTCGACGACGCCGTCGGCCCCGGCCAAGCCGGGGCTCGCCGGGGTGCGAACAGCTCGGCCCGGCGCTGGGGAGCGGGAGCGCAACTGCGGGGCGCTGCGTCGCAGTCCGGCGTTCAGCTCGGTGACGAACGATGTCCACGGGTCCGTCCGGGGCGTGTTGCTCATGGGCTGGTGGCCTCTCGGGCGCGACTCACTGGAAGGTGGCATGAAGAGGGGTGAGCCCGAGCAGAACCCGGTTGTCGTCCACGCCGCCGACCGGGCGATCGAGGTCGAGGCCGTAGCGGTGGGCGAGGCGCAGGTAGCCGGCGGTCGAGGGGTCGGGCTCCAGCCGGTCGACGACACCCCGCACCTCCAGATAGCGGTAGGGCTGGTCGGGGTCGTTCACGGACAGGGAGACGTGCGGGTCCTTCGACACGTTGCGGTACTTGAAGCGGTCGGTGGTCGTGGTGAACCACAGACGCTCACCGTCCCACTCGAACCAGACCGGGTTCACGTGCGGTGTGCCGTCGGGCCTGATGGTCGCCAGGTGCCCGAACAGCGGGCGCTCGAGCAGGTCGACGTGGCTTGCGGGGATGACGGACACAGTGGCTCCTGGAATGGTGCGTGAACGGCTGAGACTTCAGCGGCTCCAGTCACCTTCGCCGAGCAAACTCCCCTGTACAACGCGGACTTGAGAAAGAAGTCGGGTGAGGGCGGCGGCGAGGCCGGAACCCTGCACCCTTGGATGCAATTACGGTGCTCGGCCGGGAGAACGAGCTGGGTGGTTCGTACCTTCCAGTGGTGGCCGAGATCATTGACACCCTGTTCGTCCCCCGGACCCCGCGGCTCCTGCTGGCGCGGGTCCGTCTTTCGCTGCGTCATGTGCGGTACGCGCTGATCGAGGCGCGTCCGATCGTGCAGCTCGTCTTCCTCATGCGCTACCTGATCGGCGCCGTCCAATCCTCCGGGCACCACCTTCTGGCGAGCCCGCTGCGGCTGGTCGCGGGAGCGGTCGCCTGGTGGCTGGCTGTGGTCGCCGCCTACCTGATCAACGGCGTGATGGACGTCAAGGAGGACCGGGCCAACGGGTCCGTACGCCCCATTGCCCGGGGCGACCTGCCGACGCGGACGGCCGCGTTCCAGACCGCGGGGGCCGCCGTCGGTGCGCTCGCCCTGGCGGCCTGCGTGCCCGGCCTGACCGTCTGGGTGGCGGCGTTCCTGATGCTGGGCTGGCTCTACTCGGCGCCACCGATGGCCGCCAAGCGCTGGAGCACCGCGTGCGCGGTGGTGGTGTTCGGCCTCGGATGGACCTCGTTCGCGGGGGGTGCGGCCACGGCGGGTGGCCGACTGAGCCCCGCGGGACTCGCGTTCGCCGTTGTCATGAGCGCCTGGATGGCTCTGGTGGGCTCGGTGGTCAAGGATCTGAGCGACGTCGACGGCGATGCCGCCGGAGGACGGTCAACGGTAGCCGTGCGGCACGGCGCGGGCCTGGCGCGCTCGCTCGGCGCGGTGGGTGCCCTGCTCGTCGGTGCGGGCGCGGTGCTGACGTCGCTGGCCCGGTTCCCGACCCTGTTGCCCGCGACGGTCTGCGTGGCGATCGGCGCCGTGTGCGTGGTCGTGCAGATCGTGCGTACCGCCCGGATCGAGGGCGGCGACAAGCGGACCCACCGCAGCGCCTACCGCGCGTTCATGCGAACCCAATATGCCGCCAACGTCGCCCTGTTGTGTGTGATGGCGTGGCACGGAACAGCGTGAGGGCCGTGACACGACAACGTCCCGGTGGGAGCGGGCCCGTCGGCCGCCGCTCGCCCCACCGGGACGCCGTCATCGGGTCAGACGCGGCCGAAGGCCTTGTTGACCGCGTCGATTCGGGAGCCCGCCTGCAACTTCCCGTAGATATTGCTCAGATGCCGCTTCACGGTGGTCGTCTCGATGCCGAGTTCCCTGGCTATCTGGACATTGGTCCGTGCCTGGGCGACCCGTTCGAGGATTTCCTTCTCCCGCCGCGACAGCCCCGTGCCCGAGGAGCACGGGATGCCAACCGCTGCGAAATCGCGGGCCATCCCGTCGGAGACATCGGCGTACCCCCGCGCGCCCGCGTAGAGCCGGTGGCCGGCACTGGTCCGGAAGACCGTGGAGACCAGCAGCAGCATGTCAGTCCGCCGGGGCGGCGCCTCGTACGTCACCGCGGTGCGCAGAAACGGCTGCATCGCACTCCACAGGATGTCCACGGCACGCACCGACTCCGCGACCGCGATGCCCTGACGCGCCCGGTCCACCCCCACCAGATGCGAATAGCTGCGGGCGTCAGCAGACTCCGACGGCGGCTCACCGGAGAGCGCCGCGATGCAGTCCTCGATGATCGACTCCGCCTGGGCGCAGCATCTGGGCCAGGCATCCTTGCGCATCGCCAGCGGACTGCGCACCGCCCGCAAGGCCAACTGGTAGGAGCGGACGATGTCAGGAATCGCGGTGCGCAGAAACGACGCCGCGGCAGGATAATGCATGGTTCCCCCTTCTCCGCTCCCTTGCGACGAAGGAGCGGTCGTACGCCCAAACTAACGAGGCGATCGACGCCCTCCTCCGCCTACTTGGCTAAGTCCAGAAAAATTCTCGAAGTTCACCGCAGCGCGGTGCCTGCAGACCGAAAAGACGTTTCTACTTTGGCAGGTCGCTCTGGTCGCGAACGCGTGAGCCATGGCGGTCGCTTCGGTGGTCGTATCTCGCTGCACCCTAGGGTGCAGTTGCTCTTCCCGGGGACCGGCGAGCGGACTTGGAGCCGTAATCTCTCTTCGTAGCCGAGAGCACCGGCAAGCCCCGGACCTCTCGATGTTCTGGATGACGAGTCGCAGCGTCGCGACGTCTCTCCACACCGGCTGATCTGACACGCGAGACGAGGTCGCTCGATGAGCACGCATGCCGCAACGACACTGGACGAGCCGGGAGTTCGCCGGCCGTCCTCGGTCGACGTCTCGCTCCGGTGGGGCGACGTCGACGCCTACGGGCATGTCAACAACTGCGAGATCGTCAGGCTTCTCGAGGAAGCCCGCATGAGGTGGCTCATGTCGACCGACGCCTTCGACGGGGAGACCGCGGTCGTCGCAGCACACGAAATCGGATATCTCAGGCCGCTCCATTATTCGCTGGAGCCGGTACGCATCGAAGTCTGGATATCGAACATTCGGCGTTCGAGCTTCGAGTTCAATTTCCGGATTATTGACGCGGCGCAGGAAGTCAGTGTCAAAGCGGTGAGTCGAATGGTGATGTTCGACCTCACTGCTCAAGAGCCCTACCGCATCAATCCGGCGCTCCGAGCGCATCTCGAGCAATTCTCCGGCGACCGGCTGTGAGCCGCCCGGGGACAGCAACCACCCAAGGTAAGAAAGACGAGAGGGACTTCTTCATGCAACTCGACGCGGATCGGCTGTCAGCCTTCGGCGAGTACTTCGACCGACAGGTCCTCGACGGCCAGATCTCGGGCTGGACGGGCATCGTCTCCCAGCACGGGGAGGTGAAGTACGCGACCGCCGGTGGCCTGGCGAACATCGCCGACGGCACCCCGATGAAGACGGACAGCATCTTCCGCGCCTGGTCACTGAGCAAGGCCATGACTTCGGTGGCTTTCATGACCCTGGTGGAGAAGGGCCTGGTCGCGCTGAACGACCCGGTCGCCGACTACCTGCCCTCGTACGCCGATCTGCGCGTCTACCGCGCCGGCATGGCGGAGTCACCCCTCACCGAGGGGCTGCTCGAACCCATGCGGATCTGGCACCTGCTGACCCACACCTCCGGTCTTGGCTACGGCTCCCACCAGTCGCACGCGGTGGACAGCCTGTACGTGGGGGCCGGTTACGCCCTGGGTGTCCCGGAGGGTGTCGACCTCGTCGGAGCCACCGAGGCGTGGGGCTCCTTCCCGCTGCGCTTCCAGCCCGGCACGGCCTGGAACTACGGCGTCAGCACGGACGTGCTCGGACGGATCATCGAGGTCGTCTCCGGAAAGCGCCTCGACGTCTACATGAAGGAAGCCCTCTTCGAGCCGCTCGGCCTCAAGGACACGGCCTTCCACGTGGAGCCGGACCAGACGCACCGCTACGCGGAGATCTACACCCAGCAAGGGGAGACCGACGGCCTGACCCCGCTCGGCCTTCCCGTCGACACCGACGTGCCCACCTTCCTCTCGGGCGGCGGCGGCATCTACACGTCGGCGGAGGACTACATCGCCTTCCTCGGCATGCTCGTCAACGGTGGCCGGATCGGATCCACGTCCGACCACGTGATCTCACCGCTGACCGTCGAGTCGATGCGCAGCAACCACCTGCCGGGCAACGCCACGCTGGGCGACGGATTCGGCTACTGGCCCGTCCCCGCCATCAACGAGGTCATGAAGTCTGTCGGCTTCGGGCTCGGCTTCATGACCATGCAGACGCCGGCGGAGAGCCACATCCTGTCGCGTGCGGGCGAGTACTCGTGGCTGTCGGCGAGCAGCACCAACTTCTTCGTCGACCCCACAACGGGCGTGGCGGCCCTGGTCGTTCCGCAGCTCTTCCCGTCACGGACGCTCCCGATCATGAACCGGCTGCGCCAGTTCGTCTACCAGTCCTACCGCTGACAGTCCCCCCACGAAGAACACAGAAGGAGCCCGCTTTGTCGACCGTAGAGACCAAAGCTCCAGCGAGCGCTGCCGGGGCCGCAGGCTCGGGATTCAGCCCGCTCGGGCAGGGCACGCTGCTGATGGCGGCGGCCCTGACGACGGTGGACGCGTTCATCGTCAACGTCGCCCTGCCCTCGATTCAGAAGACCTTCCACGTCTCGGCGTCTACCTCGCAGTTCGTGGTGAGCTTCTACGGCATCACCTACGCCGTACTGCTCGTCCTCGGCGGCCGGTTCGGTGACCGGTTCGGGCGCCGCAAGCTGATCCAGATCGGTGTCGGCGGATTCACGATCGCCTCGCTCGCCTGCGGGATCGCCCCCAACATCGAGACTCTGGTCGGCGCCCGCATCCTGCAGGGCGCAGCCGCCGCCCTGCTGCTGCCCCAGGTGCTGTCCACTATCCAGGCTTCGCTCCAGGAGCCCGCCAAGACGCGGGCCGTCAGCTACTACGGCGCGATCGGCGGCCTGTCGGCAGCGGTCGGGCAGCTGCTCGGCGGTCTGTTCGTCTGGGCGGACATCGCCGGACTCGGCTGGCGCCCGATCTTCCTGGTGAACGTCCCACTGGGCATCCTGGCCGTGATCGGTACGCGGCTGTGGGTGCCGGAGACCAAGGCGACCCAGCCGCAGGGCGCAGACCTCGGCGGCACCGCGCTGTTCGGCACCGCCGTGCTCGCCCTGCTGGTCCCGCTCAGCCTCGGGCGGCAGACCCACTGGCCGCTGTGGACCTGGGCCCTGTTCGTGGTGTCCGCCGCCGTTGCCTTCGTCCTGTGGCGCTACGAGCGCAAGGTGGAGACGACGGACGTCGTCCCGCTGATCGCTCCCTCGCTGCTCTCGCAGTCCGCGATGAAGCGCGGCCTGCTCGTTCTGGGCAGCGGCTTCCTGGCCTTCGGCGGCTTCATCTTCGTTTTCGCGCTGGCTGTCCAGGGCGGCAACCGGATGAGCGCCTTCGAGTCCGGTCTGTCCATGGCCCCGATGGCGGTCGGCCAGTTCCTCGCCGCGGTACGGGCACCGAAGCTGATCGGCAGGGTCGGTGTGCGCACGCTCCAGATCGGCGGGGTCCTCCAGGTGCTCGGACTGGTCGCCCTGATCGTGCCCGCCCTGCTGTGGTGGCCCCACGTGCACTTCTACGAGCTGGTCGTCGGCATGTTCCTCATCGGCGCGGGCAACGGCCTGTTCGTGCCGACGGTCTACCGCACCGTGCTGTCCTCGATCCCGCCCAACCAGATCGGCGCCGGCAGCGGCATCGTGACGACCACGCAGCAGACCACGCTCGCCCTCGGCACCGCCCTGCTCGGCGCGGTCTTCATGGGCGTCTCCGGCGGCGGTGACACGCGACTGGGCTTCGTCGTCGTCTGCGCCGTCTTCCTCGCCGTAGCCGTGGCGTTCGCCGTGTTCGGCAAGTCCCTCAAGCCGGAGGAAAGTTCCCGATGAAGACGAAAGGTAGACGGCACACATGCTGATCAACGGCCTTTACCTGAACGGCTGCACCGTCGAGTACCCGGACACCCGGATCTCCGTCTCCGACGCCGTGGACCAAGGACTGGTGCACGACGTCGACGAGACCCTGGGCAACCCCGACGTCCCGGTCCTCGACAGCACAGGCCCAGTCGCCGACCTGGCGGTCGAGGCACTGCGCGGATCCCTGAAGTCGGCCCAGACCGACGCCTCCGACGTCGGCCTGCTCTTCCACTGCAGTTGGTGGCACCAGGGCTTCGACATCTGGAGCGCCGCGCACTACGTCGCACACCGCACGGACGCGCTGGGCGCACTGCCGGTCAATCTGTCCCAGGGGTGCAACGCCCCGATGGCGGCACTCGAGCTCGCCAGCCGCGCCATGCTGGCCGATGACTCGATCACGGCGGCGGCCGTGACGGTCTCCGACGCGATGCAGGAGCCGCAGGTCGACCGCTGGAACCTCAACTACGGCTGTGTACACGGCGATGCCGGAACCGCGCTGGTGGTGGCTCGTGAGCCGGCCGCACACAACTCCTTCCGGATCGTCTCGCTATCCAGCCGGGCCGCCCCGGAACTGGAGGAGATGAACCGCTTCGGCTACGACCCCACCCCCGGACCCGCGCTGCGGGCCGGCGGCAAGGTCGACCTGCGGGCCGCCAAGAAGGCGTACCTGACGGAGTACGGCATCGAGCGGTTCGCGCAGCGGTCGCGGGCCTCCCTGACGGGCTGCGTGCAGGAGGCCCTCGACGACGCGGGCCTCACGGGCGCCGAGGACCGCATCCGCGCAGTCGCTGTCCCGCGGCTGAGCGGCAAGATCTTCGAGACGGTCTACCGTCCGCAGCTCGCTCCGTTCTTCGGCGCCGACAAGCTGGTGTGGCACGGCGGGCGCACCGCACACCTTGGCGTCGCCGACGTCGGCGCGAACATCACCGATCTCTACGAGGACCAGGACCTGCAGCCGGGCGATCTCTGCGTGATCGTCAACGCCGGCGGCGGATACACATGGTCCTGCCTGATCCTGGAGCTGGTGTGCTAGACGTACTCGTCGTGGGTGGCGGGCCGACCGGCCTGACGGCGGGCTGTGTCCTCGCCGCACAAGGGCTCTCCGTGCGCATCCTGCGCAAACACCCGCCGTTCACAGGCCACTCGCGGGCCTCGGTCATCTGGCCCGCAGCACTGGAGATCATGGACTCGATCGGGGTCGTCGACCGTCTTCGAGCGAGCGGCAGCCGGGTCACCAAGGTCGGCTACTACTCATCGGGCGAATCCATCGGGCGCTTCGAGATCGACCGCATGAGCGACACGCCTTTCCCCTTCGCACTCGGTGTCTCGCAGCACGACACCGAGGCCGCGCTGGAGGAGGCGTTCCGCGCGGCCGGCGGCGGCATCGACGACGCGGAGGTGCTCGACCTGGAGCAGGACGACGAGCAGGTCACCGTCCGGCTGCGGGCAGCGGGGCACACCTCGGCCCTGTCGGCGCGCTACCTGATCGGTGCCGACGGCGCCGGCAGCACCGTGCGCGACCTCCTCGGCATCGCGATGCCGGACGTCGGCCCGCGGGTCTCCTTCCGCATTGCTGACGCCGTGATCAGCGGCCTGCCGGAGGACGAGGCCAGCTACTGCTGGACCCCGCACGGCGGCATGGCCATCGGTCCGCACGACCGGGGCGCCTACCGGCTCGCCCACCGGCTGCTGCCGGATGCGCCCGACGCCACGGTGGAGTCGTTCCAGAGCCTGCTCGACGCGCGCGGTCCGCACGGGCGGCGCCCGCGCGTGCGCCAGCTGGTCTCCACCGCCGATTTCCAGGCGCGATTCGCTGTCGCGGACCGTTTCGCGGTCGGCCGCTGCTATCTCGCGGGCGATTCCGCACACGTCATGGCACCGGCCGGCGGACAGGGCATGAATTCTGGAATTCTTGACGCCGCAGCGCTTTCCTGGCGTATGGTTGAAGAAATTCGGAACGGCGCCGGTAACGCATTGAGCGAATACGATGCGGAACGCCAGGGCGTCATCCGGAAGATCATGGCTACCGCCATCGAGCATGCCCGCGACGGCGGCCTCCGCTCGGCTGCCGAGATTGCCGAGCGCGACGAGCGGTACCGCTCCACCTGCCACGACGCCGCCCAGCACCTGGATCGCATGGCCCGACTGAGCCAGCTGAGTGTCGATCCGGCGCGCGCCCGAGGTGGCCGCGTTACTTCCTGAACAATCCTGCAGGACCCTTCTCGCCGGTCATTCGACAAGAATTCACTGAATTCCGAGAATGACCGTCCGGGCCCACCTGTCAAAAAATCCACTGAATTGGATGAGGATATGACTGTTGCTGTAATTTCCGACGAGGTAATTCAGAACACCACCCTCGACATCATCGTCGACGAGCTCGAACTGGATCTCGAGCCCACCGAGGTCGACGTCCACGCCGACCTCATCGACATCTACGGGGCCGACTCCCTCGGCCTGATCCAGGTCCTCGCCCGGGTGAACAAGGAGCTGTCCATCCGCGTGCCCCGGGAGCTCGCCGTCGACCTGCGCACCGTCGACCTGCTCGTGGCGCAGATCATCCTGATACGCGATGGCAAGGGCGGCGACCAGTGAGCCCCGCCCGACGGGTCGTGGTGACCGGCCTGGGATGTGTCAGCAGCATCGGCACCGGGGTCGAGGACTTCACCGCGGGCATCAAGGCCGGGCGCAGCGGCGTCACGCCCATCACGTCCTTCGACAGCAGTGACTTCCCAGCCCAGCTGGCCGGCGAAGTACAGGACTTCGACCCGGCCTCGATCGTCCAGGTCATCAGCCTGGAGGACTGGGGGCGCACCGCCCACTTCGCGGCGGCCGCGGCCCGCCTCGCAGTCGAGGACGCCGCCCTCGCCCTCGACGAAGACACCCGCGCGACCGCGGGGGCCATCATCGGGACCACGAATGGCGAGGCCCCATCCGTCGACACCCTGACCCGGCAATGGCTGGACGGCGGGCCCGACACGGTCTCCGTCGACGTGGTCCGCAAGATCCCCGCAGGCAACATCGCCGCCGCCGTCTCGGTCGAACTGGGCCTGCACGGCGAGACCGTGGTCATCCCGACCGCGTGCTCCGCCGCCAACTACGCCATCGGCAGCGCCGCAGACAAGATCATCGCCGGTGAGGCCGACGTGATGGTGGCGGGCGGCGCCGACAGCGTCAACCGATTCACACACGCCGGGTTCCAGAGCCTGGGCGCCGTCGCCGACGGCGTCCCGCGACCCTTCGACCAGGACCGCACCGGCATCGTCACCGCCGAGGGCGGCGCGGTCCTCGTCCTGGAGGAACTGGAGCACGCCCAGCGGCGCGGTGCGCACATCTACGCCGAACTGCTCGGCTACGGGCTCAGCTGCGACGCCCACCACATCGTGCACCCGGATGCCCAGAGCATCGCCGACTGCATCCGCAGGGCGCACGCCAACTCGGGCATCACGGCGGGCGACGTCGACTACGTCTGCGCCCACGGCACGGGCACCCCGACCAACGACATCACCGAAATCACCGCCACCCGCCTGGTGTTCGGCGACGAGCACCCGCCGATCAGCTCCATCAAGTCGATGCTCGGCCACACCATGGGCGCCGCCAGCGGATTCGGTGCGATCGCCTGCTGCAAGGCGATCGAAGACTCCTTCCTGCCGCCCACCAGCAACGTACGCACCGTGGACCCGGCGTTCGGCGACGGCATCGACGTCGTCGGCGACGGAGCCAAGCCGGCCGAGGTACGGGTCGCGCAGAACCACGGCTTCGCGTTCGGCGGCAACAACGCCATCACCATTTTCGGCGCCTTCTCCGACCGTGAGCCGGTCGGTGCGGGGGCCGCTGCGGGAGGGGAGCGGCGATGACCGCCACGGAGGAACTCCAGATCTCTTGGGTGTCGGTGCTGTCCACGGCCGGTGTCGGCCTGGACGCCCTGCGCGACCGGCTGCGCGAGCCGGCCGCGGCCCGCACCGGCGCCGCAGCGGCCGAAGCCGACGCCGACGCCGAGAGCTATGCCGGGCTGCCCGGCGAGGTGGCGTCGGTGCCCGGCTTCGCCATCACCGACTACGTGCCCCGCAAGGGCACGAAGAACCTCGACCGCACGACGAAGCTGGGCCTGGCGGCCAGCACGCTGCTCAAGCGGGAACTGAGTGAGCGCGCTGGGGTCGACGACGCGTCCTGGGAGTCCACCGGGATCGCGATGGGCACCGTCGTCGGGAGCCTGCGCAGCAGTGTCGAGCTGGACGTCGACATCATCGAGGGCAAGGGCATCGACCTGGTCAACCCCGCGGTCTTCCCCAACACCACCATGAACTGCTGCGCCAGCCAGATCGCCATCTGGCACGGACTGCGCGGCCCCAACTCCACCCTGGCCAACGGCACGGTCAGCGCCCTGTCCGCACTGCGCTACGGCGCACGGCTCATCCGCTGCGGCCACGCGCAGCGGATGCTCGTCGGCGGCGTCGAGGAACTCTCCCCGCACACCGCCTGGGGCACCCGCCTCAAGAAGGACGTGGCGGAGTCCGTCGTCATCGGTGAGGGCGCGGCACTGCTCGCGCTCGAACCGGCAGGGCCGGACGCGCCCGAGGCCTTGGCCACGGTGACGGCCTGCGAGGTGATGTTCGCGCCGCAGCGCACCCAGGCCGGATACGCGCAGGCGCTGCGCGGTGCGGTCAACCGGTCCCTGGACGCGGCGCGACGTGCCGGTGTCGAGGTCGAGTTGGTACTCCCCGGGGCCATCGGCACGGTCGTGGAGGAGAGCGAGCGGGCGGCCCTGGAGCCGCTCGACGCCGAACGAGTGGACGTACGCACCGCCGTCGGTGAGTGCGGCGGCGCCCTGGGCGCCATGCAACTGGCCGCGGCACTCGCCCTGGGCCGGCCCGGCACGGGTGTCCTGATCACCGGGATCGACGACTCCGGCGCCGTGGCCGCAGCAGTCCTCACCATCGTCGAGGAGGGCGCATGAGCACGGCCGCCACCGCCGACCGCGTGCCCCGGAGCCCGGCCCGCCCGGAGCTGGTCCGGCGGGACCTCGTGCACCGGGCCAACGAGCAGGAGATCCTCGTGTCGCCCCCCGGGCGCGCGAACGGGGCCGGCTACGACAGCATGACGGTCACCACGGGCATCAGCCCGTACTACCTCGACCACCCCGGTCCGTACTGGCTGGACGCACTCCTGCTGACAGAGGCCTGCCGCCAGGCCGCACTCAGCGCGGCACACGAGTTCGAGGGCCTGTCGAGCGACATCGCGTTCTTCTTCAACTCGATCGACGTGCAGATCACCGATCCGGCGGCCTTGGCGGCGGTACGCGGCGAACTGACGCTGCACACGGAGTTCGAGCAGCTCCAGCTGCGGGTCGACGGGTCACCGAAGCAGATCGCCTACACACAGACGGGCACCGACAACGCGGGCCGGGAAGTGCTGCGTACGACGATGGCGGTGCAGGGCGTGCCCAAGCGTCGCTACGAGGACCTGCGCGCCTACCAGCGGGACGGCACGCCGCCGCCGACCACGGCCGTGCTGCGCTCGGATCCGGGTCGACGTTCCGGACTGAGCACGCCGCACAGCGTGGCCCGGTCCGAGAGCGCGAACGTGGCGCTCGCCCGGCGGCGGACCGAAGAGGGCGTATCCGTCGCTGAGTTGGCGCCCGACTTCGCCAACGCAAGCCTCTTCGACCACGACTACGACCACTTCCCGGCCATGGTGCTCATCGAAGCCGGCCGCCAGCTCGTCCTGGCCGACACACCCTGGCCCGCCGACCACGTGGTCACTGCGGTACGGGCGACGTTCGACCACTTCGCCGAACTCGACCGGGCCACCCGGCTCGTGGCGCGGCACAGTGGACGCTGGGTCGACGTGGACTGCGTCCAGGACGGCCTGGTCGTGACCCGTATGTCGTTCGCACTGGCCGAGGCCGGCACAGACGGCGGGGACGCATCATGACCCACGCCGTCTGGACCGACTTCCGCGGGGTGATGACGCCTCCGCTGCAAGAGGGCCTGCGTGCCTACTGCGAGGGCAAGCCGTTCACGGTTCAGCAGCTCGGCCGGTGCCTGCGGGCGATCGCGGACCGTCACGCCTGCCCGGACGGGATGGCCGTACTCGACTCCGGGATCCTCTCCGAGCGGGAATGGACAGCCGAGATCGAGCAGGAGCTGGCCGCCCGGTTCGCGGTGGACGCAGACCTGTCCGAGCTAGGCACGGAGTGGTGGAGCGACCGCCGCGTCAACACCGCCTGGCTGGCCGCCCTGCGCACCTGGCGGGACGCCGGCGTCTTCGTAGGCCTGATCTCCAACCTTCCCGTGGACTGGAAGAACCAATTCGCCCAGTTCGCGGACTGGGACGAGCTGTTCGACGAGGTCCTGCTCTCCTGCGACCTCGGTGTCCGCAAACCGGACCTCGCCATGTTCCACCTGGCCGCATCACGGTCCGGCCTGCCCCCACAGGCCAACGTCCTCGTCGACGACCTCGCCAACAACGTCGCCGGGGCCCGCCGGGCCGGCTGGGCCGGAGTGACCGGTGGCGGCGACGCCACCCGGTCCGCCATCGAGCAAATCGATTCGTTCGTCCGCATAGGCGCCATTCATCAAGGAGCAGCGACATGACCAACCGATCGGTATTCATCACCGGAGCCAGCCGCGGTATCGGAGCGGCGATCGCCACCGAGTTGCACAAGCAGGGATATCGCGTCGTGGGCACCGCCCGCACCACGAAGCCGGAGATCGACGGCGTCTCGTTCGTCGAATGCGACGTCCGCGACCCGCAGTCGGTCACCACGGCCGTCGAGCAGGCGCGGGACATCGTCGGCGAGATCGACATCGTCATCAACTGCGCCGGGATCATGAACGACGGGCCCCTGCTCACCCAGACCCACGAGGGCGTTCGGGACGTACTCGAGACCAACCTCAACGGCTCCATCAACGTGGCGCGCGAAACAGTCTCGGACATGCTCGCCAACAAGTGGGGCCGCCTGGTGTTCGTCTCCTCGATCGTGGCCCTTTGGGGGTCGCCCGGACAGGTCAACTACGCGGCGTCCAAGAGCGGTCTCATCGGTCTGGCCCGTTCCCTTTCCTGGGAGTTGGGCCGCGCCGGCATCACGTCCAATGTCGTCCTGCCGGGCCTCGTCGAGACCGACATGATCGCCGACCTGTCGAAGAAGCGCCGCGACGAGATCGTCTCCCAGACCGCGCTGCGCCGTACCGGACGGCCGGAGGAGGTAGCCGCCCTCGTCGCCTTCCTGGTGTCCGAGGAAGCGGGCTTCATCACCGGCTCGTCCATCCCCATCGGCGGCGGCGTCGGCATGGGGGTGTAAGCCATGGCGCCCGTACAGCACGCCCTCGCCGACGACGCCCGGCGCATGCCACTCGTCGCCGTGGACGAGGTCGAGGCGACCGACGGAGGGTTCGTCGGCCGCAAGCGCGTCAGCGCCGACGACCCCTATCTGGCCGGGCACTTCCCCGACCTCACGGTGTACCCCGGAGTGTTCCTGATCGAGAGCCTGCAGCAGATGCTCGAACTCCACCTCGACCAGGCTCTCGGCGGCGTCACTCTGGTGGAGATCAGCTCGGTCCGGTTCAGCCGGCCGGCGCTCGCCGATGACGAGCTGGTCATCGAGGCCACGGTCAGCGGCGACCGCGAGCACCTGGTCACCAAGGCGACCTGCAGCATCGGCGGGCAGCGCTGCGCCCGCATCACCGCGACATGGAGGTGCGGAGCATGACGGCGACGACGGCCACGGCCGCCCATCCGGACCCCGACGACCTACTGCCCTACGGATATCCCGCCCTGCAGGTGGACCGCGTCGTCCGGCACACGCCCGGCGCCCTCACAGCCGTCAAGGCGGTGAGCCGGCACGAACTGGACCGACAGCCGGGCCGCTCGGCCCCCGGCGCCTTCCCCGCCTCTCTCACGCTGGAGTCCTTCCTCCAGGCCTGCGGGCTACTGGTGCTGCTCGAGTCCGCTGACCCCGGTCGGCACTTGCTGATCTTCGGCTCGGCGCGCGGGGTCCGACTGACCGGCGCGGTGCACGCCGGTGAACTCCTCGAACACTCGGTCGAGTTGGTCGACCGGGACGAGGAGACCGCCACCTTCACCGGAGTAGCGCGCGCGGGGGACGGCCGCGTCGTCCTGGAGGTCGACCGTGCCATCACCCTGCTCCGCCCCGCCGACTCACTCACAGGAGGCGGAAACCAACATGACTGACATCTGGGAGGGCGAGGATTCCATGGGATACCGCTATGTCGTGAGCGCCCCGGGGCAGGGCGTCCAGCGGCCGGGAATGCTCGATCCCTGGCTGGAGGGCATCCCCGAGGCACCCGAACTGGTCGATACCTGGTCGCGGCGGGCCGGCTTCGATCTGGTCACGGCGAGCCGGGACGAGACTCTGCTCGCCGACACCGCCTTCGCGCAGCCGCTGATCGTCGCCGTGTCCGTACTGGCGTACCGACTGCTGAGCAGCAGGCTCGCGCCGGCCGCCGATGACGTCCTGTTCGCCGGCCACTCCGTCGGCGAACTGGCCGCCGCAGCCGGTGCGGGACACCTCGACGCCGAGACGGCCGTCGCCCTCGCCCGGGTTCGGGGAGAGGCAATGTCGGCGGCGTGCGCCGTGGCACCGACCGGCATGGCGGCCGTCATGCCGACCAAGCGCGAAGGCGCCTCAGACGAGGAGATCACGGCGGCCGTCGCGGCGTCGGGCCTGAGCGTGGCCAACGTCAACGGCAGCCACCAGTTCGTGGCAGCGGGCCCCGCCGACCGCGTCGCGGGCTTCGCCGACTCCCCGCCGTCAGGGACGCGGGTGGCTCCGCTGAACGTCGCGGGCGCCTTCCATACCGAGGCCATGGCCCCGGCGGTGAAGGCCTTCGCCCGCGCGGCCCAAGGCGTGCGCTTCGCCGAGCCGGCCTCGGCGATGCTCGGCAACGCCGACGGAGCGCTGGTGAGCGACCCGGACGAGCTGCGGCGCCGGCTGATCAGCCAGATCACCGGACCGGTCCGCTGGGACCTGTGCGCGCAGGAGATGGCCCGCCTCGCCCCGGACGCCCTGCACATTGAACTGGCCCCGTCCGGCCCACTCACCCGCCTTCTGCAGCGTGCCCGGCCAGACGCGCACGCCGTCGCGATCGCCGTCCCGGAGGACATCGACCGGGTCGTGGCGCAGGCCGGTGCGCACGGCCGGACACCGCAACCGGCGCTGGCAGGTGCCTGATGACGGCGCGAAGCCGCCCGGGCACGACCGGACCCGAGGAACACGAGGAGGACGACATGTACAGCGGCGTCGAGGAGTTGATGGCTCTCAAGCAGGTCATCGCCGAGGGCGAGGACCCCGCCGCCACCAGCCGACAGCGTGACAAGGGCAAGCTGACGGCGCGTGAGCGTATCCAGCTGCTGCTGGACGAGGGGTCGTTCAACGAGGTCGAGCAGCTGCGCCGGCACCGGGCTGTCGGGTTCGGCCTGGAGGTGAAGAAGCCCTACACCGACGGTGTCATCACCGGTTGGGGCACGGTGGAGGGCCGGACGGTCTTCGTGTACGCGCATGACTTCCGGATCTTCGGCGGTGCGCTGGGCGAGGCCCATGCCACGAAGATCCACAAGATCATGGACATGGCCATTGCGGCGGGCGCGCCGCTGGTCTCGCTGAACGACGGCGCGGGCGCCCGCATCCAGGAAGGCGTCACGGCACTCGCCGGGTACGGCGGCATCTTCCAGCGCAACACCAAGGCAAGCGGGGTGATCCCGCAGATCTCGGTGATGCTCGGCCCGTGTGCGGGCGGCGCGGCGTACTCGCCCGCGCTGACGGACTTCGTGTTCATGGTCCGTGACACGTCGCAGATGTTCATCACCGGTCCGGACGTGGTGAAGGCCGTCACGGGTGAGGAGATCACGCAGAACGGGCTGGGCGGCGCCGACGTGCACGCGGAGACCTCGGGCGTCTCGCACTTCGCGTACGACGACGAGGAGACATGCATCGCCGAAGTGCGTTACCTGATCTCCTTGCTGCCGCAGAACAATCGCGAGGCCCCGCCCACCGTGGGCACCGACGACCAGCCCGACCGGAGCTGCGCGGAACTCCTCGATCTGGTCCCGGCCGACGGCAACCGTCCCTACGACATGGCCAAGGTCATCGAATCAATCGTCGACGACGGCGAATTCCTGGAAATCCACGAGCGCTGGGCAACCAATGTCCTCGTCGCGCTGGCCCGCCTGGACGGCCGGACCGTCGGGATCGTCGCCAACCAACCGCGCTCCCTGGCCGGCGTCCTGGATATCAACGCCTCAGAGAAGGCCGCGCGCTTCGTCCAGATGTGCGACGCCTTCAACATTCCGCTGGTGACACTGCTGGACGTCCCGGGCTTCCTGCCCGGCGTCGACCAGGAGCACGGCGGCATCATCCGCCACGGCGCGAAGTTGCTCTACGCGTACTGCAACGCCACCGTGCCGCGGATCCAGCTGATCCTTCGCAAGGCCTACGGCGGTGCCTACATCGTCATGGACTCCCGGTCGGTGGGCGCCGATCTGTCGTATGCCTGGCCCACCAACGAGATCGCGGTGATGGGCGCCGAGGGTGCGGCCAACGTGATCTTCCGCCGGCAGATCGCCGCCGCCGACGATCCCGAGGCCATGCGCACCCGCATGGTCAAGGAGTACAAGACCGAGCTGATGCACCCCTACTACGCAGCCGAACGCGGCCTGGTCGACGACGTCATCGACCCTGCCGAGACCCGCGAAGTGCTCATCCGCTCCCTGGCGATGCTGCGCACCAAGCACGCCGACCTGCCCTCCCGCAAGCACGGCAACCCGCCGCAGTAGACCCGTACGCACACGAACGGAGTTGATCGCATGTCCCAGACCACTGACAAGCCCTGCCTGGTCCGTGTCGAGCGAGGCCACGCCACCGACGACGAACTCGCCGCGCTCACCGTTCTGCTGCTCACCCAGGCCGGTCCGCACGACGACACGGACAGCGCCGACCGGAGCGCCGCACAGGACGGGCCGCACTGGGAGCGCCTCGAGAGACACACTGCCTATCGCTTTCCCGGCAGTTGGCGCCGGGGGAAATGACATGGACGGCATGAACGACGCCTGGGACGGAACCATCCGCGCCGGATCGGCCGGAGCCGATGAACGGCTCTGGCCAGCGGGGGCGCTGTTGGCGGGGGAGGAGGAGTGGGGCGATGAGCCGCACATACACCGCGGAATCGACTGAGAGGAACAGCCGCATGAGCGGCATGCGCAAGGTGCTCATCGCCAACCGTGGCGAAATCGCTGTCCGCGTGGCCCGGGCGTGCCGGGATGCCGGTATCGCGAGCGTTGCCGTTTACGCG
>NZ_JBVJPM010000041.1:0-41778 GCF_055582645.1 Streptomyces sp. NPDC107517 | reverse complement strand
TGAGACCGCCCCCGCACGATCGAAGTCCCGCTACACTCCCGCCACCCGGCGAAAAGACCAGGTCAGACAGCGAAATCCTGCTGGAGTACTAGGACTTGTCGTCAAATGATGATCTTGAGTGGTGGATCATGGTCGGTTGATACGTCGTCATGAACTATCCGATGCCGAGTGGGAGTTCGTCCGTCCGTTGCTGCCAGCGTCCTTGCGGGGCCGCAAGCGGTTGGACGACCGAAGGGGCCTCAACCCGATCATGTGGAAGTTCCGCAGCGGCACGGCCTGGCGGCGGGATGTGCCGCTGCGGTACGGATCGGTCGAACAGGACGCCCCTGTGACTGCCCCGGCCTTCGAAGAGGTCACGTACAAGCCGCCCACGTGCCGGGCCTCCTTCACCGGTCCCTGCGCGGGCCCGCGGTGCGAGAACACGACCCAGACATACGGGCCGGCCGCGTACGGCCGCCCGGCCAGCCCGCTGTGCAACGTCTGCCTGGCGAAGGTCGAGGCCGGGCGCATCAAGCCCGCGGGCTGAGTCTCGGAGCCGGACGGCCCCGTCCCAGGAGTTAGAGGTCGAGGACAGCGCGCAGCGCGGCGTCCACGCGGGTCATCACGGCGGGGGCGACGGCACCCTGGAGGGTGGCCTCGGTGAAGCGCGTCGAGCGGAGTTGCTGAAGGTTGACGGCGACGGCGGTGGACGGGACCGGGTCGTCGATGACGACCGACATCGCGGTATCGGGGTAGCGGCCCGGGGGGTGCAGCACGATCGCGAGGACGGCGCCGTACGCCTCGTCGAGGCCGGTCAGGGAGACGACCAGGACGTCGCGGCCGTCCGGCGCGGGCAGGGTCCAGATCTCGCCGCGCTTGAGCTCTGACGTCACAGAGCGTCGCCCTCGCCGGCCAGGTCCTGGCCGAGGCCGAGCGCGGCGAGCTGGTGACCGGCGTCGAGGGTCGCGGCGCGACGGGCGGCACGGACGATGTACGCGTTGGTGGACAGCCCGGCCGCCTTCGCCGCCTGCCTGATCGCGGGCGCGATCTCGTCGGGGACGCGGAGCGTCATCGAGGTAATCGACATGACACCAGACTAGACACCGAAAAGCGGTGGCGTCATGTGATGCTCAAGGCGCGCGTGCGGGCCAGGGGCAAAGCCGTAAGGGGTGGGTTGTAGGGTCTCGCCGCTCGTTGCCAAACGCACGTGCCCGTGACCTGCTGGTCTTGAAGCCGTATCCCGCTGTGGCCAAGCTGATCGGTCTCAGAACGGCGGCAGATCTCCGCTTCGGATGGCCCCGGACTCCTACCTCGGACACCAGGCGCAATGTAGGTGCGTCTTCGCTGGTCAGCGGTTCGGCCGACTGTGAGGGAGGAACACTGCCACCAGCTTCGTCGAGCCGGTGCACCGCCTCGACGGCGGCCCGCTCGCCCGAGTCAAGATCGGCGAGCGTCTTCTCGGCCGCGTCGCTGCACAAGGCGTGGGTGCGTACTCATGACTTCGTTGCATGCCGGCCGGGCCGGCCGAAGCCCGTGTGCGTCTGACTAGACGGGCGGTGAGGGCGGAGGATTGCCCGGAAGGGCCGGATTCTCCGGGTGGCGTACGTCGCCGCTGCCGAGCAGGACGCGGGCCCGGACCCGCATCGGCTCGTCGCCGCGCCGGGAGAGCACGACCAGCTCGTCGACCCGGGCCGTCATGGGGCCGAGGAGGGCCTCCACCTTGCGTGCCAGGAGGTGCGGGTCCGGGGTACGGCCGAGGGACAGGTGCGGGGTGAAGCCGTGCGAGCGCGATCCGCACAGAGGGAAGCGGAGCTCCAGAGACTCCCGCAGCCGCGCCCAGGGCTCGCGGTCGGCGGCTGCCGGGTCGAGCCAGACGGTGGCGTCCTCGCGGTGTCCGAACCAGTGGACGCCCGCCAGGCGGGCCAAGAACGGCGGCGTCTCGGCGAGCGCCGCGGCGACCAGCGGCAAGGCCCGGGCGAACTCGGCCTCAGGGACGAAACCGAAGAGCACATTGACGTGCGGCGGCCAGCGGCGGATCTGCCGGTCGTGTGCGCGGCGAATGTGCTGGATCGGTGGCCACAACTTTGCCGGCGGCAGCCAGGCGACGGCGGTGCGGTTCGTCGACGGGACGGCGAGGACGTCGCCGGGTGCCAGGTCCGGCACCGGACCGACCTGCCCGACGAGGGTCTCGTCAAGCCGGTCAATGCCGGAGGCGCGGTCCCAGACGACCTGGCCGTCCGCCTCGAAGAACACCACCCGGTGCCACGGGATCTCCCCGCCCGGCACGAAGTCGCCGAGCAGGACCCGCTTCGGAGGTGCGCCGCGCTCGGCGACCCCCATCACGAACCGCTCGGGGTCGAAGCGCGGGTCCCAGAGCACTCGGTGGTAGATCTCGTCGCTGGTATGCACGTCAGCACCTGCCCTCGACTCTCAGGGTGACGCGCGCCCGGTCGCCCCTGCAAATCAACGCCCGGCCCGCCCACCTCACTGCGGTTACGGCAAGAGAGCGAGAGACACCGGCGGTTTTCACCCCGGACTGAAGGAGACCGAGGCCGTGACGGCTTTCAGTGGGTCGGATCCGGGGATGGGGCGGGCTCATTTCCCGGCGCCGTATGCGGTGGGGGTCGGCCAGGCGTGGGGCGCGGCGATGCGGCCTCCGTCTTCCCGGCTGACCAGGTGTGTGCTCTACCAGATTCCGTCGATGACCTCTTCGAATACGAGGCTCCACTGAGAGTCCTGGACTGCGAACGGGAGCGGGTCGAACTCGGAGATCTGGGCCCGCAGTCCGTCGACGCGGTCTTCCACGTCGACGCCGTCGGCGGTCTCCAGCTCCTGGCGGAGTCCCGCGAACTTTGTCAGAGAGTAAACGAGGGATTCGACGTCGCGGTGGATCGGTGTGTAGACCAGCTCATCTTCTCCGTCGCCCAGCGCGTAGATCATCCCGGTGTCCGGGGCGAGCACAAGCGTGGTGTCGGCGAAGAGGCCTAGTACGAGCCAGTCGTGGCACTCCTTGGGGACCGTTCCCCGATTGCTGTACCACTGGGCAACGTTGATGGAGTCGGTGGCGGTAAGGCTGGCCTTGGACATGAACCACTCGGTGTCAGGAAGCCCGACGCTGCTGAGCAGGAGCGCAGTTCGGCTGTTCATCCGGTTGTGCGCCGCGTTGTAGCGAGGGAAGAAGACGACACCTGACAAGCCGAACACGGATCCTACCTCGTCCGGCGTCACGGCAAAGTTCATACTGGGACCTTTGTGTCGCTGGGTGATGGCGTCTGGTGGACGCTATCGTCCGTGGTGGCCCTGAGCTCGGACCGGGCAATGCTGGTCACGGCGTACTGGCGCACAAACTGACGTTGCGGCAGCTCGTCCTGCTGTTCGAGGTGTCCAAGTCCGCGGCGGACCTCGTGATTCACCATCTCGGGCCGATACTCGCGCTCCAGCCACGCAAGCCGTTCGCCCTCGGTGACCACACCGGGAGAGCTTCCGCCTGCCAGGCCGATTGCCAACTCCACGGCTCTCCTGTGCTCCCAGTGGCGGGACGGGTCACGGTCGATGGCCGAGGGATACGGTGTCCAGCGTCTCCATGACGATGCGGCTCCCGTTGAACTTATAGACGACGAGCTCGACATGACGGCATTCGACCTGCCCAAGGGCGAGGTCCCGGCGCTCGCCCACCCAATCCACGACGGCCTGCGGATTGGTCAATGGACGCGTGAAGTGCACCAGCGTTGAGTACCAGATGTTGCGGTCGAAGTCAGCCTCCAGCCAGCCGTCTTCGCCCAACGCGTCTTCGTAGGCGTCATACAGGCGCTCAATAGCGTTGCCCGACGGTTCAGCGCACAGCAAGATGCAGCCTGGTGTCAGGGTCAGCCCTTACAGAGTCAGCTGAACGGGGCCGACTGCCGTCGCCGCTGTCCGCAGCGCAGCCATTTGACGTGCATCCTCTCCCTGAAGGGAGGGGATTCTGGTCTTGCGGTCCGGTGCTGCCGTCCGGCCGCGTCCTTGATCACGGTGACGCTGGAGGGGGCGGAGGGCAGCGTGCGGGACCAGCGCACCGGGACCTTGCCGATGCCGGGCAGGACGAGGCGCCCCTTGTCGTCGATCTTGAATCGGGCATTCTTGGTGAAGCGGATGGACTGCCGGGCATCCTTGCGGGACTTGAACACCGGCGGGCCGGTCTTCGGGCCTTTGCGCTCGCCTTTCAGGCTCGCGAAAAACGCAGTGTAGGCCGCCGCCAGGTCCCGCAGGAACTGTTGCAGCACTACTGCCGAGACCTCGGCCAGCCAGGCCCGCTCCGGCGTCAGTTTGGCCTGGGTGATCCATGTGGCCGACAGCTCGGCCATCGACGGGACCTTGAGGCCTTGGGTCCGGGCGGCCTCGCGGGCCGCGAGTGCATCGTTGTACACCACCCGGCAGCACCCGAACGCGCGGGCCAGCGCGCCACGTTGGCCCGGCATGGGGGTGAGCCGGAAGGAGTACCGGAGCTGCATGAGCACCAACCTACACATTTGGGTTATGGCCGAAATGCAGAAGATCAGAACTGGTCGGCACTGCGCGTTCATGATGCACGTCCACTTGGTCTTCGTGACCAAGTTCCGGCACACGGTGTTCACGGATGCTCACCTGGTGCGGATGGAGGAGATCATGCGGTCGGTGTGCGCGGACTTCGAGTGCGAGCTGGTGGAGTTCAACGGCGAGGACAACCACGTGCACCTGCCGGTGAACTTCCCGCCCAAGGTCGCCGTCACCAAGCTGGTCAACTCCCTCAAGGGGGTCTCCTCGCGCCGGCTGCGCCAGGAGATTCCCGACCTGGTACGGCACTACTGGCGGGCCAACAAGCTGTGGTCGGGGTCGTACTTCGCCGGGAGCGTGGGCGGCGCACCACTGAGTGTGGTCAGGCAATACATCGAACAGCAGAACCGGCCGGCCTGAGCACTGCCCGGCTCCGCCGGGGCCGAGCTGTCACGGCGCTCGGCGCCGTGCGCGGTCATCTGATTCCCTTCACCCTCGGGCTGAAGCCCGGCTGAAGCCCGAGGCACTACGAATGAAGCCGGTAGCCGAAGAAGTGACACGCCGGGTCTCCGACCTGCAGTCACGTAATCGATCAACGCTGTGACCTGCTGCTGAACTGTCGGCAGTGGTCAGCGTTGGTCACCGTTGAGCGCCCTTCCACCACCCCGAGACGGCCCGGAGAGGGTGCTCCGTGGTGCGATGACTGCGCCTTGTCGCCTCAGTCTGACTCACGTGCCCACGCATAGGGCATCTGGTCGGTGGTGTCGATGACCCACGGGTCCGGGTAGCGGGCAGTGCATCCGGTGCAGCGTGCGACGAACGTCCCGACCTCCGGGTTCGTCAGAATGCTGTAGTGCGACGACGGTAGCGCGCGGACCATGTAGCCGTTGGCGGTCGTCTCGAGCGACGGCCAACGGGGCGAGCACGTACAGGGCGTTGCCCTGGCGAACGTCTCGTCCTTGGGCGCATGATGGGTGTTCTTGAACGTTCTGTAGAGCTTCTTCAATCCCCGCACAGTGCCCTCGCATTCTGTGATCGTCTGCCGTGGACGATCACTTAGCCCCTCCCTGGAGCGGATACCGTACATCGGGTCAACTCCACCGGGCCGGGCGTTTCCCTGTCCCCTCGGCCCACCACTCACCCCGGCTCCCATCCCGTCCGCCGTCAACCCACACACCGTAGTGCGGGCGTGGTTCGTGCAAGATCGGAATCCGCGACGCAAGCGCCCGTTGCGGTCGCATGATGCGCCGGACAGAACCTAGCTAAGGCTTGTCCCGCAATGATCTTCGGGTGAGTGTCGGCCGGTCACGGCGCGATGGCCGCCCTATCCGGAGAGGTTGAGGTTGTACAGGCGGGCGACGCCGAGCATGGCGTGGTGGACGCCGTCCCCTTTGAGGCGGCAGTCGCGGAGGATCTTCCAGGTCTTCATTCGGGCGAAGGTGTGCTCGACGCGGGCGCGGACCTGCTTGTGGGAGCGGTTGTGGTCCTGTTTCCAGTTGGACAGTTCCTCGCCGGCCCGGCGGCGGTGCGGCATCACGAGTCCGGTGCCTGGATAGCCGCCGTCGGCGATCGTCACGGTCTTGCCGACGGTGGCCTTCGCTCCCGATTCCTCCCAGGCTCTGCAGTCGTTGCGGTTGCCCGGCAGCGGCTGGCCGACCACGACGACGCGACGGGTGTCGGCGTCGATGACAACTTGGTGGTGGGTGGAGTACCGGTAATTCTTGGACTGCTCGGCGACTGCGTGGTCGCGGGTGGGCACCAGGGTGCCGTCCACGATAAGGACAGTGTTCTTCGCGAACCGCTGTCTGGGCTGAAGCGCGAGAAGCGGGCCGAGATGGCTGATGATCCGATCGGCCGCCGACTTCGAGACGCCGAACAGCGGGGCGAGTTGGCGCATCGTCAAGTTCGTGCGCCAATACGCCGTCACGAGCAGCACCCGGTTCTCCAGTGTCAGGCCCCACGGCCGGCCGCGCCGTACCGTTTCCGCGCCCTCGCGCCGCAGTGCGGTCGCCAACCTGTCGAAGCAGCGCGGGCTCAGCCCGGTGAAGGGGGTTATCCAGGACGGCTCGGACGCCGTGATCACACCAGCCACACCAAGATCATCACATCGTGGCCAGGTGAGACTGAACGCGAGACCTCACGTGGAAAGGCGGAGGTCTCCAGCCCAACTGTCGCAACGAACCCGGCCGGAGGCGAAGGTTACCTCGATGGCGATGCGGCCGGTCTTGGGCTCGAATTCTTCCCTCACCGCCAGGACGTCTTCTCCAAGGTGGGCGGCGAACGGCGTCCGATCACCAACCGGAGCCACCTCGACGCGCCCCCAGCTGCCCATGTCGTACCCCTCGTGCGGGCTCGAAGGCTCAACGATCAGGCACCAGTCCGAGCCGGTCGTGACGTGTACGGAACTGCCTTGGCTGTCGACCAACCACACATCCAGAGGGTCTTCGACTTCCTCGCCTTCGCTCCGATGCCACGCGGCGAAGACTTCCTCAAGCCGATACCCGACCAGGGCCTCAGGCCGTGCGCCGGACCCGTGCAAGGGACACTGATTCACCTTCTCGGACTCCACTCGGCGACCGTATCGTCAGTCAACGTCCCAGGTCACACGCTTATACGGGACAGCCCTTAGTAGGGGTTCCGCTGGCCGAAGGCCCCCGTGCCCCACGCCACAGCGATCACGCACACCAAGAGCCCGGCGAGAAGGATCCAACCCAAGAAGACCCCGTTTAGCTTCCCGCGTTCGAAGGGATCGTCATCGTCGCGGCGACTCCTGTCGACTCCACTTTGATCCGTCATGACCCCCCTGCCACGGCCCCTACTCGGGCCCGACCGCACTACAACCGCGCGGCTGATGTCTGCCGTAGATGTCGAAGCCCTCCAGAACCTGTGGCCTGATCCTAATCACGTCGATCACCCCCTGAAAGCTGGAGTGATCCAACCCTGGCGACGGAATTCCGACCGCTGGGGAGCCGCGCTCGTCCGATCTTGTCCGCGGCGGTTGATGTCAGCCGTTGGTGTCAGGAGGAACGACGTGCTTGACACGCAGCTGCTCATAGGCGCGTAGCAATCGACTGCACGGGACCTTCCTGCTACAGGCTGGGCGGCTTGGTAGTCGCTGGCGAAGATGTGGCATTCCCACGGCGCGGTCGCCCTCTCAGCGATCCGACTGTGGCTGCGAGGGTGACCCATCGGACAGTACGTAGTAGGTTTCCTGCCCCGCCCGACTCCCGGGGGCCGGGCAGGACTGTCCGAGTGGACACGACGAAAGAACCGGCTCGGTGGCGAGGATCAGAAGAATCCCCAAGGTGGTGCTGGCCGTCGCAGGACAGGCAGGGCTGGTGGCTATGCAGGTGGTGTTGCTCCAAAATCACGCGGCCATGACTGGCCCGTGGCTGACACTCCTGATCCCGCTGGCTCCCACGCTGTTCGCCCAGTACATGATTTGGCGGCTGTACCTGAACCCTTACGTATCGTTCGGGCAGGACCGCTTCCGCGTGAACAACGTGTTCACGCACTACCTTGTCCCCTACCACTTGATCACGACGCTGGAGGGGCGGACTGCCCTCACCCTCGTCGTATCTGGGTACGGCCGCCTGCCGGTGGCCGCACTCGATGCCGCTCTGACGAAGGCCAAACGGGACGCCGTCGCGAAGGAGCTGCTGCGCCGCCGCGACGCCGCCGTGCCAAGGGCCGGACATGGCTTCGAGAAGCGCAGCACGATCGGGCTCCCGGAGTGGCTGGGACCCGTCACTTGCCTCGCGTTCTTCCTTGCGGGCGGCTTCGCGTCGGTCTTCGGATAGCGCGGTCCGCGTTCCAGGGGCACTACAGGCACCCCTAGGCGTGTTTTAGAAGGAACTCGCTCGTATCCCGGCCGAGTTGGCCATCGGCCGGGTGCACGCCCGCCGACGACCGCGGTGCCTGACCGAGACGCTCCAGACGATCAGACCACCAGTGATGCGTGCAGCGCACTGAATGCCTCATGTAGTGCGAACGTGGCGATCGGATCGATCTCCATCTGCAGATGACACATGTCGTCGTCGCCGTTGGGAGTCAGGCGCACGAAAAAGGCGAAACCGTCTCCTACGGGCTCCGTCTTCAACGTCAGCGGATTGTTCCGACCGGGAGTCACTGCCAACGAAAAGCGTCCACCCGACGGCGCCCGCAGGTGAAACAGCATCCGCTCCGTAAAGTCCACGACCTCGGCGGCGCTGAGATCCGCGGTGAAGTCAGCCCGCAGCCACGCGCACCAATCTGCGGTGACCTGCCAGCAGTCGCCACCCGTCCGAGCCAGTTCCAGCCACACATCATCGCTGCCGAGGCGTATCCGCGGCTCTTCCATCGTCGCCTCCGACATCCGTGCCTGGGCTCAAGATCCTATGCGGGACGGATCTCCACTCCGTCACCGGAAGCCGTCGCACGTCATCCGCCCTCCCAACAGCCCGGCGAACTTTCGCGGTCAGAGCACTAGCCCCCACACCCCCGCCTGCGCGTTTGGCCCGGTGTCGCAAGTGTGAATCGCGCCGGGGCACAAGCGAAGAGGCCCCGGACCAATCATGGTCCGGGGCCTCACGTGGCACGCCTGCGAGCGGCGGGCACCGCGGCAGGCTCTCTTTGCTGGGTCAGCCGGCGCAGTTCGGGACGGGGATGTCGCCGCCCGTGCAGTTGGTGGGGAGGTTACCCCTGACTCGGGAAGCGGTCAGAGTGACGGAGCCACCGCTGTTGAGGATGCCGCCGGGGGCGAGGGCGGCCGTGTTGTTGTTGACGTTGCTGGCCGTGATGTTCGTGGTGCCGCCGCCGACGTTGGCGATGCCTCCGGCTCGCATCCCAAGGGCGTGGTTCCTGGTGACGTCAGTGCTGACGATTCGCAGCATGCCGTCGTTGGCCAAGCCACCTCCGACACCGCTGGTGGCCGTATTGTCGGTGATGCGGCCGTTGACGATGGTCATGCCTCCGTCGTTGGCGACGCCGCCGCCGTTCACGTTGGCGGTGTTGCCCGCGATGGAGCTGTTCACGATCCGGGTGACGGTCCCCGAACCGCCGCCGATTCCACCCGAGAAGTTGGCGTGGTTGCCGCGGATGTCGCTGCCGGTCACGGTCAGTTTGCCGTGGTTCGCGATGCCGCCGCCGAAGTCGAGCGCGTCGCCATTGGTGATGGTGGTGTTCGTGAGCGTGAGGTTCCCAACGGTATCGACGGAGAGAATACTGAAGACGCCTGCCCCGTCATCACGGGTGATGGTGGTGTTCCGGCCGACGATGGTGATCGTCGACTGGATGGGCGGCAACGCCGTGGGAGCGATTAGATACATCCCCGTGCCAGCTCCAGGGTTCCGCCCCCTGACATGTTGGCGTTACCGATGGCCATGGACAGGGCATTCGCACCGCACGGGACGACCGTCTGCGCCGATGCGGGAGTGGCCGAAGCGACGACCTTCGCGAGGGCGGCAACACACAGTGCCTGCGCGGCGAGTACCGACGGCTTACGGGTGAACATGGGCAGGTGGCTCCTTCGGAAGTCCGGGATCCGCGGGGTGCTCCCCGCACCGAAAATCGGCGACGCCGTATCTCGGGGAGCGGTGTTGATGGTGCCCCGTCGACGCGCGGCGGTTACGGGATGGAAAAGGACTTCCCCTCGGACGGTGTAGCCGCTTCCGTCCGACGGCCGACAGGAGGCATCCGGGACTCAGCCGTACAGCTCAACCCGTCACCCCCTCCTGTGACCTCCGCCGACGCCGGTCCCTCCGAAGAAGGCACGCTGAGCACACAGGTAGGCCGCTGACCTACAGGGGCACGACCCGGGGTCATGGCCACGAGGCGCGCCCCCAGCACCCACCAGCTCCTCAACGCTCGCCACAATGGGCCCGCGGCCGGGCCGCGGGCGTCGACAGTCTCGCCCCGCCCCCACCACCGGCCGGGCCGCGCCCTACCTGTCGTCTTCGTCCCGGCCATCCTCGAAGACAAAGAGCGGTTTGGCGCCATGTGCGGGTGCTTCAGCGAGTGCGATGGCTTCACTGAAGCGTTCGAGAGGGAACGGCTCGCCTTGGGGGATGCTCAGCACTTCATCAGCGACGAGACTGCGGACCTGGGACAGCGCGTGCAGCGCATCCTCAGATGAGGCAGTGCCGAACCAGCGGTTCAGCCAGAAGCCACGCACCGCTTTGGTCTCGTAGATTACCGAGCGTGCCTGCAGCGGGATCGTCAGCGCCGCCGGATCAGTCTGCCGATGGGTGGAGAGCGCGCCGTAGACCACGACCTCTCCTCCGGGAGCCAGTGCCTGGGATACCTGGGCGCCTACGGGACCCGCGACACAGTCGGTGGCCTTGCGAACGCCGGCCGGTCCTGCAATCTCGGCCACACGCTGCAACAGGTCCTCGTCCTCGGTGCAGATGACCTCGTCACCACCAAACGCTGTGATCTCCTCAACGGCACCACGTCGCCGCACGACATTGATCGTGCGAATACCCAGATGCCTGCACAACTGGATGACGAGTCGTCCGACGGTGGAGCCCGCGGCCGTCTGCAACAACCATTCACCGCGCTGTACGTCCAGTTCGCGAGTCACGAGGAGCAGCGCGGTCAACGGATTGACGGCGAGTTGACAGGCGGTGGAGTCGCTCAGACGGTCGGGGACCGGCAGGAGCCTTCGTGTATCGGCAACAAGGTATTCCTGCCAAGTTCCGGCCACATGGGGCCCGGGTACCGCCGGTACGGCAGCGACCACCACACGCTCGCCGACCTCTAGTCCCTCCGTCGCCGGACTCAGGGCCTCAATACGGCCCACGCATTCCATGTGACCCCCGACAGCGGGAAACTCGGGGGAGAAACCGTAGCGGCCGCGCACCACGTGCAGATCACTGGCGTGGATCGGAGTCGCCTTCACACGGATCAACGCCTGACCAGCTTCCGGCGTGGGAACAGGCCGGGATTCCAGCCGCAGGACATCGGTAGGCTCGCCGACCTTTCCGGCTACGAGCGCGCGCATGGATTGAGGCATGAGTGACCTTTCGTCTCTCAGCGCCCGACAAACTCGGCAGGTGTTTCGGGCAAAGGCCATGCCGATGCCGGCATCCTCGTCTGCGTCCAAGCTCCGGACCCTCCCTTTTCAAGGGAAGCGGCCCGTGCGCAAAGTGTCATCGACGTCGGGCCCCTCTAAGCCTTTACCAGCACGCTCAGCATGATCACGTAAGCGTTCTGGTTCCGACGGCCTCCTGAAGTCTGCGATCAGGACAGGTCGCCGCAGCCCGCGACTCTGATTCAGATTTTGAATCCGCCATTTCACGCTACGCCCGGCGCCGGAAAGATTCCCGGCGGCGGATGATGCAGCGTGGCGCGATTGCCTGCTGCTCCTCACCAGCCGACCGTCCACGAACGTGCACAACAAGTAGCAGCGATCGAATGCAATGCGGAAAGGTCGGTCAGGCGGGGAGGTCCAATGAAATTCCTCTGACAGACCCGGCCTCGAGGAGGTGCCCGATCCAGATCACGTGTGATCGTCGTCGGCGGCGAAGGTGGCGCGGCTGGCCGTGGCGAGCCGAGCGCAGCGCCGGGTCATGGCTTCGGGTGTCTGGTCGGGGTGGTTGATCCACCAGCGGATGAGGGCGGTGCACAGGCCGCGCCAGGCGTACTTGAGGGCGTCGGCGTCGAGGGGGTCGCCGGATCCGGCCGTGTGGAGGAGTTCGGCGGTGCCGGTGGCGGCGAGGTCGTCGATGGCGTCGCGGTAGTACGCGGCGCGGTGGGCGGCGTCACTGCCGGGCGGCAGCGAGGGGTCGTAGAGGACGAACCAAGCCTCGCGCCGGCCGTCGAGGGCGTCGAAGAGGGCGCGCAGCACGCGCAGGGGCGTGGGCGGTGCGCTGGTGCCGTGTTCGGCCATGGCGCTGCGGATGGCGTCCAGCAGCCGGTCGCCAACCGGATTGAGGCAGGCGAGGTAGAGGTCCTGCTTGCTGCCGAAGTACTGGTGCAGCAGCGGTTTGGTGACGCCGACGCGGGCGGCGATGGCGGCCACGGTGGTGGCCTCGTAGCCGCGGCGGCCGAACTCCTCAGTGGCCGCGGCCAGGACCTGCCGTTCGCGATCGGCCCTCGGCACGCCCTTAGTGCCTGCCCGGGAGGAGAGCGTTGTCATGGAACCAGATCTTACCCTAAGGTAATTTACCGTTGGGTAAATTCATCCGATCCCGCCTGGGAGCACCCCATGCCTGCCACCACGCCCGTCCCCCGTACCCGCTCCTGGTGGGGCTGGGGCTACGCCGACGCCCACCCCGACGACACCGAGAACGCCGCGATGGCGGCCCTGCTGCCGGGCACCCTGGCTCGCCCGCTGCCCATACCCCAGGTCGCCGACCTGTCCATCGCCCGCCCCGGCGCGACTCCGCCGCCGTCCCTGGCGCACCTGGTCACCGCCGATCCCGAAGCACGTGCCGCCCACGCGATGGGCAAGGCCTACCGCGACGTCGCCCGGGCGCTGCGCGGCCGGCCCGGCCGGATCCCCGACCTGGTCGCCCGTCCGACCGGCGACCAAGAAGTGGCCGACCTGCTGGACTGGGCCGCCGAGCACAACGTCGCCGTCATCCCCTTCGGCGGCGGCTCCTCAGTGGTCGGCGGCGTGGAGTACCGCGGCGATGCCCACCGCGCCGTACTGTCGCTGGACCTGACGGCGATGAACCGTGTCCTGGAGATCGACACCGTCAGCCGCTCGGCCCGGATCCAGGCCGGGGCCCTCGGCCCCGTCCTGGAGGACCAGCTGCGGCCCCACGGCCTGACCCTGCGCCACTTCCCACAGAGCTTCGAGTTCTCCACCCTGGGCGGCTGGCTGGCCACCCGCGCCGGCGGCCACTACGCCACTGGCCACACCCACATCGACGACTTCGTGCAGTCCCTGCGAGTGGTCACCCCCGCCGGCGTGAGCACCTCCTGGCGCCTGCCCGCGTCCGGCGCCGGACCCTCACCCGATCGGCTCTTCCTCGGCTCCGAGGGCACGCTCGGCGTCATCACCGAGGCGTGGATGCGCCTGCAGGAGCGCCCCCGGTTCAAGGCTTCGACGTCCGTGCCCTTCGCCAACTTCCACCGCGCCCTGGACGCCGTTCGGGCCATCGCCCAGTCCGACCTCACCCCGGCCAATTGCCGCCTGCTCGACCCCGGCGAGGCGCTGCTGTCGGGCGCATCCACCGACGGCTCCACCGTCCTGGTCCTGGGCTTCGAGTCCGCCACCGGCCCCGTCGACGACTGCCTAGCCGCCGCCGTGGACCTGGCCCGCGCCCACGGCGGACACGGCGAGACGCCCGCGGCGGACCGTGACGCCCCGGCCGACGCGGCCGTGAGCTCCTGGCGCAAGGCGTTCCTTCGCATGCCCTACCTGCGCGATGGCCTGGCCCGCATGGGCGCCGTCGTCGAAACCTTCGAGACCGCCGCCACCTGGGACCGGATCCCGGCCCTGATCGACGCCGTCCGCACCGAGGTCGGCGCCGCCGCTCTAAAGGCCACCGGACACACCGCAGCCATCAACTGCCGCCTCACCCATGTCTACCCCGACGGCGCAGCCCCCTACTTCACCGTCGCCGTCGCCGGCCGCCCCGGCGACGAGGTCCAGATCTGGGACGACATCAAGACCGTGGCGAACGAGGTCCTGCACCGCCACCACGCCACCATCACCCACCACCACGCCGTCGGCCGCGACCACCGCCCCGCCTACGACCGCCAGCGTCCGGAGCCCTTCGCCCTGGCCCTGCACGCCGCCAAGGACGCCCTCGACCCCCACCGCATCCTCAACCCCGGCGTCCTGATCGACTGACAAGACAGTCACCCGGGCGAGGGCTGTGGTCAGCAGTGCATCGCCCTCGCCCTCGGCCTTCTCCTGGTCATCGCCCTCGGTCCAGGTGTCGAACGGACCGGGCTGGCCATGGACTTCACCCCTTGCTGCGGTTCGACACCGAGATCCGCCGCATCGTCTGCACGACGAACGCGATTGAGTCGGTGAACGCCGGCATCCGCCGGGCAGTCAAGGCCCGCAGACATTGCCCCAGCGAGCAAACCGCGTTGAAGCGCATCTACATGGCCCTGATGAGCCTGGATCCGATCCGACCGGCAAGGGCCGACGCCGCGGGACGATGCAATGGAAGGCACCATTGAACGCCTTCCAGATCACCTTCGATGGCCGACTCACCCCAACCACCAACCACCAACCTCAACAGCCAGAATCAGCCTTCAACTTGACACACCCCCGCCTGACGGCAGGTCTTCAGACGATGATTGCCGCACGGCACGGTCACCGACACCCGAGCACGCTAATCACCGCCCGGCCTGGGACGAGGCCGGACGGTGATCGCGCCAGAATCTCGTCACTGGCTCTGGCGGGACAGGCTGGCCTACCCGGCGCCTTCCGGCGGCTCACCGCGGCCAATTGTCATTGACCAGCGCACCGTTGATGGTGCTAAGACCGAGACCGTGCCCTTCTTCTCCACTCCGGTAACGCCGACCTGGTTGTAGGTGGTGGTGACTTCACCATCGACACACGTCAGCGGAAAGCCGACCTTCACCGGATTCAGGGAGACCTTGATCTCCCCCTTTCCCTGGCATCGCACGGCAACGATGAGGTCTTGCCCCTTCTGGCCCTTTCGGTACTCGAGGGTCCGCCCTCCACGAGTCCCGCCTTTGACGGCCGGCGACAGTTTCGGTCCCGTCCAACTCGGGCGGGGACTTCACCGACTCCGGGTCTGTACGGTGAGTGATGTAACTCCCGTTCAGAGAGCGACAGTTGATGACTGGCGTGACGAGTGACACCGAGACCGGCAACGCCGCCACGGAGCCTTCCGAGGCCGTCGACGAGGCCCTGCTGACTGAGCTGATGGAGCGGGCCCGGGCCGGCGGGGTAAGCCTGACCGGCGAGGGCGGGCTGCTCCAGCAGCTGACCAAGCGGGTGCTGGAGTCGGCACTGGAAGGCGAGCTCACCGCCCATCTGGGCCATGAAGCGGGCGAGCGGCCGGAGGGCGGCCGGGAGAACTACCGCAACGGCCGCCGCACGAAGACGGTGTCGACGGAGGTCGGGCCGGTGGACATCGAGGTGCCCCGGGACCGAGCGGGCAGCTTCGAGCCGCAGTTGGTCAAGAAGCGGCAGAAGCGGCCTGGTGGGGTCGACGAAGTGGTGCTCTCACTCTCGGCGAAGGGCCTCACCCATGGTGAGATCTCCGCGCACCTGGCCGAGGTCTACGGCACCGCGGTGTCGAAGTCGACGATCTCCACGATCACCGACAGCGTGCTCGCCGGCATGGTCGAGTGGCAGAACCGTCCCCTGGACACGGCTTGAGTTCTATCGGTGATTGCGAACGCCCCGGAAGGAGAGCGTTCGGATGCCGAAGCATGCCCCCAACAAGTTGCCGACCGCGGTGAAGAAGAAGTACTTCGAGCTGCTGCGCGAGGGATACAGAGAAGCTCAGCAGCCAGCTCCCGAACAGACCCTGTGTTCCTGGCACGCCGAGGAGTGCTGACGGGCGGTGCCGGAGGACACGATGCGACTTCACCACCGTTCATCGTGGCGGCGCGCCTCACCGCAAGTCAGCGCCGTGACCAGCACCCGTGCCACCCACCGCGCTCAACCGGCCAACTATGGCGCCCAATGGCCAGATAGGCCGCTCAGTCACTGTGACTGAGCGGCCTATCTGGCAGCGCTCGCCAAGTAGAGTGCTCGGCTATTGATCGACCTGATCAGTTCAGGAGGCAGGATCGTTCGTCATCGATGCCGCCTGCCCCCGCACCCACAGCTCGGCATCGGTCAGCCGGCGGCAGTGAGGGGCATGACCCTTCGGTACACGGGCACGGCGATGACCGCGACCGCGACGTGCATGACAAGGAGCGCGACCACGCCCATCGCTCCGCCGTCGCCGAACAGGAAGAGGTCAGGCACGAAAGACAGCACGACTACGGCCGGAACAAGCTTGCGCAGCAGCATCTCCGGGCTCCTGGACGTCTTGCGCACCACGGCCCAGCCGATGGCGCCAAAGATCACGCCTAGGGCAGTCAGGAAGATGTATGACCCGGGGTCGAGGGGGCCGAAGCTGTCAGGCTTGTCGGCGAGGGCTCGTGCGGTCAGGGCGAGAACGGCGTTGACCACGCTGGCGGCGACGATCGCGGCGAGCACGCCGCCCATGGCGGTCAGAGGTCTGCGTCGGGCAGGTGTGCAGGACAGGGACGTCATGAGGGCTCTCAGTTTCTGTTTGACGGGATTCACAGAGCACCGGATCAGCGGAGGCTGGCGCGGCGGCCGCATGCAGGCCGCGTCCCGGGACAACGGCGCACGGCCGGCGCGATGGACGCACCGTGTTTCGGTTCTCGCTCAGCAGGCGTGCGGGCCAAAGCGGCCCGAGGCAACGAAGGCGCCGAGCGTCAGCAGGACGACGTTGATGGTGATCATCTGGAACTCTCTGCGGCGGCCGTGCATGACGGCCTTGCCGATCATCAGTGCGATCAGGCCAGGGGCGGCGGCCGGGGCGAGGATCCTCGCGACGCCGACAAGCCAAGTCCCGAGGCAGCCAACTACTGCGGTATACGGCTGAGCTTCATCGTCCCGGCCATCAGGAACACGGCCGGCAGATGCGGGAGTGGGAATCAGTACGGGCCGAACTCCCAACGCCTCGGGGAGTTTCAGGTGGTGATGGCTCACCGTCCACGGCGGTCGACCGAGCAGGGAGACGCGTGGCAATAGCCGGTGGGGCCGCTGTAGCGATCCCTATGGCGTCATGTATGGCGGGCGGCGTGTTCGTTCGTGCGGCGTCAGGCGCCGGTGAGGGTGCGGGAGACCTTCATGACGTGTTCGGTGGTGGCGGCGTCGAGGGCGATGGGGGTGCGCTGCTCGAAGCGGCCGGGCTTGCCCCAATAGGTGGGTGCCTGCCAGTCGTCACGCAGGGTGGATTCCACGGGGTTGTGGGCGGCCTTCTCGATGGAGTCGAAGATGAGCGGTCCGAGGATCTTGGAGCCGATGCGCATCGAAGCGGGAGCGGCGCGCATGATGTCGGTCTTGGGCATGCCGGCGTTGACCACGGCTGCGGCCAGGCCGTTTTCGGTGCGGGCGAGGTGGGCGGCGTAGTGGTGGTTGCCGAGCTGGACCGGCTTTCGGTCGCGGCTGAAGTTGAACGACTCGAACGTCGGGAAGCGGGCGAAGTCGGCGCCTTCGGTGGGCTGGACGGCTGCGGTCATCATGACCACGTGCGGCTGTGGACTGCGGCGCAGGGCGGGCAGAAGGAGTTGGGTGAGGTGGTAGCGGCTGAGGTAGTTGATCGCGAAGAAGGGGTGCAGACCGTCCGGGGTACGGCTCTCTTCGGTGGTCAGGACGCCGGTGGTGTGCAGGACGGCGTCGAGCTGGTCGTGCGTGTCGAGTATCCGGCCGGCGGCTTCGCGGACGCCGTCGTGGGTGGACAGATCGGCGGCGAGAAACGAGGCCCGCTCGGCCGGCGCGCCGAGGGAGGTCAGAGTGGCTTCGCCCTTGGCCTGGCTACGGCCGAGCAGAATCACACGGTGGCCGCGGGCGAGGATGTCGTGTGCGGCCTGGCGGCCGATGCCGCTGTTGCCGCCGGCGATGAGGATGGTCTTCATGGCACTGCTCCGAGGGGAGAGGTGTGGGCGGCCGTCGGCCCGTTGACGGGCGCCGGTGGCCGCTCAGGGGCGGGTGTGGTGCGGTCAGGCGCCGATGAGGTGTTCGGCGGCCCGGCGCTCGGTGTGCAGGGTCCAGTAGTCGAGAGCGATCTCGTCGGGCGCGCGGTGCGGGACGCCTTCGGGGGCCTGGGCGCCGACCATGAGGTTGATGGCGATGTTGGCCACGTAAATGCCCTGATCGCCAAGGGTGTTGTGGAGGTTGAGGGCCCAGTTGCGCTGTCCGGCCTGCGCGATGTTGGCATCGGAGAGCATCGGGTACGGGTTGATGGCCCCGCCGCCAGTGGTGAACAGCAGGGTGCCGGAGCCGGCCTCGAGCATGCCGGGCAGCACGGCCTGCACGGCGGCGACGGCACCGTACAGGAGGCTGTCGATCTGCGGGCGCAGCTTGTCCAGGGTGACGTCCTTGGGCGAGGTCATGGTCAGTCCCGCGTGCGGGGAGAACTCCAGGACGTCGATCTTCCCGAACCGCGCGATCGCGCTCTCCAGCGCGCCGGTGAGCTGGGCGGGGTCGGCGACGTCGGCGCGGAAGCCCTCGGCGGTGATCCCGTCCTCGGCGAGCTCGGCAACCAGGGCGTCGAGCTTGTCCTTCGTACGGGAGATCAGGGCGACGTCGAAGCCGTGGCCGCCGAAGACCTTGGCGACGGACAGGCCGAGGCCCGGGCCGGCTCCGACAATGGCGATCGTGGACATGGGAGTACTCCTCAGTGGGTGGGGTGAGCTGATCCCGGCCGACAGACCGGGGTAGTGGGCGGTGCCGCGGGGTTCAGTCCCGGCCAGGCGCCTCGGTGGCGCCGGGCGGTGGCGCGGGGTTCAGTCCCGGCCGGGCGCCTCGGTGGCGCCGGGCGGCGCCCAACTGGTGGGGCACGGCGCCTCGAGGGCGCCGAGGATGCGCTGCGATACGGCGCCGAGCTGGCGCTGCTGCGTCTTGGTCAACGGGTCGAAGACCAGACGTCGCACGGCATCGACATGATGGGGGGCCGCTTCGGTGACCTTTGCCATGCCGTCGTCGGTGAGGGTCGCCAGGGTGGCGCGCCCGTCAGCAGGGTCCGGCCGGCGCTGCACCCAGCCGCGCTTCTCCAGGCGGATGATCACGTTGGACAGGCGGGAGAGTGTGCTGCCGGCGTACTGGGCGAGCTCGCTCATCCGCAGCGTGCGCTCCGGCGCCATCGACAGGGCGGACAGCACCACGTACTCGAAGTGGGCGATTCCCGCGTCGTGCTGCATGCGCGACTCGAGGGCGGCGGGCAGCTGGGTCAGCACGTACGCGAAGGCGTACCACTGCTGCTGCTCATCGGGGGCGAGCCAGCGTGGCTCCATGCTGTCCGGTGCGTCTTCCATGCCTTCAACGTACTCCAAGCGTGAAGCAAATGCCACTCCAGTCAGTTTCAGCTTGAAGTGAATCTGCGGTACGGTCACTCCATGCTTGAAGTTCTTGATAGGAGCGGAGAGGACAAATGAACATCTTCTTGTGGGTCGCCGCAGGCCTGCTGGCGGCCGTGTTTGCGCTGGCCGGGGTGATGAAACTGAGCCGTACGCCGCAGCAGCTGGCTGCCTCAGGGCTCGGTTGGGCCGAGGACTTTGGCGCCGGGCCGGTCAAGGCCATCGGCGCGGTCGAGGTCCTCGCCGCGCTCGGCCTGGTCCTGCCGCCGCTCGTCGGCGTCGCGGAGATCCTGACGCCTGCGGCCGCCGCGGGGCTTGTGGCACTGATGGTTGGCGCGGCCGTCACGCACGGCCGCCGCGGAGAGTTCCAGATGATCGCCGTCAATGCCGTCCTGCTGGCACTCGCCGTCGTCGTCGCCTGGGGCCGTTTCGGCCCGCACGCCTTCTGACACCGCAGGCCCGCCGCGCACGCGGGTCACGAACCCCGCCCCCCATCCCGAACCGAAGAAGGAAGCGCCATGTCCCCCGAGGAAAAGTCCAGCATCATCACGGCCGGCGACCAGGTCGCCGCGCTCCAGGCCATCCTGGCCGCCCACGCAGTCCCGCCGGAGGACGTCCTCAGCGGCGCCGACGCCGCGCGCGAGCCCGACGCGAGCAGCGCGTCCCCGCAGACGACCGAGGGCCCCTACTACGTGGCCGCCGACGACGCCCGTCGGCGCGCCGATATCGCGGACGGCCGGCCCGGCATCCCGCTGCGCCTGCGCATGAACGTACGCGACGCCGAGCAGGGCACACCGGTCGACGGAGCCGTGGTCGACGTGTGGCACTGCGACGCACTGGGCTACTACTCCGGGCACCTCGCCCACGACCCCGACACCCTGCCGACCATCGACAACGAGACCGGCCACGTCCCTCCGTCCGACGACTCACGCTTCCTGCGCGGTACGCAGAGCACCGGCGCCGATGGGGTTGCGGAGTTCGGCACCATCTACCCCGGCTGGTACTTCACCCGCAGCATCCACATCCACGTCAAGGTCCTCGTCGACGACCGGGAGGTGTATACAGGACAGCTGTACCTGCCCGAGGAGTACAACCAGGCCATCGAGGCCTTCGAGCCCTACAAGCAGCACACCACCCTGGAGCGGCTCCCCAACAAGGACGACCTCGTCTACCGCATGGCCGGCGGCGAGAACCTGCTCCTGAAAGTCCAGCCGGTCGACCCCGGCAGCCTTGAGCGTGGCTTCACCGCGTCGTTCACCCTGAGCGTCGCCCGCGGCTGATCGCCTACGCCGCCGGGGAAAGCCTCGCCGCCCCGGACATCCGGGTCGAGGCGGCGGAGCGCCTCTCCGCCGAGCGTGCCGCGCAACGAGGGCGATCCCGTCCACCGCGCCGACGGCGGAAAGCAGCCGGTGGTCACCATGCAGCCCATTGATCCGGGCTGATCGGGGGTCGCCCTCACCACCGACCCCCTTCGCGCCATCACACCCACGGCCAGACGAGCCACTCACCCTCGGCCCTCGTACCTCGTACCGATTGGAACCCGAATCCATGACCCCACGGATCACGACCCCGTTCACGGCCCAGTCCACCGCCGCCGAGGTGCTCTCCGGTGTCGACCTCTCCGGACGCCGCATCGTCGTCACCGGCGCGACCTCGGGCATAGGCCGGGAAACCGCACGCGCACTGGCCGCCGCAGGGGCCGACGTCACCCTGGCTGTACGTGACATCGCCGCAGGGGACAGCACTGCCCAGGACATCACCGCCGCGACCGGCAGCAAGAGCGTCCACGTCGCAGCGCTCGACCTCGCCGACCAGGACTCCGTCGCCGTATTCGTCGCCGACTGGACCGGGCCGCTCCACGCGCTGATCAACAACGCCGGCGTGATGGGTCCCCCGCTGACCCGCACCCGCGAGGGCTGGGAACTGCACTTCGCCACCAACCACTACGGCCACTTCGCCCTGGCCACCGGCCTGCACCCTGCCCTGGCCGCGGCCGGCGGCGCCCGCGTGGTGTCCGTCAGCTCCTCACAGCACCGGAATTCGCCCGTCGTCTTCGACGACCTCCACTTCGAGCGCCGCCCCTACGATCCGCAGTCGGCGTACGGGCAGTCCAAGACCGCCAATTCCCTGTTCGCGGTCGAGGCCGCCCGCCGCTGGGCCGCCGACGACATCACCGTCAACGCGGTCATGCCCGGAGTCGTCCGCAGCAACCTGATGCGCCACGTCGACCCCGTCCTGCTCGCCCGGTACGCCGAAAGTGGCGCCCCACAACTGCCGTGGAAGACGGCCGAACAGGGCGCGGCGACCTCGGTCCTCGCCGCCGCCTCACCCCTCCTCTCCAGCGTCACCGGCCGCTACCTCGAGGACTGCAACGAGGCCGAGCCCCTCCACCCCGACAACCACCACGGCGGCGTCGCCGACTACGCCCTGGATCCGGAGGCCGCCGCCCACCTGTGGGACGTCTCTACGCGGGCCGTCGGTCGGCAGTAGGTGAACGTCGGATCCGCTACGGAGCAATCTTGGCTCCGCAGCGGATCCTCGGGATTCCCGGTCGAACTTTGCAGCATGGCTGCGGGTGCGTCCGCCTCGGGCAGCTCCTGCGTGAGGTGCTTCAGGATCACCACCGGACTCGAAGGGATGGCGTCCAGTCAGCCGCTCCGGCCGCAGCGAACATCGGCGCGACGACTCGGCGCCAAGCCGACGACATCACACGAGGGGCGCTCACCGGCTTGACTCCGGTTGGACGCGTCGGCCGCCAGGCACGCCGAAGTTTCAGGAACCGGACTCCGTCCCGGCGGCATAAGCGCGGAGCAGAGCGGTCACAGCGTGCACGCTGCCGTCCTCATCTTTGCTCCCCGTCAGGGGGCTGCCTCTCCGCACGTGTGATCTCCAGGTACGTGGGATTCGACGCCTGGGAATCAACGGGGTGGTCGAGGCCGGAGACGTACGGTTACCGGCGGTAAACAAATTCGCCTGGACATCCTCAGCCTTCGCAGCGAGGACGATCTGCCGCGCCGCGGTGAGCGGGATCTGGTGTCGCGCGTCGATGGGCAGCGTGCCGTCGCTCCCGTATCGCCGGGTAATCGCACCTGCGAAAATTGCGATCTTTTCGGGCTACGCGAGCATCGCTCGAGTTCGGCTTCGGGCACTCAGGCCAAAGCCGCCTCCCGCGAGACACTGCCCTCGGATGTGCGCCGACGCGTACCGGGGTCGGCGTCGGTGTGCAGGAACAGCGGAGTCAGCACCGTGCCGGCGAGGTAACGCGGGCGGTGGCGTCGTGGAGGGACACCGGCGGTTGCTCCGTTCGGCGGTATTGCAGTTACGGGCTGTGCGTTGGCGCGTTGAACTTGCATGAGCAGAAGTCGCAGGTTGCGGGAGCTTTCAGGCCCGGCGGCGTTCGACCAACTGCAGGCACAGTTGGCCCGTGCTGCCGCCGGAATGGCGAGGGGCAAGCCACCCCGCGGGAAGGCCGTTGAGGGGGCTGTTCACCCTCCGGGCGCAGAGCCGGATGACAGCCCCGGTGAGGCGGCGCCGCCCGGCTCGGGCTGAACCGCTCCTGGATCGGGCTCGTCGCGCAGGCAGGTATCGCGGCCTTCACCGAGCCTGGTCGCGGCGAGCAGGTCGGGAACCACAGGGCCGCCCACCACGGACCCACCGCGTACGGGCCGACCAGCGGCCTCGCGACCTGGATTACCTCGACGGCGCGATTGGGCTGGGAGACCGACCGCTCGCGGCTTCCGGTGCGTTGCCTTCTTCGCCGACCGGACGCCGGGTGCCGTCCACCACCCCGCCCTGGCGACCGCCTTCGCGCCGTTGAGCGGTCCGATGTTGGTCTCATAGGTGGTGATGAGCCCGTTCATCGCCTTGGGATCGATCAGGCCCCGCTCGGTGAGCAACTGCTCGAGCGCCTCGGTGCGCAGCGCCGGGGGAAGGCGCTCGGCCGATCCGGCGGTGGTAGTCATGAGGGGGTCTCCAGGTAGCTCTCGAACATGTCCACCGTGAGCTCGAAGGGCTCGGCGTCGGCGCCCCACATGTCATGAGAGTCGAAGCGCACCGAGTAGACGTACTGTGGGTTCTCGCCCAGGAAGTGCGCGTTGGAGTCCGGCAGCACGCCGGCGGGCTGAATGATGTCGACGACGCCGACCCGCCCTCGCACATAGCGCGGCAGCCTGGCGTGTCCGGCCGGCGACATGTCCCTGGCACGCACGCGCTCGCCGACGGCGAAGGCCGGCGCGGTGTCGAGGCAGCGCAGTGTGCCGTCGGCGGTCGGCGCGTAGTCGGGCTTGGCCGGCTCCGGGACCGGGGGCTCCTCCACGTGCTCGCCGCGGAGGTTGCGGGCGCGGGCGTCGACCGCACCAGGTGCCAGGACGGCGCTGTCGAGAAGTCTCAGCTCTCCGGCGTTGAGCCAGCGCCCGTAGTAGCCGTCGTCGATGTAGTGCGCCCGGTCCAGGCGCTCCAGCGCGTGCCGGAAGGAGTCCAGGTTTCCCCCGGACGCCCTGTTCGAGAGGATCGCGAGCGCGAATGCCCGGCCTTCCCAGGGCTCTGAGAAAACAGGCTCATCTTGTCTCGGCGGATGCACGGAGCCCCAGCCTGGGGCTCCTCCCATGCCGGCAATACCGTCCATGGCCGGACCTCATATTTGCCAGCAATAGCGGGCATAGCCAGATGAATTATTGTATTCGGGTGACGTCTCTGGCGTCACACTCTGGTCCATCCGCTGGTCGCGGCGCTGCCGCGGAGGTGCCGGGCTCATGGCCCCGCGTGCCAGGGAGAGACGGCGGACGAGGGAATGGACCAGCGGTCGGGGCTGCGGACGCATGCCGATCGCCTGACCTCCGCCGGGGCCGGACGTCACCCCGGTTTGCGCCCTGGTCGTACGGGCCGCAGGCTGCCCCCATGGACTCCAGTCCGGAAGCAGGCATGCGGCCCATCCTGGTGACCGGCGCTGCGGGCAGCGTCGGTGCCGTCGGCAGAACCGTGGTCCAAGGGCTGCGGCGCCGGGGCTTCCAGGTGCGCGCTCTGGTGCGCCAGGATGACGACCGTGCCCAGGCGCTGCGCGCCACGGGTGCCGAAGTCGTGGTCGGAGATCTGACGCATGCCCGTGACGTCGCCGACGCCCTCGACGGCTGCGGCCGGATGTATTTCGGCATGGCCGTGTCGGCCCAGTATCTGCTGGCCGCCGTGACCACAGCGGCCGTCGCGCGTGCCTACGGACGCCTGGAGGCGGTCGTCAACATGTCGCAGCTGACCGTCTCCGAGATGGACGCCACCAGCGGCTCCGACTCGCATCAGCATCGTCAGCAGTGGCTGGTCGAGCAGGTTCTCGGCTGGTCAGGCCTGCCCGTGGTCCAGGTCAGGCCCACCGTCTTCATGGAGAACCCGCTCTTCCAGACCGTGTTTGCCTCGATCGCCAAGGACGGCGTGATCAGATGGCCCTTCGGCGAGGCGAGAACCTCCCCGATCGCGGCCGGTGACGTTGCCGCGGTCGTCGAGGAGATTCTGGCCGATCCGGCCGGGCGCATCGGCCGGACCTATGAGCTGACCGGTCCCCGATCACAGGACGTCGCCGCTCTGGCCGCGGACATTTCCGATGCTCTTCACCGCACGGTCGGCTACACCGACGTCCCGTTGCAGGAATGGCTCGACAATGATCTCGCGGCGCTGGGACTGCCGGCCCATGTGCTCCAGCACATCTCCACCATGGCTCGCCTGCACGTGGCCGGGCGCTATGACCGCCAGGCAGAGGGCATGGAGGAGATCACCGGGCGGTCCGCCGAAGGAGTATCCGGGTTCGTCCGCAAGAACCCCGAGCTGTTCTCTCGCTGACGCCGACAGCCGCCGTGAGGAACCACGCACCACGCTGCGACGGCCGCGCCCAGCCGTATCCGAGGACGAGGCGGCGCTCACCGTGCGCAGCACGACCATCACCGTACTCACAGGAGCGGTCGCGTTGCGGTGCGGCATACCTAGATCCCTCCGCCCCAAACGGCGGATTGCCGGGCAGGTTGACTCGGCGCAGCCGTGACGAGCCCAAGAGCGGCCCGTGCCGCGTTGCCTGCCGCTGCGGCAGGCAACGCGGCATCTGCATGGCGCGTATTCATCGGGTGATCGGCGTGGCGCCGGTCACGGCGACAGACAGGCCCCAGAGCCGGGCGGCCTCCTCGGGGTCGATGGCGTAGGCGCGGACGCCGCCGTCATCCATGGGGGTGCCGGGGGCGGAAACGCGGGCGACATCGCAGTCCTCCAGGTAGAGCCCGCCTCGGCCGTCGAGGAGCGGTGACGTAGCGGCCCACAGGCCGGTGGCTGCCCCCTGGGAGGGGGTCTTGAAGTCTGCGCCGACCACGTTGCCGCGCTCGTCCACCCACCCGCGGTCGATCTGCTCCTGGAGCGTCATCTCCCGCTGGAGACCGGTGATGATCTTGCCGGGGTGGAGGGTGAACGCCCGGACGCCGTCGCCTTGCCCGAGGGCATCGAGGTGCACGGTGAACAGGGCGTTGGCGGTCTTGGCCTGGCCGTAGGCCAGCCACTGGTCGTAGCCGGTGCGGAAGTGCGGATCGTGCCAACGGATGCCGGTCAGGGTGTGTCCGGCGGAGCTGTTCACCACGACGCGCGCGCCGCCTGCGGCGGCCAGGAGCGGGTAGAGCCCGCAGGCGAGGGCGAAGTGTCCGAAGTGGTTGGCGGTGAGCTGGCCTTCCCAGCCGGGCCCAACGCGTCGTTCCGGGGTGGCCATGATGCCGGCGACGGCCATCATGAGGTCGAGCCGGTCGATACGGTCGCTGATGTGCGCGGAGGCTGAGTGAACGCTGTCGAGGTCGGCCAGGTCCATGGGGACGACCTCGCTGCCCCTCACCTCCTGGAGAGCGGCACGGGCGACGTGGGGGCGGCGGGCGGGAACGATGACCCGGGCCCCGGCAGCCGCCAGAGCCCGGGTGGTTTCCAGGCCGAGCCCGGAGTAGCCCCCGGTCACCACAGCGGTCATGCCGGAAAGGTCATGGCCGGCCACGATGTCCTCTGCGGTGGTGGCAGCGGAGAAGGGCGAGCCGAGCGGCTGCTGATCAGTAACAGTCATGCCGTGGACGCTACGATCTAGAGCAAGGTCTAGATCAAGTCCAGGGGTGAGCGGCATGACGACCACCGAGGCGGCCGTGCCGTCGCTGAGCATCGGCGAGGTGGCCGAGCGGACCGGACTGAGCGTGCACGCCCTGCGCTTCTACGAGCGCGAGGGCCTGCTCGTCGGCCCGGTCCAGCGCACGTCGGGCGGACGACGGCGCTACACATCCTTCGATGTCGACTGGCTGCTGATCTGCGTCAAGCTCCGCGAATCCGGTATGCCGCTCGCCGACCTCAAGCACTTCGCCGAGCTGGTACGCCACGGATCGGGCAACGAGGCGGAACGCCTGCGCCTGCTCGACGCCCATCGGCAGCGCGTCGACGCGCAGATCCAGGCACTGGAGGAGTGCCGTTCCGTCATCGCTTGGAAGGTCGGCGTCTACGCCGAGCACCTCGCGCGCGGCGAAGCCGGCGGGCTCTGGGACCCGACAGCCTGAGGCAAGCGCGGACAGCCGCGTCGTGTCTCCTGTTCCAGCAAGCGCTCCGCGCTCAAGCGTCTGCCTTGCCGAAACCGTCAGCAACGTCCTGTCCCGCAACATCTAGTCGTCGCCTCAGTGTCCGTCGCGGACCATCGCTAACCCGCCGACCCGGGTCGTGATGCCCGCCGGCCCGCGTCGGGCCGAAGCAAGCACGCTGGCCGGTCGACCGAGAGTGTCGCCCTGCTCCATCTCGATCGCGACCGTCTGCGCACCTGTCGTGTCGAGCAGGTGAGCGGCCAGGCAGCCGGTGCTGTTGGCGTTGGCGACATCCTCGTCGACACCGATCGCCGGCGCGAACATCCGCGCCGCACCCGGTCGGTCGCCCACCGGCGGTACGTACACGAAACAGCCGAGGAGCCCGAACCGCTGGCACGCCGCTGTCAGTCTGCCGAGATAGGGGTGGACTCGGAGCAGCGCCGACCGGTCGTGGACCGGTACCAGCATGCGTGGTGCGCCGGGCGTGGCGATCCGTGGCGCCCGCCGGTGTGTTGGCGGTCGTTCAGCTCGCCCAGCGCGGTGCGGGTCAACCGGACGGCCTGCGCGGCAACGGTGCCGTGGCCGCAGCCGGACAGTTCGGCGGTGGCGGTGAAGAACCGGACCGGCCAGCCACCGTCCGATGTCCGCCGCGGGCCGAGGAACGCCGCGTGCGAGGTGCCGGCCGCAGCAGCGACCGCACGCCGGTCCGCGTCCGTCGTCGTCGGTGACAGCCGTGGGGCTACCGCCCCGGCCGTCGCGCCGCACGCACGCATCAACCACCGTGACATCCGACCAGGACATCGGCCCACCTTTGACGCTCAACGAATCGGCAACCGCGAACGGCGTCCGCCGATGGCCGGACCTGGCCGCCACGGCCGACCGAACGCGTCCCGGAGCGGACCAACCTGCCTCAGCCGGTGCCGTCCTGCACCGGATAGTGGATGATGACCGCACCGCCCGTGGCGTAGTCGGCGACATCGGCGGCCACCCACTGGCCTTGCGGCGACGCCCGCGCCGCGGCCATGGCGGCGGCGTCAGCGAAGTCGCCTTCGAAGACCGCGTCGCACCGATCGCCGCTCCAACGACGGCCGCGATTCCCGCGTCCATGACATGGCCGTACAACGCACCCACCAAGCGTTGCACCAGAGGACATCCGCGGTGCAGTCGGGGCCAGCCGGCCGCTCTCAGCCCTTGCGCGAAGGGCGCTCAAGGCCGAGCCGACGAAGATCAGCCGCGTGCACCCCGTCTGATCTGTGTGGACGCCCCCGGGCCGCGCCTCGTCACCCGTCCCGTCCACATGTCGCCCAAGAAGCCCTCATGAAAGGACCGTTCCTAGTCGCCTGCGACGCTCGGACAGCACACGCCTGAGGTGCACGACAGTCGTTACGACGGTCGCGATCAGCGACCCTGCGACGATGACGGCCAGACAGGCGAGCGTGGGATTCATCCAGCCTGGAATGAGGTCGTACGAGTCGTTGCACATATTGTGCAGGGGGAAGGGGCCGGACGGCTGCTGCCCATACTCCCGGCTGTACTCTCCGTCGAAGGGCTGGCCCTCCCCGAGGATGCACGTCTCTTCCATATCAAGGCCGCCGGAGAACGCCCCCCACAGCCAGATGGGGACCAGCACTATGCCCGCCACGATCGAAGAGCCGAACCAGAAGCCCGGGTTCCACCAAAGACGGTCCTTGCCGACGACCTTGCTCACCTTGCTCTCCCCCCATCGATAGCGGGTGTGGTTACAGACCCTGGGCTCAGACTTCTCCGAGCTCCTCGAGGTGAGCCGCTTTACACGTGCGTCGATCACCGTTACGCGTCCGAGGGCAGCCGCGGCCGTCTGTGCCCGCATGCTCTCAGGAGACATCAGTCGTGCCCGGACAGCGCCTAGTCCGCAGCAGCGGTCTCGGCGTGCCGGGCCTCCATCGCGGCGATCACCCGCTGCCGGCCCAGTCGCCGGGCCTGCTTGAGCTTCGAGTCGGCCAACAGGAGGGGCACGAACCAGATCCAGCCCCACACACTGAAGGAAACGGTCCCGCTCAGAACCAGTGCCCTGTTGGTGGCGAAGACCAGCACGAAGGTGGCGGCGTACGCGACCGGCCGGTGGCGCACCAAGAGCCGCAGCGGGGCCCGCCACGGACCGGCGAGCAACTCCAACGCAGCCACCACCTCAGTCGCCCGCAGGTCCTCGGGATGCGCGGGTGCCTGGCCGCCCTGTTCCAGCGCTTCGGCGACATCGGTGCTGTGGGACGTGGCAGTCGCCCGCTCGGCCCGCGCCGCGGCCGTCCTCTCCCGCAGGTCCTGCCAGTAGCCCCGGCCGGCCCAGCCGAGCGCGTCCTCCACCCGTGCCGCCTCGGGCGACCCCGCCGGAGCCAGCACAGCGATCCGCTCCTTGAGCAGGACCGCTCGACCACTGCGGGCGGGGTAGGTCCACTCGTCGGCCCGCAGGCACAGCTCCAGGTAGGAGACGAGCAGTCCGAGGTCGTCCGGCCACTGTGTGAGCCCTTTCTCGTAGGCCTTCTCCGCCTCTGCATCGTGGTCGTCCTCGTCCTCCGCCGCGTGTCCGAGGCCGAGCCACCGGTAGAGCACCGGATCGGGCCCGAGTTCCTGCAGGCCGGACTCGGCCAGCTTCCGAACCTGAGAAAATCCGCCCACCGCGAAGAGCTCCTCGCAGTGATCGGCGTATTCGTCGTGTGTCATGCTCCCCACCCCAGTCGATCAACAGGGCCACTCTCAGCCACGCGAACCTGCAGGTCAATGCATACCGCCGGAAGGGAGCCCGGGGCTCAGGCCTCACCCCGCTCGGTCGCCGGCTGGATCCTCCGGCGCCCCGAATCCCTCTCCGCAGGCAAACAGCTCCGAATGAAGGCCGTCGTGACCCACTGCCCCGAACTGGAAGCCCTCACCAGACACGTCCGTTCGTTCGCTCAGATCCTCACCGAGCGACAGGGCCAACGGCTGCCCGAGTGGCTCGATGCCGTCCGCCAAGACGACCTGCCCGCTCTCCACACCCACGCCGCGGGCATCGACCGCGACCGTGACGCCGTCGTCGCCGGTCTTACCCTGCCCTGGAACTCCGGAGTCGTGGAAGGACACGTCAACCGCATCAAGATGCTCAAGCGCCAGATGTTCGGCCGCGCCGGCTTCGACCTCCTCCGGAAGCGCGTTCTCTTGGCGTGACGAACCCCGGGAGAAATTGCTAGGCGGGCTGGACCGCCCGAGGCGAGAATGACGCCGTGTTGATCCTGAATGCCGTCCTGGAGACCCCAGACACCGTTGACTTCTCTTTCTGGCCGGTGGCTGACCTGCCTCCGTACCAGCTCATGACTCTGTCGGGCAGTATGCGCTTCCCCTCCTCGGGGACACAGTGGGGTGACGCGGCTGCCGCTCGCAGCGTCTCGGCCTCGGGGTCATCGCCCGCCGACCCAGTTGTCTGAAGCGGTGACTCTCACTCTGGAGACTTTGGGCAGAATTCGAACACCTGATCTACTTGATTCCTGGTGCACAGCGGACTTTCCCCCGACATCGTGCAGTCTCAGCGCGAATGGGACCGCACCTACAGGGCGCTCGCCGAGGGCCCGGCAGGCAGCAATACGCGACTGCGGCGGCGCCTGATCGATCTGTCCCGACAACTCGCCCAGGACGTCCCGCGGGAACAGCTTGCCGACCTTCGGCGCCGGGCCGGGCAGGTGGAGTCATGACTCGGGTCCGGCGGTCCTGGGATGTCACCGAGCGGCAGCGGTCGGTGCTGGCCACGATACGCACCCACATCGCTGATCAGGGCGAGACCCCGACGGTCCGGGAGATCGCCGCGGCGGTGGGCCTGTCCAGCCCGTCATCGGTGCTGTACCAGCTGCGCCGTCTGGAAGAGGCGGGCATCCTTCGGCGCGCTCAAGGCGCTGGCTCGCGGGAGTACCGGCTCAGCTGATGCCGGACGAGATCCAACAGCATGACGCGCTCAAGTTCTTGGAGCGGGTACAGGTGCGCGATCTTGCGCGTACACGCAGGTGGATCGTGGACGCGGAACAGCGCGAGGGCGGAGAGGCTGCGTGGTGAGCGGGCGCGGCCGCCAGCCCCGGACTGGCTGATAGCCGTCTTCAGAAACCTGGTGGTCTCATCTCAAGGGATCTGGTCCGATTCACCTTGAGTCCCAGGTGACCTGGTCCGCCCTGTCCGTCCGGCGTTCATCCTCTCGCACTGGCGACTCCCAAGCCGTCCATGTAATCGCGGACCCGCGTGATCAGCCCGCTGTGGACGTGGAGTACAAGGAGACCTGGGACGGCGAAGGTGATGCGTCTGGTCGGCAGCGTTCCTACCACAACATGCTCAGCGATGATCACTTCTGGATCGGCGGTCTCGTAGGCTGCGGTCTTTTTGACCTCCTCCACCTGGATGGGGCTTGCACCCCAGGCCGCCCGGTATCCCGCACGCACTGCCTCGCGCCCCACGTAATGCGGAGGAAAGCCAGGAGAGGTGAACGGGAACTCGTGCACCGCGTCCACGGCATACAGATCGGCGAGATCGTCAGCGGACTTGTCGAGCATGGCCTGGTAATAGCAGGCCAGCACCTCGCGAGGGGTGCGGACAACTGGCGTCTCCAGGTCCGGCACAGGGATCACTCCATTCACTCAACACACGTTGACCCAACCAACCGTAGGAGTCGACCGAGGGTTCGGTCAACGGCTGTAGAGTGAATTAGTGCCCTCCCCTCACCGGTCCCGCGCCGACCGCCGCCGAGCCACCGAACTGCGCATCCTCAACAGCGCCCGAGAGCTGTTCGCCGAGAAAGGATTCGATCGCACCACCATCCGCGCCGTGGCGACCGCAGCAGGCGTCGACCCGGCTCTCGTTATGCAGTACTTCGGCTCGAAGCGCGAGCTTTTCACCCAAGCAGTGCAGGCGTTGCCCGAACTGCCGGAAATCACCGACACCGACGCGCTCGTCGATCAGCTACTGACCACGCTCGATCTCAAGCTCGGCGGCCTCCCCGAGGGCACACTGGTGATGTTGCGCTCCATGCTCACCGACCCGACAGCAGCCGATCACGTCCGCGTCACCCTCGACCGGCAGATCGACAGCGTCAGCTCCGCCCTGCCCGCTGCCGAGGACCGCGAGCTGCGCGCCGCACTGGTTATCACCACCTTGCTCGGCGTCACCATCGGCCACCAGTTCCTCGGCCTGGCCGCGCTTCATGACACCCCAGCCGACCGCATCGCCAGGCTGCTCCGCCCGGCGTTCAAGTCCCTTGCAGAACCGCCGGGCTGAAATGAAGGACCACACTCGTGGCTGACGGTCCAGGCGTGGCAGCCGCTCAAAGCAGCAGAGTCGGACCGATTGTGAACGACGGCGATGTTCCTCCGGCTCAAGGACACGTAAATCCCCAGGTGAACCGTTCCGGGTTCGACCCGGCATCGCCGTGATGTATCAACTTGCCTTTCTGGTAGGGGTGTTGGTCGCGGTCGCGCTGCCACAGGGCCATCTCGAGAGCATCCAGGACGAGCCGGGTTTCCTTCGATGTGGCTGCTGACCAGCCGACGATGCGGCGGGAGAAGGTGTCCACGACGAAGACGACGTAGACGACGCCGGCGAACGTGGCGACGTGGGTGAAGTCGGCGACCCAGCAACGGTTCGGCGCCGGGGCGACAAAGTCGCGGTCCCCAGGTCCGGTGCTCGCTCCGCACACGCGTCGGGGATCGTGGTGATCACCTTCTTGCCGCGGACCGCGCCGGCGATCCCGAGGTCGCGCATGAGACGTTCGACGGTGCAGCGGGCCACCGCGACATCCTGCCGGTTCAGGTGGCGCCAGATCTTCCGGGCCCCGTAGACACGGTAGTTGGCGTCGTACGCCTCTTTGATCAGGGTTTTCATCTCGGCGTCGCGCACGGTCCGGACCGCGGGTGCGGCCTGGCGTTTGTGATGGGCGTAGTAGGTGGAAGGGGCGATCTTGCAGTCGTCGTCGGTGAGGACCCGGCAGATCGGCTCGACGCCGCCGAAGCGATCCTTGTGCTCGTCGATGAACGCTACGAGCGTGTGTGGCCGGTCGAGCTCGGCGATGCTTCTATGTCAAGCGGCCTGCGGGTCGAGCACCATGCCGTCGGGCCGGGCAATGGTCACCACCCCGCGGCGGCGCGCGGTGGGAGGGGCGCCAAGCGCCTCAGTCTCGCCTGTCGCAAGGCAGCTGCTGATGGGCACATCGTCGCTTCCGTGTTCTCCGTCATCGTTCCCACTGACATGCCCTGGGGTCCGCTGCGGCGTGAAGTGGCCTGGTGGCCGAGCTGGTCTGCGCGAGCAGGGCGTCCGCCGGAGCGGACACCTGTGACGGCTGACTCAGGACGAGCTGACCGGCGCCTCGCTCTTGTTGTCCGCGACGCCGATGTCCAGGAGCGCGCTCTCGGTCGTTCCGAGGTAGGCGAAGCTCGACGAGTCGAAGACCCAGGTGGAACCCTCAGGGGCGCCCTCGAACGTGAGGCCGATACCGGGCCGCCCCGCGGCGTCCTCGACGTGGTTTATTACGTGCGCGCCCGGGAGCTTGGCCATGACACGGTAGAGCCCGGCGCTCAGTTCGGGCAGCAGGGTGGCGTTGTCGATGATGACTCCGATGTTCTCAAGTGTGATTTCCACGCGGCGGCTTGGTCCCACCCTCTTGGTGTCGTCATAGAGCCTCTTCAGCAGCGCGTCGGGATCGGTGGGCAGCGCCTGAAGCTCCCGGAAGGTCAGGTAGCCAGTGCCTCCGTACATGGCCATGGTCATCTTCTTGGAGGGGTCGCCCACCGCGACTCCCTTCCTCAGCCCCGCCCGCTTGCCGTCCACCGAATCCCACTGCTCCCTTTGAACGTCCCCTTTGTACTGCTCCACCTTGAGGTCCCCCTTGTGCTTCGCGAGCTCCGCCGGATCGAAGAAATCGACGCCCAACTCATCTGCCGATCCCTGGGACTTGGTGTAGATGTACTGGTCGTCGCGCACCGTTACCGCCGGACGGTCAGCCGCCGCCAGGGCGATCCGGTCCAGCAACTGCGTGGCATTCCCGTTGTAGCCCGCAGTGGCATCCGGGGCAGCGGTGGCGGACTTGTCGTCGTGTGCGCTGTCGACTGCCACCACGCCCAGGCTCACGGCGGCCGCCAGTGCCAGCGGCGCCGCGACGAGAAGGAGGCGCTGCCTGGGGTACCGGCGTGCGGGGGGCACAGGGGACATGCTGGTCGCGCCCGACTGCTCGTGGGCGGCCTGGTCGGCGAGGTGTTCCATCAAGGACTCCCTCAGGACGCGGTGGCGGTCCTGCGCGAGTACCGGGCGCCCCGGCGCGGGCAGCAACTCGGCCAGGTCCTGATAGCCGGCCGGCTGGTCGCGTCGTCGCGGGTTGGTGTTCATCGCTTCTTCTCCTGCGTGGACCGAGCCGCCTGGTGGCGGCTACCCGGCATCTGTCCGTCCGCGGCCAGGTGCTGCGTTCCGTGCTGCCTGGTGCCGCCTTCCGTGCCGCCGACGAGTTCGAGCTCAGTGAGCTCGCGCAGGCGTTTCCTCGCTCGCGAGAGCCGGGCCCGTACGGTGCCGACGGCGACACCCAGGGCCTCAGCCACCGTGGCGGCGTCCAGGCCCTCCCATACGCACAGCGTGAACACCTCGCGCTCCCCACGGCGCATCGTGCTCAACGCCTTCTGCGCTGCGGCCAGTTCTTCGGTGTCGGCGAGTCGCTGTGCCACCTCTTCGGCGACATCCGGCACAGGGTCGGGAGGCGGGACTCTGATCAACGCCGCCTGGTGTCTTCGCGCCGCCCGCGCCGTGTTGCGCGTGACGTTCGTCGCGATGCCCAGCAGCCACGGGCGCAGGCTGCCGTCACCCGGAAGCACCCGCTCGCGCAGCCGCCATGCCTCCAGAAAGGTCAGCGACACAACATCGTCGGCCATGGCCCAGTTGCCGGTCATCCGGACGGCGTGCCGGTAGACCACCGAAGCGTGCTCGTCGAAGAGTTGCCTGAACGCATCCGGATCCCCGGCCCGCACACGGGCGCGTAGTGAAATCTCCACACTCCCCCCTGTCCGCAGCCCGGACGACGTTGCGGTGATCCGGGTCACACCATGCCCAAACCGACCTCGCCACCGCCCCACCATCGACCCGGCCACATCAACACGCTCACGAGCGGCGAGCGGATCAAAATCGGGCAGCCGCTCTGTCTGAGCGGCGGCTCCGGCAACGGGCCAGGCCGACACGCTCATCGAGCCCGGGACAGGAGGCCACGATGGATGGCTTCCCCTGCTCCTGAGTGGCGTCGTTTCTCTTGAATCCTCCCCTCCCTGAAGGGAGGGGGATTCCTCACCCTCCAGGGCTGATGTGGGGATTTCTAGCTCACGCTGCCAGACCAGGCAGCGCCTGGTCTGGTCTTCCACGATCACCACTAGCCGGGTGGAAGACCAGCCCGGACCAGCATCACGCGTGCGGAGTTCTTATCCCTGGGGGATACGGCTCCGCATGCGGTGCAGGCATACGTTCGCATCGAAAGAGGTAGTGCGTGCTTGGTTCTCGCTCCGCACTGCGCACAGTCCATCGTGGTGTGAGCGGGGTGTACCAGGTGCACGGCACGTCCGTGCTTGCGGCCCAACTCGACCAGGGCCTGCTTCGTCGCGCTGATAGCCGCGTCGGCGGCCTTCTTGGCCATGGTGGACTTCGCGAGGAACTTCGGTCGGAAGTCCTCCACCGCCAGGGCGTCATGGTCGCGGACGACCTTCTTGGCCCACTTGCGGGCGGTGTCCTGACGCTGGAGTGCGACCTTCTTGTGCACCTTCGCCGTCTGCCACTTCGCCTCGCGGTAGCCCTTCGATCCGGCGTGTCCACGCTGCGGCTTACGCCGGGACATCATCCGCTGGTACCGGGCCAGCTTCGCCGCCGACTTCTTGCCGTGCTCGGCGTGGGAAAGGTCGTGGGTGTCGGATGTGGTGGTCGCGGTCTCCTTCACGCCCCAGTCGACGCCGATCACGGCCCCGGTTTCGGGCAGCGGCTGGACTTCTGCGGGGACGACGAACGAGCAGTACCAATGTCCGACGCTGTCTTGATAGACACGCACGCTGGACGGGTCGGCGGGCAGGTCCCGCGACCACACGACGGTCAGCACAATGCCGCCTGCCAGGTGCAGACGCTTGCCCTTGAGACGGAAACCGCGCTTGGTGTAGTTCAGGCTCGGCAGCGCCTCGCGCTTCTTCTTGTACTTTGGCATCCCTGCGCGCTGCCGCATCGGCAGGCGTTCTTTGATGTCCTTCTGTGCCTTGGCGCGGGACTTGCCGAAGTCGCGTATCAACTGTTGCTGCGGGACCGAACTGCCCTCACGAAGCCATCCGTTCGACCTGCGGGCCTCGGTCAGCATCTTGTCGAGCTGCGCCGGACCGCACGTCCGCTTGTCCGTGCTCTCGGGCCGGTTCTTGTTCCACAAGTGCGTTTGCTTCGACTTCGCGCAGCACTCGTTCCACACCCAGCGGCACCGGTCCCACTCCGCCCCAAGGGCGGCGCGGGCTGTGGACGACACACGCAGGCGGAACGTCCACCGGGCGTGCCCGGCGTCCTGCACCGCTGCTGCTGTCGTCATGCGCATCAACCTATCTGGGAAGACTGACAGTTGAGAGCTCTTGATCGTTGTGGACTGCCTCACCACCGGGGAACACGCCGGATCGCCCTGGCGGCGATCCGGCTTTCCCTGCCCTGCTCCGCAGGAGTCCGATTCCTCCCCGCCCTAAAGGACGGGGCATCCTCGGAGGAACCCGGTGAACATGCACGACGCCGACCCGGCGTGCTTGGCTTCCGCTGACCGTAGGACCCCAGGGGTGAAGTCCTGGCGCCTCGCGGTCGAGCCAGGGAGCGGCTCGCGCCGGCGCTGGCGTGTCTCGTCGGTGACGACCTTCCCGGTGGTCCCCGAGTCGGGTTTGGTCGGTGGAAAGACGAGAACCGCTGTCAGTGCCGGGTGATAGGAAGCTGGGATGACCCAGACACCTGCCTTCGAAGACCTGCTCTCCCTGGTCCAGGACCGCTCCGCCGTCCTTCGCGGCAGCGTCGCCGGCTTCCCCGATCTGGATGTCCGCGTCCCCAGCTGCCCCGACTGGTCGCTCCGTGACCTCGTCGAGCACGTAACCGAGGTCCACCGGTTCTGGGCGGCGGCGGTCGCGGCCGGTCCCAGCGAGAAGCCCCCGACCGTGGGTCCGGCCGATGACGCTCTGTCCGCCGACCTCCTGGCCCGTTCCGCCGCAGCCACCGAGGAGCTGATCGTTGCCCTGCGAGCTGCAGGTCCCGCGGCAGGCTGCTGGACCTGGTGGGGCGACTGCGACGTCCCGATGACGAGCGGTGCCGTGGCGCGTCATCAGGTTCAAGAGGCCGCTGTCCACGCTTTCGACGCCCAGCTGGCCATCGGAACGCCCCAGCCCGTCCCGACGGTTGTCGCACTCGACGGCATCGCCGAGTTCATCGACGTCAGTCATGGCACCGCCCGCCCCTGGCCGCACGAGCCAGTCCGGATCGGCCTGCACGCCGCCGAGGGCGCGTCATGGCTGATCGACCTGACAGGGTCGGGCTCACGCCTCATCGAGGGTCACCACGAGACGGACGCCAGCCTCCACGGATCGGCTAGCAACCTGTTGCTCACCCTGCACGGCCGTCTCCCCCTGGACAATCTGCGAGGCGAGGGTGACCGCAGCATTCTGGAGAACCTCCTGAACTGGCCAGACCTGGGCTGACCCCCCGTCCCGAGAGGCCCTCAGCGGGACGAGGTCGAGATCTCCAGCTGGAGTTCTATTGGCGGATCGCGGAGATGAGTCCGCCGGGTTGTTCCTCGTGTTGTGGTGGGGTGTGGGTCGGGCGGCCGTAGGCGGCGGCGCGTTCGTGGAGGGTGTGGCTGGTGGCGTTCCAGCCGTGTCCGGCGAGCCAGCCCACCGGGTCGTCGGGCATTTCCGAGACCCACAGGGACGCCGGTTTTCCCGGTGCGGCGTCGGCGGCGAAGCGCTCGATGACGCCGCGTGAGCCCAGCGTCAGTCCCATCCGGCTGCCTGGCGCCGACTGTGTGCTGATCCGGGCGAGGAGCAGTTCCACCGCGTCCTGGGGGAGATAGATCAGCAGTCCTTCGACGATCCACACGGTCGGTACGGTCGGGTCGTGGCCTGCGGCGGTCAGCGCGGCTGGCCAGTCCTCACGGAGGTCGACCGCGACGGTGATCCGCTCGCAGCGTGCGAGGGCCCGTTCCTGGTCCAGTACCGATGCCTTGAAGTCCAGTGGCGCGGCGGTGTCGACCTCGAACAGCCGGGTGCCCTCGGGCCAGTTGATCCGGAAGGCCCGGCTGTCCATGCCGGCGCCGAGGAGCACGACCTGCCGGACCCCGGACGCGGAGGCCTGCTGCAACAGATCGTCGAGGAACTTCGTCCTGATGACGATGGAGAACGCCACGGCCAGCCGGCGGCGTCGCGCGGCCTCGTCACCGGGCGGCGGGGAGGAGGGCCACAGGCCGCCGGCGGCGGCGAAGGCCCGTGCCAGGGGGTCGCGGAACAGCGCGTTCTCCCGCTCGGTCTCCAGCGCCCGCACCCTGGCCACCCCCACGCCCGTGGCCCACACCCCCGACGGCTGCACCCGCTCCTGTTCATCAGTCACCGTGCCAGCCTAGAGAATCGAATCCCAAGGGGCCTGATGAGGGTGGAGTGGAGCCGGGTCCCACGCGCGGCCGACCCCAACAAGCGCGCACTTGCCGGCGATCTTCGCTTGCACCGTCTCCAGGTCGTTGTCCCGTCGGGCTGCGCGCAGCGCAGTCAGGTAGATCGTGGTGTCTCGTCCGCCCTCGCCGTTGGCCTTGCAGGGGCCTGGGGCCTCGGCGTCAAGCCCCTGATCGCCGCCGCGGCACCGAGCACGGTTTCCGGCCTCGGCAGGCAATGCTGGGTCGTGGAACGCGCGTGCGCCCACCTGCACTTGTCGGCGTACAAGGTCATGCGGCGAGGGCGAGGTTGTGCATGCGGGCGACGGCCTGGACCGCGTGGTGGAGGCCGTTGCCGCGCCGGCGGCAGTCGCGGAGGATCTTGTAATGCTTCATCCGGTCGAAGGCGTGCTCGAGCGGGCCCGGACCTTCCGGTGTTCGGCGTTGTCTTCCTCTTCGCCGGGAAGGAGGGCTCGTCCTTGGCGTTTGCGGTGCGGGACTACGAAACCGGTGTTGATGTACGCGCCGTCGGCCAGCACGGTCACGCCTTCGCACGCATCAGCCAGGCCGGAGTCCCGCACTACCTCGCCTACGCGTCGATCGCGAAGCGGTAGACCGTGGACTGCCTGACCTGGAAGCCGAGACGCTCATACAGCCGGTTCGCCGCCGCACGATCCGGTCGGGAAGTGAGGTCAACCGTCCGGGCACCCGCTTCCCGCGCGAGGCGCAGGGCCTCCTGAGTGAGGAGGCCCGCGACTCCCTGCCCTCGCGCCCCGCTGTCAACGACCACGTCTTCGACGCGGGCCCGCAAGCCGGATGGCAAGGGCAACAGCACCAGCGTCAGGGTGCCGACGATCGCGTCAGGAGTGCGGGCAACAAGCACTGTGTTGGCATCACAAGTCACCATCCGGTCAAGCGCTTCGTGGTCGAGGGGCTTGGCGGTCGACGACAACTGCGGAAGCAACCTGCCGAAAGCGTCGACGAGCTCCTGACTCGCCGCCCGGATGATCTCTACACGGATGTCCATGCCAGGAGCCTATCCGTCAGCCAACAATGCACAGTCACTCCAGCAGGACGGGCAGCTGCCGACCACTCACCCCCAACAAGTATCCGTCTGGCTTCGTTCACTTCAAGCAGCAGCGTTTGTCCATCGGTTTGGGCACCGATGGACGGTCTGCGGGGCCGTGAATGTTCGCGAGAAATGACATCACTTCATGGGGCGGCCCGCCGCCCGTGAGCGTGAGGGTGGCGGGCCGTCGAGGCGGGCCTGCAGGTGTCAGAACCCGTCATTGAACCTTTGATCAGGGCGAATCAGCTGAACGGCTGGTCCTCGTCGAGTGCTTGGCCAGCCCTTTCAGCCGGCCCGGAGTGGGCCCATGCGTCACCTCCGCCAGAACAGGTGGTGCGTCACGCCGCTCGGGCTGGGCACGATCTCCAGGTGGAACCGGTCGAGCAGCTCATCGGGGGATTCCCAGAGCCGCAGTCCGGACCCGAGCTTCTCAGGCGAAACCGCCACATGCATGGTGTCGACAAGGCCGGCGTCGAGGAACTGCCGGATGATGGTGACCCCGCCACCGAGTCGGACGTCCTTGCCCTGCGCCGCTTCCCGCGCCCGTTCGAGGACCGCGGCCGGGTCGCTGTCGACGAAGTGGAACGTGGTGTCGCAGAGCGTGAACGACGGACGCGTGTGGTGGGTCATGACGAACACCGGGGTGCGGAAGGGGGGCTCCTGGCCCCACCAGCCGCGCCACTCATGGTCCAGCCAGGGTCCGCGCTGGGGCCCGAACTTGTTGCGGCCCATGATCTCGGCACCGATGTTGCGTGCGAAGTCTCGAGTGAAGTAGTCGTCGAGACCCCGGCTCCCGCCGGGATCCGTGCGCATGGGCCAGCTCGCCGTGGCGCCGGCCCAGGCGAACAGCCTCTCGGGATGGTCGTAGCCGAACGGACTCTCGAGACTCTGATGCTCGCCGGCACCGATTCCGTCACTCGAGACGTTGAAGTTCATCACTCTCAGCAGTTGATCCACGTGTTTCCTCGTCAGGTCCTGTCGCGTCATTGTGCGGCGAGGCGCCGCACATCATGACGTCGAATGGGACGCGGCCGGATCGACAGCTGCCCGCAACTTTTTCCAAGGCGCGTCAGGAAGCAGCCCCACTGCCTTCAAAACTCGTGAACATCCCCGACCGTCGACGACGTCATCGACGACGGGGCCACTCTCACCGTCCGGCTGGGAGAGCCCGCCGTCCCCGCTTCCGGAACCCGTCGCTGACCTCATGCGGGCATACGTCCAGTCCCGCCAGCACCTGCCCTACGCAAGCAGCAGAAGCTCTCAGTGGCTCTTCCCCGGACGCCAGCCCGGACACCCCATGAACCCGGTCAGCCTCCAAGTCCACCTGCGAAAGGTCGCGTCCCGCCGCAACGCGGCAGGACTTCCGCGATCCGCCAACTCGTACTCCAAGCCCCGGCCTCCGTCATCGCGAAGGCACTCGGCTACCACGACAAGACAGCCACCCGCCTCCTCACCGACGCCGGAGGAACCTGGAGCCGATACGCCCCTGGCGACCACTCACGGTGACGACCGGATTGACCTCACTGCCTCCAGTTGTGGAAGCGCGCCCGCTTGGGACCGCACGCGCCGTCGGCGAGGGCCTTGTCGTAAGCCCGCTGTGCGGCGGCGTCGGTTTCGGCCTTCGGCGCATTCATGGGGATGTAGGCCCCGGAGTAGACGACGCACGACGAGTCGTAGACCGGCCACAGCGCCCACGACCCGAACGCGACGACGGCGGCTGTCACTGTGAGCACGGCTGTGACTCGGAGGCGCGGCGTGGAGAGAAGACGGGATGTCACCAGCGGATGCTACCGGGATTCATTCGCAGTGCTCCGGCCTTCAGGCCGGGGGGAAGCGAATCCTATGGTTGCGACGCGGAGCGTCGCGGTGCCGTTCCGGCGGAGCCGGACCCTGCTTCGCGACGGTGATGGATCGCTCGTATGTTCCCGGTGACGACGTGGGTTCGACTTGCCTAGTGTGATCGTCATGCAGCTCCGGTACGCCTTCAGGTTGTA
>NZ_JBVJPM010000040.1:0-41896 GCF_055582645.1 Streptomyces sp. NPDC107517 | reverse complement strand
CCTGCTCAACTTCGATCACCGCGCGCCCCCAAGGGTCGATCACTTCCGGCTGATGCGTTTCAAGCTAGGGAAGTGGCGAGTCGACCCTCTATGAAGTTGCGCGAAGTTGCGCGGGAGTCACCCGAGAGCGGCGATCTGCTCCAGGATCAGGGCGCGTGCTTTTGGCCCGAACACCGCCATGTCCCGCAGGCGGTCGAAGGCGCGCGAGTACGCAGCGATCTCGTCGGGCGCAGTGATGTTGATCTCCGCGGTCAACGTCTCCACCTGCACACGCGAGTTGTCGAAGATCATGAAGGTCTCCAGCGGCCACATGGTCCGCTCGGCCGGCTGGGGCACGATGCCAAATGCCACGGTGGGCAGCGACATCACTTCCAGCAGGTAGCCCAGTTGTCCCGCCATCACCGAGGGCGTGCCGAACCGGTAACCGAGAACGGCCTGTTCGATGAGCAGCACGAACCGGTGCTGACCCTCGTAGATGACCCGGGAGCGCTCCAGGCGGGCGGTCGCCGCTTCGGGGGAGTCGTTCGGGGTTCCCTGGAAGTCGCTGATCAGGTTCATCAGCGCTTCGGCGTAACCGTGGACCTGCGAGAGGCCAGGGACGACGTTGTGACAGTAGACGCGGAACACGCTCGTGCCCTCGTACAGAGGGACCGCGCTCTCCTGCATGCGGCGGATGCCGTCGCGGTGCAGCCGCTTCCACTCCACGTACAGCAGGTCCGCATCCCGCGTCTTGGCGATCAGGTCACTGACCTGGTCGGGCGCTCGGCATGCCGCGCACCAGGCGCGAATGTCCGCGTCCGAGGGCAGCATCCGGGCGTTCTCCAGCCGGGACACCTTCGACTTGTGCCAGCCGCACGTGGCGGCCAGCTCCACGGCCTTGAGGCCGGCGCTCCTGCGCACGTCGAGCAGACGCGCGGCGACCTGAGCGCGGGCCGCTTGGGCGGCAGATGAAGGCGTGCTGTTCATGGTGGGGCGTGTCGCAGATCGTCAGAGGGCGTACTGCTCGTGATCGATTCCCAGCTCCCACACTGTCTCAAAGGCGTCCGTGCACTGCTTGATGACGCCGGCGTCCCAACTGGCCTGCGGCTCTATGGCTTTCCCGTCACCGCTGAAGATGTTGAACCGGATGACCCGGTCGTCGATCAGCCAGAAGTCGTTACCCGGAAGCATCAGGTGCGAGGCGCGGGCGCGCGGCAGCCACCTGACCTGTTCCCCGGCGTAGAGGTTGGCGCCGGTGATCGCGTGCTCGAATCGGATGTACTCCGTGACCGGCTCCGATACGACGCGGGCACGGCGCACGGCAACGCCGCGGGCGACGGTGCGCTGGACGAGTTCGACCCACGGCTTCCAGAACGCCGAGTCGACGGCCGGCACGACGCCGCTGTCGCGCCAGGCGCCCGCGGTGTCAGCCTCTTCGTCGACGCCGTAGTGATCGCGCATCTCCAGGTGCAATGCCTGGTGCTGTGCGCTGTCGAGCAGCTCGTCAAAGCTGGGAACGTTCGACAACGTCGCATGCCTCCCTGATCTGTTTCACCATCCGCGCGGGAATGCGGATGACGGCCTCGGTGTCCGGTCGCGGGCTGTCCTGAGCGCAACGCTCCAGCATGGCGGCATCGGCCAACCATCCCTGGAGCACCAGCTCAGGCTCCGCGCCTGCGCCTTCGGGCTGATCGACCCAGACCGCCGGGCAGTTCCCGCCGCCGGTGTTGGGATCGATCCCGATGAAAAGTAGTGCCATGACCGCCTCCTGCGTCCAGACAGTTGCGCCATGTTGCACTGCGATCATTGCGGAGGACGAGGTTCGCGGGAAGAGCGGAATCCGGCCGAAGGGTTTCGCGCCCTCCGCATGGCGCGATCGTTGTGGTGAAGAGAGGGGGCTGCACGACATGGGCCCTGCCGTGTGGCCCCTCGGGGCGGGGCGCGCGACTCGATCCCCACCGGCAGCGCGCTACGCCCCGCTTGCCAGAGCGTAGAAGCAGGGTCTGACGACGGTGCGCGAGCGCCTTTCAGGGCCCGTCACACAAGCGTGCGACCCCGTGCGCGTCAGGCGAGCCGGGCACACAGCAGTCGCGCAACCGTCGACTCCTGCCCGTCCGGGAGGGGTTGGAGCAACGCCTATGTCACGTCGTCGAACGAGCGGCTCCCGAGTGCGCGGCCTGCTGCTTGAGGTACTCGTTGAGTAGCGACACGTGCCAGTTCGTACGTGTTGGGCATGTCAGGCTTCGGCGGACTGGGGGGAGGCCAGCAGTCGGTGGTTGGGGCGGGTTGCGTTGGTGGTGCACGCCCCAAATGGGCCGTCAGGGGTGCGGAGTTGAAGCAGCGTGGGATCGAGATGATCGCGGTGCCAGGTCGATGGGCCGGTGAGGCCGGCCTCGACGTCAGTGAGCTGCTGCCAGGCCAGCCACAAGGCATGCAACCGCGCCACCGCTTCGGGGTGCTCCAGCCACTGCTCGCACCACGGGCGACTGGTGGTGACCTCCCGCCCGTACACCGGCAGCAACAGGTCGTCCACCCAGTTGGTGAGCGTGGCGAGTTCCTCGGTGTACGCCGTGCCGTCGAGCGCCAGGATGAAAATGGAAGTCGGTGCCTCGGCCGAGGTGGCCGGCGCGGTCTGCGCAGCAGCGGAGGGCGAGGACTCCGCGCCCACGGACTCGGCATCACCGACGGCGCCGTCGTTGAGGGACGGCCCCTCGTCGATGAGGCGGGCGAGCGTTTCGTTCTGCTTGCGGGTCTCCGTGACCAACTGCGTAACGGTGGAGACAAGGTCGTCCAGGTCGTGGTCCGGTATCCGTACCGGCTCGGCCCCGCCCCGTGCGGGCTCGGACATTTCGACACCTCCGAAGAGTTCGTGGAGTGGAGAGAGTCCGGAGATTCAGCGGTTTGCCCCGGCCGGAGATCTCGTTAGAAGACCCGCTCACTGCGCGACCCGATGAGGGCACCCGTCCTTCGGAGGGGCAAGGGACTTCAAGGCACAGGCTGCCTGTTGGGGAACGACACCGATGCCGAGCGCGATCGGTGGGGCGGGCCTGCCCAGGCTTGGGGTGCCGGTTACCCATCCTTCGTCGGGGCCCATATCCACTCCACGAACCGCAGGCTCAGGCGGCCCGCGTCGTCGGCGGGCCGGGGCGAGCAGGTAGTCCGGGGTGTACGAGTGAGTGATCTCGGTGCAGAGATTCTCGAATTCGTGGACCATGGCGTACAGCCCGTCCCTTTTCCAAGCCGACCCGTCTGGCCTGAGTTCATTTCGGACCCCGACGGGTGCGACGGTCGGTACTGGAGCGGTGGGGCACTGCGGTGGACGCCGCCGACAGCGTGGTGTCAGCGAGACGGCTACGGACACGTGCAGCGTCGCTGCGGGCGCTCGGCGCCGGGGCGCCGGGCGGGCCGAGCGATGGACGCGGGTCCCGCTCAGCTCCGCGCGCTGTGCGAAGGCGACGGCGGACGTCGTCCAATGGACCGAGAGCGTGCAAGGCGTAGCTGATGAGCTGCCCAGGGGCGAGCGCGTCGCGATCGGCTAGGGCGCCAACCTGCCGGGCCGCCAGAGTCGCGATGCGGACAAGAGAGGCTTGGACGACCTGCTTGCCAAAGTGTTCGGCTGCTCCACCGAGCAGTGGGTCACAGATCCGCCGTACGCGCTCGGAATCGAGAACCCCGTCGGCCAGCGCACCGCGCCGCTGGGTCTCCCACAGCACGGTCAACTGGTCAATCGGTTCACCGCGATGGTGCAGTGCACCGAGCGCGCGGTAGATCTGCTGATGACCAGGGTCGGCGAAGTCGTCGGGGTGTAACCAGCGCACCAGCTCGAGAAGCTGCTCGGGCCGGGACGCCAGGCAACCGAGGAGAAACTCCTCATCAGCCAGCCCCTGTTCGCTGACGGGCTGGGGAGGGGAGGCTTGCGCCGCGTACGCGGCGGCCGGCTGCGCGGGCCGGGCCTCGGTCCCCCAAGCGCGGGCAAGGTCGGTCAGCACGTCGGAGAGCACCTGGGCGTGGTGCAACGTCTCCGCCACCGTCCCGTTCCGGTCGTCGGCGAGCGCGGCCTGCTGCAGGCGGGCGGCGTGCTGGGCGACACTGCGGTGGATGGCGCCCTCCAGGACCATCCGTCCGTACACCGGGGCGTGGTCGGGGCGCGGGCACGCGGAGATCAGAAGGTGCGGGTACGACGGGGTGAGCCCGCGGGCGTGAGCGCTCGCCTCCTGCAAGGTGTCGGTGATCCAGGCCAGCGGTACGGGTCCACCCACCGGCGCGGTCGTCGCTGGGTGTTCGGCGGCCTGGAGCTTGAGCATCGCGGCGTAGAGCGCGGAGTGCGCGGGACGGGAGAAGTGCTCCGGGTGGAGCCAGGTATCAAGACGGTCGAGCTGGCTGGGATCCAGGAATAGTGCGCCCAAGACGGCTTGTTCGGCGTGGACGAGCGGGGTCACGGCTGCGTCTTGCGTGCGGGCTGGCTATGGGCGTGAATCTCAGCAACAGCACGGTCGGCGCCGGCCAAGGCGGTGGCAAATCGTTGTAGTTCGCTGGTGAATGCCGGGTCCGCTGCGAGCAGGGAGCCGCTCGGGGACACGAGCGCCTAGTGGGCGCCGCGATTCACGACGGGAGCGCCGGCGAGACGTTCGGAGCGGCAGACGGAAGCCCAGGACGGTGCGGGTGGGACATGGGAATACCTCACGAGGAAGGGGCGAAGGCCCGGACGTTCTGCGGTTCGGGGACGTGCGCCATCGCGCCTCGCCCGAGAGGGGTTCGGCTTCGGCGGGGTCACGTGGCCGGACCGAATCCGTCGTGGCGCAGGGCCTTGGCCAGCGCGCGCTCGGTGATGGCCGCGGTCTCCTTGGCGGATGCGGCGCCGAGCCGGTCGGCGTTTGGCTCGCGGTACCAGGGCTTGAGGCTGAGGAGCGCAGGGCGGATGCCCGTGGCGAGCAGGAGCGCAGACCCCTTGGATAGGGCGCGAATTGCGTCGGCTGGCAGTACACGTTCCTGGCGCATGGAAACTGAAGTGGACTTGCCCGACTCGCTGGTGGACACCGAGACGGTACGGACGTCGTGGTCGCCCACCAGGCGGGAGAGTTTGTCCGCGAAGTCGGCGTCGTCGATACCGGAGCCGACGAGCTTGATCGTCGCAGCCGACCAGAGCGCGTCCATGCCGGCCTCGCCCCACACTCGGACGCCCTGGCGGTAGGACTGCAGAATGGTGATCGGGATGACGCCTCGGCTGCCGAGGTGGGAGTACAGGTCCGGCAGGTCCGCGATCTTGCATACGTTGGCGGCCTCGTCGAGGATCGCGAGCAGCGGGGCATCGAGGCGACCACCGTCGCGCTCTGCCTGGATAACGGCCGAGCGCATCACCGCGTCGGCAGCGGCGGCGATGATCGCCGAGGCGGAGCCGCCGCCGTCCTTCGACAGCAGGAACAATGTGTCCTTGCCCGTGGCGAACGCTTCGGGCTGGAACTCAGGGATCTTGTCCATCCCGCTGGGTGGCGTGACCCAGGCGGCGATGGCCGGGTTGAGTAGGCAACTGGCGTACTGTCGGGCGGTTTCGAAGATTCCGTCACGGGTCTCGACGGCTCCGGCCACGGTGCCCTGGAGTTGGGCGGCGACCGCGTCGAGCCCGGCGTCCTGGAGCAGGTCGATGGGGGAGCGGTCGGCTGGGGAGGCGAGCCAGGCCAGGACGTCGGTGATCGGCCGGCGGCCGCGGGCGGCGGCTAGGAACAGCGCGGTGAGCGTGTTCGCGGCGGCGGTCGACCAGAAGTCACCGGCACTCGATTCATCCACGGAGGCGGTCACGAAGTGCCCGGCCAGGCGGCGGGCCCCGGCGAGATCGTGCGCGTCGGAGAGGATGTCCCACCACATCGCCTGCGGGGCGTGGGCGATCTGCTGAGGATCGAGCGTCCACACCGTGCCTGCCTCGGCGCGGGCCGCCAGCGTGGCGGTGTAGGCGTCGCGCGCCGCCTTGTTGGAGGTCAGCAGTACAGGGCCTGGCGCGCGGAGGATCGCCGGGATCGCCAATCCCGAGGTCTTCCCCGAGCGGGGCGCCATGATAGCGAGGAGGACGTCCTCCCACGATGAGCGGACCTCCCGCGCACCGGGGGTGTGCGTGCCGAGCAGGACACCGCGGTCGTCGGGCGCGACCGCCTTGGGCTTGGTGCCCTTGAGACTCGGACGGAGATCGATCGCCTTGGCGGCGACCTTCTTGGGCATCAGGTCGGTCAGGTCCCGCTGGTCGGCCAGTCCGTTGGGATTGCCGCGCAGCCGGAGCCACACCTTCATCCCGAGCAGGGCCGCGGCCAGGAGGATGAGTGTGGGGAGGGCGTAACACCCGCTGATCACGGCAGGGTGGGCGAGATGCGGCCAGACCTGACCGGGGTGCAGCAGCGATTCTGTTGGTCGGAAGTAGGCCCACGGATCGGAGCCGATAGCCGCGTTGAGGAGGCTGCCGAACAGCCAGGCGAGTGTCCCGCCGCCCATGGCGAGCGCGGCGACCACGATTAGGAGGTAGAGGAGGGCGTCGGTGCCGGTGGTGGTCGACGGTGTGCTGGTGCGTGCAGGAGACAAGGCGCGATCCCGTTACGTGCTGAGCGGCGGGCGATGGGGTGGGACCAGCGGCTTCTTCTTGTGATCACGAGAGGGCTCCAAGAGGCTGTGGCGCGATGGGAGTTGGGGGCGGCAGTCGGAGAAGTCGAACTGGGCGATGCGCCCGCAGGCCTGGTCAACGGCCCAGATAGTCTTCACGCCATAAGTTGGACTCCTTGGCGGCACGATGGGGACAGCCCGTACGAGCCGGAGTGTGCCTGCCCTCCTCGGTGTCGCTGTGTCGGGGTGCGGCGCAGCGCTCGCCGCCTGGTGGGCCGAGGACGCCGGACGCTCGTCTGCGATGGCAGCGGCCACCCCGAAGGCGACGTCCGGCTCGAGCTGCAGATGCGTCGTGAGGTCGTGTTGGCGCGGCTCGGCTAGCGGGTGCGGCTCGGCTCCGGGGCAGCTGGGGTGGGGCGGCACTCGACGGAAACGACGGGCCGTCGTGGCGGCGAGACACCTGTACAGGCTGGGGAGACGGCGATGGTGGTCTGGGCTCGGCGCTGTTGCATGGTCGATACAGGGTCTGGCCACCCGTTGTCGCGCACGGAGGAAAAGACGTCGAAGGCGAGGTCGGTACGGACCTGCGGGGTCTCGACGTACTGGAGGTCGCCCTCCCCATGGAGCGGGACGCCCTCGTTGGTGCGGGTGACAGTGCCGATGGCCCGCAGGGTGCCTTCGGGGTCTCGGACCTGGTCGCGCCCGATGATCAGGTCGGCACGGATGTCGGCGTCGAGGGCGCGGGCCGAGGCGACCGCCGCCTCCTCGATGCCGGAGACCGGCATGGTGGAAGGTTTCTCCGGCCGGTCGGTGGGACCTCGGTTCGTGCTCAGCCGGGTGTAGGGCTGAAGGTCGTACGCGGCGTCGGAGGTGACGCTGTACTGCGCGGCCCGCATGGATTGCACGGCTTGTGCTCCGCGCCGCAACGGTTCGCGGGTCGGATCGGTGAGGCCGTACAAATCGCTGCCAGGGAGCCGCTCGAAACCGACGAGGCGAAGGATGTGCTCGGCGACGTGGTTGTCGTGCGACGTCGCTGCCACGACGCCGTAGCGGCCATGATGGCCAACGGTGATGTGCGGATGTGTTTCCGCCACGAAGATGCACCTCGCAGAAGTCGGGGCCGTGTGGAGGACGAGGATGCGGCCCGAAGTCGGGTTTGGTGCGGCCGGGAATCTGATCTAGTGAGCGCGAGCGCGGCGGCCGGCGGCGCGGAAGAACCGATCGGCCAGTGGGCCAGAGGCGTCTCGATCGCCCCAGCGGTGTGGGCAGGCCATGTGGCCATGTGTGGCGAACAGGCGCGGGCTGTCTCGACCCGAGCTGACGGGGTATCCACCGGAGACCGGCCGCGTCGGCGAGGGAGATGCGCCTTCTCCGTCCGAGCCATGTCGACGCGCTCATAGGCGTTCTCTGCCTACGGCAGGGAGGAAATGCCAGCCATAGGCGTTGCGCAGGGCGACGACGTTCGCGAGGACCGCTGCACCGACCTGCTCGAGGCCGGGCCCGGGACACAGTTCTCATCACCGGGGTCGCCCGCCAGCCTACGATGGTTTCCCAGCTCGAAGACATGCTCCGAGAGGCAATCCCCGGGATGGCGCACCTTGACGTCGTGATGGTCGGCGTCCGGGCAGCTGGTAGCCTTCGCCGGCCACCCCACCGCCGCCTGGGTCGCCCAGGCGGCCCGGAACCTGGCGATGGACCTGGCGGACGCCAACGCCACCGTTTGGTACTTGGGACCGGACACGAAGTATCCCGCCCTCTTCGACCAGATCCTGGCCGACGCCGACATTGGAGCCGCGTGCCGGCGCAACCCTTCGTCTCGCCGACCGGTGCCCGGTTCATCACCCGTGGTCCAGACGGTCGTGACCTTGGTTTCGGTCACGTAGGGTCGCGCTGCCGACATCGACGCGATGCGCGCCTTCTACCTCGACGTGCTCGGCTTCACCCTGAGCGGCACGATCACACCAGCGCCGGGGCGGTGCGGACCTTCACCCACGTGAACCCGCGCTTCGACTTACTGCTCCGCGGCCTCGACGCGGCGGGGGTCCCGTACGCCGCTTGAACTGCACGGATGGGGTTTTCTGCAGGCGCAAGTTCATCGCGGTGTTCGCGACTGCCAGACCGCGGGCTTCTACCTGCGCTCGGACAAGCGGGACAGCTTCCGCACCGCACCGCGGACGTGCCCGCCGACCGATCCGCCACCTCGAACATGAAGTGATGGAGCCCGGGCTTCACATGCGGTGGGGTCTGGGCGAAGGCCAGGGGTGGTAGGTCTGGACCCAGCGTTCCATGATTCGCAAAGTGGGCCGGCATCGCTTTCCCGAGCGCGGTGAAGCCGGCCGAAGTGGTGGCGGCCCGGTCGGGCGGATTTTCCGGACGGTGTGTGAACTGCCGCCTGGAAGAGGTCTGCGGGTGTCTTCGGCATCGGTGCCTGTATCTGCTCAGGGCGAGTCTTTCCGACCCGGCGGTTTCCCCTGAGGGTCGCCGCCGTCGAGACGACGTCGCACGACCGCGCAGGCAGTCGGCACAGGGACACGCAGCGCCAGTTGCAGCTGACCGCTCTGCCGCACGACGATGACGACCTCAGGAATCTGTTCGAGGGCCTGGTCGTCTGCCAGACCGTCGTCGTGCAGGACGAACCGCAGCCGCGCCAGACAGTGCGTCAGCGCGGCCACGTTGCCGGCACCACCCACGAGCCGGAGCACCTGCTCGCCGAAGGCCGGTCCGGGGACGGCGGCGGAGGCCGGGGCGGTCATGACGCCTTCGCTCCCGCAGCGAGGCGGCTGATGTGCAGGGCCAGATAGAGCACCTCGTCCTGCCCGACGGCCCACCCGCAGCGCTCGCGGAGAACGGTCCCGATGTGCTCCGCGCAGTCCACCTCCCTCGAGTGGGTGGCACGCAGGCTGCTGTAGAGGGAGGAGAAGGAGTCGGAGGCGCTTTCCCCTCCCTCGTGGCGGCGGGCGAAGTAGCGCAGATGGGTGATGAACCTCGACACCTCCAAGGAGTCCTCGTCTAGGGACAGCCCCAGGAAGGTGCCGATCTCGGCGAGGACGATCGTGAAGGTCTCCGTCAGCCCCACGACCTTGGACAGATCCGGGGACTCGAACTGCGCGTTGACGAAGTGCAGCGCCAGTGGGATCGCCTCGACATCGGGCAGCCGTAGGCCCAGCCGCTCCTCGGTGAGAGCGATCGCACGCCGGCTGAGGGCGACCTCCCTCGGGTACAGGTGGAGCACCTCACCGCGCAGCGGGTAGGCGATCTCCACGTCCTGCTCCGCGCGGCGCAGCGCGAAGGAAAGATGATCGGCGAGCGGGATGACCACATGGTTCCCGACATGCTCGCCGAGCTCCGCCCGCCCCAGGCGGACTATCTCCTCCGCGACCGCCAGATGCCCGGCGGGAATCTGTTCGAGGAATGCCGCGATGTGTTCCGGCGGCTGCCAGGCCGTCGGGACGAAGGTGCGTTCGACGCGTTCGTCGGCGACAGAGTCTCCGGCCCGGACGCCGAAACCGAGGCCACGCCCCATCAGGACGACGACGTCTTCATAGTCGTTCGAGGCCAGAACCACATTGTTGTTGATGACTTTGATGACTCTCACGCGCGGCTCCTTCGTCGCACGACGGACCGGCAGCGCCAGACCGGCACGGCTACGGTGCCGGAACTCCATTACGCGCAATGACCTGTTGATACCAGTGGAAGCTGTCCTTGCGGACGCGGCGCAGCTCCTTGAGATCGAACTCCTCGCGGTCGACGTAGACGAAGCCGTACCGCTTCGACGAGCCCTGGTGAGTCGAGACCAGGTCGATCGCCGACCAGGGGCAGTAGCCGATGACGTCCACGCCCTCGGCGGCGGCCCGCTGCATCTCCCGGACGTGGTCCGCGAGATAGTCGATCCGGTACTGGTCGTGGACGACATCGCCGTCCTCCAGCGTGTCGAACGCGCCCAGCCCGTTCTCGGTGACCAAGAGCGGCAGCCGGTACCGGTCGTAGATCTCGCGGAACGTCGTCCGGAATCCGACAGGATCGACCTCCCAGCCGAAGGCGTTGGTCTTAAGGTTCGGGTTCTTCGTCCCCCGGTAGACACCGCTTTCACCGATCGCGATCTGCTGGTCCTCGGTGTGACCGACGTCCTCGCCGTCCTCCGAGGGTGCGGCCACCGTGTGGGAGGCATAGTAGTTGAACGCGATGAAGTCGGGACGGGCCGCGGCCAGAGCCGTTTGGTCGCCCTCGGCGAAGTCCGGTGTCAGACCGCGGCGGGTCAGACAGGCCCAGGCCGTCGGGTTGTACCGACCGTGTACGGCGACGTCGAGATAGAGCCAGTTGCGGAGGGCGGCGAAGTCGGCCGCGGCGATGACGTCCTCCGGCGTGCTCGACGCCGGGTAGACGCAGGCGATGTTCGGCGCCGGGCCGATCCTCGCCGTGGGCAGGACCTCATGGCACAGCGCCATCGCCCTGGCCTGCGCCACGAGCATGTGGTGATTCTGCTGGTAGAGCTCCCGCTGGGGATTCTCCGAGCCGGCCGAGACCAGCCCGATCGCCGCGCCGTGCAGGATCATCATGTTCTGCTCGTTGATGGTCAGCCAGTACCGCACCTTGGCGCCGTACTCGCGGAACAGGATGCCGGCGTAACGGACGAACGCGTCGACCGTGGCTCGCGAACCCCAGCCCCCCTTCTCCTGCAGCGCTTGCGGCAGGTCAAAGTGGTACATGGTGATGATCGGCTCGATACCGTGGGCGAGCAGTTCGTCGATCAGCCGGTGGTAGAAGGCGATGCCGGCTGGGTTCGGGACCCCGTCGCCGTGGGGGACGACACGGGTCCACGCGACGGAGAACCGGTACGCCTTCAGTCCGAGTTCGGCGAAGAGCGCGACGTCCTCGGCATAGCGGTGGTAGTGGTCGCTGGCCACTCGGTAGTCCGTGGTCCCCTCGGGGAACTCGGTCCTGGCGTCCTGGACAGAGGGTCCCTTGCCGTCCGTGTCCCAGGCGCCCTCCACCTGGTAGGCGGAGGTCGAGGCGCCCCACAGGAAGCCGGGTCGCATCGGCGGCGGGTCGGTGTGCTTCACGTTGTTTGCTCCAGGGGATGAGGCAGGGATCACGGGGCCAGCAGGAGGAGGCGGTCGTCGGCGTCCACGTCGGCGGAGGACGCCACGGTCACCTCGCCGTAGTCTGCCGTGGCAGTGACGACGACCACGGTGACGGGGTCGTACCCCGCGAGGCGGATCGCCGTGGGGTCGAATTCCGCCAGGACGTCACCGCGACGGACGCGGGTCCCCTCGGTGACGGCGGGGCTGAAGTGCTGCCCGTCGAGCTGGACCGTGTCGATGCCGATGTGCACCAGCAGTTCGACACCGTCGTCGGTGCGCAGACCGTAGGCGTGCGGCATCGCGGTGACGACCGTGGCGTCCAGAGGAGCACGGACCAGTCCCTCGGAGGGGATCACCCCCGCGCCCTGGCCCACGGCGCCGGAGGAGAAGACCTTGTCCGACAGGTCCTTGAGGGCGACCACGGCGCCGGCCACCGGGGTGAGCACCTCCAGCGTGGCGGTCCGGGTGAGCGTCGTCGTACCGGAACCGGCGGGCGTCGCCTCGGCCGCGGGTTCCGCTTCCTTGTCCTTGCTGTCGGTCGGACCGGTGACGGTGGCCGCCGGGATGTCTTTGAAGCCGACGAAGTAGGTCAGGGCGAAGGCCAAGGCGACGGCGACCGCGCTGCCGATGACGAGGACGGAGAAGTTGCCGACGTCCACCGCGGCGCTGAGCGTCAGGCCGCCGGCGAGCACGAAGGAGTTGGGGGCGGAGCCACTGGCACCCGCGATCGCGCCGCCCACCGCGCCGGCGACGCAGGAATAGATGAAGGGCTTCTTGAGGCGCAGCGTCACGCCGTAGATGGCGGGCTCGGTGATGCCGGCGAGGAGGGCCGAGATGGTCGAGGGCCCGGCAACGGCCTTGAGGTCACGGTTGCGCGTCTTGAGGAAGACGGCGAAGGTGGCACCGGCCTGGGCCAGGACGGCCGGGAAGATCGGGGCGAGGAGCTCGATGACGCCACTCGTGGAGAAGTCCTGCACCATAAGCGGGATGAAGGCCCAGTGGACGCCGAAGATGACGAAGACCTCCCAGAAGCCTCCCACGATCGCGCCGCCGACCGCGGGAGAGAGGTCCCACAGCCAGTCCACGCCGTCGGAGAGTCCGTTGCCGACGGAGTCCGCGAGTGGGCCGATGGCGAGGAAGGTCAGAGGCACGAGGACCGCCACCACGATGAGCGGGGTGAAGAAGTTGCGTACCGAGTCCGGCAGGACCCGGTCGAGCAGCCGCTCCATGTGCGACTGGGCGTACACCGCGAGGATCACGGGGATCACCGACGACAGGTAGGTGGCCATCACGACCGGGATGCCGAGGAAGTGCAGGTCCCCGCCGCCGTCGGAGAACGCCTTGAGGGTCAGGCTCGCGCCGTTCTTTCCGGGTATCACCCCGATCGTCGCCGAGTAGACAAGGGCCCCCGCGATGGCGAGCGCGGTGAACTGGTTGGCCTTGAAGCGCCTGGCCGCGGTCACGGCGAGGAACATCGGCAGGAATTGGAAGATCGCGTCATCGGCGGCGAACAGGATCGAGTACGTCGTCGTGGTTCCGAAGGACGGCCAGATCTTCACGCCCAGTGCGAGGAGCGCTTTGAGCAGGCCTGTGCTGGCGAGAATCCACAGCAGCGGTGTGAAGATGCTGGTGACCACGTCGATCGTTCGGTTGAGCAGCGTGCCCGAACCGCCCGCAGTCGTCGGTGCGTCGGCCGACGTCAGCCGGGAGATCTTGCCGATCTCCGCGTAGACGTCCCTGGCCCGGTTGCCGATGACGACCTGGTACTGGCCACCCTTCTCGACCACGGCGATGACGCCCGGGAGGGACTCGACCGTGTCGGTGTCCGCCTTCGCGGGGTCCACGAGCGCGAACCGCAACCGAGTGGCGCAGTGCTCCAGTGATTTCACGTTCGACTCGCCGCCGACGCCGCTGAGGACGCCCACCGCTGTCTCTTGGTACTTCACGTTGCTTCCTCCTTGAAGCACCGGCAAACCGGAGCAAGAGATTCCGTAAGAAGGCAACAAAAAAACCCAGACCTCGGCGGATGCTCCAAGTACGACTGGATGCGCCGAAGTCCGGGTCTTGCCTGCGATGAGTAACAATCCCGGCTTCACAAGGACTTCACGTCCTGGCGGCGGACTTTAACCTCGCCGGCTGCGTCTGTCCATACCCCTCGCAACCCCTCGCACCGACAGGCTCTGGGGTACAGTCGGGATCTCGGGATTGTTACTGGCGCGCTCAGGCAAGACCCGGAACTCCAGGTGATGGACGTTCCGGGTCTTTTTTGTTGCCCGGCAATCCCGCTGCTGGACAGCCCCTCACGAAAGGATCACCCCATGCCGGAACGTCGTGTCGTCGTCGCATCCGCGTCGGGCCTGCATGCCCGGCCCGCAGCCCTGTTCTCCCAGGCGGCTGCGGCCAGCCCGGTGCCCACACGGATCAGTAAGGGAGATGTCATCGTGGACGCGGCGAGCATCCTCGGCGTCATGCGGCTCGATGTGCAGCAGGGCGACGAGGTGCTGTTGTCGGCCGAAGGTCCGGACGCCGAGCGCGTGCTCGACGAACTGAGCGCGCTGCTCGAACGGGACCTGGACGCCACCGCGGCCTGAGGGGACTTCTTCGGCGAACGAGAGGACACCACCATGCCGCACGTGAGCATCGAGTACTCCCCCGCCCTGGCAGCGACGAGCAGAAGGCAAGTCGAGTCGGGCAGGTGACCGAGGCGATCCATGAGGCGGCCGGGGGCGGCAGCACGTGTGGTGCGGGCCCCTCTGTCTGCCGGACGCAGCGCGGTGCCCGCCGTCGGGACCACCAACCTGCTGGACGCGATCCTTACCGACTTCGACATCGATGAGACCGCTGCCGCGCGGACCCCGCAGCGCACCTTCCCGACACGGGTCTCGGCTGATCTCTTGTCACCCGCAACCCACGGGGTTACTGTCGCTCGGTACTTGGGCGAGAGCCCTCCAGGATTGTTACTCGTTGATTTCGGTCACGAGGCAAGACCTGAGACGCAGAACATGCGTCTCAGGTCTTTTTTCGTGCCCAAGTGGCCTGTTAGGCCTGCTAGGAGGACGAAGACATGACGGATCCGCGAATGGGCGTCTCCGAAGAGCCGACCGGCGACGACTGCTGTGGTCACCTCAGACGCCGCGCCTTCGTGGTGTCGACGCTGGCCGTGTCGGGAGCGCTCGTGGGAGCGTCGGGCCAGGCCGTGGCTGCCGATGCCGGCACCGAGTCGTCGGCCCGCTCTGGACAGAGGCGCCCCCGCGCCTACCGCTTCGAACGGGTGGCGGCCGACACGTACAAGGTGCTCGACCAGAGCGCGGTGGCCGGCTATCTGCTGGTGGGCGTCGGCCGGTCCCTGGCGATCGCCACCGGATCCGGCGGCACCGACATGGCGCCGATCGCGAACCCTCCCCGTGGAACGAACGAGAAGAAGATCGTCTACGTCAACACGGCATCGGCCTATGAGCGTTCCTACGACCTCGGCCACCGAACCGTCTCCGTGGTGTCGCTGACCGGAGCACAGTCGCTCATAGGCACCCGCTTCCCGGTGGACAAGGTCACCCTCACCGACACCGTGGGGTACATCGACACAGCAAGCGGACTGGCGTTCACCGGCGAGAGCATCGGCGCGGGCAGCGCGGTCGTGGAGGGCAACACAGACAGGTACCTCGACTGGGGCCGGTCCTACTTCCGGCTCCTTGCGTTCAAGTCCTCGGTGCACAAGGTCGCGGCCCTGGTGAAGGGTCTGGACGACCCACGGGTGTTCGACAGCGAGGGGAACACCGTCGACGCCGCGTACGTCGCCGACATGCACACTCTGGTCGACAAGGTGCTCGACTTCGACGAGGGCCTGACGCTCACCTTCGACACGTCCTCGCCGACGATGAACTGCATCGCCCGTGAAGGCTCGGCCACCCTCACGTTCCACGTCGCATCGCCCGGATTCCTTGGATACGACCTGATCGGCACGTCCCTGCAGAAGGCGACGTCCGTCGTGACGCAGTACCTGACCGTCCGCTACAAGGACGACTTCTACATGCTGCCCGACACCGACGTCCAGACGCCCTACCTGTACGTCGGTGCCACCGACGCGCTGTTGATCGACACGGGTCTGTTCAACGGCGCCGGACTGGCTGCCCGGGTGCGTCGACTCATCGGCACCCGGAAGCTGTCGGTCTACGTCACCCACGCCCACGGTGACCACTGGGCGAACCTGGAGTACTTCGAGGCCTCCGAGCTCAAGCAGGTCTACGTGCCGAAGGGCGAGGTCTTCACTCGCGTCGGCTCCAAGGGCTCGACGTACGACATCAACACCGACCTCAAGGGCCGACTGGAGAACCGCGTCCACGAGCTCGGCGACGGTGAGATCTTCACTGCCGCGGACCGGCGCTTCCAGTGCATCAGTACCCCCGGCCACACTCCCTTCGCCACAGTGCTGCTCGACATCGACGGGCGATACCTGTTCAGCGGCGACGAACTGGGCACCCAGTCGTACCTCGGTGGCACCAACATGCAGGAGAGCACGCTCGACTCTTGGGTCTCGTCGGTCGACAAGATGATGACGCAGCTCGCCATCGGCACCAACCGGCAGAAGATTGACGCGATCTTCCAGGCCCATGCCAAATACCCGATCACTCCCACCTTCATCTCCTGGATGAGGACGATGGTCACCGCCCTCAAGGAGCGGCCCGGTGAGGTCGTGCTGAAGGCGCCGAACAACCCGAAGGGTTCCGGACTGGTGGTGATGGAGGACGGCCACCTCGTTGACCAGAGACGTCTCGACGAGATCTTCGCGAAGGACGTCACCGAGGAGGACATCACCCGGATCGCCTCGATCTCGTTCCGTGCGGGGTAGTGACTCCTCGTGCCGCTTGTCGAGTGATCGTGCAACGGCGCGGCGGGAGGCGGATCCGCGCGATGCCGCGCTCAACCTGCGTGCGGCTTCTGTCCCGAACACCGAGTTGATGTCGACACGGCGCAACTGCCCCCCCACCCGAAGCCCGTTACCCACCTACCTCGACGCGCGGCTGAGGACAAGGGGCGATCCACATCGAATAATTTGCTTTATATTCAATTTGAATTGCCAGTACGGCACAGCGTCTACGTACGAGGCGGCCCTCCAGATGGACGAGCAGTGCGCCCAGCTGGTCGCCCAGGCCGTCGCGGATGTCCGCGTCGAGCCCGCCTCTTGGCTGCGCTGGATTGAGGGCAGGACGAGGTGATACCTGTCGGCGACTGATGGGGTGCACGACCGGCTGATATGACTGCTAGGCAGATCGATTTCGCCTCTCGCCAAGTGCCTCTCGGAACGGTGAACCGGCGCTGTGCGTTGTCGTAGGCAGAGCCAGCCGATAGGAACCCAGCACCTCACCTGCACTCATCAGTGCACCTCCCGCCGCCGGAGAGGCAGCAACGGCGCTTCAGTTTTCGTGAACTCAGAGATTTTGGCGTGCATACGGGCATCGGTGTCGAACAGTTCGCGTTCCCGTGGGTGGAGTAGATGTTGGGTGATGAAGGATCGACCCGCGACCTTCCACAGGCCGCGCCCCTTGGTCAGTGCGGAGACCGCCTGTGTCTCGACCCCGGTCAGGCCCAGCAGTGAGGCAGCGGAACCCAGTTGGTCGGCTTCCTGACGGTAGATGATCCGTGTGGAGCAGTCGGTGAGCAGTCCTTCGGCCAGCGCTCGGCTACGGGAGCCAGCATCGCCCGCGGTTAGCAGGTCGGACAGGCGGTGGATGACCATCATGTTGGCGATGCCGAGCCCTCGGCTGAGTTTCCACTGGGACTGCATGCGCTCCAGCAGGGCGACATGTCGCATCACCCGCCAGGCTTCGTCGTAGATTACCCAGCGCCGTCCGCCGGTGGCGTCGGCGAGCGCGGACTCCATCCATGCCGAGGCGCAGGTCATCGCCAGGACGAGAGCCGTATCATCACCAGCGCCGCCCAGGCGAGACAGATCAATGGAGAGCATCGGCGCGGCCGGGTCGAAGGCCACGGTCGAGGGGGCATCGAACATGCCGGCCAGGTCGCCGTGGACGAGGCGCCGCAGGGCGTGCGCCAGGTCCTCGGCTGCCTGCCCAAGGCGCCCCGACAGTTCCCCGAGCGCACCGTCGAGGCGTTCGGAGGAGCCGAGTACGTACGCCACTTCGCCGAGCAGTGGTGTGGTCCCCGTGGCGTCGGCATGCGTAACCACCTGGTCGAGTGCCACGTCGAGTGCGGTGTGCTCCATGGGGTGCAGGTCGCGCCGCAGGACGGTTTTCGCGAGGGAGCCGAGCAGGAGAAGGCGCCGTTTACGGACCTCTCCGGCCCAGTCCGTCTCGCTGACACCGGACGGCTTGACGGGCGCGTCCAGCGGGTTCAGCCGGCCCTGGAGCCCGGGCCCCAGTGCGATGGTCTGCCCGCCCAATTCCTGGGCGACGATGGTCCATTCGCCCTTGGGATCGCAGGGTACGTAGATGCGGTAGCCGAAGGCCACAGCTCGTACGGCCAGAGACTTCGCCAGCGCGGACTTGCCCATGCCGATGACCCCAGCGAGCAGGATGTTGGGATTGGTGAAGCCGTCGAGCCGTCCGTACAGGGCGAACGGGTCGTAGGTGAACGCCGCTTCCGCGTGCACGTCCCGTCCGACGTAGATGCCCTGGGCACCGAGGCCGCCCTCGGCGAGGAAGGGATAGGCGCCCGAGGCGGTCGCCGTCGTCATCCGATGGGCGGGGAGTTCGAGTCGGCCACCTCGGGCGGAGGCAGGACCGGGGCGCCCGGCGGGCGGGTAGGTGGCACGCAGGTCGGGGTCGGTCCCGGCCTGAGTTTTGCGGCCGTCGGGGCGGGCGGCATTGCGGGCCAGCTCGCGGGCGGCGGCGAACTGGTTACGGGCGGCGCGGGCCGTACGGCGGTCGCTCTTGCGGGGAACGAACAGCGGGCTGGCGGAGGCGCGAGTACGGGAGGACATGGCCTGGTGCTCCTGGTGGTCAGTGCCGGGTGAGGCCGGTGAAGGGGTCTCGCAGGTCGGCCGGGGTGTGGGCGCGGCGAACTCGGGCGGAGGCCGCCAGATGGCGCTGGCACACGGTGAGTTCGGGCGCGCCCTCGGGCAGTCGGGCCCTGCACGCCTCGGGGGTGGGGCGACCGGCGCCTGGGTGCGGGGCCGCGTGGAAGGCTGCGTGGAGGTGTTCGGCTGCTTGCCACTGCCGGATCCGGCAGGCCCTGAGGTGATCGCCCTCGGCATCGTCGACGGCGGCGGTGCGCACGGCGTGCGCGTCGAGCAGCCCATACAGGGCAATCACGTGGGCGTGCAAGGTGTCCAGTTCGGTGCGGCTGGCAGCTACCGGGGCGACGGGCATGTTGATGGCCTGGTGGAAGTCGAGCGCGGCGGTGGCGAACGGGACGAAGTCCTCCGCCAGTTCGGGCAGGGGGCTCGGTCGGCATGATGGTGCCCTTCGGTTGAGCGCGGTCGGTGGTGCTGGGGTGCGCTACGGGCGGGCGAGTGGCAGGGCGGCGTTGGTGAAGGCTTCGGCCTGCTGCCAGGTCAGCGGGCGCAGATCGATGAGCGCGGCGACGGCGGCGGTCTCGATCGCGGCGCAGGCGGCGTTGAGCTGTTCGGCGCTGTCGGCGCTGACGGTGAGCAGGCCGGTGAGGGTGACATCAGCGTGCCCGGCGATGAGCTGGCGTTCGCGCTGCTTGATGTCGGCGTACTCGACCGAGTCCTCCTCGGAATCGACCTGCCCCTTGCGGGCTCGCTCGGCGGCGTCCGCGATCACGGTGGCCTTCTTGCGCTGTACGTCCTTGAGTGCTGAGTCCAGTCCCTTGGGCTCATATGTCAGCGACAGGGTGCGGCGCACGCCGGAGGTGAACAGGAGCTGGTGCAGGAAGCCGGGCGACGTCTCGATGCGCGGCCAGTTCTCGATCCAGAACGTGGCGTGGTGGGCCGAGTCGGTGTGGATCCGGTCGGCCTTCTCGACCAGGACGACGGGACCAGCGGCAGCCGGGTCGGCTTGCGGGCGTCCCGAGGCGGACCACTGGTCGAGGGCGGCCGATACCTTGGGGTCATACGCGGTGCGGATCACGGCGGCGATCTGGTTCGCGTGCAGCCATTTGCTTGGCATGAGGCCGGAGTTGCGGGCGGCCTGGTCGAAGGTGGAGGTGAGCTGGGCCAGGATGGCGAAGCCGCCGGTGAGACCGCCGCCGGCCTGGTTGATCAGGCGGCGGGCCGCCTTGAGGTCGAGGGCGAGGGCGACGTATGCCTCGTGCGGGGCGGCGGCCGGACCAGCGGCGCTCAGCAAGTCACGGTAGATGGGTCCGGCCAGCGGCGACTGCGTATCGCCGTGCTGATTCCAGTAACGGTTCAGCGCGTCACCGGAGTCGGGGACGGTGCGCTCCAGGACCTGCACGCGGGCGATGTGCCCGGTGCGCGCGAGGGCGGCGAGCATGCGGCCCCAGCCGGAGACGTTGCTGGTCTGGGTGGCAGGGTCTAGCAGGGCGAAGGCGCGGGAGGAGACCTTGACCACGGCGGTGAGGGTGCCCTCGTGCGGGTCGTGCACTGCGCCGAAGCGGCCGTCCGGACCGGTGGCCACGCGCAGCGATGCAGCCGTTCCGGGAAGGTGGAGCAGGCCCTCGCGCTGTGGCCGGGTCGCGGGCCGGGTGAGCCAGACCAGCTGGCCCCGGAAGCGACGCAGCGCGTATCGGACCACGATCGGCGCCCAGTCGGCGAGCGAGCGCCCACGGTGGCGCATGAAGACTGTCGAGAGTGCCAGAGCCCACAGCGGTATGAGCTTGAGTGCCCCGGTTACGCCAGCTGAGAGCAGCGCCGCGAGCAGGAGCAGGCCGGTGACCGCGACGAGGATCAGCTGCGGGGCCGAGAGGCCGAGTAGCACGCCGCGGCGTGAGCGGTGTGGGAATTTCACGGTGGTCGGACCGCCGGGGTGAGGAGAGTCGGATTGCATGGCGAAGCCGTCCTTGGAACGTGAGGCGAAGGAAGGGGGGAGGGGCGGGCGGCGGGACTGGGACTCCGGCCGCCCCGTCAGCTACGGGCTATGAGCCTGAATCACCCGGCGGCGCGGGATAGACCCACCGTTGCGGGGTGGCACCGCCCTGCGGCGCAGGTCCGATGTGTCGCGGTGCTGGCGGATCCTGGTGCGCGATCCGCGGCGGTGCGACGGAGGCACCCTGTGGCGTTGGTGCCGAGGCCACTGGAGCCGAGTCGCTCGCGGAACCCTGGCCGGGGCGCTGGATGAGAGGTACTCCCCGGTCGCCGTCCGTGGGAGGGCGGCGGATCAGCGCCCGACCCTTGTCGCCGGAGGCGTTCGGGTCCTCGCCGAGGCGGAAGTGGGCCTGGTTCGGCTTTTCATCTGCGCCAGAGCCGCCGGTCGGATCGATCCCGGAGGCAATACCGTCCGGTCCCTGGCCGGGCACCTTCGCCGGACCCTGCGGAGCACGCATCCCCATACCGGCCTGCATGGCGAGCTGACCTGCGGTCTTGGCCGCGCCAGCGGCCACCGCCATGCCCGCGACACCGGAGCGGTGCACGTCGTCATGGCCACCGCCGTCGGCTGCCCAGTGCACGAACTTGTACGTCGCATACGGGCAGAGCATGACGAGGACCATCACGACGATGCCCGCGAGCGCATCGGACAGGGCGCTGAGCCCGTCGTTGGCGTCGGACTTGCCCATGGCCGAGACGCCCAACAGGAACACGATCGTCATCAGGAGCTTGGAGACGATCAGGGTACTGGTGGCCTCGATCCACCCACGCCGCCACCGCTTGGCGACCTCCCAGCCACCGCCGGCCCCGGCGAACACGGCCAGTGTGACGAGCACCAGGATGCCGACCTTGCGGGCCACCATGACTGCCCAGTAAAGGAAGGCGCCCACCGCGCAGCCGAGTGCCATCAGAGAGGGGATGGCCCAGCCTAGGCCGTACATCGGCCCCAGTTCGTTGACCTTGATGACGCGGCGCACCGCATCGTCCACCGAACTGTTGGCAGCCTTGAACAGCCCCGCACTGAGCGCGTCGACCACGGTGATCGCGACGGTAGTGCAGGCGATGGCAGCGAAGGCGAACAGGACTCCGGCCACGGTGCCGTAAACCGCCTGGCCGAGGGCTCGCTCGTCCCGTCGCCAGGCGGCGCGGGTGAGTTGCAGACAGAACGTCCCCACGGTCAGGATCAGGCCGATAGGCAGGATCAGTTCGTAGTTGTTGCGAAACCACTCGGCGTTCAGGTTGATGCCCGTCGTCTGATCGACGGCCTTCGACGCCAGATCAGCTGCTGCCTGTGCCATTTCACCCATCGACTTGGCGATCCAGGCACCGATTCCGTCTGTGACCGCCTCGCCGGTCGCGCCGACGACACCGTCCACGGTGGAGCACACCGTGTTCATCAGAGGAAGGTCGCATGCCCCCATCAGGTCACCTCGTTTCGAGAGTTGTAGGGGTGGGTCACGGCGCGACGCTCGGCAGGACCCCGACCAGGGCACAGTTCTGGTGCGGCCGGCACTGGACGGCGAGCGTTGTCGAGCGGGACTCGGCCCCGGCGCCTGAGCCCTTCCAAGCGATGGACTGCTTGCCGGTGACCGTGACGGCGTAGACGTACGCCTCGATGATCGCGCCGGGATCCTGGGCGAGGGCCGTCCTGAACGCCTGCGGGAAGTGACCCTCGCCGACGGTGGCGCTCGCGTGCTGCTGGTTGTCGTGCATCCGTGACCACAGCACGAGGCTGGGTACCTGGTTCGTGACGGACATCCAGTCCGCGTACTTCTTCTCGCTGGTCATCCACTGTTTGAGCCCGGCCAGGTGTTCGGCCTGGGAGGAGGATCGGGTGTCGTACGTCCACAGGACCTTGGTGGCGGCCTTGCCGAAGACGATCGGATCGCTGGTCTTCGGCGGTCCGGCGACCGCCGAATCTGCGTGCGGAGCGGCGGGCGCGGAGGCCGACGTCGAGGAGGGTGGCGGAGCCGGGGCGGAACTGGCCGAAGCGGGGCTCTCCGGACGCGTGACGTAAGCGAGGAGCCCGGCGACCGTCAGCAGCACAGCGAGGACGACACCTCCGATCGCAGCGCGGCGCAGAACCGAGGCCGGAGCCTGATGCGTTCGCTCGCCAGAGGAGGGAAATGGCTTCTTCGGCATCAGTGGACCTGCGTCCCCATCGCCGAGAAGAACGCCACGATGCCGTTGGCCGCTCCGAGCAGCAGCGCGCAGCCGGCCGCGACGACGGTGCCCTTCTTGCCGTTGGCCTCAGCCTGGTGGCCGCCACTGTGGTGGCCCCAGGCCCAGACGATCGCCGAGATCGCGAGCGCGCCCACTACGGCGATGATGCCGAACAGGTTGATGCTGCCAATGACCTTCTTCAGAACATCGAGTCCGGGCAGGCCGCCCTCCCTCGGGCTGACGCCGGGGTTGTACGCCAGGATTTGGGCATGCTGCATGAGCTTCACTGGTACTCCAGTACGGTTTTGGGCGCGCGAGAGCCCGGGAAGGGTGGAGCGAGAGGAGTGGGGGAGGCGTCGGTCAGACGATCCGGCGGGCAGCCAGCACGTCCGGTCGCCAATCGGTGAAGGTCGAGATCTTGACCACGTCGCCGGTGTGCGGAGCCTGCAGGATCAGGCCCTCACCGATGAACATCCCGACGTGTTCCGGGACTTCGGCGGTGCCGCGGGTGAAGAGGAGATCGCCCGGCTTGAGGGCATCCACGTCAACTGCCATGCCTTCTTTGACCTGCGTGTACGTGGTCCGGGAGATTGAGACTCCGCCGGCCTTGTATGACGCCTGCATCAGGGACGAGCAGTCGCAGCGGCCCATCGGATCCTGACCGTGCGGATCCGAACACTTGCCACCCCACTGATATGGCGTGCCGAGCTGGCCGAGCGCCCAACGGATAGCCATGCGAACCGACTTCGGGGCGGCGGTCGGGATCTTGTAGCCCTTGGGGACGGAGCCTGTGGAGATCGGACCGAACGCGGCCCCGTCCTCGCCCGTGCCGCACCCGGAGAGCAGAGAATCCGACTCCCCGTCCTGGGTTTCATTGGAGCCACTCTTCACGGATTTCGACTCCTTGGACAGCGACGTGGCGATGGCCTTCTGCAGAGCTGTGGCCAAGGGAATCCACTTGGCGTATGAGTCGGGTGAGCCGCTCTGCTGGACCGCCTGCGCGGCCTGAGCGACGGTCATGGACTGCCAGCCCGAGACCCCGAGCAACTCCTCGTAGAAGGTAGTCGAGGCCTGCTCCGGATCACGGGCCTGAGTGGCCATCCCCCAGCCCTGACTGGGACGCTGTTGGAAGAGACCGAGCGAATCCCGGTCACCATAGTCCAGGTTCCGCAGTCCCGACTCCTGCAGGGCCGTGGCCAGGGCAACGACCTGCCCCCGCGTCGGCACCTTCATGGCGACGCCCGTGGCCTGGATCGACTTGGCATTCCGGATCTGCTCCGTGGGATCGTCCAGACCCGCAACCGAAGCGAGCCGTTTGCCGCCGCCCTTGAGGATCGACTCCACCTGTTTGGCGACCGCCGAGGAATCCAAAGCCTCTGTATCACCATCGGGGCAGGCGGCCTGAGCGTCAGGGGCACCAGCTGCGGCGACAGCGAGCGGTGCGATCAACAGCAGCGGACCGAGCGCCACCACCGCGACTATTCCTGCGGCCGTCTTCAACGTCGCGGGCCATACGTCGAGTGGTGGACCGGAGCACAGGGTTCCGGTGAAGGGCGTGCTGGTGCGTGCTGCATCAGCAACTCCTTACGCGTAGGCGGCACGACACTGGCGTTCTCGTCGGAAAGGTCACCAACGTCGCGCGGGCAGGAATTAAGCGACTTGTGGAAATACAGTGCCCTGGGGTCGGCAGCAGATAACTCCCTTCCCCTGAGCGCCCTTCGCGGAGGCGGCAGCCAGCCGCCTTCGTAATCTCAGACTCCACACGGAGAACCGCTCCTGCCTAATTCGCAGCCTGTTCGGTGAGTGCCAGGGTGTCGTCGCCTGGATGCGGCAACACGTATTGACACAGCTCAACTGGTGCGTAGCCGGGCCCGGTCCGTTGAACATGGCTGGACTGTAGGGATAAATTCCGGCCGCGCCAAACGACCCCGAACCTTGACCGGCGCGTGCAGTCATTGAGCGAGATGGGGACGTTAGGTGCGGCCGTGAATGAGAGCTAACCTCCAGCCGCACTGTTCGCCCCGGAAGGCTCCCTTAATGGCCTCCAGGCGTGGCTCATACGTACGTGTCCAGCATTCCGGCAAAGCGGAATCACGCACACGGCCGATCGCCGAAGAGAGAACCGCGCAATGCCCGGCCTTTGCCAGGACGCGATGCCGCGCCAGGTCCTGCCGGCGGCCTACAGCTCATCCTCGCCTCCGCAGAAGGGCCGCCTCAAGCAGTCCTGCCAGTACATCGACTGGGGCACCAAGGGCCTCTACAGCGCGAGCCAGCCCAGGGAGGAGCGAGTGCACATCACTCAAGGGCCCGTCGAAGTGATGCTGGAAGTGGTAATGATCTGCACGCCGGGAGGCACTGTCCTCAACCCGTTTACCGGCCCAGGCACGACCGGAGTCATCGCACTTCGCGAGGGTCGAAAGTTCATCGGCATCGAACTGTCCCACCACTACGCCGACATCGCTGAACACCGACTGCTTGGCGCGCTCACACAGGGAGACTTTGAACTCGCCGGACCCGAGAGGTGAGAGTGAGGAGGCGACCCCGGGGCCGAAACGCGAGACGGGTGCGCCGCAACTTCATAGTCAAGGGGACAGCCGAGAAGACCATGAGGGCAACCAATGGCCGCACAGTTTATGGATGTCAAGCAGACCGCTGCATATCTCAATATGTCCGCAACCTGGGTCTATCGTGATGCGCCGAAACTCGGGCTTGTTCCCTATAAGTTCGGGCGCGGCCGCACCGCCAAACTTCAGTTCAAGACCACTGAAGTCCAGGCCTGGGTGCTGCAGCAGAAGCTCGGCTGACGGCCACGGGAGTTGTGCCCTGGCCCCACACGGGCCAGGGCACAACTGCGTCAGGCCGCGAGGGCTGCATCGATAGTTTGGGCCGCTTGACCGATCGAACCGGGCATCAAGTGTCGGTAGATCTTGAAAGTGACGTCGATGCTCCGGTGGCCCATCCATTCGGCGATGTCCGTGATCGGTATGCCATTGGCCAGGCAGTTCGATGCGAAGAAGTGACGGAAACCGTAGATGACCATCCTCTCCGGGACGTCCACCTCTCCTGCCTCCTTGATGCGCTTCCACTGATTCGACAGGCCCCAGTGCGGATAGGGCTTGGTCGCATCGGTCGGCTGGCGCAGCAGATAACCGTCGACCGTTCCGTACGTGTCGGCGTACCACTCGATCGTGGCCTTGACACGGGCTGGCAGGGGTACGTCTCGATACGTCCCAGCTTTGCGGTGCTTGAGAGGTCCGTACTTCCCCGTGGAGTGGACCACTTGCTCGTGCACTCGGTAGACATCGTCGGCAACGATGTTGTTAACGTTGACTGCGGCGGCTTCGCCGTTTCGTAGACCGCAGCCGCTCATCATGTCGACGAGCAGCATGAAGGCATCGTCCCCGCCCAGCCGCAGTGCCCTCAACCCATCCAATGATGGGATCACGGCCCGAGCCGGGTCGTACCGCGGTGCCTTCACTCCCTCCAGTGGACTCTCCGCGTAAAGTCCGAGCCGCTGCGCGTCAAGGAGAATCGCGCGCACTTTGTCGAAGGCGTTCGACTGCGTGGCCACGCCCACCTGTGCACGCTCCATCGCGCGAATGAATCCGTCGACCACCTTGTGATCGAAGCTCGCCATTTTGCGGCTGCCGAGCACCGGGAAGATGTGGTGCTCGAAGAGTGAGCCGAGGTGCCGGATCGAGGATGCTGCGAGGTGTCGCTGCCCCTCTTTCCACTCCCTGGCGTACTCCTCGAACCGCATCGGACCGTACTTCGCGATGCGCTCTGCCCTGGCCTGGGACTGCGGCTGGGACTTCTTCTCGTTGTAGATCTTCATCAACCGGTCCTTGGCCGCGTCCTGGGTCGCGAAGCCCGACTCCTCGGCCTGATTGCCTGCCGCGTTCCGGTAGCGGATCTTGTACGGGTGCGGGCACTTGGACCAACGAGACTCAGGGTGCTCGCAGTCTTTGAAGAAGGTGCCCATCCCGCGGGCGAGTGCGCGTGTTGCCATGGGTGCAGAGTCCTCGGCGTCCGATGCTGACCTTTTGCTGACCGCCGAGGGTGTCCGATACCTCTGACCTGGGAAGAACCGTTGCTTCCGTGCTATGTGGTGGAACTTCATCGGCCGGTCGCAGGACGACATCACTCAGGCCCGGGAGGACTGGATGAGCGGGTCGAGGTTCGGGGAAGTGAAGGGGTACGACGGACAGCCGCTGGCTGCGCCCGAACTGCCGCCCGTGCCGCTGAAACCTCGGGGTCGCGTGCGTTGAACCGCCTCTGCGCGGCGTGAGCTACGCGAGGCCGGGCGGACGGGGAAGTCGATCGGCACGGAGACCCGGCGACGCCCGACCATCTGAGCTCCCGCTTCGGGGCGCCCGGCCGGGCGCCCCGACCAGGACGGACCGGCAACTCCCGTGTCGCCAAGTCGATCACGCGGAAGCTTCGGTCTCCAGTCGGCAGCGCACGTCGACGACGCCCTCCACAGCATGGGTGAGATGTTCTGCCAGGGGAATCAGATTGCCGTCGCGCACCTGCCCCGCCAGTGTCGCGATGCCATCGGTGACGGTGACCTTGATGTGGCTGCGGGACATCGCAAAGAGGTGGTCCACCACGGTGCCGCGAATCTCCTTGGCGAGTTCTTCGTCGGAGCGGAGGAAGACCTTGAGGAGGTCGGCGCGGCTGACGATGCCCTTCAACGTGCCGCCGGCGTCGACGACAGGAAGGCGCTTGACGCGGCGATCGGCCATGAGCCGTGCTGCCTGAGGGAGGGACGTGTCCGGATGGACCGTGATCGCGGGAGCGGTCATCAGGTCCTCGGCACGTGTGGATCCCGCCTTGGCCGTCGCGCTGAGATTACGCATCTGTTCGACAAGACCGGGGCGATGCTCGTGGAACTCCTCCTTCGGAAGAAGATCTGCCTCGGAGACCACACCGACGACGCGGCCTTCGCCCTTGATGACCGGCAAGGCGGTGATCTTCCACCGTTCCATGGCGGTCACGATCTCCTTGAACGTGGCGTCGAGGGCTACGGCGATGACTCTCCTGGTCATGACGTCGTCGACGGTGTACGGGGTGGAGGGCATGGCTCTGTCCTCAGAGAGCGTCAGCGAGCGGCCGGACGCCGGCGTAGGGGCCGAACATGTCCAGCAGACGGCTTCGGGACGCGGACAGCCGGTCGGCGATCACCGCGGCGACACCTGTCGACACGCAGCGCCCGACGACGGCGTCCTCGGCGCACAGTTCGCGTACGGCCCGGGCGTCGAATTCCAGGGCTCGGACGGCGTGGGTGGCTGTGGCGCCGAGGTGCCAGGTGTAGGGCGGGAGCATCCAGGACCAGCCGAGCAGGTCGCCGGGTCCGAGTGTTGCCACGACGGCCGCCCTGCGCCCGGGGACGTGCATGTCGAGTGCGACGGTGCCGCACTCGATGATCCAGAACCGGTCGGCACGCATGTGCTCCTCGAAGATGCGGCTTTCTGCGGGAAAGTCCACAGGGTGAGAGTGGGCGAGCAGGGCCTCGCGCACCTCCGGTGACATCTCGGTCAGCAGATTCCTCATCGTGCTCATGTCTTCCTCCAGGCCTTCCCCCTCAGGTTGGGACCGTGACTGCGCCTTGGGGAGGGCCTCGCGGTACCTACCGCAGGGACCGTTCGGCCCCGGTCAGCGGACCAGGACGCCTTCGCCCGAGCGGGGTACGACGGCGGTCCCGCCCAGTTCCCGGTCGACGTGGTCACGGAGTGTGCGGGCTGTCGACTCCGGAGTCGGCGTACCGCGACCGGCACCCCGGTTGCGGCGGGGCAGATTGGCGAAACCCTGGAAGAGGCCGGAAGAGGCCGCAGTCGACGAGGGTCCTCGCCCGGTCTCCGTCGACCAGGAACGTCAACGTGCTGCCGGTGACGGTCCGCACTCCGCCGGAACCGCAGTCAGGACGTGGCGGGCGGAAGGGGCCTGTGTGGACTCGGCCCACTCGGACATGGCGGTGTCCCTCTCTCCGGCGGGGGCGAATTCCACCGTCCGATGCGGCAGGGCGCTCGGGATGGGCCAGGCCGCCCCAGGTGGGGGACCGTCCGGCCCATGCGAGTCGGGCCGCAGGCAGTCAGGCTGGCTGTGACCCGTACTGGACGGGACGAAGAGGCCCGTACGGGACGAGGAGAGCGAGAAGGGAAGGGCCCGTCATGAAGGCACTCGTCTTTCACCGCCCGGGACAGACCTCCTGGCAGGACGTTCCGGACCCGGGCATCAAGGACGGCGCCGACGTGGTGGTCCGCGTGGACGCCGTCACCATCTGCGGCACTGACCTGCACATCGTCAAGGGCGATGTGCCCGAGGTGACCCCGGGCCGCATTCTGGGCCACGAGGCGGTCGGCACGGTCGTCGAGACCGGTGACGACGTGCGCTCCGTCCGCCCGGATGACAGGGTGCTGATTTCCTGCATCTCCTCCTGCGGCCGCTGCCGGTTCTGCCGCGAAGGGCGCTACGGCCAGTGCCGGGGAGGCGGGGGCTGGGTGCTGGGCCACACCATCGACGGCACCCAGGCGGAATACGTCCGGGTGCCCTTCGCCGATCTGTCCGTGTATCCGTTGCCCGCTGCCGTCGACAGCTACGACGCGGTACTCCTTGCCGACAACTTTCCCACGTCGTACGAGGTGGGTGTCCTGAACGGAGGAGTGCGGCCCGCAGACACGGTTGTCGTGGTCGGTGCAGGCCCCATCGGCCTTGCTGCTGTCGTCACTGCTCAGCTGTACAGCCCCGGACGGATCATCGCGATCGACCTCGCCGATTCCCGGCTGGCTGCGGCCCGGTCCCTAGGCGCGGACGTGACGGCGAGGGCGGACGAAGAGCCGGAGAGCCTCGTCGAGGACCTGACGGACGGGCTCGGCGCCGATGTCGTCATGGAGGCCGTCGGTGTGCCGGAAGCCTTCGAGATGTGCACGCGCATGGTGCGCCCTGGTGGCCGCGTCGCCAACATCGGTGTCCACGGCAAGCCCGCCACCCTCCACCTGGAAGACCTGTGGATCAAGGACGTCACCCTCACCACCGGTCTCGTCGACACCTACTCGACCCCGATGCTGCTGAAGATGATGGCGGCCGAGCGGCTGCCGGCCGCTTCGCTGATCACTCACCGCTTCGAACTCGGACAGATGGAGGAGGCGTACGACGTCTTCTCCCACGCCGCCGAGACCGGAGCCCTCAAAGTGGCGTTGGGCGGTCCCCAGCACAACACCGTGACCCTGCCGAACGAGGGGATGTGAACATCATGTCCAGCACCACGCCCAACCCCGTCCGTGCCGAGGACCAGGAAGCCGGACACACCGACCTGGGCCGACGCATCGCGGCCCGCCGCAAGGAACTCGGACTCACCCGTCAGCAGGTCGGCAGCCGCTGTGGAGTGGACGCCGGCTTCATCGCCTACCTGGAGGAGCGGTCCGCAGCGCCCGGCAGCGGGTCACTCGTACGGATCGCCGACGCCCTGGGAACCACCGTCGCCGAACTGACCGGAGCGACGACCGAGCAACCGCCCGGCCAGGGGCCGGCTCAACGTGACGCCGAACTCGTCGCGCTCAGCGAGGCGGAGTGCCGTCACCTGCTGTCGACGCACGGCATCGGCCGCGTGGCGGTGTTCACCCGTGACGGTCCGGTCATCTTTCCGGTCAACTACGTCGTCGCCGGGAGCGAGATCGCGTTCCGTACCTCGTGGGAATCGCTGCTGGCCGGCGCGGCCGGCGCCCGTGTGGCCTTCGAGGTCGACCACATCGACGACGCGATGGAACAGGGCTGGAGCGTTCTGGCCGTCGGTGAGGCCGCGGGCGTCACCGACGACGAAGCGATCCGGCGGCTGAACGCGACAGCGCGTTCGCTGCCGTGGGCGGGCGGTGACCGCAGGTACTGGATGTCGGTCATCCCCAGCCAGATCACCGGCCGCCGCGTGGTGCATCGATGACTTCGCTGCGCGCCGTGGTCTTCGACACCGACGGAGTCCTGCTGGACTCCGCGGTGTTGCACGCGCAGGCCTGGAAAGCCGCCTTCGACGCGTGCCTGGACGCGTGGGCTTCGCCCGGCGCGAAGCAGCGGCCCTTCGACGCCGATCGTGATTACCGTGAACTGGTCGACGGCAAGACGCGTTTCGACGGCGCGCTCGCCTTCCTGACCGCTCGCGGGCTGGACCTCCCCCGGGGCGCACCCGATGACCTGCCGGGCTCCGAGACGGTGTGGGCGGTCGCGGCCTACAAGGAGCGGCTCTTCACCCGGACGATCGGCGCCCGGGCCGTTGCCCCCTTCCCCGAGGTCGCCCCAGCGCTGGACGAGTTGCGGCACGAGGGCATCCGGTGTGCGGCAGTGTCCGCCTCCCGGCACGCGTGCGCCCTGCTGAAAGCGGCCCGGTTGGACGGTCACTTCGACGCGTCGGTGGACGGCGAGGATGCGGCTCGGCTTGCCCTGGCCGGCAAACCGGATCCCGCGCTCTTCCTCGAAGCGGCGGCACGGCTGGGCACGGCCGTCGGCAGCACGGCCGTCGTGGAGGATGCCGCAGCGGGGGTCGAGGCGGGGTGTCGCGGCAGGTTCGGCCTGGTCGTGGGCGTTGACAGGTCGCCCGACGGGCACATGACCGACTGTCTCACGGCGTGCGGGGCAGGCCTCGTGCTGGCGGATCTCACGTTGCTGCCGACCGTTGTGCGCGGGTACAAGCCGTGACCGCCTCGTGGACATGGGAGTTCGGCGAGTACGACCCCAAGCAGGAGAAGGTCGTCGAGGCCCTGTGCACACTCGGCAACGGCCGCTTCGCCACGCGGGGTTCGGCACCCGAGACAGTGGCCGATGCCGTTCACTCCCCGGGCACGTATCTCGCGGGCTGCTACAACCGGCTCGTCTCGTCCGTGGGAGGTGCCTCGGTCGCCAATGAGGACCTGGTCAACCTGCCGGACTGGACGGCTCTGCGCTATCGCTGTCTGCCGGACGGAGGACCGCCGGGTGAGTGGCTGACACCCGACCACTCCACCGTCCGTCACTGCAGGGTTTCCCTCGACCTGCGGGGCGGGACCCTCACACGGCGCATGCTTCTCCAGGACTCGCACGGTCGCCGGACCGGTGTCACGCACACGAGACTTGTCCACATGGGCGACCCGTACCTCGCAGCCCAGTGCACGGTGTTCCGCGCGTACGGATGGAGCGGCACGCTCGTCGTCGAGTCCGTCCTCGACGGAGACGTTTCGAACACGGGCGTGGAGCGCTATCGCGATCTCGCGGGCCGTCATCTCACAGACCATCACGTCGGTGTCGAGCCGGAAGGTGTGGCGTGGCTGGGCTGTACGACATCGGCGTCCCGGATCCGTATCGGGCTGGCGGTACGCACCTTCTCGCTGCCCGTCGGAGCGAGGACGGTGTCCTGCACCGACATGGCCACCGTCCAGACCCTCACGCTGCCGATCTCCAAAGAACGACCCGTCGTGGTGGCGAAGGCCGCGGCTCTGTACACATCCCTCGACCGTCCCGCGGCGGATCCGCTGCGCGAAGCCGTGGACCATGCCGCACGAGCACCGGGTTTTCCCGTGCTGCTCACCACACATCACGCTGCCTGGGAACGGCTGTGGTCCGAGGGGGAGTTGGAGGTTCCCGGAGAGACGGGACACATCTTGCGCCTGCACGTCTTCCACATCCTGCAGACGCTTTCCCCGCTCACCACGGACCTGGATACGGGTGTGCCGGCCCGGGGACTGCACGGAGAGGCCTACCGGGGGCACATCTTCTGGGACGAACTCTTCGTCCTGCCCTACCTCTCCCTGCACTTTCCGGAGGTGGCGCGCTCGCTGCTCATGTACCGGCACCGCCGCCTGCCCCCGGCCCGCGACGCGGCACGGCGATCCGGGGCCGCCGGTGCGATGTTTCCGTGGCAGAGCGCCGGTTCGGGCCGGGAAGAGACGCAGACGCTGCACCTCAACCCTCGCTCCGGGAGATGGCTGCCCGACCACTCACATCTTCAGCGCCACGTCGGATCCGCCATCGCGTGGAATGTCTGGCGTTACGGTCAGGCCACCGGCGACACCGGGTTCATGCACGGGCCCGGTGCCGACCTCTTGCTGAACATCGCTCGCTACTGGGCTGACGCCGCTGTCTACGATCCCGCGTCGCGACGCTACCGGATCCGCGGTGTCCTGGGGCCGGACGAGTACCACGACGCCTACCCGAAGGCCGATGTCCCGGGAATCGACGACAACGCCTACACGAACGTGGCGGCCGCGTGGGTCCTCGCTCGGGCACTCGAACTCACCGCTGGACTCCCCGGTGTCCGCCGTGCTGAACTCCTCGGGCAGCTCGGCATCGACGGTGCGGTCCTGGAGCGCTGGCGGGACATCACCCACCGGCTCCACGTGCCGTTCCACAGCGGTGTCATCAGCCAGTTCGAGGGATACGGAAGCCTGGAGGAACTGGACTGGGAGTCCTACCGGGCCCGCTACTCCGACATCCGCCGGCTCGACCGGATCCTCGAAGCCGAGGGAGACACGGTCAACCGCTACAAGGCGTCGAAACAGGCAGACACCCTCATGCTTGGCTACCTCTTCCGTCCGGCGGAGCTGTACGAGCTCTTCACACGGCTCGGCTACCGCCTGGACGACGACACCTGGCGGGCCACTGTCTCCTACTACCTCGACCGGACCAGCCATGGTTCGACGCTGAGCAGCGTGGTGCACGGCTGGGTGCTCGCCCGCCAACAAGGCCAGAACGCCTGGGAGTTCTGCCGGGAGGCCCTGCTGAGTGACGTCACCGATATCCAGGGCGGCACGACGGGCGAGGGGATCCACCTGGGCGCCATGGGAGGGACGCTCGACCTCGTCGAGCGGGGTGTGGTCGGGCTGGAGGCCTGCGCGGCCGGCCTTCGCATAGACCCTGTCCCGCTCGGTGACGTACCGCCCGCCGCATTCACTTTCTGCTACCGCGGGCACCGGGGTGTTCGCTTCAGGTTCCTGCGCGGACGGTTCGGCATCAGTGTGCCCCCGTCGTCGTTGAGCCCTGTCCACCTCGTCTTGCCGGACGAGCGGGAGATGGACGTGGCTCCGGGAACGCAGAGGTGGTTTCGCCTGCCCCGTCACTGACCGTGTGCATCACCGTGGCGGCACGGGGTGGCCGTGTTCACGCTCGTTGACTCGGATCGTGGGCGGGGGCGGATCCAGCACCGTTCAGTCGGGCCCGGCGACGCACAGCCGTGACGCCGAACTCGTCCAACAGGCAGGCGACTTCCTCGATCGCGGTCCCGCGCTGAACGGTGAGGGCGCTGGGCGTCATCAGGTCCACGACGCTGCGGTGCCCCTTGGCGCCCCCTTCACGCGGACATTGCCGCGTCCGGCAGAGCGATGACGTCGACGACCCCCGGCACGGTGCGTGCGACACGCACCAGCATGTCCTGGAGTTTCGGGTCGGCGACTGAGCCTTCGAGCCGGACGACGCCGTCGGACACATGGACGTGGACGAGTGGCGCGCCCGCCGGGACGAGGTGCGTTGTGATCATCTCGCGCAGTTCGGCCGCGATGTCCTCGTCCGGCCGGAGGTAGGTCTTCAGCAGATCGCCCCGGCTGACGATCCCGATCAGGACGCCGTCCTCGTCGATGACCGGAAGCCGCTTGAGGTGGCCGTGAGCCATGAGGCGGGCGGCACTGGCGAGGGTGGCGTCCTTGGGCACGGTCACCGCCGGCTCGGTCATCAGTTGTGCTGCCGTCACCGCGCGGGTCTCGTCCGTGTCCTGCTCGGTGAGCAGCAGATCGGCCTCGGAGACCACGCCCGCCACCCGTTCGTCAGCGGACAGGACCGGCAGGGCGCCGACTCGTGATTGGCGCATGGCTTTCACGATGTCCTTGAACGGAGCTCCTTTCCTGACGGAGATGACGGATCGCGTCATGACGTCGTCGACCGTGCGCAGGTGCTTCATGAGTCCTCCAGAGCGCTGATTCGGTACCTGTTCTCCGGGACTGGGGGACGCGAACGCTCTGAGACCTTCCGCGCCCCATCGGCTCGCCCCCGGCTCTCGGAAGAACCGTCGATGCCGACGGTCACATGCTGTCCGAGGGCCGGACCTTCTGCTCAGGCGCGGATGCGCGCGCCGTACGTCCAGTGTCGTCCCGGGCAGATGCAGGACAGGAGGGGCCAGGCGTCCCCGTCCGGGACCGACCGGCCCTGCCGCGCCACACCTCGCCGACGTCGGGCGGACCGGTGACACTCTGCGGACGGCGAGCGAGATGGATGCCCGCAGCCTCGCAGACACGTCGCGGGCCAATAGGACCTTCGGCCCCCAAAGCGGCCCTGAGCGGCCCTCTCGAAGCGAGCAACCCGGTGCCAGCTTGGTAACTGTCGCCACCGCTCGGCGAGGAGGAACCCATGGAAGGGACCATCCGCGATCCGGACACCAGCTCGGTCGTCGTCGGCGTCGACGGATCGCAGTCCTCCCGTGACGCGGTGCAGTGGGCCTCTGCGGAGGCCGCACGCCGCGGCAGGCCGCTGCACCTCGTGCATGCGGGTGACACCGATGGCAGGCCCTTTCATCTCTCCGCGGCCAGTGTCGAACGGGTTCGTCGCGCTGGGAGCGAACTGCTCGAGGAGACCGCCGGTGCGATCGCAACCGAGCATCCCGACCTGCACGTCACGACCGAATTCAGCCGACGCGACCCGGTGACCGCTCTGCACAGGGCCGCCGGCCTCCACAGCACGATCGTCGTGGGCAACAGGGGCCTGGGCGGGTTCAATTCGCTGATGCTCGGGTCCGTCGCCCTCAAGACCGCGGCAGGAGCGAGGACTCCGCTGATCGTTGTCCGGGGTGTTGAGGACGGGGCGGACGCCGACGTCGTCCTTGCCGCCGTCCGAGACGAGATGGATCTCGAGTGCACACGCTACGCGGCGAGTGAGGCCCGACTGCGGAAGGCGTCGTTGCGGCTGCTCCACGTGTGGAACGCCCTCCAGTCGATAGGGAACATCGTGAGCATGCTCGACAACATCGAGGAGATCGCTGACGAGTACGTCGAGAGGCTGAGAGCCATTACCGAAGAGATCCGAGGCGAATACCCGGGACTCGCTGTTCATGCGAACGCGGAGAAGAGCATCTCCGTGGCCGGAGTCCTTGTCGAGGCATCGAACCATGCGGACCTGCTGGTCATGGGTGGCCGCCGCTCGCCCGGACACATCGGTCCCTCCCTCGGGCACATCACACACAGCCTCGTGCACCACGCGCACTGCCCCGTGCTTCTCTTCCCGCGCCACGGTCGACAGTTCAGGAGAGAGTCGTGAAGAAGATCAGCGAAGGCGGTGCGCTCGTCGTCGGACTCGACCCGGCCAAGGACTCCCATCTGCCCCTTGCCTGGGCTGTCGACGAGGCACAGCGGCGGCGACTGGGCCTCTGCCTGGTCGTTGCGGTTCCCTCGCAACGGGACGGCCACCGTGCCAACGGCACGCTGCATCACATCGCCCTGCGCCAGGCTGGAGAAGGCGCGCTGGAAGCGGGTCTGCAGTGGGCACGGGACCGTAACCCCGAAGTTGCGGTGGACGGTGATCTCCAGGAAGGTCTTCCCGCCTCCGTGCTCGGTCGGCTGTCACACGAAGCCCGCATGATCGTGCTCGGATCTCGTCACTTGAGCCGTACCGAGGAGTTCCTCAGCGCGGGCGCCCTCGTCGTCCCCGTGGCAGCCCAGGCCGCCTGCCCGGTGGTGGTCGTCGGAGATGCCGAACACGTCACCCAGCGGCCCCCCTACCTGGTCGTCGGGATCGACGGCAGCGAATCCTCCAGGGCCGCACTTGCCTTCGCCTACGAGGAGGCCGACATCCGGGGCGCACAGTTGCGCGCGATCTCCGTGTGGCAGCCACCGGTGTTCCGCCTCCACGACGGGGAGGCCCGTCAGTCCCAGAGGCGGATGCTCAACGAGACCACAGCGGGGTGGCCGGAGAAGTATCCGGACGTCGTGCTCAAGCACGAGGTCCCCGTCGGCCATCCGGTGGAGGAGCTGGCGACGGCCGCCGAGCACGCGCTGGCCGTGGTCGTGGGCCGCCGAGGTACGGGCGGCTACAGCGGGATGCATCTCGGTTCCGTCGTCCACGGGCTCCTGCACCGGGCCCACTGCCCGGTCGTCACCGTCCCAGTCGTGTGACGGCACAGCCGTGCCCGGGTCCTCGGTCCAAAGGGCGCGCAGAGAAGCCATGGCCCCATCAGGTCTGACAGGGGCCGAAGCCGAGCGGCGGCCGGCTGAACGCGGCCGGAACGAGGTCGCCCCGGCCCAACCCGTACGGCAGTCGCTGCCGTCACCGGATTCCTCGTCACGCGCATCTCAAGAAGCGCATTCAGCGGAAATTCTGGATCCTGAAGAGGTACGTGCCCCGGAACAACGGCACGCCGACGCCGGGGACAGGACGCGGTGGTCGGGTCCACGGTGCGCAAGGTCATGCCTGCCTGCGGTGAGGTGTGACCTCAGTACGCCGGGTGAACTGCCCGGGGGCGTACTACCGTGAAGGCGCGAAGCAAGCCTCCCTCCTGCGCGGCTGGAGGTGCCTATGAGCGGGGACGGCGCAGAAGCCGTGACCGGCAGGCTTCCCCGGCTCCGATTGGACGAGCTGTTCGAGGAACTGCAGGTGCGCATCGACGACATCCGCGGTACCCGTGATCGGCTGCTGGGGCTTCTTGAGGCGGTGATGTCGGTCGGGCAGGAGTTGGACCTGCCTCAGGTGCTGCGTGGCATCGTCGAGGCGGCCGTGGTCCTTGTGGACGCCGAGTACGGAGCCCTCGGTGTCATCGGCGAAGGCAAGACGCTCGCCGAATTCCTGCCCGTGGGCATTGATGACGAGCGGAGAGCCCGTATCGGCGACCTGCCCTCGGGACATGGCATCCTCGGCGAGCTGATCCGCCACCCGGAGCCCCTGCGCCTGTCGGAACTCTCCGAGCACCCCGCCTCCCACGGCTTCCCGCCCAACCACCCGCCGATGCATTCGTTCCTCGGCGTCCCGATCAGGGTCCGAGACGATGTCTTCGGCAACCTCTACCTGACCGAGAAGCGCGGTGGCGCGGAATTCGACGCCGACGACGAGGCGGTCTTGTCGACGCTGGCCGTGGCGGCCGGGATCGCCATCGAGAACGCTCGCCTGTTCGAAGATGTCCAGCTCAGGGAACGCTGGTTGGCTGCCAGCTCCGACGTCACCAGCGCGCTGTTGTCCGGATCGGGAGAGCACCAGGTGCTTGAAGGCATGCTGGAGCGGGCCTGTGCCATCACCGGAGCCGACATGGGTGCCTTCTACGTGGTCGGCCGGGGTGGGGAACTGCGTGGATCCCTGGCGCGTGGTGAGGGTGCAGAAGCACACCGAGGCATCGTTCTGCCCAGTAGTGAAGGCACACTCGCGGCAGCAGCACTGGCTGCCGACGGGCTGGTCTCGGTCCCGGACGTCCAGAACGACGAGCGCGTCACCGCGCAGGCGGAGCGCTGGGACGGTTTCGGCCCCGTGGTTGCCGTGACCGTCGGGACCAAGGAGAAGCTGAGCGGGGTCCTGATGCTGGCACGGACGAGAGAGCGCTTTCCATTCGCGGCGACGGAAGTCGCCGCGCTGCCCGGCTTTGCGGACCAGGCTGCCCTGGCCTTGGAACTGGCCGATCGCCGACGGGACGCGGAGCAGATGAGTCTGTTGGAAGACCACGACAGGATCGCGCGTGACCTGCACGATCTTGCCATCCAGCGACTTTTCGCCACCGGCATGACCCTGCAGAGCGCTCAGCGCTTCGTCGAGCACCCGCAGGCCTCGGAGCGCCTGGCCCGTGCGATCGAGGACTTGGACGCCACCATCAAGATCATCCGTTCGACCATCTTCGGCCTCAGGGAGCACGAGGTTCCGGGCGCACCGGCCTCGCTCAGGCTCCGTGCGGTGCAGGCGATGGACCAAGCCGCCGGCATGTTGGGCTTCTCACCGGCACTGCGGATGGAAGGGCTGATCGAAACCGACGTGCCGTCCGCCGTGGCCGACGAAGTCATCGCCGTCATCGGCGAGGCGCTGACCAACGTGGCCCGTCATGCGCGGGCAGCGCACGCCGAGGTACTGATCCGGGCGGAAAGGGGTGTGGTGACGGTCGAGGTCGGCGACGACGGCATCGGAATACCGGATGACGGCCGGCGCAGCGGTTTGCTCAACCTGGCCGAGAGGGCCGAGCGACTGGGCGGAGAACTACATGCCGGGCGGGGGACCGACGGCGGCACCCGGCTCGTGTGGTGGGTGCCTGTCGGTGCGGGCGCCGACGGTGGAGCGGAGCCCGGTACCGGTCAGTGAGTGCCCTCGTCCTGCTGGTGCGCCTGGGCCGCGATGACAGCTGCCTGGACGCGGCGTTCGACACCCAGCTTGCCCAGCAGCCTGGAGATGTGGTTCTTGACCGTCTTCTCGGAGAGGAAGAGGCTTTTGGCGATCTGGCGGTTCGTGAGTCCCTCGCCGATCAGTTCCAACACGGCACGCTCTCGTTCGGAGAGTGTCGCCAGCCGGACGTCTTCGGGTGACCGGGCGGTATCGGGGTCGCGGAGCGAGTGCATGAGGCGAGCGGTCGTCGCGGGATCGAGCATCGACTGGCCCGTCGCCACGGTGCGCACGGCGGCGACGAGGTCGGCCCCCTTGACCTGCTTGAGGACATACCCGGCGGCGCCGGCCATGATCGCGTCGAGAAGTGCGTCCTCGTCGTCGAACGACGTGAGCATCAGACAGGCGAGCCCGGGCATCCGGGTGCGAAGTTCGCGGCAGACGGTGATGCCGTTGCCGTCGGGCAGCCGGACGTCGAGCACCGCCACGTCCGGCCGCAGCGCCGGCCCACGGGCCAGCGCCTGCTCGGCTGTGGACGCCTCGCCCACGACACGGATGTCGGGCTCGGCATCCAGAAGGTCGTGCAGCCCTCTTCGGACGACCTCGTGGTCATCGAGGAGGAACACCTTGACGGGTCCCTCGACGGTTTCCTCCGTGACGGGAGCCTTCACGTCGGACATGTGCGTCCCAGGGGTGGTCTGTGTGCGGTCCCTTGCCTTGCGGCCATTGTCTCAGAAAGGCCGGGGACACACCCGTTTGTCCCAGCAAGGCAGGGAACGCGCCCGTTCAATGAGGTTTAGGCGACATGACGCCTCATCGTCAGTAACAGGATGAGGCAACAGGCCACCTCATCGTCAGTAACCAGGCCCTCAGCTCCCGAGCGCGGTGGACGTCGGAGCCTCGAGATCCATCCGGACGTCCACGACCCCCTCTACCGCTCGGATCGCCCGGGCGAGCAACGGCACCAGGGCGCGGTCGCCGACGAGGCCGTGCAGGGTGACGACGCCTTCGAGCACGGTGGCCTCCGATCGTGCGGGTGGCACCGGTTCTCCGAGCACGCCCTGGCGGATCTCCTCCTCGATCTCCTCGTCCGGACGCAGAAACACCTTGAGGAGGTCGCCCCGGCTCACGACGCCTTCCAGCATGCCGACACTGTTGACGACGGGCAGTCGCTTGACGCCCTTGCGGGCCATGATGCGGGCGGCTTCGGCAAGGGTGGCCTCGGGATGGACAGTGATGGCTGGGCTCGACATGAGCTTTCCTGCCTGCACGGCACCGGCCTTGGACGCCTCGTCCCACTGCTCCGGCAGCTTCGGGTCCTCTCGTCGGAACTCCTCCTTCGGGAGGAGGTCGGCTTCCGAGACGACACCCACCACGCGGCCCTCGCCTTCCAGCACGGGCAGCGCACTGACCTGCCACCGGTGCATCAGCTCGACGATCTCCTTGTAGGAGGCCTCGTCACCGACGGCGACGGCGGTGTGCGACATGACGTCACTCACGGTGGCCCGGGATACGGGCATGATCGGCTCCGGGGCGGTAGGCGGTCCGTGGGGCCCCAGCGGCCGGCACGGGCGTATGAACGGCACGTCGAACTCGTGCGTATGTCAGCGCTGCCACGACCGCGTGGCAGCAGTACGGCTGGAACATCCACGGGCGGCCGATCGGCTCGCCGGGGCCCGGAGTCTCGACGACGGCCTGCCTGCGCGGCACGCGGAGGTCCAGGGTGACGGCGCGGTCGGCACGAACCGCCTTCGGTGGACAGGCCTGTGCCATCGGGGTGGTTGACCGCGCGAGCATGTCCATCGGCCGGCTGCCGTATTCCGTTGGCAGGGCGGTGTCGCGCGTGGAGAACGGTGTGCGCAAGGACGGCCTCCGCTCAAGTCCTCTTCAGTTTGTGGTGGCGCCAGAGCTTCTGGGATGGGCCGACCGGCCCCCGGCGTGGCCCGACCGGCTCATGTCCGGAACAGCGGGTGGCGGGACAGTGGCTCTTATCGGAGGCCCGGCCGCCGGAGCCTGCGGTGGCGCCATGTGTTCCTGAATGGGAAGGGGTGGAGAGATGTTCTGGTTCGACCACGGCGCGAGCGTATGGGTCTTGTTCGCCATGTCGCTCAGCTTTCTCCTCTTTCTCCTCCTGGCGACTCGGATTGTCTCGCCGGCCATCCCCTCCTCCGGCGATGGCGATCGCACTTCGAGGCGCCGTGACGTACATGCCGGGCTGCCGCCCCAGCCGCTGCTGGCCGAACGGCACAACCGCGTCGAGACCAGCGGGGACGGAGAGGTGCTGGAGGCTGAGGCGGCCGGAACACATGCTGACCACGAAGGGAACGCAGAGCCGGACCGGCGAACACGGCAACTGGACCGCCATGAGGCTCTCGGACTGCTCGGCTCCGTCTCGTCCGGACGCATGGTCTTCACCCAGCATGCCCTGCCGGCGGTCCGCCCCGCCGACCACCGGGTGGAGAGCGACGACATCGTCGTGCGCCTCGACGACAGGGCGGCTCTCGGCTCCCTGCTGACGGATCCCGGCGCTCGCGCTGTGGTTGTGGCCTATGAAGCAGACGTCATCGACTCCGAGACCCGGCTCGGGTGGAGCGTGGTCATCACCGGATACGCCCGCCTCGAAGCTGATGCCGAGGGGCGGAACGGCTACGACGAGCGGCTCACTCCGTGGGCGGGACGAGCGACCAACGCTGTCGTGCGCATCCGGCCGGACGTGGTCACCGGCTTTCGCATCGAGGCCGTACCTCGCTAGTACTCCAGCAGGATTTCGCTGTCTGACCTGGTCTTTTCGCCGGGTGGCGGGAGTGTAGCGGGACTTCGATCGTGCGGGGGCGGTCTCACG
>NZ_JBVJPM010000039.1:0-46045 GCF_055582645.1 Streptomyces sp. NPDC107517 | reverse complement strand
GGGACCCTGTGGGAGAGTAGGACGCCGCCGAACTATTTTTGAAGAAAACCCCCGTGACGGATGAGAATCCTGTTACGGGGGTTTTCTGCGTTGTGTGCGAATACCAGGCCGGTCCCTTTTCAGGGACCGGCCTTTTTTCTTGCATTCAGAGCCGGCCCGCTGCCTTCAAAGCGAGGTAGGCGTCCGCCAGTGCCGGTGCGAGGTCGTTCGGGGCGGCGTCGACGACCGTGACTCCTCGGCGGATGAGCAATTCCGCCGTGCGGTTGCGTTCCGCTTGGGCCTGGGCCGCGGCGGCGGCGTCGTAGACCGCTTCGGTGTTTCCACGGGAGCCGGCCATTTTCGCGATCGTCGGGTCCGCCACCGAAGCCACCAATACGGTGTGGCGTTTCGTGAGGCGGGAGAGGACGGGGAGGAGGCCCTCCTCCACCGGAGCCGCGTCGAGGGTCGTGAGGAGGACGACGAGTGAGTGGCGGGAAGCTGTGTGCAGGACCGCTGCCGTCAGGCCGCGGGCGTCCGTTTCGACGAGTTCCGGCTCCAGTGGAGCCATGGCGTTGACCAGGGCGGGCAGGAGTTCGCCTGCCGCGCGGCCTTGGATCAGGGCGCGGATGCGGCGGTCGTAGGCGAGCAGGTCGACCCGGTCGCCGGCCCTGGACGCCAGGGCGCCGAGGAGGAGCGCGGCGTCCATCGAGGCGTCGAGGCGGGGTGCGTCGCCAACGCGGCCGGCGGAGGTGCGGCCTGTGTCGAGGACCAGAAGGATGTGGCGGTCGCGTTCCGGGCGCCAGGTGCGGACCGCGAGCGTGGACTGGCGTGCGGTGGCGCGCCAGTCGATGGAGCGGGTGTCGTCCCCGGGAACGTACTCGCGCAAGCTGTCGAATTCGGTGCCCTCGCCGCGCGTCAGGACGCTGGTGCGGCCGTCGAGTTCGCGCAGGCGGGCCAGTTTCGAGGGCAGGTGCTTGCGGCTGTGGAACGGGGGGAGGACGCGGACCGTCCAGGGGACGTCGTGGCTGCCCTGGCGGGTGAAGAGGCCCAGCGGGCCGTACGAGCGGATGGTGACCCGGTCGGCTTTTCGGTCGCCCCTGCGGGTGGGGAGCAGGCGTGTGGTGATGCGGCGGCGCTCGCCCGGGGGGATCGTCACGCGGTGGCGGGACGCCTCGACCTCGGTGCCGGGGAGCCAGCTGCTGGGTGGCCAGGCGTCACGGAGCTGGGCGCGCACGGGGCGGCGCGAGGGGTTGGTGACGGTGAGGGTGACGTCGGCCGGGTCGCCCAGACGCACTGCGGTGTCACCCGAACGGGTGAGGCGCAGGCGTCGTACCGGGGCGGCCAGGGCGAAGTCGCAGGCGCAGGCCAGGGCCAGGGGGGTGTTCACGGCCAGGATGCCGGTCCAGCTGGGCTCCCAGATGCCTACGGGGAGGGAGCCCAGGGCGGCGAGCAGGGCGGTGCGTCCGGTGAGGGCCATGGGTGCGGAGCCTTGCGTCAGCGGGGAACGGGGACGTGGGCCAGGATCGCGTTGATGACCGAGTCGGGCGTGACGCCCTCCATCTCGGCTTCGGGGCGGAGCTGGATCCGGTGGCGGAGCGTGGGCAGGGCGAGTGCCTTCACGTCGTCGGGGATGACGTAGTCGCGGCCCGTGAGCCAGGCCCAGGCGCGGGCCGTGGACAGGAGCGCCGTCGCGCCGCGCGGGGAGACGCCCAGGGTGAGGGACGGGGATTCGCGGGTGGCGCGGCAGATGTCGACGACGTAAGCCGTGATCTCGGGGGAGATCGAGGTCTTCGCCACGGCTGCCCGGGCGGTCTCCAGGTCGGCGGCGGTGGCTACGGGGCGTACGCCCGCGGAGCGCAGGTCGCGCGGGTTGAAGCCCTGGGCGTGCCGGGTCAGGACGTCGATCTCGTCCTGACGGGAGGGGAGGGGGACCGTGAGCTTGAGGAGGAAACGGTCCAGCTGGGCCTCGGGGAGGGGGTACGTGCCCTCGTACTCGACGGGGTTCTGCGTCGCCGCGACCAGGAAGGGGTCGGGGAGCGGGCGGGGGGTGCCGTCGACCGTGACCTGGCGTTCCTCCATGGCTTCGAGGAGGGAGGACTGGGTCTTGGGCGGGGTGCGGTTGATCTCGTCCGCGAGGAGGAGATTGGTGAAGACGGGGCCGGGCTGGAACGAGAACTCGGCGGTGCGGCTGTCGTAGACGAGGGAACCCGTGACATCGCTCGGCATCAGGTCCGGGGTGAACTGGACGCGCTTTGTGTCGAGTTCGAGGGAGGCGGCGAGGGCGCGTACGAGGAGGGTCTTGGCGACTCCGGGGACGCCTTCGAGGAGGACGTGGCCGCGGCAGAGGAGCGCCACGACGAGGCCCGTGACCGCGGGGTCCTGGCCGACGACGGCCTTGGCGATCTCCGCGCGCAGGGCCTCCAGAGACGCCCGTGAGCTGTGGGGATCTCCGGTGGGCCCGGCGTTGTCAGTGGTCGGGGCCATCATGAGTGGCGTACCTCTCTTTCGAGGGCGTCGAGTTGGTCGGCGAGGGCTGTCAGGGCCGCGTCGTTGGCGGGCGGCGGGCCGAAGAGGAGGGTGCGCGGGTCCTGGCCGGAGGCGTGGAGTGCGGCGGTCAGGGCGGGGAGCAGGGTCTCGGGCGTGTGGGCCTGGGACGGGGGGACGCCGATGAGGGGGGCGAGGCGGGTGCGGGTGGCGGTGCGCAGAGCGGAGGCGGCACGGTCCCGGGCGCTGGCCTTGCGGTAGAGGCGGGCGCGGCCTTCGACGGCTTCGGAGGCGCGGATCGCCACGGGGAGGCGTTCGGGGACCAGCCGGCCGAGGCGGCGGCCGCGCCAGAACGCGGCGAGGACGGCCGCGATGAAGAGTTGCAGGGTGCCCCAGAACCAGCCCGAGGGGAGCAGGTCGAAGAAGCTGCGGCGCTCGGAGTCGGTGGCCGCGGCGTCGTCGGAGAGAGAGGGGAGGTACCAGACCAAGTGGGGGCGGGAACCGAGGAGTTGCAGGGCGAGCGAGGCGTTGCCGTGCTTGTCGAGACGTTCGTTGAGGAAGATGTCGGGGGCGCCGATGAGGACGGTGTCGCCGCCCTTGGCCTCCGGCAGGCGCAGGAGGGTGGGGAGGCTTTCGCTGCGGTAGCAGGTGTCGGCGTCCGTGGGGTACGTGGCGTAGCGGCGGCCGCCGGTCTCGGCGTCGCCGGCGCGGCGGGCGTCGGGCAGGGAGCAGCCGGGGCGCGCGAGTGCGTCGAGGCTGGGGGCGCGGTCCGCGGTGACGTCGGGGGCGAGCGTGTCGAGCGAGGGGGCGCCGGGGGCGATCAGGACGGTGCGGCCGCCGGAGTCGGTGGTGGCGGCGTGCAGTCGGGCCTGCTGGCGGTCGGTGAGCAGGTCGGGGGACACGACGAGGAGGGTGGTGTCGGGGCCTGCCGCTTCGCGGGCCTCGGCGGTGGTGGTGACCACGCGCGTGGAGACGCCCCGGTCGGCCAGGAGCTGGGCGACGGCGCGGCTGCCGGACGGGTCGGCGGAGCGCGGGTCGAGGCGGCCGTGGGTGGCGCCGGAGCGGACGAGCGCGATGACGACGGCGGCGATCACCAGGATCACGGCAGCGATGAGCAGGCCGCGCGTGCGGGTCCAGAGCTGACGCGGGGTGCGGGCCGTGGAGGTGGCCGGGGGCTGCTCGCCGGGTTTCGCCGGTGGTGCGGAGTCCTGTGCGTTCGGCGGGGTGGCGGCGGGGGCCGTCGGGTGCTGGGTGGTCACTCGGCGGCTCCTCGGGGGGAACTGCCGGTGAGTGTGGGGGTGGTGCGGTCCAGCTCGGTGTCGAGCGTGGTGAGGCGCTCGTACGTCTGCGGGGTGGCGGTGCGGCCGCCGTATGTGACGTCGTCGAAGTCGCGGGCGGCGGTGCGCAGCCGGCCCGTGTGGGCGGGCAGGGTGCGGCCTGCTTCAGAGGCGGCCTCGTCGGCGGTTCGGCCGGGGCGCGGGTCGAGGAGTGCGCGCTCTTCCAGGGAGCGGACGATGGCGCGCATCCGTTCCTGCACGGCTTGGGTCCAGTGGCCCTGGGCGGCGTGTGCCTCGGCGGCCGCGCGGTGTTCGGCGGCGCTGCGGGGGCGGTCGTCGAAGAGGGCTGCGGTGGAGTGGGGGGAGCGGTGCGGGGTGCCAAGGCGCCACCACAGGGCGGCGGCGAGGGCCACGACCGCGAGCACGATGACGAGCAGGCCGAACCCGCCGCCGGGGGTCGCCCCGGCGGCGGCGGAGAACAGTTTGTCGAGCCATTCCCAGAAGCGGTTGAGGCCCCGCTGGAGGAGGCTCGGGTCGTCCTGGTGGTATGCGGGCTCGGACAGTTCGCGCCGGGCCGCTTCCCGCGCGGGGCCGCGCGGGATGGTCACCGGTGGTTCGTCGCCGCCGGTGCGCGAGCGCAGCGCGGCAGCCCAGAGCACTCCCCCCGCCGGGCTCACCGCATCAGCTCCCCGGGGTGGGGCCGGTGGTGCCGCCGTAGCTCTGGAGGCCTGCCGCGCGGCCGAGTTCGAGGTCGAGGGCCTCGCGGCGGATGCGCTGGTCGATGTAGAGGAGCACAGTGACGCCCGCCGTGATCGGGAACGTGAGCATGGAGCCGATCACGGAGCCGACGCCGGTGACGATGAGGAACGTCCAGCCGAGGTCGCCGGTGCCGCCGTCGAGGAATCCGCTGACGCTTTCGCCGCCGATGGCGTCGGCGAGGAACGCGAACGGGATGACGATGATCGACGAGACGAGTCCGGCGATGATCCCGGCGAGCAGCTGGATGCCGAAGACCCGCCACCAGGAGCCGCGGACCAGCTTGGCGGAGCGGTTCATGGACTTCAGGATGCTCTGCTTCTCCAGCATCAGGGCGGGCGAGGCGAGCGAGAAGCGGATCATCAGCCAGATCGCCAGGACGGCGCCGCCGAGGGCTCCGAGGGCGATGAGCGCGGCGCCGGCGTCCGAGGAGCCTATGACGGCGACGAGGATGCCGGGAAGCATGCAGAGGAGCAGGACGGCGGCGGCGATGAGCGGCAGGAGGAGCGTCAGGCCGGCCAGCTTGAGGAGCTGGGGCTTGGCGTCCTTCCAGGCCTCGCTGGTCGTCACGGACTTGCCGAGTACGGCCCGGCTGGTCACGGTCGTGAGCAGGGCCGTGGCGACGATGGTGCCGAGCAGGTAGACGATCTGGACGACGCCCGAGCTGACCAGGGTGTCGCTGACGGCGCGTGTCAGTTCGCTCGCCGTGGCGCTCGGGTCGTCGAGGGCGTCCATGTTCGTCGAGTTGTTCAGGACGAGACCCTGGAGGAGGACGACCACGATCTCGATGAGTACGGCGACGGAGAGCGAGATCCCGAGGACGGTGCGCCAGTGTGCGCGCATCGTCGACACGGCGCCGTCCAGGATCTCGCCGACGCCGAGCGGGCGCAGCGGGATGACGCCGGGCTTGGCGGCTGCGGGCCTGCCCTGCCAGGAGCCCCATCCGGCGCCGTAGCCACCGCCCGGGCCGCCGTAGCCACCCCCACCGCCGTGACCGCCGGGGCCCGTGGGGCCTCCGGGCGGTCCGCCCCAGCCCTGGACGGGAGGGGACGGAGGAGGCGGGGCCTGGCCCTGGCCGGACGGGGCGGACCACTGCGCGGGCGGCGGCTGCTCCTTGGACCACTTCGGGTCGGGAGCGGAGTCCTTGCCGTCCTGGGCAGGCTGGTCGTCCTGGCCGTCGGAGGGGGCGGATCCGGGCGAGGCCCAGCCCGGAGTGTCGTTCATCGTCGCTCCTTCACGGTGCCCGGCCGCGGGCGCGGCGGCAGCTTGGCGCCCATCGTGCCACGGTGTGGCTCCGAGTTGACCGGGTGCTGTATGGGCTGCACACCTTCAATTGTCCGTCGGGTACGGGGCAGACTGGGCGGATGGCTGATCAGTACGCGCAAACCGGCGACGACAAGCGGCCCACCGACATACCCGTACTCCGATGGGAGGAGCCGGCCGAGGGGCCCGCGCTCGTCCTGCTCGACCAGACCAGACTGCCCGTGGAGGAGGTCGAGCTGGTCTGCACCGACGCGCAGGGGCTCGTCCAGGCGATCAGGACGCTCGCCGTGCGGGGAGCGCCAGTCCTCGGCATCGCGGGGGCGTACGGCGTGGCCCTGGCCGCTGCACGGGGGTTCGACGTGGACGAGGCGGCGGTCGCGCTGGCCGCCGCGCGGCCCACGGCGGTCAATCTCGCGAAGGGGGTGCGCCGGGCTCATGCGGCGTACCGGGCCGGGCTCGGGGCCGAGGGGGACCGGGAGCGGGCCGCCCGGGACGCGCTCGCCGCCGCGCGGGCACTGCACCGGGAGGATGCCGAGGCCAGCGCCGCCATGGCCGGGCACGGCCTCGCGCTGCTCGACGAGCTGATGCCGGGCGGACAGCACCGGATCCTCACGCACTGCAACACGGGGGCGCTGGTCTCCGGGGGCGAGGGCACCGCGTTCGCGGTGGCGCTCGCCGCGCACCGGGTGGGGCGGCTGACGCGGCTGTGGGTGGACGAGACGCGGCCGCTGCTCCAGGGTTCGCGGCTGACCGCGTACGAGGCGGCGCGGGCGGGGATGGCGTACACGCTGCTCACGGATAATGCGGCGGGGTCGCTGTTCGCGGCCGGTGAGGTGGACGCGGTGCTGGTCGGGGCCGACCGGATCGCGGCGGACGGTTCCGTCGCGAACAAGGTGGGGACCTATCCGCTCGCGGTTCTTGCCAAGTACCACCATGTGCCGTTCATCGTGGTGGCGCCGGGTACGACCGTGGACCCGGACACCCCCGACGGATCGTCCGTCGAGGTGGAGCAGCGGGCCGGACATGAAGTGACGGAGGTCACGGCACCCCAGGTGCCGATGGCCGGGGTTGAGGCGGGAGGCGTGTTTCCGGTGGCTCCGCTGGGGACGCAGGCGTACAACCCCGCATTCGATGTGACGCCGCCCGAGTTGGTGACGGCGATCGTCACGGAGTGGGGAGTGGTTTCCCCTGTGACAGCTGAAGGACTGGGCGAGCTGTGTGCCAGGTCACGCCAGGTAACGATGAGCTAATGGGATGATGTGGCCTATGAAGGGACGAGTCCTTGTCGTCGACGACGACACCGCACTGGCCGAGATGCTCGGCATTGTGCTGCGTGGTGAAGGTTTTGAGCCGTCGTTCGTAGCTGACGGCGACAAGGCGCTGGCCGCTTTCCGGGAGTCCAAGCCGGATCTGGTGCTGCTGGACCTCATGCTTCCCGGCCGGGACGGCATCGAGGTGTGCCGCCTGATCAGGGCGGAGTCCGGGGTGCCGATCGTGATGCTGACCGCGAAGAGCGACACGGTGGACGTCGTGGTGGGCCTCGAGTCGGGCGCCGACGACTACATCGTGAAGCCGTTCAAGCCGAAGGAGCTCGTGGCCCGTATCCGGGCGCGGCTGCGGAGGTCCGAGGAGCCCGCGCCCGAGCAGCTCGCCATCGGTGACCTGGTCATCGACGTGGCCGGGCACTCCGTGAAGCGGGAGGGGCAGTCGATCGCGCTGACGCCTCTGGAGTTCGACCTCCTGGTGGCGCTCGCCCGCAAGCCGTGGCAGGTGTTCACGCGTGAGGTCCTCCTCGAGCAGGTGTGGGGTTACCGGCACGCGGCCGACACGCGCCTGGTGAACGTGCATGTGCAGCGGCTGCGCTCGAAGGTCGAGAAGGATCCCGAGCGTCCGGAGATCGTGGTGACCGTCCGTGGCGTCGGTTACAAGGCCGGACCGAGCTGACATGTCCCGCGACAGTGCCGCTCCGGCACCCGGGGGGCCGGGAATCCGCTCGGGGCGGCCTGTGGGACCGAAGGCCGGGCGTGGCTCCGTGCTGCGCCGGGTCCTCGACGGCGGTCTGCTGCTCCAGGGCGGAATGAACGGCAGCCCCGTGCTGCGCCTGTTCACGCGCTGGGTGCGGCGGCCGCTGCTGCCCGCCAGACGTCTGTGGCGGCGCAACATCCAGCTCAAGATCGTCGTCACGACGCTGCTGATGTCGCTCGGTGTCGTGCTGCTGCTCGGCATCGTCGTCATCGGCTCCGTGCGCAACGGCCTGCTCGACGCCAAGGTGAAGGCGTCGCAGAGCCAGGCCGAGGGCGGCTTCCGGGCCGCCAAGGACAAGGCCGACACGGCCGCGGCCGGCGCGCGCGACGGGGCGACGACGGACAGCCGCGCCCCCCTGACCCCGAACAACTGGATGAGCGAACTGGTCACCCAGCTCTCGTCCGGCGGCCAGAGCGCCTTCGATGTCGTCACGCTCAGCCCGCCCGGGGCCGACAGCGACGACAGCGTGCGCGGACCGCGCGCCTCCGGCGGCGTCCTCGACCCCAGCGTCCCCGACGACCTGCGCGAGCGGGTCGAGAAGATGACGGGCGCGTCCCAGGAGTACACGCGCATCGTCTACGAGGACGGCAAGGACTCGCAGCCCGGCCTCGTCATCGGCAAACAGATGACCGACCCGAAGGGCCACGCCTACCAGCTGTACTACCTCTTCCCGCTCACCCAGGAAGAGAAGTCGCTCGGCCTGGTCAAGGGCACGCTCGCCACGGCCGGACTGTTCGTCGTGGTACTGCTCGGCGCCATCGCCTGGCTCGTCGTACGGCAGGTCGTCACGCCCGTACGGATGGCAGCGGGCGTCGCCGAAAGGCTCTCCGCGGGACGCCTCCAGGAACGCATGAAGGTCACCGGCGAGGACGACATCGCCCGGCTCGGTGAAGCCTTCAACAAGATGGCGCAGAACCTGCACACGAAGATCCAGCAGCTCGAGGATCTCTCGCGGATGCAGCGACGCTTCGTGTCCGACGTGTCGCACGAGCTGCGGACACCGCTGACGACGGTGCGCATGGCCGCGGACGTGATCCATGACGCGCGCGTGGACTTCGACCCGGTCACCGCGCGGTCGGCGGAACTGCTCGCCGACCAGCTGGACCGGTTCGAATCGCTGCTCGCGGATCTTCTGGAGATCAGCCGGTTCGACGCGGGCGCGGCGGCCCTGGAGGCGGAGCCGATAGACCTGCGGGAAGTCGTACGACGTGTGGTGGGCGGCGCAGAGCCGCTCGCCGAGCACAAGGGCACGCACGTGCGGATCGTCGGGGACCAGCAGCCCGTGGTCGCCGAGGCGGACGCGCGGCGTGTGGAGCGCGTCCTGCGCAACCTCGTCGTCAACGCCGTCGAACACGGCGAGGGCAGGGACGTGGTCGTGCGGCTCGCCGCGGCCGGCGGCGCGGTCGCCGTCGCCGTACGCGACTACGGCGTGGGCCTGAAGCCAGGCGAGGCCACCCGCGTCTTCAGCCGCTTCTGGCGCGCAGACCCGGCACGCGCGCGTACCACCGGCGGCACGGGCCTCGGCCTGTCCATCGCCCTTGAGGACGCCCGGCTGCACGGCGGCTGGCTCCAGGCGTGGGGCGAGCCCGGCGGCGGATCGCAGTTCCGGCTGACACTGCCGCGGACGGCGGACGAACCCCTGCGCGGGTCTCCGATACCGCTGGAGCCGGAGGACTCGCGGCGCAACCGCGGCCTGAGCGAGGCAGGGCTTCCGCTCGGCGGGGGCGCCGGCAAGCTGGCGACGGTCCCGGCGCAGGCAGCGGGCGCGCCCCGCGTGCCGTCGCCCGTACCGGCGAAGGAACCGGCCGCGCCCCGGTACGCGGTCGACCCCGCGGCGCTGCCCGGGAACGGCTCGCGGCTCGTGGCCCGCGGTGACGCGGCCGCACCGGCGGCACGCAGGCAGGACACCGGGAGTCCGCAGGGACCCCGGGACGAGCAGGCCCGACCGGCCGAGGGGACCGGCGGCAGCGGCGAGGGAAGTGGGGGCGGGCGTGCGCGGTGAGCGGGGGCGGCCACAGTTGGCCGGACGGCGGCGCAGGCTGCGTACAGGTGTGCTGCTCGGCTGCGGCGCACTGGTGCTCAGCGGCTGCGCGTCCATGCCGGACAACGGCGGACTCCAGGCAGTGGAGGCGTCACAGCGGCCCGACTCGCAGGTGCGCGTCTTCGCGATGCCACCCCGCGAGAACGCCGGGCCCGTCAGTATCGTCGAGGGCTTCCTCGAAGCGCTGACCAGCGACGATCCGCAGTACACGATGGCGCGCAAGTACCTCACGGAGAAGGCCGCCAAGGGCTGGCACCCGGAGGAGCGCACCACCGTCCTCACGGACGGACCGAGCCCGGGACAGGCGAGCAGGCCGAGCGCGGGCGACGAGGGCCGTTCGTTCAGACTGAGTGGCCATCAGGTCGCGTTCGTGGACCAGCAGCAGGCGTACCGGCCCGAAAGCACCTCGTACAGCAAGACGCTGCACCTCGTGCAGGAGAACAGCCCCAAGGGCAAGCAGTGGCGCATCGACGGGCTGCCGCAGGGCGTCGTCCTCGGGCAGTCAGACTTCCAGCGCATCTACCAGTCCGTCAACAAGTACTACTACGCGCTGGACGAGTCCCCCGGCGGCGCGGCGAGCGGTGAGGGCTCGGGCTCGGGTTCGACGAGCCGTCAGAAGAGGCTGGTCGCCGACCCCGTGTACGTACGTCAGTGGATAGACCCCCTCACGCAGACGGTGCGCGCCCTGCTTTCGGGGCCCACGCACTGGCTGAACCCGGTCGTGACCACGACGTTCCCCTCCGACACGCGGCTGCGCAAGGGCGTGAAATCGCTCGCGCCCGATGACGAGAACAATCTGAAGGTCCCGCTGAACGCAAAGGCCGACCACGTCGGGCAGGCCCGCTGCAAGGAGATGGCCGCACAACTCCTGTTCTCCCTACGGGATGTGACGTCGGCGAACGTGTCGCAGATCGAGCTCGAACGGTCGAACGGGTCGCAGTTGTGCGTCCTGAGCGAGAGCGGTGCCGAGGCCCTCGTGGAACCGCGCATCTCCGGGTCCGCCGACGACCAGTACTTCCTGGACGACAAGGGCAGGCTCGTGCAGATGTCGGGCGCGTCCCGCACCACGAAGGACCCGGAGCGGGTGCCGGGGCCGCTCGGCGACGGTGAGCAGCGGATGCGCTCGGTCGCCGTCTCGCGCGACGAGACGCAGGCCGCGGCCGTGTCGAACAACGGGAGCGCTCTGTTCGTCGGGTCGTTCGTGTCGGGCGCTTCGCTCGGCGACGCGGTCGTACGCAGCGACGCCAAATCCGAGAAGGACCGGCTCACGACGCCCAGTTGGGACGGGCTCGGCGACCTGTGGGTGGCCGACCGCGACCCGAAGAGGCCGCGGCTACTCATGTTCGGCCGGGGCATGGCGGACGAGATCCACGAAGTCGACGTCTCCGGGCTCGACGGCGGGCGGATCGAAGCCGTGAAGGTGTCGGCCGACGGCGTGCGGATCGCGCTGCTCGTGTCCGACGAGGGCAAGACCACGCTGCGGATCGGACGAATCGAACGCGACTCCGGATCGGACGGCAAGCTTTCGGTCTCCGTCGATGAACTGCGCGCCGCGGCACCCCAGATGGAGGAGGTCACGGCCATGTCGTGGGCCGGCGGAAGCCGCCTCGTCGTGGTCGGACGCGAGTCCGGGGGCGTGCAGCAGCTGAGTTACGTCCAGTGCGACGGCTCGGCGCCGACGGGGCAGGCGCTGCCCGGCCTGACGGGCGTGAAGGAGATCGCGGCGTCCGAGGACGACCGCCTGCCGCTCGTCGCCCACTCGGACGACGGGATCGTCCGGCTGCCGCCGGGTCTGCCGTGGCAGACGGTGCTCAAGGACGGGACAGCGCCGGTCTATCCGGGGTAGGGGCTTGGGGGTGCGGCGGCCGTGAGACGCGCCGTACTCCCCCTCTCGCCGGACGGAGTTGAGTCCTCCGATTGCAACGGAGTGTGCAGGTCCGGGAGTTGTCCACAGGCAGTTATCCACAGGGGTGGTCGCAGGGCGCCCCCGTTGGCACAGTGGTGGACATGCGGGGGTGGTTGCAGGACCTCGGAGATCTTGTGCTGCCGGCCGAGTGTGCAGGCTGTGGTCGGCCGCGTACGACGTTCTGCGCGCGCTGCGCCGACGCCCTGTGCGGCGGCGCGCCGGGCCGGGTACGGCCGAACCCTGAGCCGCCCGGGCTACCGGTGGTGCACGCGGCCGCTCCGTACCAGGACGCGGTGCGGGCCGTACTGCTCGCGCACAAGGAGCGGGGGGCGCTGGGGCTCGCGGTGCCCCTGGGCGCGGCCCTCGCGGGGGCGGTGCGGGCGGGACTTGGCGCAACGGGGGATGGGGGAGGGGGCGGGGGTGGGGGCCCCGTAGACAGGCGTACACGGGCAGCCGGGCGCACGCAGGCAGATGCTGCGCATACGCCGCGAGACATGCGCACGCAGGCGGGTGGCGTCCGCACTCCGGTAAGCGCGCGTAGCCAAGCAGGCGCACGCCACCGTTCGACCGCCCGCACCCAACCAGGCGCCCTCCCTCGATCAACCGCCCGCACCCAACCAGCCGACCTCCCTCAATCCGGCACCCGCCCCCAATCAACCGTCCGCCCTGAACCCGGCGCCCGCCCGCAATCAATCGCCCGCCCCCGACCAGCCCCCCGCCCCCAACCAACCCCGCCACCTCTTCCCCCCACCTCCCTCCTCCTGGTCCCCGTCCCCTCTGCTCGGAAGGCTGTTCGGGCGCGGGGGCATGATCCTTCGCGGCGGATTGCGTATGCCGCGGCGGCTGAGCTGCGTCGGGTGGGGGTTCCCGCGAGGGTGTGTGCCGCGTTGCGTCAGCGGCGGGTTGTTGCCGATCAGGCCGGGCTCAGCTCGCGGCGGCGTCTGGCCAATCTCGCCGGTGCTCTGGAGGTGCCCGTGGGAGCGCGTGCGCTCCTCGCCTCGGGTGGCCGGATCGTGCTGGTCGACGACGTCATGACCACGGGCGCCTCATTGGCGGAGGCGGCCCGCGCAATACGTGCCGCAGTGGCCGGGACGGCAGAGGATGAGAGCGACGGGATCACGCCGGGATGGGTGGAAACTGCACGGGAATTGCCTGCGCGCAACTCGATCAGTGCGGCAGTGGTTGCAGCCTCTCCGGGTTCTTTCGAAATAAACCGGAACTGAGCGTAAACCTGCGTCGTTGCAGGTGGTGAGGGGGGCATTTCACCTGAATGGAGGTACGCGTCAGTAGAGGGTGACGACATCCGTCCGGGCGAGATATGTTCGGTTGTACGGAATGGCGGAGGCCATCCGCAGCAATCAGGAATGCCAGTGTCGTGGGCGCCGCAGGTTTTTTCGACAATCACCCGCGATGATGGGGTGTAGATCTTGTCCATGGGGGAGGAGGAGGTGGAAGTCGCCGAGTCAGGGACTCCGGAAGTGGCCGGAGTCTGGTGCAAGAGGGAGATGCTCCGCCGATGGAGCGGGGCGATCCGGGAACGGAGTTCTGCGTGGACATCGTCGTCAAGGGCCGCAAGACCGAGGTGCCCGAGCGGTTCCGCAAGCACGTGGCCGAGAAGCTGAAGCTGGACAAGATCCAGAAGTTCGACGGCAAGGTGATCAGCCTCGACGTGGAGGTGTCCAAGGAGCCCAACCCCCGACAGGCCGACCGCAGCGACCGCGTAGAGATCACACTCCGCACGCGCGGCCCGGTCATCAGGGCGGAGGCGGCGGCCAGCGACGCGTATGCGGCGCTCGACCTGGCAACGGACAAGCTCGAGGCGCGCCTGCGCAAGGAACACAGCAAGCGGTCCACCCGCCGCGGGAACGGCAGGCTCACGGCCGCGGAAGTCCCCGATGTCGTCCGCACGGCGACTCTGAACGGGGACGGCTCGGTGGTCAACAACGAGGAGCGCGGCGGAGTGCCGACCACGAGGATCGGCTCCCTCGAGGTCCAGGGCGAAGGCCCGCTCATCGTTCGCGAGAAGACGCACGTCGCTGCGCCCATGTCGCTCGACCAGGCGCTCTACGAGATGGAGCTGGTCGGGCACGACTTCTACCTCTTCGTCGACTCCGAGACCAAGGAGCCCAGCGTCGTCTACCGGCGCCACGCCTACGACTACGGCGTGATCCACCTCAACACCGACCCGATGGTCACCCAGGCGCAGTCGGCCGAAGCGGGCGGGGCGCTCGGCGGCTGAGCCGGGCAGCTACGCCGCTGAGCCCACGGAGACGGCAGTGAAGGGTGCCCTGGGGGGCGCGTGCGCCCCCGGGGGCACCCTCGTGCGACCCCTCTGCGCACCGCTCGGTCACCGCACCGGCGCCCAGGCATGAAATCATGGCCGGGCCGGGTCAACCGGTGTGCCGCTGCCTCGGGTTGGCGCGGCACAGGGAGACGGGCCATGGCCTTCAGGGGGAGGAACGATGGCGGACAGCTTCGGACCGATGCGGGACGACGGCGCCGGTACGGCCGGTGACGGTGTCCAGGGCATGGGCCCGGACGAGAGCGCGCCGCGCAAGGAGCCGATCAGGGTCCTCGTGGTGGACGATCACGCACTGTTCCGGCGCGGGCTCGAGATCGTTCTCGCGGCCGAGGAGGACATCCAGGTCGTCGGCGAGGCGGGTGACGGCGCTGAGGCCGTGGACAAGGCGGCCGACCTGCTGCCCGACATCGTCCTGATGGATGTGCGGATGCCCAAGCGCGGCGGGATCGAGGCATGCACCTCCATCAAGGAGGTCGCCCCCAGCGCCAAGATCATCATGTTGACCATCAGTGACGAGGAAGCGGATCTCTACGACGCGATCAAGGCGGGCGCGACGGGCTATCTGCTCAAGGAGATCTCCACGGACGAGGTGGCCACGGCCATTCGCGCTGTCGCCGACGGGCAGTCGCAGATCAGCCCCTCGATGGCGTCGAAGCTCCTCACTGAATTCAAGTCGATGATCCAGCGCACGGACGAGCGGCGCCTCGTTCCGGCGCCGCGGCTGACCGACCGCGAACTGGAAGTCCTGAAGCTGGTCGCCACGGGCATGAACAACCGCGATATCGCCAAGGAACTGTTCATCTCTGAGAACACCGTGAAGAACCATGTGCGCAACATCCTGGAGAAGCTCCAGCTGCACTCCAGGATGGAGGCCGTGGTGTACGCGATGCGGGAGAAGATCCTCGAGATCCGGTGACGGTCACCGGGTGACAGCGGTCAGGTGACAGCTGTCGGTGGCAGGGGTCAGGTGACAGCTGTCGGGTGACAGCGGTCAGCCGAGGGCGGTGACCAGGGCCGGCTTGAGGTCCGGGGTGTCGACGCGCTCGATCCGGACCGCGTCGCAGCCCACCCACTCCGCCGCCTTCCGCAGCGCCTGCGCCACGGCCGGGACCGCCTTCGGGCCGTCCAGGGAGACCTGCCTGGCGACCAGCGTGCTCCCGTCGCGCGCGGGGTCGACGCGGCCCACCAGGCGCCCGCCCGCGAGGACCGGCATCGCGAAGTAGCCGTGCACCCGCTTCGGCTTGGGGACGTACGCCTCCAGGCGGTGCGTGAAGCCGAAGATCCGCTCCGTGCGGGCCCGCTCCCAGATCAGGGAGTCGAAGGGTGAGAGCAGCGTCGTACGGTGGCGGCCGCGGGGGACGGTGTCGAGCGCCTCCGGGTCCGCCCACGCCGGCTTCCCCCAGCCCTGCACGGTCACGGGAACCAGGCCCGCGTCCTCGACCACCGCGTCGAACTGCTCGTGCTTCAGGCGGTGGTAGTCCGCGATGTCGGAGCGTGTGCCGATGCCGAGGGACTGTCCGGCGAGGCGGACCAGGCGGCGCAGGCACTCCCGGTCGTCCAGGTCGTCGTGGAGCAGCTCGGCCGGGACGGCGCGCTCTGCGAGGTCGTACACCCGCTTCCAGCTGTGGCGCTGTGTGCACACCACCTCGCCGTACATGAGGGCGCGCTCCACGGCGACCTTCGCCGCGGACCAGTCCCACCACTCGCCCTTGTTCTTCGCGCCGCCCAACTCCGTGGCCGTGAGCGGGCCTTCGGCGCGCAGTTGCTTGATGACCTGCTCGTACGCGCCGTCGGGCAGGTCGTGGTGCCAGTGCGGGCGGGTGCGGTAGGCGCGCCGGCGGAAGGCGAAGTGCGGCCACTCCTCGACGGGCAGGATGCACGCGGCGTGCGACCAGTACTCGAAGGCGTGCGGCGCGCCGGCCGTGCCCGGGGTCCAGTACGCGTCCTCGACCGTTCTGCGGCCGACGGCGCCGAGGCGCGCGTACGGGATGAGTTCGTGCGAGCGGGCCAGCACGGAGATGGTGTCGAGCTGGATCGCTCCGAGGTGACGGAGCACGCCGCGGACCCCGCCCTTGCGGTCCGGCGCGCCGAGGAACCCTTGGGCCCGCAGCGCGATGCGGCGGGCCTCGTCGGCGGAGAGTTCGGCGGCGGGGCGCGGCGTGGTCGTCATGCTCCGAACGATAGGGCGCGGCACTGACAGCCGGGCCTGGCCGGCGGGCGGGGGCCGGCGCCGGGAGGCGTCACTCCGGCGCCGGGAGGTAGGGCAGCACTGCCGGGATGCCGAGGTCCGAGGGGAGGAGCGAGGCGACCCAGCAGTCGCGCAGTACGCCCTTGTTGGGCAGGCCCGCCCGCATCACGCCCTCCATGGTGAAGCCGGCCTTCTCGGCGACGGTGCGCGAGCCGACGTTGCCGACCTCGGCGCGCCACTCCAGTCGCGTACAGGCCAGGTCGGTGAAGGCCCAGCGGGCCAGGGCGAGGACCGTCTCGGTCATGTAGCCGCGGCCGCGGTACTCCTTGCCGGTCCAGAAGCCGACCTCCCAGGCGCCCGCGCGCGGGTGGTGCAGGCTCGCGGCGGCGATCACGGGGCCGTCGTCCTGGAGCCGCACGGCGAAGGTGTACTCCGTGTCGGCCCGCCAGCCGTCCGGGACCATGCGGCTGACGAAGTGTTCGGCGTCCACGCGCGCGTAGGGCGACGGGACCGTGGTCCAGCGCTGGATGCCGGGGTCCTGGGCCGCGAGATACACCTCGTCGGTGTCCTCGGCGGTGAACGTGCGCAGCCGCAGGCGGTCGGTGGTGAGTGCGACGGGTTCCATCGGCCGATTCTGCTCGGAGGCCGACAATGACGCCAGCAGATATCGCGGGGTGAGCGCGCTGTTACCTTTCGCATTCGGGGTGCACAGCTTCGTGCGGCACCTTGAGCGGTCCTCGTGCGTTGTCCCTGTGGCTGTGGTTACTGCAGACCTCCCGGCGCGCCGGGGTCCTCGCATACGATGGCCGTTGCTCTATACCGTCACACCCGACCGTGCCAGGCCCGACCGGCAAGGAGACCAACCCCCGTGTCCGTCCTCTCGAAGATCATGCGTGCAGGCGAAGGCAAGATCCTGCGCAAGCTGCACCGCATCGCGGACCAGGTCAACTCCCTCGAAGAGGATTTCGTCAGCCTCTCCGACGCCGAGCTGCGGGCCCTCACCGACGAGTACAAGGAGAGGCTCGCCGGTGGCGAGAGCCTCGACGACCTGCTCCCCGAGGCCTTCGCCACCGTCCGCGAGGCGGCCAGGCGCGTGCTCGGCCAGCGTCCCTACGATGTGCAGCTGATGGGCGGCGCCGCCCTCCACCTCGGCTACGTGGCCGAGATGAAGACCGGTGAGGGCAAGACCCTCGTCGGCACGCTCCCGACGTACCTGAACGCGCTGTCCGGCAAGGGCGTCCACCTGATCACGGTGAACGACTACCTGGCCGAGCGCGACTCCGAAATGATGGGCCGCGTCCACAAGTTCCTCGGCCTCAGCGTGGGCTGCATCCTGGCGAACATGACGCCGGCGCAGCGCCGCGAGCAGTACAACTGCGACATCACGTACGGCACGAACAACGAGTTCGGTTTCGACTACCTCCGCGACAACATGGCGTGGTCCCAGGACGAGCTCGTCCAGCGCGGCCACAACTTCGCGGTGGTCGACGAGGTCGACTCGATCCTCGTCGACGAGGCCCGTACGCCGCTGATCATCTCCGGCCCCGCCGACCAGGCCACGAAGTGGTACGGCGACTTCGCGAAGCTGGTCACCCGCCTGAAGAAGGGCGAGGCCGGTAATCCGCTGAAGGGTATCGAGGAGACCGGCGACTACGAGGTCGACGAGAAGAAGCGCACCGTCGCCATCCACGAGCCCGGCGTCGCCAAGGTCGAGGACTGGCTGGGCATCGACAACCTCTACGAGTCGGTGAACACCCCGCTCGTCGGCTATCTGAACAACGCCATCAAGGCGAAGGAGCTGTTCAAGAAGGACAAGGACTACGTCGTCATCGACGGCGAAGTCATGATCGTCGACGAGCACACCGGCCGTATCCTCGCCGGCCGCCGCTACAACGAGGGCATGCACCAGGCGATCGAGGCGAAGGAAGGGGTGGACATCAAGGACGAGAACCAGACGCTCGCCACGATCACCCTGCAGAACTTCTTCCGTCTCTACGACAAGCTCTCCGGCATGACCGGTACGGCCATGACCGAGGCCGCCGAGTTCCACCAGATCTACAAGCTGGGCGTCGTCCCGATCCCGACGAACAAGCCGATGGTCCGCAAGGACCAGGCCGACCTGATCTACCGCACCGAGGTCGCCAAGTTCGACGCGGTCGTCGACGACATCGCCGAGAAGCACGAGCAGGGCCAGCCGATCCTCGTCGGTACGACGTCGGTCGAGAAGTCCGAGTACCTCTCGCAGCAGCTGTCCAAGCGCGGTGTGCAGCACGAGGTGCTGAACGCGAAGCAGCACGACCGTGAGGCGACGATCGTCGCCCAGGCGGGCCGCAAGGGCGCCGTCACCGTCGCCACGAACATGGCAGGCCGAGGCACCGACATCAAGCTCGGCGGCAACCCGGACGACCTCGCCGAGGCGGAGCTGCGCCAGCGCGGCATGGACCCGGTCGAGCACGTCGAGGAGTGGGCCGCGGCGCTGCCGGCCGCCCTGGAGCGGGCCGAGCAGGCGGTGAAGGCCGAGTTCGAGGAGGTCAAGGACCTCGGCGGGCTCTACGTCCTCGGCACGGAGCGGCACGAGTCGCGCCGTATCGACAACCAGCTGCGCGGCCGCTCCGGCCGTCAGGGGGACCCGGGCGAGTCCCGCTTCTACCTGTCGCTCGGTGACGACCTGATGCGCCTGTTCAAGGCCCAGATGGTCGAGCGCGTCATGTCGATGGCGAACGTCCCGGACGACGTGCCGATCGAGAACAAGATGGTCACGCGCGCCATCGCGTCGGCCCAGTCGCAGGTCGAGCAGCAGAACTTCGAGACCCGGAAGAACGTCCTCAAGTACGACGAGGTCCTCAACCGGCAGCGTGAGGTCATCTACGGCGAGCGGCGCCGCGTCCTGGAGGGCGAGGACCTGCACGAGCAGATCCAGCACTTCATGGACGACACGATCGACGAGTACATCGGCGCCGAGACCGCCGAGGGCTTCGCCGAGGAGTGGGATCTGGACCGGCTGTGGGGCGCCTTCAAGCAGCTCTACCCGGTGAAGGTCACCGTCGACGAGCTGGAGGAGGCCGCGGGTGACCGCGCGGGTCTGACGGCCGAGTTCATCGCCGAGTCCGTCAAGGACGACATCCACGCGCAGTACGCGGCGCGTGAGGAGCAGCTCGGCTCCGAGATCATGCGTGAGCTGGAGCGCCGCGTCGTCCTGTCCGTCCTGGACCGCAAGTGGCGTGAGCACCTCTACGAGATGGACTACCTCCAGGAGGGCATCGGCCTGCGCGCCATGGCGCAGAAGGACCCGCTGGTCGAGTACCAGCGCGAGGGCTTCGACATGTTCACCGCCATGATGGAGGGCATCAAGGAGGAGTCCGTCGGCTACCTGTTCAACCTGGAGGTCCAGGTCGAGCAGCAGGTCGAGGAGGTTCCCGTGCAGGACGCGGTGCCGTCCCTGGACAAGCAGGACGCGGTGCCCGCCGGTGTCGGCCGTCCCGAGATCCGCGCCAAGGGCCTCGACGCCCCGCAGCGTCCGGACCGCCTGCACTTCCAGGCGCCGAACGCCGAGGGCGGCGTGGACGAGATGGACTACGTCACCGAGGACGGCCCGGCGCGCTCCGAGGCCGACGGCCTCACGCGCGCGGAGCGTCGTAAGCAGCAGAAGGGCGGGCGCCGCCGCAAGAAGTAGTGCGCGGCGCGCTGTGACCGAGCGTGTGTGAAGGGGCCGGGCACGGGATGCCCGGCCCCTTCTGTCGGTGTCGGGGCGGGACGGCAGGGCGGCCGGAGCGCAGGCGTCCGGAACACCGGCAGTCGGACAGTGTCGGTCGGCGCGGCAGGTCGGCTGCCGCGCAGGCGGTCGGATGTCGGCGGTCGGACAGCGGCAGTCGGAGCAGCAGGGGGTAACGGGGATGCGGAGGGCCGGGTGTGACGGCGCCGGACTGGGCCGAGGGGCGCGGGCGCGGTGTCGGGATGGCGCAGCAGGGCGGCCGGAACGCAGGTGGCCGGAGCGCCGGCCGCCGGAACACCGGCAGTCGGATGTCGGCAGTCGGGCAGTGGCGGTCGGAGCAGCAGGGCGGCCGCAGCGCGGGCGTCCGGAACACCGGCAGCCGGATGCCGGCGGTCGGAGCAGCAGGCGGCCGCAGCGCAGGCGGTCGGATGTCGGCAGTCGGAGTGGCAGGGCGGCCGGAACACCGGCAGTCGGACAGCGGCAGTCGGAGCAGCAGAGGTCAATGGGTATGCGGGGATGACGGGCATGACGGCGCCGGACCGGGCCGAGGGGCGTGGGTGCGGTGGCAGTGATGGTGGCGGTGCGGAGCACGCGGCGGCCAGGCGTCTCGCCGGGCGGGTTCTGCCTCGGGTGCCGGAGCTGGTCCGGGAGCTGGTCGACGGGGAGTTCCGGGCGACGACACCTTTCGGTGATCTCCCTGACGACGTGCGGGAAGTGGAGATCGCGCGTACCACCCGCCTCGCGTTGCAGGGCTTCCTCGCCCGGGCCGCCGACGGCGTTCCCGCCTTTCCCGTCGACTGCGCGCCGTTCACGGAGCAGGCCGCGCAGCGGGCCGAGGAGGGCGTGCCGCTGGATGCCGTCGTGCGGACGTATTTCGGGGGCGCCCGGCATCTGACACGGGCGCTGCGCCAGTACGCCGAGCCCGCCGACCTGCCCGGCCTCGGGCTGCTCGCGGAGCGGCTCCTCGCCGTCCTCGAGCAGCTGACCGAGAGTGCGGTCCGCGGCTATCTCGCCGAGTACGAGGAGCTGCGGGCGGACGGCCGGGCGGCCCAGCAAGCGCTGGCCAGAGCACTGGTCGAGGGGCGTTCCGTCGGCTCGCTCGCCGACGAGCTGGGCATCGCGCTCGCCGACCGGTACGTGGTGCTCTGCCTGGACATCGAGCCGTCCCGCGGGCGTGAGGGCGCGCCGGAGAAGCCCGCCGACGCGATGGTGCGCCGCCGCCGGATCCGGCGGATCCGCGCCGAACTGGGCCGCTTCGCGCAGGGCCCGCTCCTGGCCCTGCTGTCGGCGCGCACCACGGGCGGTCTGGTGCTGCTGCCCGGCGCGTACGAGCCGGACGCGCTGCGCGCGCTGGGCCCGGTGCTGAGCCGGGTCGCACAGGTGCCGGTCGTCGGCGGGTACGCCCCGGCGGCCGGCCGTGACGCCGTCCCCGCGGCCGCGCGGCGGGCGGAAGAGGTCGTGCGCACGGTCCGCCGGACGGGCCGGCCGCTCGGTGTGTACGGGCTGTCGGACGTCCTGGTCGACTACCACCTGGCGCAGCCGCGCGACGGCGACGCGGACGTGGCGGCGGCTCTCGCCCCGCTCGCCCCGCACCCCGAGCTGCGGGCCACGCTGGGCGCCTATCTCGCCGCCGACCGTGACCGGCGCCGCACCGCCGCCGCCCTCGACGTGCATCCCAACACGGTCGACAAGCGCATCGCGCGGATCGTCGCTCTGACCGGCGTCGACCCGCACTCCACGAGCGGCATCGTGCTGCTGTCGGCGGCGCTGGCTGTGACCGGTTCACCGGGGTCTGCCGGTTCGGCGTGACGCCGTCACCGCGTCGGAGTCACAGCCGTCGGCGGGGTCCGTCCGTGTCTTGACCGGTGTGGCCGGCCAGCGGTGATCTTGGCCTGCACACGTCCGGTGAGCAGCAGCGCATGCCCGTACCGGACGCGATCAGCCGAGATCCGGGTGGCCGTCGCGTGAGCGGTGGCACCCAGGAGGGACGTAACGCATGAAGCAGCTGACCGCCGCCCTGGTGGCGGGCGCCGTGGCCGGGGCCGCGCTGGTCGCGGCCCCGCAGCAGGCCGGAGCCGACGCGCCGCGGGCGGTCCGGCACGCCGGTGCCCGGCCGGGCACGCTCCTCGGACAGGAGGCGCTGCCCGCGTCGTTCCGCACCCCGGCCACCGGCGGGGCCGTCCGCGTTCGCTACGGCTCGACCGGGGAGGACGGCTCGCCCGTCACCGTCTCCGGGATGGTCTATCTGCCCAGAGGCAGGGCGCCGCACGGCGGTTGGCCGGTCGTCGCGTGGGACCACGGCACCGTGGGCGTCGCCGACGCCTGCGCCCCGTCGGTCACCGGGCCCGACGCCCGCGCCCACACCCTTTTCGAGAGCTGGCTGAAGCGCGGGTACGCGGTCGTGGCCACCGACTACGAGGGCCTGGGCACGGACGGCGAGCACACCTACGTGTCGGGGCGGTCCGAGGCGCACGCCGCCGCCGACATCGTGCGGGCGGCCCGCCGGCTCGATCCCCGGGTGGGCCGCAAGTGGGCGGTGTACGGGCACTCGCAGGGCGGTGGCGCGGCGCTGTTCACGGCCGCGTACGCGCACCGCTACGCGCCCGAGCTGGACTTCCGGGGCGCCGCGGCCGCCGCCCCGCCCAGCCACTGGGCGCAGATCCTCGACCTGGGCGGCGTCGGCGACCCGCAGGCCACCGCCAACCCGTACATCGCCCTGCTCGTCTCGGGCATGGCGGCGGCCGAACCGGACGTGAAGCCGTCCGACTACCTCACGCCCCAGGGCATGAAGGTCCTCGAGGTGGCGCGCGACGGCGGTTGCCTCGCCGAGGTGTTCAAGGCCGGCGAGGGGCTGAAGAACGCCGACTTCGTGTACGGGACGCCCCGCAACGGAGCGCCCGAGCTCGCCGCGCTGCTGGCCCGCCACTCCGAGCCGCCCGTCACCCGCTACCGCGAGCCGGTGCTGATCGTGCAGGGCACCGCGGACACGACGGTGCCGGCCGTCACGTCGAAGGAGACCGCGGCGGCACTGGCGCGGGCCGGGACCCGGGTGACGTACACGGCGTACGAGGGCGTCGACCACCCCTCGCTGCCGGTGACCGCGCTGGGCGAGGTCGACGCCTGGCTCGACGCGCGTCTGGCGCGCTGACGGCGGCGGGGCTCACGTCTCGCGGTCGCGGGGCGGGCGTCCGCTCATTTCGACGGCCGTGCAGAGCCAGCGGTGGTCGTCGCCCCGGTGCAGGCGGAAGGCGAGGGCGTGCAGCCGGGGGCCCGCGCTGATCCGGGCGAAGACTTCGTAGACGCCGGGTTCGGGCTCGTAGTGGCCGATGCCGCGGACGACGGGCCGCCGTCCCCGGTCGCTGAGGGGCTGGTTCTCGGCGAGTCGGATCAGGGCGTCGTAGAGGGACCCGGCGAAGTGGCGGGAGGCCCAGTGGACGGGGCGCTGGCCGCTGAGCATCAGCAGGAGGCGCTCGGTGAACAGCTCGGCGGGGTGCGGCGGCAGCTGGGGCGGGACGCGCACGGGCCGCGCGCCCGGGTGCCTCGCGTCCTGCCTGCCGGGCGGTCGGCCGCCCGGGGGCCGGGTGGTCCCGGGGCGGCGGCGCGGCTGGTCCATCACCTTGCGCAGCGGCGGCTCGTGGGCGGTGGGCTCGTGCATGTCTGGGTCCCCGTTCGGCGTCCGACCGGTGGATACCGATCGGTAACTTCGCTTGGGGATCTTGTACGGTCCTGCGGCGCCGCCCACAAGGCCACAGGGGCCCGGCGGGGGCGGTCGCAAGGTTCACCTATCCGGGTGATCGGACGGCGGACGAGGCAAGTGCGGACAGGGCTCGGGAGGGTCACGCAGGGGTCCGGAGTGGACGTGCGAACAGGGGGTGACCGGCACCCCGAAGGGGGACTCCCGCACGTATCCTGAAGCCCCTCTCGCCGATGAAAGTGGCCAGCCATGCGCGTGTACGTCCCCCTGTCCCTGCCCCGTCTCGCCGAGGCGCAGAAGGCGGGCGAACTGGGGCCCGGACCGCTCACCGCGTACGCCGTGACGCCCGCGCTGCGTGAGTGGTACGTCTCCGACGACATCGAGGAACTGGAGTACGCGGCCCTCAACCGCGCGGCGGCGGCGTCGCTGCGGCTGGTCGCCGGGGAGCCGGACGCGCCCCGCAAGCGGGTCGTGGTCGCCCTCGACGTGCCGGACGGCGCCGCCGTGGCCGACCCGGACCGCGGGCTCGACCCGGGGGCGCTCGGCGAGGTGCGGATCGCGAACGCGGTCCCCCTGGCCAAGGCGGCGGCGGTGCACGTGGACTCGGCCGACGCCGAGAAGGACGTGACCGCGGCGGCCGCGGCGCTCGGGGCGGCGGACCAGGGCGACGACGACGCGCAGTTCGTCGTCGACGGCGCCGAGGACCACGAGCTCCTCTGGTTCGCCACTCAGGAGATCCCGAACCTGCTCGGCCTGAGCGGCTGACCTGCGCGAACGTACGATTGTCGGTCCCGGCGGGTACGTTCTTGGCATGGGGAAGCACGCAGCCGGAGCACACATCGTCTGGGACTGGAACGGGACGCTGTTCCACGACAACGACGCCGTCATCAGCGCGACCAACGCCGCCTTCGGGGAGATCGGACTCGAGCCGATCACCCTGGAGCGGTACAGAGAGCTGTACTGCGTGCCGATCCCCCGCTTCTACCAGCGGCTGATGGGGCGGCTGCCCACCGAGGCCGAGTGGGAGCGCATGGACACCGCCTTCCAGCGGCACTACACGCTCCGGCGCACGGCGTGCGGGCTCGCCGAGGGGGCGGAACTGCTCCTCGCCGACTGGAGCTCGGCGGGCCGCAGCCAGTCGATCCTCAGCATGTACGGGCATGACGAACTCGTCCCGCTGGTGCGGGAGTTCGGGATCGAGTCGCACTTCCTGCGGGTTGACGGGCGCACCGGCCCCTCGGGGGGCAGCAAGGCCGAGCACATGGTCCGCCACCTCGGAGCGCTGGCTGGTGCGGGAGTCGCGCCGGGGCGCACGGTGGTGATCGGGGACGCTGCCGACGACGCGGTGGCGGCGCTGCACGCGGGCGCGCGGGCCGTGCTCTACACCGGCGGATCGCACAGCAGGGCCAGTCTCGAAGGCGTGGGGGCGCCGGTCGTGGACACTCTCGCCGAGGCCGTGGGGATGGCCGGACGCCTGGCGGAGTGAGCGGATGCGCTCACGCCCCGCCGCCGGCTGGGTGCGCTGTGGTGGGATCGCCGACGAACCGGAATCCACAGATCCGGCAGAGCGGGACGGGTGCCGACGGGTGCGTGCGCGGCACCACGGGACTCGGCTTCGGGCAGAGGCGTAGAGGTTCAGAGGCGTAACGGCGTAACGGCGTAACGGCGTAAAGGCGCAGAGGCGGGGGCGACTTCCGGCCGACGTCTCCGCATGCGTCGGCCGGGCGGGCGAACTCGCTTGGGTGCGGGAGGCGTTCGGGCAGGTGCGCCGGGTCACGCTCGTGGGCCGGCGGGGTCGGCGAGAGCCGCATGGCGCCGCGCGCGGCCGGGCTCGGGAAGCAATTTCCCGACGGGATCAGGCTGATGGGGTGTGCTTCTCAGGGTGGTCCGGCGCGGCGGAGCGCCGGGCTGCAATCCGGTCAACTCTCTCGGTCGTCGGGGCGGCGGGGCTCCGGCGTGCCGTCCAGGAGCGCCATGCGGGGTGGCTGCCCTCGCCGCCGAAGCAGCCACCCGCCGTCCCGTGAGGCCCCTCGGATCCTCGGACCCTCAGGTCACCGGCGCCTTGGCCCGAAGCACCGTGAGGAACTCCCGCATCCACCCCGAGTGGTCCGGCCAGGCGCGCGAGGACACCAGCGTCCCGTCGACCACCACTTCCGCGTCCCGGAAAGCCGCGCCCGCCGCCTGCATGTCGGGCTCGAGCGCCGGATACGCCGTGACGCGGCGGCCGCGCAGGCCGTCGACCGCCGCCGTCAGCAGCGGACCGTGGCAGATCTGGGCCACGGGCTTGTCCGCGTCGAAGAAAGACTTCAGGATCTTGCGCAGCTCCGGGTCGTTGCGCAGATACTCGGGGGCGCGCCCGCCCGGGATCACGACAGCCACGTACTGTTCCGGCTCGACCTCGGCGAACGCTAGATCGGCGGGCCAGGTGTAGCCGGGCTTCTCCGTGTACGTGTCGAACCCCGGTTCGAAGTCATGGACGACGAACCGCAGCTTCTTGCGCTCCGGGGCGGCGATGTGGACGTCGTAGCCCTCCTCGCGCAGGCGCTGGTAGGGGTACAGGACTTCCAGTGACTCGGCGGCGTCGCCGGTCACCAGGAGGATCTTGGGTGCCATGGCTGTGCGCTCCCCTCGGAGCCTTCGGGCCGGGGTGTCTCCTCCTCAACGTGGACCCGGCCGGACCGTTAGGCAACCCCCCGACGCATCCATCCGCGTCGCTGTCCCTGTGCAGAGTGTCAAAGTTCGACCGCTGTATTTGTACACATACGGCTCATGACGACTCCCGGGGGAGGGGCGATAGCCTTGACCCGTGATCAGCGCGATATCTCGCGGGGGCATCGTCGCCCCCTGCCCGCGCCGGGAGCACACGGAGATCTACATCCGTGCCCGGTGCTCCGCTGACCATTCCCTTCGGGACGGAACATGGATGCCGTCCCGGCTCCGGGCAGGAAATACGCCAAAAATGGCGGATAACCGCCCGCTCTTCTCTCATCCCGGCATACCGTCGACATCGACCGGAGACCCCGCGTCGTGGCGTTGTGCCGCATCACTTTCAACGTCACGCAACGGCGCGCGACAGGAGCCAGAGGACAATGCAGACCAAGCTGGACGAAGCCAAGGCCGAGCTGCTCGCACGGGCCGCCCGGGTAGCTGAGAACAGCCCGGCTGGGGGCCATCTCCCGGCCGGGACGAATGGCGAGGGGGCTCCGGACGAGGAGTCCGTGCTCGCGTTCCTCCAGCGCTACTACCTGCACACCGCCCCCGAGGACCTGGCCGACCGCGACCCGGTCGACGCCTTCGGTGCAGCCGTCTCCCACTACCGGCTCGCGGAGGTCCGCCCGCAGGGCACCGCGAACGTCAAGGTCCACACACCGACGGTGGAGGAGAACGGCTGGACCTGCAGCCACTCCGTCGTCGAGGTCGTCACCGACGACATGCCGTTCCTGGTCGACTCGGTCACCAACGAGCTGTCCCGCCAGGGCCGCGGCATCCACGTCGTGATCCACCCGCAGGTCACCGTGCGCCGCGACCTGACCGGCAACCTCCTGGAGGTCCTGCCCGCGGGCAGCCCCGCCGACGGCCACGACACGCTCACCGAGTCGTGGATCCACGTCGAGATCGACCGGGAGACCGACCGCGCCGACCTGAAGCAGATCACCTCCGACCTGCTGCGTGTCCTGTCCGACGTCCGTGAGGCCGTCGAGGACTGGGAGAAGATGCGGGACTCGGCGCTGCGTATCGCCGACGACCTGCCGAGCGAGCCCACCGCCGACGATCTGCGCGCCCAGGACGTCGAGGAGGCCCGCGAGCTGCTGCGCTGGCTGTCCGCCGACCACTTCACCTTCCTCGGCTACCGCGAGTACGAGCTGCGCGACGACGACTCGCTGTCCGCCGTGCCCGGCACCGGCCTCGGCATCCTGCGCTCCGACCCGCAGCACGGCGGAGACGACCACCACCCGGTGAGCCCGTCCTTCAGCCGGCTGCCCGCCGACGCGCGCGCCAAGGCCCGCGAGCACAAGATCCTCGTGCTGACCAAGGCCAACAGCCGCGCCACCGTGCACCGCCCGTCGTACCTGGACTACGTCGGTGTGAAGAAGTTCGACGCCGAGGGCAACGTCATCGGCGAGCGCCGCTTCCTCGGCCTCTTCTCGAGCGCCGCGTACACGGAGTCCGTCCGGCGCGTCCCGGTCGTGCGCCGCAAGGTGCAGGAAGTGCTGCGGGGCGCCGGATTCTCGCCCAACAGCCACGACGGCCGCGACCTGCTCCAGATCCTGGAGACGTACCCGCGCGACGAGCTGTTCCAGACTCCGGCCGACGAGCTGCGCGCCATCGTCACCAGCGTCCTCTACCTCCAGGAGCGCCGCCGGCTGCGGCTCTACCTGCGCCAGGACGAGTACGGCCGCTACTACTCGGCCCTCGTCTACCTGCCGCGCGACCGCTACACCACCGGTGTCCGCCTGCGGGTCATCGACATCCTCAAGGAAGAGCTCAACGGCACCAGCGTCGACTTCACGGCCTGGAACACCGAGTCGATCCTGTCCCGGCTGCACTTCGTCATCCGCGTCGAGCCGGGCACCGAGCTGCCCGTGCTGACCGAGGCCGACACCGAGCGCATCGAGGCGCGGCTCGTCGACGCCGCCCGCTCGTGGGCCGACGGCTTCGGCGAGGCCCTGAACGCGGAGTGCGGCGAGGAGCGCGCGGCCGAGCTGGGCCGCCGCTACTCCGGCGCCTTCCCCGAGGGCTACAAGGCCGACCACTCGCCCCGCGCGGCGGTCGCCGACCTGGTCCACCTCGAGGCGCTCAAGCGCGGCGAGAAGGACTTCGCGCTCTCGCTGTACGAGCCCGTGGGCGCGGCCCCCGGCGAGCGCCGCTTCAAGATCTACCGCACCGGCGCGCCGGTCTCCCTGTCGTCCGTCCTGCCGGTCCTCAACCAGCTCGGCGTCGAGGTCATCGACGAGCGCCCCTACGAGCTGCGCTGCTCGGACCGGACCACGGCGTGGATCTACGACTTCGGCCTTCGCCTGCCGAAGTCGCTCAACGGCAACGGCGACAACCTCGGTGACGACGGCCGCGAGCGCTTCCAGGAGGCCTTCACGGCGACCTGGACCGGCGCCGCCGAGAACGACGGCTTCAACTCCCTCGTCCTGAGCGCCGGCCTGAACTGGCGGCAGGCGATGGTGCTGCGCGCGTACGCCAAGTACCTGCGCCAGGCCGGTGCGACATTCAGCCAGGACTACATGGAGGACACCCTCCGTAACAACGTCCACACCACCCGCCTCCTGGTGAGCCTCTTCGAGGCGCGCATGTCGCCGGAGCGCCAGCGGGCCGGGACCGAGCTGATCGACGGGCTCCTGGAGGAGCTCGACGGCGCGCTCGACCAGGTCGCGAGCCTGGACGAGGACCGGATCCTGCGGTCCTTCCTGACCGTCATCAAGGCGACGCTGCGGACGAACTTCTTCCAGAAGGCCGACGACGGCAAGCCGCACGCGTACGTCTCCATGAAGTTCGACCCGCAGGCCATCCCCGACCTGCCCGCGCCGCGCCCCGCCTTCGAGATCTGGGTGTACTCGCCGCGTGTCGAGGGCGTGCACCTGCGCTTCGGCAAGGTCGCGCGCGGTGGTCTGCGCTGGTCCGACCGGCGTGAGGACTTCCGTACCGAGGTCCTCGGCCTGGTCAAGGCGCAGATGGTGAAGAACACCGTCATCGTGCCGGTCGGCGCCAAGGGCGGCTTCGTCGCGAAGAACCTGCCGGACCCGAGCGTCGACCGTGACGCCTGGCTGGCCGAGGGCGTCGCGTCGTACAAGACCTTCATCTCGGCGCTGCTCGACATCACCGACAACCTGGTGGCCGGCGAGGTCGTGCCCCCGGCGGACGTCGTGCGCCACGACGAGGACGACACGTACCTCGTGGTCGCGGCCGACAAGGGCACGGCGACGTTCTCCGACATCGCCAACGCGGTCGCCGAGTCGTACAACTTCTGGCTCGGTGACGCCTTCGCCTCCGGCGGCTCGGCGGGCTACGACCACAAGGGCATGGGCATCACCGCCCGCGGCGCCTGGGAGTCCGTGAAGCGGCACTTCCGGGAGCTGGGCACCGACACGCAGACCGAGGACTTCACGGTCGTCGGCGTCGGCGACATGTCCGGTGACGTGTTCGGCAACGGCATGCTGCTCTCCGAGCACATCCGCCTGGTCGCCGCGTTCGACCATCGGCACATCTTCATCGACCCGCGGCCCGACGCGGCCACCTCGTACGCCGAGCGCCGCCGTCTGTTCGACCTGCCGCGCTCCTCGTGGGCCGACTACAACAAGGAGCTGATCTCCGCGGGCGGCGGCATCTTCCCGCGCTCCGCCAAGGCGATCCAGCTCAACGCGCACATCCGCGAGGCGCTGGGCATCCAGTCGGGCGCCGCGAAGATGACGCCGGCCGACCTGATGAAGGCGATCCTGCACGCGCCGGTCGACCTGCTGTGGAACGGCGGCATCGGCACGTACGTGAAGTCGTCGTCCGAGTCGAACGCGGACGTCGGCGACAAGGCCAACGACGCGATCCGCGTGGACGGCCAGGACGTGCGGGCCAAGGTGATCGGCGAGGGCGGCAACCTCGGCGCGACCCAGCTGGGCCGTATCGAGTTCGCGCGCAGCGGCGGCAAGGTCAACACCGACGCCATCGACAACAGCGCGGGCGTGGACACCTCCGACCACGAGGTGAACATCAAGATCCTGCTCAACACGCTCGTCGCCGACGGCGACATGACCGTCAAGCAGCGCAACAAGCTGCTCGCCGAGATGACCGATGAGGTCGGCTCCCTGGTCCTGCGCAACAACTACGCGCAGAACACGGCCCTGGCCAACGCGGTCGCCCAGGCGCCCGACCTGCTCCACGCCCACCAGCGCTTCATGCGCCGTCTGGTGCGTGACGGGAACCTCGACCGGGCCCTGGAGTTCCTGCCGGCCGACCGGCAGGTCAAGGAACTGCTGAACTCCCGGCGCGGTCTGAGTCAGCCCGAGCTGGCCGTCCTCCTCGCGTACACGAAGATCACGGCCGCGCACGAGCTGATCCAGACGTCCCTGCCGGACGACCCGTACCTGCGCAGGCTCCTGCACGCCTACTTCCCGCAGGCGCTGCGCGAGCGGTTCACCGACGCGGTCGACGGGCACGCGCTGCGCCGCGAGATCATCACCACGGTGCTGGTCAACGACACGGTGAACACCGGCGGTTCGACGTTCCTGCACCGGCTGCGCGAGGAGACAGGGGCGTCCCTGGAGGAGATCGTGCGGGCGCAGCTCGCCGCGCGCGAGATCTTCGGCCTCGGCGATGTCTGGGACACGGTCGAGTCGCTCGACAATGTCGTCGCCGCGGACGTCCAGACCCGGATCAGGCTGCACTCGCGCCGCCTGGTCGAGCGCGGCACGCGCTGGCTGCTCAACAACCGGCCGCAGCCGCTCCAGCTCGCCGAGACCATCGACTTCTTCCGCGAGGGCGTCGCCCAGGTGTGGTCGGCCATGCCGAAGATGCTGCGCGGCGCGGACGCCGAGTGGTACCAGTCGATCCTGGACGAGCTGACCGCAGCGGGTGTGCCGGAGGAGCTGGCCCAGCGGGTCGCCGGGTTCTCCTCGGCCTTCCCGACGCTCGACATCGTGGCGATCGCCGACCGCACCGGCAAGGACCCCCTGGCCGTCGCCGAGGTGTACTACGACCTCGCGGACCGGCTGGCGATCGCGCAGCTGATGGACCGGATCATCGAGCTGCCGCGGTCCGACCGCTGGCAGTCGATGGCCCGTGCCTCGATCCGCGAGGACCTGTACGCGGCGCACGCGGCCCTCACGGCCGATGTGCTGGCCGCCGGGAACGGCGTGTCGACTCCGGAGCAGCGCTTCGACGCCTGGCAGGAGAAGAACGCGCCGATCCTGGGCCGGGCGCGGACGACCCTGGAGGAGATCCAGAGCTCGGACGCCTTCGACCTGGCGAACCTGTCGGTCGCGATGCGCACGATGAGGACGCTGCTGCGCACGCACTCGTAGGGTCCGCTCGAAGCGGCGGGGGCGCCCCGCACCGGAACTCCGGTGCGGGGCGCCCCCGTTTCGGCTTCCGGACTCTTTCCGTTCTCTTTCCCTTCTCCGGCCGGACTCTTGACCGGTTCTGGCCTGATGGACGGCGCGCCCAATCGGTTGCTCCTGGAGGCGCGTCGGACTCATGAGATTCGGCATAAGCCATCAACTAGGGCATTACGTCTAAAGTGGACCCGATTGTCAGAACGGCGGCGCGCGGCGGAGAGGTCGGGAAGGGTCCATGACGGAAGCGATTCTGCTGGTCGGCGGGCTGGGCACCCGGCTGCGGCCGCTCACGGTCAACACACCCAAGCCCATGGTGCGCGCGGCCGGAGTCCCCTTCCTGGCGCATCAGATCGCCCGGCTCGCCGGCGCGGGCGTGCGCCACATCGTCCTCGCCACCTGCTATCTCGCCGAGGTGTTCGAGCCGTACTTCGGCGACGGATCGGCGTTCGGGGTCCACCTCGAGTACGCCGTCGAGCACGAGGCGCTGGGGACCGGCGGCGCGATCCGCCATGCGGCCGGCCGCCTGGTCTCCGCTCCCGAGGAACCCGTCCTCGTCTGCAACGGCGACATCCTCACCGGCCTCGACGCGCGCGCCCTCCTCAACCGGCACCGCGAGCGCGAGGCCGACGTCACCCTCCACCTCGCCCGCGTCGACGACCCCCGCGCCTTCGGGCTCGTACCGACCGACGCCGACGGCTGCGTACTCGCCTTCACCGAGAAGCCGCAGACGCCCGAGGAGATCGTCACGGACCAGATCAACGCGGGCTCCTACGTGTTCCGCAGGTCCGTCATCGACCACATCCCCGGCGGGCGGGCCGTCTCCGTCGAACGCGAGACGTTCCCCGGCCTGCTCGCCGCGGGTGCCTATCTGCACGGCATGGTCGAGGACTCCTACTGGCTCGACCTCGGCCGGCCCGAAGCCTTCGTGCAGGCCTCCGCCGACCTCGTGCGCGGGGTCATCCACTCACCCGCCGTGCCCGGTGTGCGCGGCGAGTCCCTCGTACTGCCCGGCGCGAAGGTCGCCGCCGACGCCTGGCTCGCCGAGGGCACCGTCGTCGGGGCGGGCGTCCGGGTAGGTGCAGGGGCCGTCGTCCACGGTTCCGTGCTGCATGACGGCGCGACCGTGGGCGCCGGTGCCTATGTCAGGAAGAGCCTGATCGGCGCGGGAGCGCGGATCGGGCGGCGCTCCGTCCTGCACGGCAGCGTCATCGGTGACGGCGCCTACGTCGGCGCCCACAACGAACTGCGGAACGGAACCCGGGTGTGGTGCGAGGCCGTACTGCCCGACCGGGCCGTCCGCTTCTCCTCGCTCGCCGGAGAAGGGCTGACCGAACAGTGAACACGAACTCTCCCGACCTCGGGGCCACACCGGCCGCCGCCCGACCACTGCCCGACGACTGGGCCCGCACCCCCCTCACTGTCGTCATGCCGACGTACAACGAGGCGGGCAACCTGCCCGGCATGGCCGACGCCCTCATGGCGCTCCCCCTCCCGGGCCTGCGCCTCCTCGTCGTCGACGACTCCAGCCCCGACGGCACCGGCGACATCGCCGAGCGGTACGCAGACCGGCACGGCCGCGACCGGATGAGCGTCCTGCACCGCGCCGGAAAGGAGGGGCTCGGCCGGGCCTACGCGGCCGGGATGGCGCAGGCCGTCGCCGACGGCGCGCGCTACGTCCTCCAGATGGACGCCGACGGCAGCCACCCCGCCGACAAGGTGCCCGCCCTCCTCGGCACAGCCCTCTCGACCGGCGCCGGAGTGACCATCGGCAGCCGCTACGTCCAGGGCGGCACGCTCTCCGACGCGTGGGGCGTGCACCGCAGACTCCTGTCCCGCTGGGCCAACACCTACGCGGGCACCATCCTCGGCACCCGCGTCCGCGACATCACCGGCGGCTTCAACCTGTGGCGCGAGGACGTCCTGCGCGCCATCGACCTGGCGTCCGTCGACAGCGCGGGCTACAGCTTCCAGGTCGAGATGAAGTACCGGGCGGTGCGCCGCGGCTTCGGCGTCATGGAGGTCCCCATCCACTTCGAGGACCGCACGGTCGGCGAGTCCAAGATGAACCTGATGGTGCAGCTCGAATCCGTCACCATGCCGTGGAAGCTGCGGGCGAGGGCGCGCCGATGACGGTCCAGACCGCGGCGCGTGAGGCGCCGCCCGTCGTCGTTCCCGTCCTGGTCCGGGTGCGCCGCCTGTCCATGGAGGTCGCCAAGTTCGGCGTCGTCGGCGGCAGCGGCGTCGCCGTCAACTTCCTCGTCTTCAACCTCCTGCTGCACGGCATCGGCCGGGCCCCGATGACCGCGACGGTCCTCGCCAGCTGTGTCGCCATGGGCACCAACTACCTGGGCTTCCGCTTCTTCGCCTACCGGGACCGCGCCTCGCGCACCCGCCGCCAGATCGCGCTGTTCTTCGGCTTCAGCGCGCTCGGCGTCCTGATGGAGAGCGTCCTGTTCTACGCCGGATACCACGGCGCCTCGATGACCGGACCGCTCGCGACGAACATCGCCAAGGCACTGTCCATCGTTCTCGCGTCCGCGTTCCGCTTCCTCGTCTACCGGACGTGGGTCTTCCAGCACGATGCGCGCCGCGAGTAGCGCCGCCCTCAGGGCCGCGGCCCCGCTGGTCCTCCTGCTGGCCGTCGCCCTGCTCGTGGCCGTCGCGATCCGGCTGCCGTGGGCGGGCGATCTCGGCATCCACGCGGCCACCGTCGAGCGCCTGCGCCACGATCTCCTCGATCCGGGCAACCCGCTGGTCGACGAGAAGACGCCGAGCCCGTACTACTCGCCGTGGACGGTGTTCCTCGGCGTCCTCGCCGACGCCACCGGCCTCGGCACCTTCACCGTCCTGCGCATCGCCGCGCTGATCTCGCTGACGCTGCTCGTGACCGGTGTGTGGCGGTTCACCGGCACGTTCACCGAAGCGTCCGCGAGCCGCTCCCGGCGCACGGCGGTCACCGCGCTCGTCCTCCTGTGCCTGCTCCTCCTGTGGGGCACGAGCGTGTTCAACTGGAGCGGCTTCCTCGGCCTCAACTCCCTTGCCCTGACCGTCTCCTACCCCAGCACCTTCGCGCTCGGGCTGTCCTTCCACTTCTGGGCGCTGCTGCGCGGGGCGCTCGCGCGCGGCTGGGGCATGCCCGGGTTCCTCGGCCTCGGCGTGCTGTGGTCCGTGATCCTGCTGAGCCATCAGTTCTCGGGCGTCGTCGCGTCGTTCGGCGCCCTCGCGATGACGGCCGGGGCGAGGCCCTGGCCGGCGCGTGCGGTGTGGGCGCGGCTCGTGGCCGGGCTCGCCCTCGGCGCGGTCGTGCTCGCCGCGTGGCCGTACTACTCGTTCTTCGACCTCTTCCACGCGCAGGGCCTGGAGGAGATCCACCAGGCCCTGTACCGGAACCTGCCCGGCCGGTACTGGCTCCTGCTGCCCGGCGTGTTCGCGCTCGCCCTGCGGTGGCGCAGGGACCGGCGCGATCCGCTCGTGGTCTTCTTCGCGCTCGGGGTGCTGATGTTCGCGGCGGGCTGGGTGAGCGGGCACTACTCGTGGGGCCGGGTCCTGCCGGCCGCCGTGATCCCGGCGCAGGTCGCGGCGGGCCTGGAGGTGATCGGGGCGGGCCGCAGGGCGGTACGCACGGCGTTCGCGGCGGCGCTCGGTGCGGCGCTCCTCGCGGGCGCGTGGACCCAGTCGGGCGTACTCGGCTACGTCGTCCCGCCAGACGTCCTGCCCAAGCCGCTCGCCGACCGCTACAAGCCACCGTGGCGCGGCTACCACTGGGTGACGCCCTGGGTGAAGTACGGGGACGTGGTCCTCGCCACGGACTTCCCCGCGCGCCAGATCCCCGCGTACGGGCCCTACACCGTCGCCCCCGGCTACCCGGACTTCTTCCTGCCCGACGAGGCGGCCCGCACCAGCGCCGTCGGGACCTACTTCGCCCCCGGCACCGAGCGGGCCGCGCGCCTCGACGTCCTGCGCCGCTACGAGGTGCGGTGGATCGTGAGTCACCGCGACGACGCGGGCCTCGCCGCCACCGACCCCGCACTGCACAAGGTCACGTCGGGCCCGGGCGGCCAGACCCTGTACGAGGTCGTCGGCGACCCGGGCTAGCGCAGCGCGCTCCTCACCAGGCGCATCGCGTTCCGTACGCGCCCGTCCGAAGCCGTGGCCAGCCTGCGCGCCACCGGGTGCGTCACCCGGGCCGTGAGCCCGGCCGGCTCCCAGCGGATCTGGAGGCGCCCGCTGCCCCGGCCCTCCGGCTCCAGCGTCACCCGGTGCGGGGCCGCCCCCGAGCGGTACCCGACACGCGCGGTGAGCGCGGGGAAGTCCAGCGGCGCGAGCAGGACCGCGGTGTTGCGCATGCCGTGCTCCTGGAGCTGGAACAACGGATGCCGTACGCCGTCGAAGCCGTGCACCGGGAGCGGGGCCGCCGCCAGGTCGAGCCGCACCCGGCCCTCGAAGACGCCGGGCCGCACCGGGTCGAGCCGCAGCCGCGTCGTCATACGGTGCCGGCCCGGCGCCACGACCAGCGAGGCGACGTGCGGGCCGACGGCGAGGCGCAGACCGGGATCGTACGTGCGCACCGACAGGTCGACGGTGGCGCCCGGGCCGCGCTCGATCCGTGTGATCTCATGCCGGAACTGGGCGCCGGGGAAGGGGCGCGAGTACAACTCCTGGTCGGACAGGTCGAGTTCGGCACGCGCCGTGTCCGACGACGGGATCAGCGCCCCCCAGTAGACGGCACCGGACGCGTCCGTGGCGGTCTCGCGCGGGGCCACCGCGTGGCCGAGCCCGCGCGCCGCGAGCCGGGCGTCGCGGAGGCGGCCGTCGCGCACCAGCTGCAGGACGACCCGCTCGGGGCGCGGCAGCCGGGCGTACGCGCTCGGGGACAGCGTCGCCAGATACGGGTTCACGATCTCGGCGAACCCGGCCAGCCACGCGTCGTCCCGGTGGGGCAGATCGCCCGCGTACATCCGGAAGTCGTGCTTGAGGAACTTGTAGTCCTTGTCCTCGCGCACCCCCGTGTGGCCGCCCGCCGTGAGGAAATCGTCGATGAGTTCCTGCACGTGGACGCGGTCGCGGACGTTGCTCAGCTTGTGCCGCTGGTTGGAGATCGACGCGGCGTCCGCCTCGACGAACGGCGCGATGTACCAGCGGTAGACCGGCTCGGTGATGACCGTGAAGGATTTCGCGAGGCAGTACGCCTGCGCCGAGAACAACTGGTCCTCGTAGTGGATGCCCTCGGGGAAGCGCAGCTGATTGCGGTCGAGGAACTCCCGCTTGTACATCTTGCTCGTCGACAAGTGCTCGAAGAACAGGCCGGGTTCGGCGTCGATCCCGTCGACCGTGCGGTGCTCCGAGACCAGGTGCGGCATCCACGTCGACGTGCGGCCCGTGTCGACGCGGATCCGTTCGACCGAGCCCATCGCGAAGTCGATCTCCCGCTCCCGGTGCGCCGCGAGCAGCAGCTCCACCGATTCCGGCGGGAGTTCGTCGTCGCTGTCGAGGAACATCAGATAAGGGGCGCGGGCGATGTCGAGCGCGCGGTTGCGGGGCGCGCTGCACCCGCCGCTGTTGGCGGGCAGCCGCAGACAGCGCACCCGTGGGTCCGCGGCGGCGAGGCGGCGCGCCACCTCGGGGGTGGCGTCCGTCGAGTGGTCGTCGCTGATGACGACCTCGATGTTGCGGTGCGTCTGGGCCAGGACCGAGGCGACGGCGCGCGGCAGCCGCTCGGCGTCGTTGTAGACGATGACGGTGACCGTGACGTCGGGCGTGATCGTCCTCGTGGGCGTGGTCATCGACGGGTCGCCTCCTCGGGGGTGGGCGCGGGGATGCGCTCGTCGACGGGGATCACCGGGGGCAGCGCCGCCTCGCTCTCGCCGAGGAAGACCCGGCGCACGACCCGCTCGGCGGCGTGACCGTCGTCGAACTCGCAGAACCGGCGCCGGAACGCGGCCCGCGCCTTCCCCGACGCCTCGTCGCGCCACGCGCCCGAGGCGAGGATGTCCGTGAGCTCGTCCTGCGTACGGGCGACGGGTCCGGGCGCCTCGGTGAGCAGGTCGAAGTAGACCCCGCGGGTCTTCGCGTACATCTCCCAGTCGTCCGCGTAGATCACGATCGGGCGGTCCAGATTGGCGTAGTCGAACATGATCGACGAGTAGTCCGTGACAAGGGCGTCCGCGGCGAGGCAGAGCTCCTCGACCGGGTCGTACGTGGACACGTCGATGACCCGCCCGCTGCGGCGCAGGTCCGCGAGCGGCGAGGCCGCCCCGCCGTAGAAGTAGTGGCCGCGCACGAGGAGGACGGTGTCGTCGCCGAGCCGGTCGGCGAGCGTGGCGAGGTCCAGGCGCGGGGTCCAGGAGCCCTCGTAGTCGCGGTGCGTCGGTGCGTACAGGACGGCCCGCCGGTCCGGCGGGATGCCGAGGCGGTCGCGGACGGCGCGGATGTTGGCGGCCGTCGCGCTGTAGAAGACGTCGTTGCGCGGATAGCCGTACTCCAGCGGGACGTAGTGCGTGGGGTAGGCGCGCTCCCAGATCCGCGTGGAGTGGCTGTTCGACGTGAGGCTGTAGTCCCACTTGTCGACGCGGGCCAGGAGCTGGCGGAAGTTGAGGCCCTTGGACGCGGTCGGGTACTCGATCTGGTCGAGGCCCATGCGCTTGAGGGGCGTGCCGTGGTGGGTCATGACATGGACGGCTTCGGGGCGCTTGACCACGGCGTTCGCGAAGTTGACGTTGTTGACGAGGTACTTGGCGCGGGCCAGGACCTCCCAGTAGCGGCGGGAGCCGGGCACGACGTGGTCGGTGCCGGGGGGCAGGAGCGGCACGTCGGCGGCGCGGACCACCCACACCTGGTGGATGCGCGGCGCGAGTTCGGCGAGCTTCGCGGCGATCGCGCCCGGGTTGCAGGTGATCCCGCGGTCCCAGTACGCGGAGAACACGGCCAGGTCCGGGTCCACGGGCCGGCGCAGCTCCCGCCGGTAGCGGTGGGCGCGGACCTTCGCGCCGATCCGCCGCTTGCGCTCCCGGGTCGCGGACTTCAGGGCGCGCCGCTTGTGGTTGACGCTCTGGAAGGCGCGGTACCGGGAGTACGCGTCCTCTTCGAGCAGGCGGCGCCGGATGCCTTCGAGCCCCGCGGGCCTGCGGTAGCCCTCCGGCCGCCACGCGACGGCCGCGCACGAGGCCCGGCGGAAGAACTCGCGGCCCACGGGCTCCGGCATCCCGGCGCGGGCCACGATCCGCATGCACTCGGTCGCCATCACGTCGTAGAGGACCGCTCGGGGACCGGTCGGCGTGCCGAGGCCGGCCATCAGGCGCTGGAGGTCCTCGTACAGGCCGACGGCCGCGTAGTACTCCTCGGGGGTGAGCGGCGGCAGGCTCGTGGGGCGCAGCCTGCGCTCGTCGAGGACCACGTGCTGGAGCGCGGTGACGCGACCGGCGAGGACGAGGGCGGCGCGGGCCGCGAACCGCTCGTCGGTGGCGGCCAGTTGGCCGCGGTGGTCCCGCCAGAACGCGGCGCGCAGGGCGCGGTTCCCGAGCAGCGGGGTGACCCGCAGCAGGTCGGGGCAGTCCGCGAGAGACAGATCGCGGCCGCCCGCCCTGGCGAGCAGACGGGCGTCGGGGCCCGGGACGCCGGAGGTGCGCCAGTTCGAGTGCACATGGTCGGTGAGCACGACGTCCACGCGGTCGGCACCGTCCGGGAGACCCGCGACCCGCTCCCGTAGCGCCCGCAGCGCGCCCGGGGGCACACGGTCCTTCGCGTGCACGAACAGCAGCCACTCGCCCGAGGCCCGCTCGCCGCCGGCCGCGCGCGCCTCCTCGTCGGAAGTGGCGCCGGGCAGGGCCAGAACGGTGACGCTGCCCGGCACGTCGGCGGTCGGCGCCGGCTCGTCCACCGCGGCGACGACGAGCTCCGCCCCCTCGGGCAACTGGCCGGTCACGCTGTCCAGACAGTCGGCGAGATGCCCCTGCATGTCCCGGCCGTACACGATGACGCTGAGTTCCTGCACGGTCCCCGTCCCTTCTCCTCTTGGCGCCCCATAGTGTCACTAATCAGACAAAAGGGATAAGGGGAGTGGGCCGCCCGCATCGGTCTCAGGCGGAAACGGCGACCTTGGCCTTCTTCGGGTCCGCCTTGCCGTCGTTCGGATTGGTGAACGCCTCGTACGCCTTGAGGACCTCGTCCGTCGGACCGTCCATCCGCAGCTCGCCGCGCTCCAGCCACAGGACCCGGTCGCAGGTGTCGCGGATCGACTTGTTGTTGTGACTGACGAGGAAGACCGTGCCGGCCTCCTTGCGCAGCTCGCGGATGCGGGACTCCGAGCGCTTCTGGAAGGACCGGTCGCCGGTGGCCAGGGCCTCGTCGATCAGCAGCACGTCGTGGTCCTTGGCGGCGGCGATGGAGAACCGGAGCCGGGCGGCCATGCCGGAGGAGTACGTCCGCATGGGCAGCGTGATGAAGTCGCCCTTCTCGTTGATGCCGGAGAAGCCGACGATGTCGTCGTAGCGCTCGCGCACCTCCTCGCGGCTCATGCCCATGGCGAGGCCGCCGAGATGGACGTTGCGCTCGCCCGTGAGGTCGTTCATCAGCGCCGCGTTCACGCCGAGCAGGGACGGCTGGCCATGTGTGAAGATCCGGCCGTTCTCCGTCGGCAGCAGCCCCGCCACCGCCTTGAGCAGCGTCGACTTGCCCGACCCGTTCGTGCCGATCAGGCCGATCGCCTCACCCTTGTACGCGGTGAACGACACCTTCTTCACGGCGTGCACCTTGCGCACGCCGGCCCGCGCCTCGGCCTTCTTCCGCCCGCCGATGATCCGGCCGAGCGCGGCGGTGGCGGTGCCGCGGCCCGCCCCCGTGCCGTTCACGCGGTACACGATGTCGACGTTGTCGACGATGACGGTGGGGATCCGCTCCCCGGAGGTGTCAGCCACGGCCGTACGTCTCCTCTGCCTTCCAGAAGTAGATGAACCCGCCGACGCCCGCGACCAGCGCCCACCCGGCCGCGATCGCCCACACATGGGGCGGCAGCTGACCGTGGTGGAAGCTGTCGATCAGGGCGAAGCGCATCAGGTCGATGTAGACGGCGGCCGGGTTGGCGGACAGCAGTACGTGCACGACGTGCGGCAGGTGCTGGTTCTTGAGCACCTTGTCGATGCTCCACATCACGCCGGACGTGTACATCCACGTACGCAGGAGGAACGGCATCAGCTGCGCTATGTCCGGCGTCCGCGCGCCCATCCTCGCCATCACGAGGGCCACACCGGTGTTGAACACGAACTGCAGCAGCAGGACCGGCAGTACCAGGAACCATGAGAGGGCCGGCGGAACGCCGAAGCAGAGCAGGATCACCACCAGCGCGCACATCGAGAACAGCAGCTGCTGGAGCTGCTGGAGCGCGAACGACACCGGCAGCGCGGCGCGCGGGAAGTGCAGCGCCCGTACGAGACCGAGGTTGCCGGAGATCGCGCGCGTGCCCGCCATGATCGAGCTCTGCGTGAACGTCCACACGAACACGCCCGTGACCAGGAACGGCACATAGTCCGGCACGTTGTGCTTCGTGCCCATCAGTACGCCGAAGATGAAGTAGTAGACCGCCGCGTTCAGGAGCGGGGTCGCCACCTGCCACACCTGGCCGAGCTTCGCCTGGCTGTACTGCGCCGTGAGCTTGGCCGTCGCGAACGCGGTGATGAAGTGGCGCCGCTGCCAGAGCTGGCCCACGTACTCCGCGAGGGTCGGGCGCGCGCCGCTGACCGAGAGGCCGTACCGCGCGGCCAGCTGCGCGGGATCTTCCACCGGGGCGGTGGCCGCCGGCGGGGGAGGTGTGTCGACTGCCTGACTCACATCCGCTGCTTTCGCTCAAAGGGTCGGAGACGTCGGAACGGGTCCGTATCGTCGTGACGCGAGCGTAGGGCGTCGCTACGTCGGAACGCAACCGTTTCGTCGTAACGCCGTAAGCTGTTCACCATGACGACCAACGCCGACTCCGCCAAGCCAGCGCGTCGCCGGGCCCCCGCAGGGGCAGCCGTCCTCCGTGAGGATGTGACCGACGCCATCCGGGCAGCCGTTTTCGAAGAGCTCGCCGCCGTGGGCTACGCCCGTATGTCCATCGAGGGGATCGCGCGCCGCGCGGGCGTCGGCAAGACAGCCGTCTACCGCCGCTGGCGCTCCAAACTGCACCTGGTCCTGGACCTGGTCTCCGCCATAGCGGTACAGGGACTGCCGGCCCCCGACACGGGTTCACTGGAGGGCGACCTGCGCCTCCTGTACGAGGTCACGTCCCGCGCCCTGAGGCATCCGGTCGCCGGCCAGATCATCCCCGACCTCCAGGCCGAGGCCGCCCGCAACCCGGAAATCGCCGAGGCCATGCAGAAGGCACTCCGCGAAGGACAGCACGGGGTGGCCAGCGGCATCGTGCGCAGCGCCGCCGCACGCGGGGAGGTCAGAGAGGACCTCGACGAGGACCTCGCCCTCGACCTGATCTCGGGCCCGCTGTACTGGCGCGCGGTGGTGGTACGGACACCGTTGCCCAAGGGGTACCTGGGGAAACTGGCTTCGGCTACGGCGGCGGGGCTGCGGGTGTTGTGACGGGCGGGCCGCTAGTGCCGGGCTGCGTGGGTGATGAAGGCGGCCCAGGTGGCGGGGGTGGCGGTGAGACAGGGGCCGCCGGGGTTCTTGGAGTCGCGGATGTGGACGGTGGCGGGGGTGGTGGCTACTTCGATGCAGTCGGCCTCGCTGCTGTTGCTGCTGTAGCTGCTTTTGCGCCACTTCAGCTCAGCCCCGGCGGGGAGCTTGCGGATCATGTTTCTCCCAGCAATTGCTCGATGAAGGCCAGGGACTCGCGAGGGGCGAGCGCCTGGGCCCGGATCATTCCATACCGCAGCTCAAGGATCCGGAGCAGTTTTGGCTCGGAGACCGCACGCCCGTTGTACGCCCCTTCCGAGCGTCCAACAGCCGTTCCGTCCCTGAACTTCAGCACCTGCGATTCCCCTTGCATTCCGGCGTGGTCCTCGCGAGCAGTCGGCATTACCTGGATCGAGACGTTGCGCAACCTGCCCAGTTCCATAAGGCGTTCGAGCTGACGGCGTAGAACCATTTTGCCCCCGAGCGGGCGCCGCAGTGTCACCTCTTCCTGGACGAAGCTGAGTGCCGGTGCGGGGGAGCGCTCGAAGACGGACTGCCTCGCCGCGCGAGCTGCAACCGCCCGCTCGATCTCGTCCGGCTCGTATGCGGGCAGCCGCATCTCGAAGAGTGCCCGTGCGTACTCCGATGTCTGGAGAAGCCCGTGCAAGTTGTGGTCTCCGTAGGCCGGCAACTCGACTGCTTGGGCCTCCATCCGCGCCAGATCCCGAACCTTCTTCGGGTACCGGACCTCCGCCACGTCATGCCTCATCGCCGAGATCAGCCCGCCCGCGCGGAGCGCCTCGTCAGCCTTGTCCAGGTACTCCGGGTGCGGGATCCGCTTACCGGCCTCGACCTTGTAGATCAGATCCTCCCCGTACCCGATCGCCGCCGCGAACTCGCCGACCCGCAGCCCCGCCGCCTCCCGGCGCATGCGCAACTGCCGCCCCACCGTTGCCACCACCGCCGCACCCGACTCGTCGTCCGGGTCGACTTCCCATCCCGCATCGTCCGCACTCGCCGGCGCCACCTCCGACGTTCCGTTACCCCTGGGGCCGCTGTGGACAGCCCGGACACGAGTGGACAGGCTCTGGACAGTCCTTGTACGCACCGGAGTCATGGCTGCTCATGGCGCCACCGTTCCGACACGGTGAGTGACATGGAAACAGAAACTCAACTCCGCGCAACCGCACGCCAGTTCACCGTGCTGCTCTCGGCCACGCCGCGCGGGGCGCGCCTGGCCAGGCTGCTGGCCACGGAGCAACTCCGTTCCTGGGGACTCCCGTTCGAAGCAGCAGCGCACATCGTGGCGGAGTTGGCGGCGAACGCCGTGACGCATGGGCGGGTGCCGGGCCGGGACTTCCGGCTCACGCTCCTGATGACTCACGGAGTGATCCGGATCGAGGTCACGGATACGAGGGGTGAGCGGGTCCCGGAGGTGCGCCATTCCGGCGCCGAGGAGGAGTCGGGGCGGGGCATGCTCCTGGTCGAGACGCTGGCGGCGCGCTGGGGCGTGGCGCATGGGCCGACGCCGAGGAAGACGACGTGGGCGGAGTTGCTGGTGCCCCGCGTGAACTGATCAATGCGGATTGCGTGGCTGGTGGGGGTGGGTGGTTGCGGGAGCCTCCATCAGTTTTCGGTTCGTCTGCGGATTGGTGGGGGCGGGCTTTCCCTGGTTGAGGTGCGTACGGGGGCCGGGGTTGGCGGTGAAGTCGTTGTTTGGGGAACCGCGGGTGGGGAGGGCCGGGGGCCGTGAGCGATGCGCGCCGGGGCGGGCTGCGGGGGAAGGCGGCAGCAACAGGAAGGTGGTGGGGGGGAGGGGCGCGTCGACTGGTGACTGGTGTGTAGCGGGCCGGCGTGAAGAGGGTGAGAGGCGGCGGGGTCTCGGCCGCTCCGGTTGCCCGAGGCGCCGACCGGGGCCGCGAGTTGGCTGCCCCTGATGCCGTCTGGGTGGTGGGTTTCTGGCCCTAATCTGCCAATGGTCCCGTCGTCAGCGGTCTCCGGCCGGGTGGACGCAATCCCGCCTTGGGGCGGCATAGACCTCACGCGGGGGATTGGCAGATCTGGGCCGCCACTTGCCGACCCGAGCATTCCCCATGCCGCAGATGCCCGGTGTGGATCACCTATCCGGGTCACGTCCCAACGTCCCCCGAGCGACAGACGCTCGGTCGGGGTACGTCGTTTCGCGCAAGGCGACCTTGGGACCCATGAGGAGATCAGCTATGTACGCAGTAATTCGGCGTTACGAAGGAGTGACTGACTCTGCCGAGGCAGGACGCCGAGTGGACGAGGGATTCGTGTCTCTCCTCCGCCGAGCCCCCGGTTTCGTGGCCTACTACTGGGTGGACGCCGGAGACGGAGTGATGGTCTCCACCAGCGTCTTCGAAGACCAGTCCGGGGCCGAAGAGTCGATCAGCCTGGCGGCGGACTTCGTACGGGACAACCTCTCGTCGCTGCTCCCCAATCGTCCCCAGGTCACGGCCGGCCCGGTCGTGGCTGCTGGGTAGCGACCGGCGAAGTCACGGCACTCCGGCCAGAGCCTTCACATTCCCGGCTCGACCGGGTCCCGGCGGCCGTCGACTCGTCGGCGTCAGGGAGGCCGTGACGAGTGCGGCACCCGGCATGACGCCCGGGCCGGATCGGGAACCTCTCGCCACGATGGTGAGTATGACGGTGACGGCCTGCGTGGCGCTGGTGGCTTGCGTCGCGTGCGGTCCGGAGAATTCCGGGGAAGGCTCGGGCACCAAGCCTTCGCGGTCGTCCGCGCCCAGGGCGAAGGCGGGCGCGATCAAGCGGTACGAGCAGTACCTCCACGCCCTGGGTCATGAGGACATCGACACGGTCTGCGAAGTGGCCGGGCCCGCCGCGAAGGAGGCGCAGGGGCAAGGGAGGGTCTCGGCCCGTGCAAGTCGACGTACGCCACCGTGTTCCAGATGATCTCGCCCGCGCAGAAGAAGGCCCTGCGGACGGCGACGGTCGACCCGCAGCGCGTCGTGGTGCGTACGCCGGACAAGATGGAGATGCCGGTCGCAGCGGTCAGGCCGTCAGCCGCCTTCTCCGAGAGCGACCTCGGCAACGACACCCTGGAGTGCCTCAAGAATGACTGGTACATCACCGACTGAACCGATCGCCCGTCCATCCTTCAGGAGCACTGACCTAATCAGCCCCGCCTCACGAGCCCTCTCCCGCGCGCCCGACCGCGACTTGGGCAGCGAGCCGGCGAGTAGGTGAGCTGGCGAACTGGTAAGCCGGTGGCCCGAATCTGCCAGAGGCCGACGACACCAGCCCCCCTCGCCCGGCTGGACGCAGTCCTGCCTTGGGCTGCCCCTGCCCGCGCCTCGAAGATTGGCAGATCTGGGTCATTCGGCCGCGCTTTTTGGTACCGAGAGCCCTCTCAGCCACGCGCGCTGTCCGGGAGTCCCCGCACTCACGCGCGCTCTTCCAGAAGCCCCACTCACCCGCGCCGTCCCAGAGCCCGCACCCACCCGGGCCCTCCTTGGCGCACCCCACTCACCCGCGCCGTCCCAGAGCCCGCACCCACCCGGCGCCCCCACCCTCCCCCACCTCCCCCCACCTCCCCCCACCCACCCGCGCCCTCCCAGAGCCCCCACCCCCTCCCCTCCCGCTGCCTTGTCTTTCGCGGTTGCTTGTTGGCCGTTGCCTGTGAGGGGGTCACGTCCGCTGGAGTGGTGTATTGACGGCCACTCGGTGATCTCGTTTTGAGGCTATGCGGTGAGTTCCGTGGGCAGGTCGGTCTCGCTGGTT
>NZ_JBVJPM010000038.1:16586-48901 GCF_055582645.1 Streptomyces sp. NPDC107517 | reverse complement strand
GATACGTCACCCCGATCGAAACCCGGGCCCTGACGGCACAAGCTCTCACCCCCGCGGCATAACCACCCGCTGTCCATGCCCAGGGGGGAACTTCAGGTGGTCGACAACTGGGGCCAGTGCGTCTACCAAGCCTGCATCATCCGCCCCACTAAGCAGCCGCCGCAGGTGGCGGGTCCTGCCGTCGCCCCTAACCCGTGCGCCGGCCGCCCAGGCTGCGTCTACGGCGGTCCTGCCGTCGGCCCGAACTCGGGTGGCGTTAAGCAGAGGCCACAAGTGGGCGGTCCGGGCACCGTCCACACCCACCAGAATGAGCCGGACCGGCCCACTAACCAGAGGCCACAGGTGGCCGGTCCGGGCACCGTTATGAACACCAGTTCGTGACAGCTTGGTCGGCGCTTCACCAGTGCGGGCCCCAGCCACCCCAAACCTGACGATCGCCAGTTGGGGGTTGAGGAACATCTCTGTCCGATCGTGCGCTACGCGTCGGCGCTGCAGGTCTGGCAGCGGAAGTCCCGGGCGACAGGGGAACTATCCGCTCGCCTGAACGGGTCCTGTGGTGTGTGAGATCAAATCTGCCCCACCGCCGGAACGAACGGCACGGCCTGCGCCTGTGGTCCGTCGTTGCCTGGACCTTCCTCACAGCGATCGCAGTGGCCGGCGGGGTGTTCTTCACCGTCTGGTCCCTGCTCAACGCCCAGGGCCTAAAAGCGGAGCCCAAGCTCTCGTCCAGCACGCTCTTTGACCTGGTCAAACTGTCTTTCGGGGTGGTCGCCGGGGCCGGTGCCCTTGTTGCTCTGGTGGTGGCCTACCGGCGCCAGCGGGTTGATGAGGACGGCGCCCTGCGCGAGGACACCCGCCTCCACACTGAGCGCTTCACCGCCGCCGTCTCTCAACTCGGCGCAGACTCCGTCGCGGTACGCCTCGGCGGCGTGCACGCCCTGGCCGGCCTCGCCGATGACGCGCCTACCCGCGAGCTCCGCCAAACCTGCATCGACGTCCTGTGCGCCTACCTCCGCCTCCCGTACACCGCCGAGGCCGACCTCCCACAGGATGACGCAGATGCCCGCCACGCATACCTGGCTCTACGCGAAGTCCGGCACACGGTAATCCGCCTCATGCGCGACCACCTACGCCTCACACTCGACCACCCCGACAACTGGCGGGGTCATGATCTGGACTTCACCAGCGTCGTATTCGACGGGGGAGACTTCAGCGCTGCGAAGTTCTCCGGTGGCACGGTCTCCTTCCGCGGTGCGCAGTTCTCCGGCGGCACGGTCGACTTCGCCCGTGCGCAGTTCTCCGGCGGCACGGTCGACTTCGACGGTGCGCAGTTCTCCGGCGGCACGGTCGACTTCGCCCGTGCGCAGCTCTCCGGCGGCACGGTCTCCTTCCGCGGTGCGCAGCTCTCCGGCGGCACGGTCGACTTCGCCCGTGCGCAGCTCTCCGGCGGCACGGTCTCCTTCCGCGGTGCGCAGCTCGCCGGCGGCCGGTTCTTCTTCGGCGGTGCGGAGTTCTCCGGCGGCACGGCCGAATTCCTCTTTGCGGAGTTCTCCGGCGGCACGGCCGACTTCCGCGGTGCGCAGTTCACCAGCGGCACGGTCACCTTCCGCCATGCGGAGTTCTCTGCTGGCACGGTCTTCTTCGGCGGTGCGAAGTTCTCCGGCGGCCGGTTCTTCTTCGGCGGTGCGGAGTTCTCCGGCGGCCGGGCCCTCTTCTACGATGCGGAGTTCTCCGACGGCACGGCCGACTTCAGCTATGCGCAGTTCATCAGCGGCACGGTCGACTTCCGCGGTGCGCAATTCTCAGCCGGCACGGCCGACTTCCGCGGTGCGCAGTTCACCGGCGGCACGGTCGACTTCTCTGCTGCGTTTGGTGCCATGCCGTCCGGCCTGGCGGCGTCGGGGGCCCCTCATCCGACCGGACTGATCTTGCCTCCGGACTGGCTCCCGCCGACGCCCTGATAGGCACGATCCCCCGGCAATCGCACGATCTGACACGGATGTCCCTCAGTCCCCGGGAAGCATGAACGACGGACGTGAGCGCCAGCGTCGCCGACGTCCTGGTGCAGGGGCCCGAGGCTGGTTCGCCCGCGAGCGACTGGCATAGACCCCAAGACCGACTGTCAGCGGATCGCTGACAGTCGGGCATGCCGAAGCTGCCGTACCCCCTGTGGCGGGGGTACGGCAGCCGAGTCCGGTGTCAGGCGATGTGGGCGTACGCGGCGAGCTCGGGGTTCTCCCGGGCGATCTGCTCACGCATTAGCCGGGTCTCCGCATCCTGTTCTTCCGCCTGCCGCTGGGCGGCTTCTCGCTTCGCCCGGCGCCTGACAGCCTCGCGTTCGAGGTCCTCGGCGTACGCGTCCTCCAGCATCTGGTTCCACGTGCGCGCCTCAGCCGCGGCTCGTTCCCGCTCGGCACCCACCGCCGTGAATCCGGCGACCGCGGCCTCGACCTCGGCACGGCACGTCGGGCACAGCCCGTCCTTGGGCGGGGTCCCCCGGCCCGGCATACGGCAGGCAGAGTTCTCGCACGCCCACCAGTCGCCCTGGTCGTCGCGCTGCCCCGGCACGTGCCCCTGCTGGCGGCCCTTCCGGTCCGCCTTGCGTCCCTCGCAGGCCGGGCAGGACACGCCCTTGTCGATGATCACGCCGTCCTCGCACATGGGGTCCGAGCAGTCCTTTGACGGCCGCACGAGCGCGACCGCGACCCCGACCGGTGAGTCGATGCCCTTGCCCTCCGGCATCACGTCCAGCGAGTACCCGTGCGCCCACCACCGGCGCTGGACCCGCTCGGCAAGCTGCTCCGCCGACCGCGAGTCCAGGGCCTGCAGGATCGTGTCCCGCAGTACCTGGGGCCGGTAGGACGGCAGCAGCTGCTGCAGTTCCGCCGGGAATGCCGCCTCCACCGCGCGCACGGTGGCCGCCAGCGCCTTCGACAACCGCTGACCGGCCGCCGGCACCTTCGGCTTCGAGGTCCTGGTCCCGGACTTCGAAGCCGCCTTACGGGGCGGCTTCCCCGCATCCGCCCCGCGCTCCTGGCCCTCGGAGCCCGCGCCGGACCCCTTCGCGTCCGCGCCGGCCTTCTTGGCCAACCCGCGCGACGGGACCGAGATGTCGTGCTTCTTGGTGCGCTTCGGCCCGAGCTTCTCTCGCCGGTTCGCCGCCTCCTGCAAGGCCGCCGCGGTCGGCTCGATCAGCTGCACGGTCCGGACGTCGGACTCCAGCTCGACGGTCGCGAGGAGCTCGGCGACCTCGTCCTCCGTGGCAGGGATGTCGTAGACGACGACCTCGGTCGACCACTGGTTATCCTCGGCGGACTGGATCCGCACCTTCACCACGTACCGGGCCACCTGCAGCAGCCCCATGGCCTTCGCCATGGCCTCCCGGCCGTAGCCGTACTTCTTGCCGATCTCGGCGAGCGTGATCTCCCACCCGTCCTGGTGCCGGATCATCACCGTCAGCAGCGCCAGCGCCATGAAGCTGAGGCCGACCGAGTCATCGACCGTCTCGTTGGGAATCGCTGCGAACCGATTCGGACGGCCTGACCGCTTCCTCATCGCGTCACCGCCGACGCCGGGATGCCGGGCGCGATGACGGAGTTCTTCACGGGGGGCATGTTCGCCGCGACCTGGGCGTGCGCGCCGTCACGGACGTTTGTACGGGCGTGAAGTTCAGCACGGTCTGCGGCGCGGACTTCACTGGAAAAACCTCGGCTGAATCGGTCAAAACGCGCCGTAGTGACCTTGACGGACGAAGCGTCGGGCTGGTTCCGCCCGACAGTGTTGCGTACGCTCATGAGGAGCGTCCTCCAAGTGCTGTTGGAGAGCTTCGACTGGTCCGGAGGTGAGAGTCCGGCCGGTCCGTACTAGCCCCGTCGAAAGACGGGGCTTTTTACGTGACGCAGACCTGTGAGAGCGCCCCGAGGGGCTTGCTGCGACACGCGCTTGGAGCATCTTCCTCTTCCTACATCGAGCCCCAACGCCCGAACACGCGATTTGGTTGCTGGGTCCCGGATCTCCCGCTCGGCGGGCAGGAATCGTTACCTGCCTCCCGTGAGGCGGGAAGCGCGATCACTTGGCGTCCGCGAGGACGGGCGTCAGGCTTCCGGCATAGATGACGTGTGGTTCGTCCGCGTCAGGGGCCTCGAAGCGGGAGGCGTGGCGCCGAAGATCGTCCTCGCTGAAGTACATGGCGTTTGGGTCGTCGTAGGTGTTCTGGTTGCGCTCCTTGATGCGCTCCCAGAGTTCGTCATGGGAGGCAGGCAGGTACACCAGGGTCACGAAAGCCCCCGCCTGCTCGCCGATCTCGCGCCACTCCCCGCGTTCCTCCGCCGTCCAGAAGCCGTGGTCCACGACCACGTCACGGCCAGCAGCGAGGGCGGCGCGCAGCTGGCTGGCGACCTTGCCGAGGATGGGACGCTCCTTGATCTTGTACGTACCGCGCGGATAGTCGCGCCCGTAGTGACCATGCTCGCGCCAGACCAGTTCGTCGGGACACAACCGCAGGAAGCCGCGTGCCTCCAACTCGCGGGCGATCGTGGTCTTCCCTGATCCCGGAAGGCCGGACAGCAGGATCAACCGGGTCGGGCCCCTGCGTTCCGCTAGAGCCCGCATGGTGCGTGTGATCTCCGTCTTCTCGTCCAGGGTCAGCATCCCGAGGCGTCGCGCCGTTAGAAGCGAGTCGAGGCGCGCTTCGGCAGCGTGGATGAGGGTGTCATCGAGCAGCGGTGGGGCCGTCATCCGTCCTCTTTGGTCCAGCGCCGGCCAGGGCCGCCGATGTCGATGCCGTACTCGATCGTCATGCCACTGGTGTCGATGATCCGGGCGGTCAGGACGATGACGGCTGCTTGGGTGTCCTCCGGAATCTCCAGGGGACCGGCGTCTGCCGGAGTCGTAATCCGGGCCCACATAGAGCTGATCCGTCGAGCGACCGGATGTCCGGTGTGGCGAGTGATCACGTCGATTGACGTGCCCACTCCCAGCCGCTTCCCCATCAGCAGCTCGGGCAGGTCCTCGGCAAAGGCTTCTGGGATCCACGACGTGGAGTGCGAGATGACGGCGTTGGTATCTGCGTCACGGTAAGTGCGTGAGCGCCGGATTACGGGGGCGCCCACGGCAATGCCCAGGGCTTCTGCGACGTCCTCGGGAGCGGAGACGATCCCGGCCATGTGTGAGTCGGAGCGCTCGCCAGCCCGCCACGAAGACCCTGTGAGCTTGCTGCGTTCCACGCGCTCAGAGCCGGTCGACAGAGGGGTGTGCTTCCGCACGACCGTTCCGTGACCGCGGGAGGACGTGACTAGGCCGTCGGTCTCCAGTGCCTTGTACGCCTGGTGGACCGTGGTCTTGGACCACTCCTTCTCCCTGGCCAAGTCCTCGATCTTGGGCAGGCGGTCGCCGGGCGCGTACTTGCCGCTCTTGATCTGCGCGGCGAGAGCGTCGGCGAGTTCTCTCCATTTGGGCGGCATGTCCGGTGGCCTCCTCCTTCTCAGCGCCCCCAGTGAACCACAGTCCTGAGAATGAATCACCTAGGGGTGTAATCTCAGTATTGAGTCGCCGAGGTCGATTGACATGGGTTCGCAATACTGGGAATGTCATTCCCGGAAGGCGACGCCGAGTGAGTCCAGCTCACGAAGTGCAACGGCACCGCCATGTCAAAAACGGCGACACCGGAACCGCCTCGGAGCTGTACCGAGCCTGGTGTACCGAGAAGAACTCAACAGAGCGACATGAGGAACAGAGCAACCATTTGCGCTGGTCAGAAAGCCGTATAGGTCGCCAGCGAGAGGTACTTCCAGACAGATTCGGCCCGGCGCATCGCCTGTACGGGATGTGTCGTGGCCGTGGCGGTCTGGCCGCCGACTGCACCACCTGCCCAATCCCGAGAATGCGGCCCCCCGGCCGGCCTGCAAGCAAGACCGGGGAGCCGCGACGGGCCGTCGTCCAACCGATCGAGAGGAACACCGACCCGTGAACATCATCGTTGCAGGACAGCGCATCGTGAGCGAGACCGAGTTCGTCGAGGCCGCGATCGGCTTCACCCCGACCGAGGCGGACCTCGCCGACTTCGCCGAGTTCGTCGCCGAGGGCTACGGCCCCGCCGAACGCCGCAACGAGGTCGACGCCGAGAACGACATCTACTTCCGCGGGCGCAAGCCTTCCCCGCGCCGGGCCCGCAAGCCGCCCCGTACCGCCAACGGCAACGTCGTCCCGCTCCCCCGGCCCCGCAGCGGCGCTGGCCTCATCGAGGACCGGAAGGGGCGGGCGGCATGAGGACCTCCTTCGGAACCTGGATCTACCTGCTGCTCGTGATCAGCGGCGGTGCCTGGGTGCTCGGACTGCAGACCGCCGGGTGGCAGCGCCTCCTGGTCGTGATCGCAGTGCTCGGGATGGCCGTCGCCGATGCCGCGCACACCGCGGTCGTCTCCGAGCTGCGCGAGCGCACCGCCCGTGGGCTCGACTCCCTGTCGACGTGGATCAGGGGCCCGCTCGCCATAGCGGGCGGCGCCTGGCTCACGGGCTTCACCCTCCCCGCCACCGGCCGCGTTGTCCTGGCGGCCGCCGTCCTGACCGTCGTCCTCTTCGAGCGGTCGATGACCGCTCCGGTCGCCAGGGCCGCCCGATGAGCCGGGTGCAGCGGCTGGTCCGCTGGCTCCTGACGTTCGCCGTCGACGTCGACGGCATCCGTCTGATGATCCGCCAGCCCAAGCAGTGGCTGCTGGCCCGCGCCCACCACCCGTGGATCGGCCTCGCGCCGCTGGCGCTGATCGCCGCTGGCACGTACGTCGGGCGGTCCACCCCGTTCTGGCTGTGGACGGTCGCCGTGGTCTACGGCGCGCTGTCCTTCGGCACCGACTCGGTCGGCAACGGCGCCCACTCGTTGTGGCAGCGCGGCCGGATCTGGCAGGACACGATCTGCCCCTGCTGCGACGACCACGGTGACGGCGGCTGGTGGTTCGAGCACCCCGACCTCTCCCCCGACGGCCCCGAGGGCCACGGGCGCACGCCCGATGAGACGCCCCGGCCGTTCTTGACGACCATCACGACCCCCCGCGAGAGGGCGGCCCAGGCCGCGTTCGCCGCGACGACCCTGGAGGGCCTGCGATGAGCGAGGCAACCACCTACCGCGGCCGCGAGCAGATGGACGCGGTCAAGGCGCGCGCGGCACAGGCCGACGCCGCCGCGAACTCCCGGCGGACCAACGCGCTGACCGGGATCGAGATCGACGAGGCCCGGGAGAAGGCCCGAGAGCGCAAGGACCTGCGGGCGCAGGCCGTGAAGACGAAGAAGCTGGAGGAGCGGGGCAAGCGCCGCGACAAGCGCGCGGCCGCCCGCAAGGTCCGCAACGAGCGGCTCGCCGCCGCGATCGGGCAGCCGATGCCCTGGGTGATGACGGTGGTGATCACGTCGATCGCATTCGCCTTCCCCGGCCAGTTCTCGGCGGTGGTCGGCCTCGGCGTCGTCTGGATCCTGGCGCTGCTCGTGCCGGTGTTCATCGAGGGCGCGACGTGGGCGATGGCCTGGCTGCGCAAGTGGGCGGTCGCCAACAACAAGCCCGCGAAGCTCTACACGGTGATGACCTGGCTGTTCGCGTCCGTCGCGGCCGCGCTCAACGCCTGGCACCACCTGGACAAGCCGCAGCTCGCCGTGGTGTTCGCCGCCAGCTCGCTGTTCGGCGTCGCGGTCTGGGAGATCTACATGCACTCCCAGAGCCACGCGGCCGGCGGGCGCGACGCCGCCGACATCAAGCTCGCTCTGCGGCGCCGGGTCCGGCACCCGGGGGTCTCGTGGCGGGCGTCGTGGCTGCGGACGGCGACGATCCCCGCGCTGAGCGAGTCCGACGCCTGGAGCATGGCGTGGCGGCAGAAAAAGGGCACCGAGCCGGGGGTGACGAAGCGGAAGCTCAAGCGGCACAACAAGCTCGCGGGGAAGGTCTCCGAACACGCAGAGAAGGCGTGCGAGCCGAGGCTGACCGCCTCGCTCGATCTGTTCGCCGCGCCGCTGGAGCCGGTCCGCGAGGTGCCCGCCGGACAGGCGTGGGCGATCGACCCGCAGGCCATCGCGCGGATCCTCGCGGACCCCGCGAACGCTAGCCGTGAGGCCCGCGTGGCAGCTTCTGTGAAGGAGATCAATTCAGCTAGCAACAAAGCGAGCGGAAAGCCCGCGCAGGCCGTGCAGGAGCCCCGCACGCGCGACGCGAAGTCGCAGGTCAAGTCCAACAACCCCCCGGCCGCGCGAGGCCGGGACAAGGGCCTCCAGGACGGTTCCGCGAAGCAGGCGCGCGCGGCCCGCACGCTCGCTGCGGAGACCGCCCGCGCGGCCACCCCGGAGCAGGCCGAAGCAGAGAAGCGCGCGGCCCGCGAGTGGGTCGCCGAGCAGCTGCGCGCGGGCCGCGAGGTCGGCTGGCGCGACGTCCAGCGGTACTTCGAGAAGGACATCCCCGAGCAGCACATGCGCGTCATGCGCGGGGAGACCTGGTGCCGCGCGCGGATCAAGGAGGCCGTCGCCGAGCACGACGGTGACAAGCCGCTGCAGCTGGTCGGTTGATGGGCCGCGGGTACGTCAGGTTCTGGGACCCGGACGCCGAGCGGTTCGACATCCCGACGTGGCCATGGAAGCTCGCGCCGGCGCATCTGAAGACCCGCGACCAGCTGGTCGAGATGGGGCTGCGGCCCCATCAGCCGCCCGCCGGTCAGGTCATGTGGAACAACAAGAAGCTGGGTGTCCGTCGCGCGTACTTGTTCGACATCGAGCTCGCGGGCCCGCCCAAGAAGCGCTCCCCCGGCCAGATCGCCTCGCTGGAGGCGGCCCGCCGCAAGCGCCGCACCTGCCCGACCTGCGGCGTGGTGCGCGACTACACGATCTCCACCGCGCTCAAGGAGTGCACGACCTGCGCGGACGGCCTCGCGGCCGCCGCCTGAACCACCCCAACCGCGGGCTCCCGGCACTCACTGCCAGGCGGGGGCCGGGAGCCCGCACCCCGTACGGCCCGACCACCACTTTCGCGCGGACCCCGGCACTCACTGCCAGGCGGGGACCGGGGTCCGCGCTCACCTCGCACAGGAGGCAGGACCAGCATGACGGAGATCGACGAGCGCCGGATCACGACCGGCCAGGCCCGCAACAACGTGACGGAGGCGGCCGAGCTGGTCGTCTCCACCCAGTTCGGCTCCACCTCGATGCTGCAGCGCAAGCTGCGCGTCAGTTTCGCCGAGGCGACCGCGCTGATGGAGGCGCTGTTCCAGCTCAACGTCGTCGGCCCCTCTGACGGGTCCAAGGCCCGCGAGGTCCTGGTGAAGACCTGGGACCTGCCCGACCTCTTGGAGCGCCTGGAGGCGAACCCGCCGGCCCCGGTGCCCGCCCCGGCCCCGGGCGACGACGGCAAGGTCGTCACCCTGGCCGAGTTCCGCACGGCGGCCGACCCGGAGGCGGCCGCGACCATCCCGGCCGTCGACTTCAGCAAGACCGAGGTCTACGACCAGGAGAACGACGAGCCCCTGACCGACGACGGCGAGGACGACGAGGTCCTGGTCGACGAGGACGGCGAGGACGACGAGGACGACGAGGCCCCGGCGGAGAAGACGGCGCAGGACTGGGAGCCGAACTTCCGGGAGCGGCTGCGCGAGCTCCCGCAGATCCCGGCCACCTTCCGCTCGAAGGCGGCGTTCGCCCAGTCGGTGCGCGACCTCGGCAACGACACCAAGCACGGCGTCTTCCACGCGGTGAGCCACTCGCCGAAGTACGCCGGACGCGAGGTCAGGCGGGCGGCGAAGTTCTACCGGCACGGAGTCGGCCACACCGCCCGATGGATCTACTCCCGCGAGCACAAGCTGCTGGTCCAGCAGGCGTGGGCGGCCAAGCAGAAGAACGCCGCGCTGATCATGTCGACCACCAAGGCCATGTACAAGGAGCGCACCCGCCGCACACTCAAGGCGTCGGGCCTGGCCCTGATGGCCGCGGTCGTCACCGCGATCGAGTTCGGCGCGATCTGGTACTTCAGCCCGGACTGGATGCGGCCCTTCGCCTGGGGCCCGGCCCTCGCGGTGGTGACCACCCTGGTCGGCATCGGCGCGGTCGCCGAGCGCGTCCGCACCCAGATCACCCCCATCGAGGGCGAGGCGTACGAGGCCGAGACCTCCGACGACGACCCGTTCCCGATCGCCGACGCCCGCTCGCGCGCCGATGCAGTCGACTGCATCCGCCGCACCCTGACCGCCAACGGCATCGCGGTCGGCGCAGTCGTCAAGCCGCACCGGCACAAGTGGGGCTGGGAGATCACCGTCCGGCAGAAGTCGGGCACGCCCGCCGAGATCGTCTCCAAGGCCGGTGCGATGGAGACGCCCCTCGGTCTCGGCGTCGACCGGCTCCTGGTCCAGCCGCACAAGGAGGTCCGTTCGGACTCCACCCTGCGCCTGGTGACGAAGAACCCGTTCGTCGGGATGGGCGAGCTGGAGAAGGTGAAGTCCGGCTCACTGACCATCACCGAGCCGCTGCTGATCGCCCGCCGCATGGACGCCCAGCCGTTCCTGCTGCCCGCACTCGGCAGCCACGTCCTGGTCGTCGGCGGGCCCGGCTCCGGCAAGTCGATGCTGCTGCGGGCGATCGGCTCGCGGATCACGGACTGCTATGACGCGCAGCTGTGGGACGTCGACCCGGTCGGCCCCGGTCTGGACGCACTCGGTCCCGCCGTCGCCCGAAAGGCGCGCACCGAACAGGAAATCGACGCGCTGCTCGAAGACGCACTGAAAATCGCGAAGGCCCGCGCGACGAACGTTCTGGCCTGGGGGCACGGCGACAACTGGCGGCCGTCCGCCAAGGAGCCTGCCCTGATCCTGGAGATCGACGAGTACAAGTCCCTCACGGATTACCAGAAGGCGCTGGTCATTGAGATTTTCGGCGTCGGCCGGAAATCCCGCGTGACCGTCATCATCGGCTCGCTGTACGGCACCGCCGACGCCATCGGCGAGGCCGTCGCCGGGGCGGTCGCGGTCCGCATCATGCTGCCGAGCCGCCACAAGGACATCGAGCTGGTCTTCGGGGCCGGCGCGGGCGCGCAGGGCTGGCGCCCGGACCGGCTCCACCCGCTGGTGGAGGGCGAGGACCCGAACAAGTCCGATGTCGGCTGCTGCTACATCATGGGCGGCGGCTCCAAGGAGCCGCTGATCTACCGCAGCTACCCGCTGGACCCGAAGCTCGCCTACGCCCGCGGCGTGGCCCGCGCCGAGGTCGGCCTCCCGCAGCTGGACCGCCGCACGCTCGCCGCGGCCGGGGTCAAGGCACCGGAGCTGCCCAAGGTCGCCGACGTGCTGGCACCCGAGGTCGAGGAGGAGGCGCAGGCCCTGGCCGACCCCCAGCTCGATCTGCTGATGGACACGCTGGACGGCATCGACGCCGTCGGCGCCGTCAGCCGTGACGGCAACGGCCGGGGCCACCTGGACACCCTCGCCGCCTGGCTGTCGGCGGAGTACCCGGACGTCTACGGCGACTGGGACCAGGCCCGTCTGTCCAAGGAGCTCAAGGCGGCGGGCGTCAAGGTCTCCGGCTCCGTCCGGGTCGGCGACCAGGGCCCGCGCACCGGCGTGAAGGGCGAGGAGATCGCCGAACTGATCAAGGAGGCCCAGGACGCGGCAGAAGCCGTCTCCGAGGGCGAGAGCTCCTGATCTGAGATGTAGAACCGCAGGTCAGCGGCCTCTACGTGCCGCTCTACACCCTGCTCTCACCCCCTCGCCTGCTCTACGTAGAGCAGGCGAGAGAGCCGGTAGAGATCGCCGTAGAGGCCGCTGACCTGCACGAACGTCCCTGTAGAGCGGTTGTAGAGCGTCCGAGAGGCCCGAAAGGCCCGGAACGCTCCCCGATTCCCCGTGATCTTGAAGGAGGCCCGTGATGGGCGACGTCAGCACCGCCCGTGCCCGCACTGCCCCGGCCGTGAGGAAGACGGCGGTCAAGAAGGCGGCGGCACCCAAGACCGCCGCGAAGAAGGCGCTCCCGGCCGCCAGGGCGCCCCGGAAGGCGGCGGCCCGCAAGACCACCGCCTCCCAGCCCGCTCCGGCTCCGAGCGAGCCGACCGCGCTCGCCGAGGCGATCACTGTCCGCCAGCAGCAGCCCGGCTTCGGCGCCGAGCAGTTGCTCGCCAACTCCGCCCCGGCCCCGGCCAGGGCGCCCCGGAAGACGGCCGCCCGGAAGACCACTGCCGCCAGGAAGGTGCCCGCCGCCCCGGCCGCGAAGAAGGCGGCGCCGAGGAAGAAGGCGGCGAAGAAGCCGGTGCGCACCTCGGCGGCGAAGGCCGGCGCCACCCGGGCCAAGAAGTTCAGCCAGCGCGTGAAGTACGCGAAGAAGCACCCGTTCACCGCCTCGCTCGCCGTGCTCCTGGTCGTCACGACGCTCACCTGGCGCGCGGCGAAGGGCACCGGCCGCCTGCTGAAGTCCGGCGTCACCAAGGCGTGGGCGAAGGGTGAGGACGAACGCCTCAACCGCCGCGCCGCGAAGAAGGCCGCCGAGGCCACCGCCGTCGGTCACAAGGGCTGCCCGGCCTGCAAGGGCACCGGCGTGCTGCCCAAGCACAACGCGGACGGCACGTGGGCCGGATCCGTCCGCTGCACGAAGTCCGCCGCCCGCCGCGCAGGGCGCTGACATGGAGGACTGGAGCCCCGACAACCCGTTCGGCGCGATCACCCCGTACTGGCTGCAGGTCGAGGGCAAGTGGCGCATCGCCGACGTCCTCGGACCGTTCCTCGGCGAGTACGTCACCTGCCCGTTCTGTGAGAACCAGAAGGGCCTGATCTTCGAGACGGACTCCTCCCGGCTCGATGAGATGGCCGACATCACCTGCACCTGCGGAAGGAAGTTCCAGGTCCTGGAGGTCCTCGGATACGACCTCCAGCAGCGCCTGGCGTTCCTCGCGGGCGAGGAGACCGACCCGGCTTGGACGGAGAAGATCCTCGCCGAGGACCCCAACCGGGCCACCGGCCCGCTCCCGCCGGTCCCGGACGAGGACGACGAGCCGAAGCCCGCCCCGGCCGACGCGAGCGCGGCGGGGCCCAAGACGCCGCCGCGGCGGCCGGAGGCCCCGCGGATGCGGGCCGCCCGCGCCGGCCGACGCAACCGCACCGAGAACCGCGGCGTCGCCGTCGGCCGGGGCGAGAAGGTCACCGGCCCGGTCCGTGCCGACGCGGGAAGCACCATCGGCAGCCGCGGCCCCGCGTCGAAGTCGTCGCCCCGGGCGACCCGCAAGGCCGTCGACGAGGCGACCCGCCCCGAGCCCGGCACCCGGGTCTACCGCAACGACGGCATCGTCAACACCGGCGTCCTGGTCGTCGGCGACAACAACCGCCAGGTCAACGTCCGCGCCGACGGCAAGGGCGGCAGCCAGGTCACCGTCGACGGCCAGCCGGTCACCTCCGGCGGCCGCATACCCCGCAAGGTCGCCGCCAGGGCCGAGCACGCCGTCCGCGACGCCGCGCGCCAGGCCGGACAGAGCGCAGGCCCCGGCGGGGTCCGCATCCACGGCGAGAACAACAGCGTCGTCACCACGACCACCAGCGGCGACCAGGTCCAGGTCACCCGCTCCAGCAGAAGGAAGAAGGAGGACTGACCCGTGCTGACCATCTCCGCCGTCGTGGTCTTCGTGCTCGCCGAGGCAGGGCTGATCTGGAAGGGCGGCCTGAAGTTCTGGCACGCCGCCGTCTGCAACATCGCCGCCCTCTACCTGGCCGCCACGTCCATGGGGCCCTCGCTGTACGGCGGGCTGGAGAACGCAGCCAACATGCTCAGCGAAATACGTTTCTAGTTGGCTCGCAATTCCGCTAGCGGAAAAGCTCAGCGAAGTGGATTGCGCTCCGGCTGGGTGACCCGCTCGCCGCCGAGCGACTCGTTCCGCTACCTGCTTCCACCTCGCGCAATGCAACGGAAGGGGCCCCATTCCGTGGGCGTCAAGTACGTCATAGTCGAGCCCGATCCACCCGGCCCGCGCTGGAAGACCGCCGCCGTCATCATCGGCGCGATCCTCCTTGTCGCGTATCTCCAGGGGCAGGACGGAGCGGCGGATCATCCGAAGCCGCGCCCCACACCCTCGCCGAGCGTCAGCCGCAGCGCGACGCCGTAGCCCGGCCGATCCCGCCGGCCCCGGAGCGCCTCTCACCGTTCCGGGACCTGGCGGGGACGCCCGGTCACCCCGGCCGGCGCCCTTCGCCCGACGAAGGAGAGCACCGTGTCCGTCTCCGACTTCCTGGCCCGCCTGCAGGGCAAGCGGGCCGCGTACGACACCACCGGCGAAGTCGTCCAGCTCCTGGACGAGCAGTACGAACGGGTCCGCGACACCCGCCTCCCGCTCCACCTCCGGAGCGCCGCCCACCTGGAGCAACTGCTCAGCTACCAGCCAGGCCTGGTCGACGCGCGCGGCCAGGCCGCCGATCTCGCGCTGCACGCCGAGGCCCTCATCACCGCCGCCCGCTCCAACGGGCACGAGGACCTCGCCGAGCGCCTGGTCGACGTCGCCGAGGCGCTCAACGAGGCGGTCTCCCACCTCGCCGCCGCCACCCACGCGACCGTCCCCGTCCCCCAGGTGCCGCTCGCGTACGCAGCCTGACCTGTACCAATAAAAAAGGCATCCTCGAAGGATGCCAAACCATTGAAACGCATCCTTCGGGGATGCATTATTGAGGGGCGGGGATCGCCCGGTCCCCGCACTCCCGACGAAGGACTGTCATGACCGACCGTCACAACATCCAGGCGCTGAATGACGGAGCGCACTTCCCTGTCCCGTACGACGCGTCCGCCGGCGACCTCGGACGCGTTATCGAGAAGCTGACCGTCATCGCCTCGGAATTGAAGGCCCCGGTTGTCACCGAGGAACTGCGGCTCGCCCAGTACCGCCGGGCCGCCGAGTTCGGCCGGTGGATCACGGCGGCCGCCGACGACTTGGTGCAGGCCCTGGAGACCCACCGCAACCGCCGGACCGGAGGCTGATCCCGGGGTGGCCGCCACAGTCGCCAAACTCACCGGCCACCCCGGGCCTCCCGACCCGCTCCAACAGGAGCAGGGGGCAGACACATCGTCCCTCGAATCCCTCCTGGAGCCAGCCATGACCCCGCGCCCCGACGAGCAGGCCCGCACCGAACTGCGGGACCTGGTCGCCAAGGCCAGCCAGCGCCGCGAGTCCGAACGCGAGCGCGTCGAGACCGAGTTCTGGCAGGAGATCGACCGCCTGCAGGGTCGGTACCACGGCGCTCAGCAGGACATCGCCGACGCCCTGGACGTCAAGCGCAACCAGATCCTGCGGCAGACCAAGCGCTATCGGTCCGCCGAGGAGCCTGCCGCCGACTGACCCCGGCCGCCGCCCCGCCCCGGACCTTCCCGGGCCGGGGCGGCCCCCGCCGGGAGACGCCCCGAGGAGGGCCCGATGCCGCAGTACCCCCCGGCTCCCGGCGAGATGCCGGCACCCCGGACGCCCGCCACCTTCCTGCGCGAGCACGCCGCGTACGCCACCACCGCCGTCTCCGCCGCCACCCTGCTGACCCTGGCGAGGATCTGGAACGAGCAGGGCGCTGAGCACAGCACCGGCGCCGCGGCCCTGATGCTCGGCTTCGGCGGCGCGTCCGGCCTGTTCGCCGTCCGCCTGGACGACCCGACCGCGCAGGCCGTTTTCGCCTCCGGCGCGATGACGTTCGGCGCGCTGTCGGTCGGCGTCTACTCCGACCCCATCACCCCGGCTCTGATCATCTGGGCCGTCGCCCTGATCACCTCCTGCGTGATGATCGGCCGTTCCCACCGCACCGACCACCGCGTCCAGCGGGCCCACCTCAATGACCTGCAGGCCCGGAACCTGGAGCGCAACGCCGATCTGTCCATCGCGAAGATCGAGGCCAGCGCCCTGGTGGACGCCGCCCGCGAGCAGGGCGCGGCCATGGCCGCCATCGAGGAAGCCCGCGCCCACCGCAGTGCCCTGGACGAGAACGGCGCCGTCGACCCGATGGCGATGCTCCGGGCCACCGGTCAGCTCCCCAAGCTCTCCGTCGTCCACGACGACGTAGACCGCCGCACCGCCTGAGCCGGGAGGACACCGAGATGATCAGCGTCATCAGCCAGAACGTCTCCTTCGGCCACCGCCGCCTCGCCCGGTACGGCGAGGAGATTGCCGAGCAGGCGGCCCAGCTCATCCGCTCAAACTTCGGCCCCCTGCCCGACGTTCAGGTCCTAATCTCCAGCCGCAGTGACGTGCTGGCCGACTTCGTGCACGAGTCCAAGCTCGCCCTGCTGCCCGGAGCCGCCCCCCGCGAGGCGGCCAAGCAACTGCGCTGGGAGCGCCGGTGGCTGCGCGGCAAGTACGGCGTCACCGAGCTGGACGCGGCGATCGACGACGCGAAGCTCAGCGGCTGCACCGACGCCGACATCGAGCTGGTCACGCGCGGCACCTGATCTGTCCCTCCCCCGTGCCGACCGGCGCCACGACGGGCCGGGCGGTGCGGGGGACCGGACAGCCCGGTACCCCGACGAGATCAGACAGAGGAGGTGGACGCCATGGCGTACTGGGAGATCAACATCCCCACCGTCGACGCAGACCAGCGAAGCGGCGTCCAGACGTTCACGTACAGCGCCGAGCGGTATCCGCTGCAGCTCCTGGCCAAGCGCCAGGCCCGCGCGGACGTCGCCAGCGCCGACGCCATCCGGCACCGCCGGGGCGCGACCGCCAAGCCCGACGCCATAAGCGTCGTGTGGCACGAGTCGCACGAGTTCTGAGTTCGCCCCGGGGCGGCCGTCCTACCGCCAAGCAGACCGGCCGCCCCGGGCCCATCCACCCCGTACGAGACGAGACGGAGAACCCCATGATGACGCACACGGAGCCGGTCTTACAGCTCCTGATCCCACTCCTGGCAGGAGGGTGGGCGCTGCACGCGCACCGCCTCTACCAGCGTCTGCACCGCGTTCGGAAGGACCCGCTGACCGGGCTTTTGACCCGGGACGGCTGGAGCCGCGCCGCGGACCGCATCATCCGCCGGCACCATGGCGCGACCGTTCTCCTTGCCGACCTCAACGGCTTCAAGGCGGTCAACGACCGGCACGGCCACGACGCGGGCGACGCCGTCCTCGCGGCCGCCGGCGAACGGCTCGCCGCCTGGTGCGGCAAGAACGACGTCGCCGGACGGCTCGGCGGAGACGAGTTTGTGGCGGTCCTCGCCGACGACGCGCGTCTGCCGGACCGGCTCGTTGATCTGGCCGAACTCCTGCGCCAGCCCGTGGCTCACGACGGAGAGCAGCTGCGCGTCGGCGTCTCCATCGGCGCGGCCCGGCTCGCCGAGCTGGAGACCCCGACCCTGGCAGCCGCGCTCAAGGCCGCCGACAGCGCGATGTACCGGATCAAGGGGCGCACCCGAGGCGGCCGCCGCCTCCTGGTCCCGGCGCTCGCAGCCGTCCGCCGCCTCCCGGCCTCGCTCTCCCACCGCTTCCGGCTCGCCGCGGGGGAGATGGCATGAGCCCGCGCATGACGCTCGCCCCGAAGACCGAGCCGGTCGGCGATGACGGCTTCACCCTGCGCGAGCGGTCGTGGAAGCGCGAGGCCGACAAGCACGTCCAGGCCCTCAACGTGCTGCTCGCCGAGCGCGGAGCCCCGATCCGCTTCGCCTTCCCACCCCCGGTCGCCACACCGTTCAAGGGGCCGCTGCCCGACGAGGCGTACACCGGGGCGCTGCCCCTGGCCGACGAACTGGACGACATCCTGCAGCTGTCCGCCGCGCTCCTGCAGGATGTACGCACCGGCAGTAACGACACCGCCGCCGAGCGAGAGTTAATCCTGCGGCGGGCCGCCCTCGTCGACCGGCTCGCACTCGCCGCGCCGTACGACACCACCGCGCAGCACCGAGCGATCCGTTCGGCACACGTGCTGATGACGTTCGACGTCGTCCACCACACCGGCCGCGGCGAGTTCGCCGCCGACTCGATCGAGGCCGACGGGGCCGGCGGCCCGCGCGCTTACGTCCGCCAGGAGTATGTGGCCTGGCACGTCCCTCTCGCCCCCGGCGAAGGCATCTGAGGCGATCCGGCCCGCACTGTCAGACCAGCACGACACAGTGAAGCCGGGGGCCGCTCGAATCGGCCCCCGGCTGCACCGCTTCCACCGTAGGAGAGATTGAGTTGGACCTGAACCGCACCCCGTACGAGATGGCGGCGGCCGCCGCCGAGGAGATCAGGGCGCTCAACCACCGGACCCTGGAGGACAAGAACGCCTACCCGTACCCGGCGACCATCAACGAGACCACCGGCGCGCTCAGGACACTCGCGCAGCGCCTCCCGCAGGGCATCGAGCAACTGCGCAGGGCCTTGGACCGGCAGGCCGAAGCCGGGAAGATCCGCCTGGTCGTCGCGCAGGGCGAGAGCGCCCTGGACATCGACACCCGCATGGAAGAGGTCCGCAACCAGCTGTTCGAGGCGGAGGCCGCCGCCCTGGCCCTGGAGAAGGCGCTGGAGCAGGTCGGCAACCTCACGTGCGACATGGCGTACGACGGACCGGTCGACGACGACGCAGACGACGGCTCGTGACCGTCCTCCGCGCCTGATCAAGCTGCTGACCGTGCCGGGCGGCCTCCAGGGAAGACAACGGCCACCGCGCCGGGTCACACTGGAGACCATCCGGGAGGAGGTGAAAGGAAGCCGTGAGTGTCGCCTACAGCCACGCCGGACCGTGGACGCTGGACGCCGTCCTGGCCCTGCCCGAGGACACCACACAGCGCGTCGAGCTGGTCGGGGGGCAACTGATGATGAGTCCCGCGCCCGGCCTGCCCCACCAGCGCGCGTCGCACCGTCTGCACGTCCTGCTCGAGCAGGCCGCCGAGGCAGCCGGCGCCGACGTCGAGGTGTTCGAGGGGATCAACGTCATCGTCCCCGACGGGCTGCTCATCCCGGACCTGGCCATCGTCGATGCGGCAGCCGCCGAGGAGTCGGGCGTCGCCGTCTCCGCGCACGACGTCCTCGCCGTGGTGGAGATCGCCTCGCCGTCGACGAGGGTCACCGACCGCAAGCTCAAGCCGTCCCTGTACGCCGCGGCGGGCATCGAGCACTACTGGCGTATCGAGCTGGAACCCGCACCGCGGCTCCTGATCGGCCGCCGCCACGGCACCTCGTACGCCGACCAGCCGCCGCTCCTGGCGGGTGCTGTCGCCCGAGTCGACGAGCCGTTCCCGATCGAGTTCGACCCCGCGTCCCTGGTCCGCAGGTAGACAGTTCGATCAGTACGACCGAGGCCCCTGCTCCGCCGGATCATCCGGCCGGAGCAGGGGCCTTTTTTGCGTTCTCGGATCTGCTCTCAAGATTCTTTTGGCCTTGCGTCTCACACTTCCGCCTCGCTGTGACTGAGTCACTAGTGCAGTCCCGCCGGTCGGGCCCAGCCGGGGCACGGACGGTGTCTTCCGATTCGGTGCGAGTGAGAGGCCACGCATGGACAGCGGCGAAAAGAAGAGGAAGAAGGTGCCGCGTCAGCGCGGCCTGGCTCCAGGAGGCTTGTACCCAGACGGGAGCCTATGCCCCGAGGCGCAGCGGCAGTGGGAGACCGGCCTGGGCCTGGTACCGACGTTAAGCCGCCTGATCTACAGCTACACGAACGCTCAAGGCACGCACACCGAGGACGTCATGTCCAAGGTCATGATGGCGTTCTTTCGGCGTCTTCAGTCGGGCCCTCTGGAGGGCGAAGTCGCCCCGTACCTCAAGACGATCACCAAGCGCCATACGTGGAGTCACCTCGAAGAGCTCCGCGACCGCGCCGAAGTGTTCGTCGGTGACGAGACCTACCGGCTGGAGGACCCCGATGCCCGCATCAGCGTCAATCCGACCGCCAAGATCGAGCTTCACCATGCGATGCGTGTCTTGCGTGAGGAGCTGAGCGACTTTCAGCTGAAGGCGTTCGTGCTCTACGAGGGCTACGGGCTGCAGGCTCCCACGATCGCCAGCCTCCTCGGAGGTAATGCCACCAAGGGGTCGGTTCGGGACGCCATCCGGCACGCCCGCAAGAAGCTGCGTTCCGAACGTGTCGGTTCCCGGCTCGGTATCCGGCTGGTCGAGGAGTAGCCGCCTCCAGGAGCTACGGGTCGCCCGCGACGACGATGCGCGGCCCGTTACTCCGAGTGGCAGCTGCACTCAGCGCCAAGTAGTGGGGGCGCCTCGAACCTGCAAGTTCAGGGGCGCGCCCATACCCATCCCAGGAGGAACCGACATGTTCGAACTCGATACCCGGCGCCCGCCACTCTCGCTCCTAGTTCATTTGCCACTCGTGGTCCTTGCTGCCGTACTTGCAGCCTTCGCGTGGATCCACCGCGTGTACGAGTCCCTCCTCCTGTTGCTGCCGGCCCGGCGAACCGCCCGGCCGACCGGGCTTCATATGGCACGGCGCTCCTTGTCGCGACGGGCGGCGCTAACGAGCGAGTAGCAGACAGCCACGGGGAAGCACGGGGGAAGCACGGGGGAAACACGGGGAAAGTCGGGGCCCTCCTGTCTCACAGGAGGGCCCCGACTCGTCTGTTTCACAGTGTCGATGCACCAAAGCACGGCGCCTCCGCCTCCGGCGACGGGCAGGCACTTCCAAAGGGAATCCCGATGACCACCACGCCTTCCAGCGGCGAGCAGGGCCAGCAGCTGCCTCCCTCCTCGATCCTGGACGACTCCTTCGACGACTTCCTGGCGCGGGCCGAGCACGAGCTGATCTGCCGTCGGCTTGAGGTGCGGACACTGCGGCGCCGTGCGCGGCGGCAACGCCGCCGCGAGGTCAGCCTCCGAATGCGCATGGCCCGCTGCATCGGCAAGGCAGGACCGGTGGGACTCGCTGCTGCCGGGACCACCGCGTTCGGAGCCGGGACCGTTCTGCTTGTCGGCGGAGACGCCGACGCAGCAAAGGACGCTTTCGCGCTGTCGGCTGCCGCGTGGGGGGCAGCCAACGCCGCTCGAACCGTCACCCGGGACCGCTGATCGGCCCCCCCGCAGAGTCATGAAGGGGCCGTACTAACCAGAGTTCTGGCTAGTACGGCCCCTTCAACGAATCCGTCCCATAGAGCTCATTGGCCAACGGACTTCCCTGAGGTACCGTCAGGCACACTGCCAAGATCAAGACCGTAAGTACCAAGGTATGGCTGCGCCATACGTCAGGAAACTTCAAGATCATCAACGCGGGAGGGGGTGAGTAGCGATGGCGTGGGTGACCACATTGGGCCCGGACATGCAACAGGTCGAGTACCGGCTGACCGGGCAGTGCGGATGCGACCTGGAGCACCAGGAGCAGCGCGGGCAGGAGGTCGAGGAGACCGACGCGCAGGTCGACTACCGCCTCGGCGACGCGCGTGATCTGGAGTGGATCGGCGGCGGTCTGCAGGAGGTCGGACTGGTCGCCGGGCAGAGCGTCGACAAGGACCAGGCGCGCCTCCTGATGGACGGCCGGCACCCGATGACCGGCGAGCTGCTCGTGACACCGAAGGTCGCCGTCGACCCGCGCGGCAAGGTCCAGGCGCGGCCGCTCGCCGAGGCGATCGAGGCGGCGGCGGCCGAGCGCGGCGTGAGCGTCGACGAGCTGCTCGGCGACGACGAGAAACTGTCCAAGCGGTTCGCCCGCCTGCAGCGCGGTGTGCACCGCGAGGGCGACCGCCACCGCGTCCCCTTTCGTGCGGCGGAGAACCTCGCGGACGCGACCGGCATCGACCTGGCCGAGCTGTACGGACGCGGCGCCGTGGCGGAGGCCCGCGAGTACGCCGACACCCGGATCCGGGTCGGCAACCGCGGATCCGACGTCACGCTGGATCTGTCGAAGACCTACACCACCGCCGTCGCGCTCGCGGGCGAGGAGATGTCCGAAGCACTGCGCGGCACGTTCCTCGAGGTGGCCCGCGAGACGTTCGCCGCGCTGGAGGGCCAGGCCGCCTACGCGATGGCGGGCGAGCACGGCAACGGCAAGACCGCCGACCGCGTCGAGACGAGCGGCTTCCTCGGCTGGATGACCGTGCACTACTCCGCCCGCCCGGTCGGCGGCGAGGTCGGCGATCCGCACCTGCACGTCCACGGCAACCTCGCGAACATGGCACACGCCGAGGACGGCAAGTGGCGCACGGTGGGGGCCGGCGGCCGCGACATCATGCGTCACGCGCACGCTGCTGACGCCTTCGTGAAGGCCCGCCTGCGGCAGGTGACCGGGGAACGGTTCGGCATGAGGTGGGAGCGGCACGCCGAGACAGGCGCGTGGGAGGTCGTCGGGATCGACGAGAACCTGCGCAAGGCGTTCTCCCGCCGCAATGCCCAGATCGTCGCGGCGGCCGCCGAGGAGGCGACCACCGGCGAGCAGAAGCTGATCGCCCGCCAGCTCGCCGAGGGCAAGGACATCACCATCACGCAGGCCGACGTACGGGCCGCCTGGCGGGCCCGCGCCGACGGGATCGTCGACGACGTCGACGCGATGATCCGCCGCGCGATCCCCGGCCCCGAAGGCCCCGACGGCCCGTCGGTCGCAGGCCCCGGCGGCGGCCCGGTCATGCCCTCCCCCGAGGAGATCGCGGCATTCATCTGGAGGCGCGAGGGCGGACTGACCGAGTCACGGAAAGCCGTCACGCGCGCCGACGTCCTGGCCCACGTAATCGACGCGTGCCCGTTCGGCGTCCCCGACATCGCGGCCGCCGAGACCCTGACCGATGCCGTGCTCGCCGTCGACGGCGAGGCCGTCGCGCTTCCGGCCAAGGGCATGGCGCACCTGACGAACCCCCAGCGCTACACCCACGCCTCGATCCTGGCCGCGGAGCAGACCATCTCTGAGACGGTCGCCGACCGGCTCAACGAGGGCGCCGCCCAGCTCACCGTGGACGCCGCAGAACTCGCCATCGCCACGTTCGAGGCACAGCGCACCACCGACCCGCTGCGCCCGTTCGTCATGTCCGGCGAGCAGCGCGCCGCGACCCTGCGCTTCCTCACCGCCGGGCACGGCGTTGACGTGCTGCGCGGCAAGGCCGGCACCGGCAAGACGACCATCATGAGCGCCGCCCGGATGGGCTGGGAGGCCGCCGGCCTTCGCGTGTCTGGCGCAGCCACAGCGGCGGTCGCCGCGTCCAAGCTGCAGGCCGAGGCCGGCATCGCGAGCGCAACGGTGGCGACCTGGCTGATGGACATCCGCGATGGCGGCCGCCGCATGCCGAACACCGACGTCCTGGTCCTCGAAGAGGCCGCGATGGTCGACGACCGCGACGTCGCCGATCTGCTCACGGCGGCCGCCGAGCACGGCGTGAAGGTCGTCCAGATCGGCGACTGGGCACAGCTGAAGGCGATCGGCGTCGGCGGCGGCTTCAAGCGCGCCCACGAGATCGTCGACGGGCTGGAGCTGAGCGAGAACCGCCGGCAGAAGGACACCGTCGAGCGGGCCGCGCTGGAGGCGTGGCTGGACGGCGGACGGCGCACCGCGCTGTCGATGCTCGCCGAGCACGGCCGCGTCCACGCGGTCCGTACACCCGACGATGCGTACGCCGCGATGCTCGGTGCGTGGAAGGACACCGTCGGCCGCCTGGAGGGCGACGTCCACGATCAGATCGAGGACCTGGTCGTGCTCGCCGCGCGCAACGCTGACGTTGAGGTCCTCAACCTCGGCGCCCGTGAACTGCGCAAGAAGGACGGCGAACTCGCTGGCGGCCACACCTTCGCGCTGGCCGGTGGCGAGCGCCTGGAGCTCGCGACCGGGGACGTCATCCGGATCAAGCGCAACGACTACCGCACCCGCCGCGGCGGCGACGTCGACGTTCTCAACGGCTACCGGGGACAGGTCACCTACGCCGCCAAGGGCGGTGTCGCGGTCGAATGGCGCCGCCCCGCCGAGGACGGCAACTACGCCGTGGAACGGGCCTGCATCACCGCCGACCAGATCGCCGACGGCGCCCTCATGCACGGCTACGCGATGACCATCGCGGCAGCCCAGGGCCTCACCTGCGACTACACGCTGGTCTACGGCGTGGGGGCCGACGCGAACTCCCTCTACCCGGCACTCTCCCGGGACCGGATCGCCACTCACCTGTGGCTGCCCGCTGACGTTGTTGAAAGCGATGACGCCCGCCGACGGCTGGGCGAGGCCCGCACCGAACAGGAACAGTTGGACCGCGCGGTCGCCGCCTACGCCGACTCCCTGGCGCACGACCGTGACGACCGCATGGTGTCCGACGAACTCTCGGCCGCCCCCGAGCCGGAGCCGGTCGTGTCGATCCCGCATCAGGCTCGCCCCGAGCCGGCTGGGAGTGTCGCCCAGTCCGCGCCAGAGCCCGAAGCAGAGCAGTCCCCCGACGAGCGCGCGACGGCGCGCAAGGCCCACCTGGACGCTCTGCGTGAGCGCCTGCACGACGAGGGCGCACTCCAGCTGACGGACGACCAGAAAGCCCGTCTGGACCAGGTACTCGCCTCTGGCTTCGCCTCCCGCACCAAGCGCCACGAGCAGCGCCAGGAGCCAGAGTTCGAGGCATGGGACGACCGCGAGTACGGGCACATCGGTGCCCAGAAGCTCATCGCGATGATTGACAGCAGGACCACCGAGGCCCGCCGTGCCAAGGAGCTGGCCGACGACCGCAGCCGGCAGGCCGAGGCCAAGCGGGCGGCGCTCGCCGCTCCCGTCACACCCGGCCAGGAGCGGGCCCGCGAGGCCGCCGAGGTCCTGGACCGCGCCGGCCATCTCGCTGCCCGCGCCGTGGCGCAGCGAAACAACGAGCGCCTCGCGTACGAGGCGATGCGGTCCGCGCAGGAGATCAACCGGCAACTGGGAGAGGCGAGGAGTAAGTCCCGCCTCGCGCTACGGCTGGCCGGCACCAGCCGCAAGGAGACCATCGCGCTGAGCACCGAGTACGGGCAGAAGGAAAACGAGGCATGCCGGGCAACCCTCCGTGCCAGGCACGCCGCCGAGAACGCACAACGCGAAGCATGGGCCACGATCCGCAGCCCGAAGACGATCAGTTGGTTCGAGGACCAAGGATCCCGCCTAGAGGCCCCGCAGAGCGTTGATGACCTCACCAACCGCCTCGCCGCGATGCGCGACCGACTCCCTGACATCGAACGGATCACCAACCGCGGAGTCACCCGGGACGCGGAGATCGCCGAGCGCCAGGCCAAGGAGTTCCTCGGCTACGCGAAGGGCCATGCCGCAGAGGCAGGCAAGCTACGGGAGGAGAAGGCGCTGCGCTCACGCATGGCGACCGAGGCTCCCACCCAGCACGTCCGTGAGACCCAGCAGCGCGCCGCACACATCAAGCAGGCCCGGCAGCAGGCCACCGAGCGGGCCAGGGAAAGTGCCCAACGGGCGCAGCAGGAGTACCGCTACCAGCCGCCGAGCCAGGGGCGCTCCGGCCCTTCAATGGGGCGTTGACCGGAAGGGGTCTGGCTGCCGACATAGCGTTCACGTCGGCAGCCAGACCCCCGAAAGGCTTTCATTTCAGCTAGCGGAAAAGCTATGGAAAAGGGAGGCTGGTTAGTTGGCAGATTCGCACGCAGGACCGCTATGTCGGGTGCAGCGGCATGCTGACAGGTTCCGGCGCAGGCGCATCAGAACAGTGCGTCCTGATCGGGGCCCTGCGGGTTCTGCAGCGGTGAAACGTCTTCGCCTCGCCACTTGGCCTCAAGATGCTTGCGCCAGCCCTGGGGCGGCGGCCACGGCACTCCCCATTCGGCGAGCTGCTTCCTCGTCCAGCCGCCAGCGGGGGTCTGTGCGGCGGTGACTTCATCAGGTGAGGGCACGTAGCTGGGCATGACGGATGGCTGCCCAGTTGATCCGCCCCCCTATGCCGCGACGAAGGCCGGCGCCACGAGCATGTGGCGCCGGCCTTCGGCAGGGATCGTGCGGCAACACGAATCCCTCAAACCCTGGTGATCATTGGTTGGAGCCAGTAGACATCAGGGACGTTCTCGACGGGGTACGAAGTTTCGTACCCGCCTGCCGGGATCGTGACAGCGGCCCGTACGAGGCGCAAGAGCGATTGGGGCAGGCGCGCATCAATTCGCCCTACCACTGTTCACGGACAGCGATGCCCTGCCCCTATCACGCTGCAGACCAGGAGCTTTGAGTCCGTTCTGGTTACTCAAGAGCCCCCAGGCGGTTGCGAGTAATGGCTCCCGGGTGGACGGGGACACCTGCGCATCAAAACCCTCCATGACGCCTAGCAGCGGGACTGCTGTCGCCTTGGAGATGTCACCATCTTGTCCACGCACCACATCAAGGGCGGCGGCAACTGCCCCGTGGTTGCACCTAGTTGGAGCCAGTAGCGACGTCCGGCGGCGCGGGTCGCCGGACCGAACGGTCAGGGAGGCACCATGCCCAAGCACCACCCCTCCACCAACTCCTGCGTGGAGCACGGCAGCCCGAGCGGCACGCGCCGCCTCAACGGGGCTGAAGCGGTCGTGATCATCGTTGTGGTCGGCCTCTCCGCCGCCCTCGTCGCCGTCGCCGGCGTACCCAGCAGCGAGGTCCTGCAGCTGCTCGCAGGTGCTGGTCTCATCGCCGGTGCCATCATCGCTCTCAGCACCCGCCCTTCCTTCCGGGCCGTCAGGACGGCGCTCAAGGCCGCCCTGACGGCCGCGTGAAAGGGGGCACGGGTGGGACGGTCGGAGAAGGACATCGCGACGACCAACACGGCGCTGCGCGACCTGGCCCAGTGGCTGCGCGACCAACGCCGCTGGGCAGGCCTGAGCTACCGGCAGTTGGCCGAGCGTGCCGGGCTGCACGCCACCACGCTCCAGCGTGTCGCCTCCGGCGATTCGGTGCCCCCGCTCAGGTCAGTGCTCGCCTATGCCCGCGGGTGTGACGCACTGGCCGAAGAGGCCCGCCGACTGTGGCTGAGGGCGCGGCAGGAGCACGTCCGCAGCCACAGCCGGCACAGCCGCCAGCCCGCGCCCTCCCCTTTGCTCGTACGGGACTGCGTGGATCTGAGCGCTGCGCTCCGTGAGCAGTACGAGCGGGCCGGTGCGCCGTCGCTGCGGACCATGGAGGAACGTGCCGGCGGCTACGGGGCGCTCCCACGCAGCAGCGCATACCGCATCGTGAACAAGCAGGCAGTGCCGCGCTGCCTCGACCAGTTCCGGGCGTATCTGCAGGCCTGCGATGTCCCGGTCGAGCACTGGCCGGACTGGGAGGACGCCTGGAGGCGGGCCTGGCGCTTTGAGAGGCAGGGGGACGCGGACCCGGCGGTCACCCCGAGCACGGTCCAACGTGTGCGCGATAGCTATTACCGGGCGCCGGTGTACCGACGGCGGGTGGTTCCGACGGTGCGCTACGAACCCGCCTCGGGTTCGCCCCATGTCGCGCATGTACGCACCAAGCCCTACGTCGGCGGGAAAGCGGCATACAGCCGCGGCCGTACGGTGAGTGGGATGGAGCCCCTGTTCCCGCTGCCCGACGACTCTGATCCAGAGTCGGGATGGGTGTGGCAGCCGAGCGCTGCCTGAGATCAGTGCCCGCAGTACGGGCATCGCCCGCTGCGGCGGCCGCGGGTCTCCACTTCGATCCCCTGCTCGCGCAGCTTCCGCAACTGGTAGGCGATCGACGAAGAGGAGGAGACCCCGACCGCCGCGGCGAGGTCGCGCACGGAGGGAGCCTCTCCGTACTGGGTGATCCACTCCCGGGCACTGTGGATGATGCGCATCTGGCGGTCGGTGAGCGTCACGGCTGCACCTGGATGCGGGCGAGCTCCTTGAGGGCCATGCGGGCCGCTGGTGTGCCGGCGGGCGTCTGCCAGTACGGGTGCCCGGCGATGGTCCTGGACAGCTCCTGCAGGCGCCGGCGGTAAGCAGCGGTGCCGTTGGCGGGTGAGGCGCTGGCGAGCTGCCAGTACGCGTCGTACCAGGCCGTCTGGGCCTCCACGAGGTCGTGGGGGAAGGTGTTGGGGTCCATGCCTTCGAGTAGATCGCATGTTCGAATTTGAAGGCAAAGAGGCAGAGTGCATTTCGCGTCTCGGATTGCGACTGCGTCGATGGCCCTGCGTAGCGGCGAGAAGGCCTTGAAGGTCGGCCGGTGCGTTCGCTTTTCCGCTAGCGAAAAGGCTGTCTGAACAGGTAGCTGATCACGCTACAGTAGCGTCCCCTGTCGGCTGTGCTACCTGACGCGCGTCACCGTCACCACGGCGTGCCGGGTCGTCCCTGCCAGAACCTCCACCATGAGGCCGCGGCTGGTCGTCACGTAGGCCTCGCCGGCCGACGTCCGCGCCCTGCGCCCCGGGCCTGCGGCGAGGACGTGTCGGGCGATTTCCGCAGCGACGGGAGCTGTCAGCGCCTGCGACAGCACGCGGCTTCCGTCCGGCAGCCGGACCGCCACGCGATGGGGCCGGGATGCCGGGCCCACGTAGCCGACGACGTCGGCGTCGACGGTGTCCGAGTGCCGCACCTTCTTCCAGATCCGCCCGGCCCGGTACGGGGACGTGGCGCGCTTGCAGACGACGCCCTCGATGCCCTGGCTCTGAAGCGTGCCGTACCAGAGCTGCGCGACGTCCGGATCATCTGTGGCGGGTACGGCTTGGATCGGGGGTGGCACGTCGTGGAGCAGGTCGAGGAGGAGTGCGCGCCGCTCGGTATACGGGCGGCTGCGGACGTCGCCGAACTCGGGGTGGGCGAGGAGATCCCACACGGCGTATGAGGCGGGGAGCACCGCGGCGAGTTCGCGGGCGCGGGCCGGGCCGGAGGCCGCGCGGGACTGCGCGGCCGCGAAGTCGACCATCCCTTCGTTGTAGATCACCGCCTCCCCGTCGAGGACCGTGCCGGGGCGTAGCGAGTTCATGCCGGCCACGGCCAGATCCATCCACGCTGAGGTGACCGTCCGCCCGGACCGGGCCTGTAGCCGGACAGTCTCGGCGTCGCGCCACAGGACGGTGCGGTGCCCGTCGAACTTGATCTCGTACCACCAGCCCTTGCCGCGGGGCAGCGTCGGCACGGCATCGGCGAGGGCGACAGCGACGGGGTACTCCACAGGGCCAGCCTGCGGCGGCCGAGCCGGGGATGCGCGCTGGCCTACGCTGCGCGGAGGGGCCCGGCGGTGCGCCCTGTGTCCGGCCGATGCTGCCGCCGGGCCACTCCCCTATCAAGCAGTACGACGGCGATGCGGAGGCTCAGAGCAGACCGACGGATTCCGCAGTCCACGTGCCGAGTGCTCCGACGCCCAGCCATCCGAGGCCACCAAGGATCAGACCCAGGATCAGGCCAAGGAACGCCCCGCCGAGAGCAACGCCCATGACCCTGCTCGAGTCCCGGCTGCTCTTGGTCCCGGGCTCGCCCAGGAACAGGTGGATCCCGGCCCCGAGCGTGAGTCCGGCGATGACGAACGGGATGACCAGCGTGCCGACGGCGTGAAGCAACACCTTCCAGATGGCAGGGCCCGGGTCCGCCTCGAAGCTGGCCATGAGGGATGAACCAATGGCCAGAGACGTTGCTGGCGAAATCCACGCCACAGCCTGCGCGATGATGCGCCGGACTGGGTGCGCCCGAGAGGATTTTCCCTGCTCAATGATCAGAGGGTGGTACTTCTGGGCCCTCTTGGGGCGTGCCGGGCCGTACAGACCCGGGGAGATCCAGCGGACAGTCACCATCCTCTTCTCCGTGGCCGCGTATTCCTCGAAGTGGTCTGCGGTGGAAGCCAGTTCGACGTCGATGTCCCACTGCAGCAGGACGCCACGAAGAGCGGTGGGGGCGAAGGGCTCGAATCGCAGGTACGTGTTTGAGGAGGCGCTCAACTCGCCCTTGGCGAGGACTTTCCCGCCCTCGGCCGAGCGCAGCGTCCATGTGGCCTTGGCTCTCGGGGGGAGTGCTCCTTCCAGACTCAGAGCTCCGTCGCAGGCGACAGCGGTACGCATCGGGGGGCCGTCCATGGGCAGCCAGAGCAGCGCCCGTCCCTCTGCGATCTTCAAGGCTTTGGGGAGTGGTTCGGAAGGCTTGCTGGGCGGCGTGGTGGGGTAGAGGGGCACACTCCACCCGGGCCCTTTGGCCGGCAGCTTGTTCAGAAGTGGAATGCCGCTGATCAGGGTTCTCTTCATCGGGACGAGCTGCTCGCCGCCCGTGGGCCGAAGCTTGATGGGCCTTCGTGCCAGGACCTGCAGCACGCCAGCCAGCACCGCCGCATAGAAGGCGATCACCGCCGTGGCCTGGAAGGCCACGCCCTTGACTGGAGGCTTTCCGGCTGCGAGGAGAGACGCGATGGCGATTATGAGGAGCATCCAGCCCAGGATGGCCAGGCGGGTATCGGCGATGGGTGTTGCTGGCGGGGCGTCCGCAGCGCTGCCGTTCGTCGACGGGGGTGGGCTGGGCTTCGACGGAACGCGGCCCTTTGCCGGTGGCACGGAAGGCCCCCGTATCTGGGTTGTCTCGTGGGCGGTGGCCTCCGCCACTGTCACGGCGCTGAGCTGCGTTGCCGCCTCGGGAATGCCCGGCGGGGGAGGCGAGTCGGGCTCCTCCCGCAGCCGCTGGACCTGGCCGCGCAGCACCTTGACTTCCGTCTGCAGACGACGGACTTCGTCCTGCTGGTCTGCGAGCTCGTGCTCGACCTGCTGGCTGTAGCTCTGCGCGTGCTCCAGCTGCTGGCGCTGCTCCTCGGCAGTCGTTCGCAGCTCCCCGCTCTCGGTCTCTGCAACGTGGGCGCGCTCCAACGCAGCGGAGAGTTCCTGCCCCAGACCCGCCAATCGCTCATCCAGCTCGGACAGCTGCGCTGCGGAGGCCTGATGGTCTTCCTCGTTGCGCGCGAGCCGTTCCTTGAGCTGTTCGACCTCCTCGGTCCAGTACAGGACTCGGGTGTCGGGGCGCGGGCTGTCCTTCTGCGCTGCCCTGCGCAGCGCGTGCAGTTCCGCGAGGTCCTGCTCAGGTAGCGGGAAGCCCTTCTCACGCACGAAGTCGGCGAACTTCACCAGGAAGCCTGCCGGGGCGGCCCGCTCACCGTTGAGATAACGGGTGACGGTGGACGGTGCGAAGTTCGCCGCCGCAGCGAGCTCCTTCTGCGTTGCGCCCTGCTTGAGAACCGGGCCCAACGCCGTGCGCAGCTTTGCCGCATAGGCGCGAGCCGGGTCGCAGTCCCCGGCCTCCGGCATGTGGTCGTCCATGTCACTCCCGCCCCGTGGAACCTCGCTCCAACGAGAAGGGAGGTTATGCGCAGTTGACTAATGGTCACGCAATGGCAGGCAGCACAAAAGATGGAGCGGCGCCGGCGTGACAATCCGTCGGGAATCGCGAGCGCGGCCCCGTTCCCGCTTCTGCAAGATCACCAGCCCCGCCACGATCGGCCGTACCGCAGCGCACACGGGTGCGCGCGGACAGGAGAAGAGGGAGAACGATGGCCGCCGTACAGAACATGGCGCCGAGCATCCTGTCGGGGGTGAGCGGGCTCGCGCAGGGCTTGGTCGGCGCCCCGGCCTGGTGCATCGTCGCCTGCCTTGGGCTGAGCCTCGGCCTGGGCGTGGTCCAGCTGCTCTTCCCGCAGGACTCGTCCGACCGGCTCGACTGGTGGAAAAACCGCCGCGAGTACCTGCAGCAGCGGCGTCTGGGGCGGGCGCACCGCCGCGCTGAGCGCCCGCGTCGATGACGACGCACGCTTCGGATCGCCCTGATCGAATCTGGGAGACGCCGTTAGCGTTGAGAAGCATCTCGGGAGCCCGTCATCGCCATGGTGACGGGCTCCTTCATGTTCGCCGGACCGCACCAGCTGGACCCCGGATAAGCAGCCCATGTCCGGGATCCACACGGAGGGGTGTCGCCGAGGCTGAGCAGCCCGCCCACGTTTCGACTGGCGCGGCACAGGCCTGTTGCCTCCCAGCTTCGCCATTCGGATGAGTTGGATACTCCGATCTATTGATCAATGGCACGTTCCGGCTGGGCGCGGCGACGCATCGGCTGCACGCAGGACAAGCTCGGCGCGGGGTCCGAGGCAGACGCTCCGAACCGATCAATATGAGGAGTAAGCACATGCGTCCTGACTACAGAACACGGTCCACGCTGGGACCGCTGCCTCGGCGCGACCGGTGGATGGTCGGTGGCACGATCGCCTCGCTCGCGCTGGTCCTGGCGACTGGTGTGGCCAGCCCGACCGTGGCTGCAGCGCAGAGCGTGAGTGCCGCTCCTGTGACCGCGGCCAACCGCTACGGCGGCGGAGGCGACGAGTGCAACGACGGGTCGCACCACAACAAGCCGAAGCACGTTGCGTACTGGCTGGACAGCAACCAGGACGACTGCGCGAAGGGAGCCACGGGCGCGACCGGTCCCACGGGCGCGACCGGTCCCACGGGCGCGACCGGTCCCAAGGGCGACACCGGCCTGCAGGGCATCCCCGGCGCGACCGGTCCCAAGGGCGACACCGGCCTGCAGGGCATCCCCGGCGCGAC
>NZ_JBVJPM010000038.1:0-16493 GCF_055582645.1 Streptomyces sp. NPDC107517 | reverse complement strand
CACGGGCGCGACCGGTCCCAAGGGCGACACCGGCCTGCAGGGCATCCCCGGCGCGACCGGTCCCAAGGGCGACACCGGCCTGCAGGGCATCCCCGGCGCGACCGGTCCCAAGGGCGACACCGGCCTGCAGGGCATCCCCGGCGCCACAGGCGCGACGGGTTCCCCCGGCACTCCCGGCACTCCCGGCGCCACAGGCGCGACGGGTTCCCCCGGCACCCCCGGCACCCCCGGTGCCACGGGTGCGACTGGAGCCACCGGCCCAAGCCTCACCGGGTATGAACGCGTTAATACTGAGGGGACTTTTGTTGAACCCAATGGATCTGTAGAGCTGACCGCCCAATGCCCCGACGGGAAGGTGGCTACCGGCGGCGGCTATTGGCAAGCCGGGGCCTCGGAAGTTTACGTCTCCGAAAGCTTCTCCACGGATGATGGCACTGGTTGGCATGTCCGGTTCTGGAACACCTCTCCAAACTTTGCAGTGGCCGCTCAGGCCTACGTCACGTGCTACAACGCCTCGTGACGAGAACGGATCAGTTGCCTCACCGGAGATGCGCCACACAGATGTAGCCGGGTGAAGCCTCGGCGCACGGGATGTCGGCGGGGAAGCTTCATCCACGTGGTCAGCACTGCTCCACGAGCGTCGGTACGGCCTCGGCGAGCGCGACGGCGACGCAGTACTCCACGTGGCCCGCGCAGCGTAGGTCGAGCCCGGGCTGCGCGTTGGCCTACGCTGCACTGGCGGCAGGGAAGGGGGGCCGGAGTCAACGTGACTCTGGCAAACCCTTGCGAGAGCTCGGAACCAACGAGTCGCGGCCGACCGCCAGCTCTGGGACGTACTTGTAGAGCGTCGTACGGGAGACGCCCAGCAGCTTGGCGATGGACGTGATGGTGTTGTCCGGATCCGTCAGCAGCCCGCGGGCGTGGCGGATCTGTTCCTCCGTCATGGCGGGTGGCCGGCCGATCCGTTCACCGCGGGCGCGAGCGGCCGCCAGGCCCTCATGGGTGCCCTGCACGATGAGTTCGCGGATGAACTCCGCGAGCGCGGCGAAGACGTGGAAGACCAGACGGCCGCCGGGCGTGGTGGTGTCGAGGGATTCGTGCAGCGACTGGAAGCCGATGCCGCGCTTGCGGAGGCCAGCGACGATTGCGATCAGGTCCTGGATCGAGCGGCCCAGGCGGTCCAGGGAGGGCACGACGAGGGTGTCGCCGGGGCGGAGGTAGTCGAGGCACTTCCACAGCTCCTCGCGTTCCGCGTTCTTGCCGGACTTCTTGTCGGTGAACACCCGCACGCAGCCGGCCGCTTCCAGGGCGGCGATCTGTCGGTCGAGCAGCTGCCCCTGCGTGGACACCCGCCCGTACCCGACCCGGGCTCCGGACGCATTCGCGGGGAAGGTCTCCATCGGGCTGTCGGCGTCAGCCCATTCTGCGGTCGTCGTCATGCACGGCAGCGTACAGAAAAGGGCCTCAGCGAGTTCTTGAACACGCTGAATTGATGAACACCCTTCTTGAACACGGGGAGTCGATTCTCCGGCCCGAGCTGCCCCCGCAAGGGACCATGTCCAACAACCGATCGGTTCATGGACACGGGCGGCGGGCCTGCGCCACGCACGGCCAGGGCGGGGACGAGGGCGGTCTAGGCGCCCGCCGGGACGGGAACAGGGCCCCAGTCAAACGAGGTCCCTCTGAACGTTGCGCCGTCGAAGTCGACTGTGCCGCCGGTGAGCGTCGCGCCGTGGAAGTCGACTGTGCCGCCGCTGAACGTCGCGTGGCCGAAGGACACCGTGCCGCCGCTGAACCTCGCGGCGACGAAGTCGACTGTGCCGCCGCTGAATGTCGCGTGGCCGAAGTCGACTGTGCCGCTGAATGTCGCGTGGCCGAAGGACACCGTGCCGCCGCTGAACGTCGCGCCGAGGAAGGCGACTGTGCCGCCGCTGAACGTCGCGCCGAGGAAGGCGACTGTGCCGCCGCTGAACGTCGCGCCGTGGAAGTCGACTGTGCCGCCGCTGAACGTCGCGCTGGTGAAGTCGACTGTGCCGCCGGTGAACGTCGCGTGGAGGAAGTCGACCGTGCCGCCGCCGAACTCCGCGCCGCCGAAGTCGAGCCTGCCGCCGCTGAACGTCGCGCTGGTGAAGTCGACTGTGCCGCCGGTGAACGTCGCGCTGGTGAAGTCGACCGTGCCGCCGCCGAATGTCGCGTGGCCGAAGTCGACCGTGCCGCCGCTGAACGTCGCGCCGACGAAGTCGACCGTGCCTCGAAAGTGGCTGGTTGAGAAGCTGCCGCCGTCGAAGGCGGCCCCGGTGAAGTCGAAGTTGTACTCGCACCAGGCAGTGGCTGCGTCCGGTTCCTGTAGGTGGTCTCGGATGACGCGGATGATGGTCTGCCGGACTTCCCGCTCACCGGCCTTGTGTTCGGGGGCTGTCTGGTCGGGTTCGTAGGGGATGCGGAGGTAGGCGCACAGGACGTCGATGCAGACCTGGCGTTGTTCTGCCCAGTCGTCGGCGAGGCGGGCGAGGGCGTAGACGCCGGCGAGGCGGACGGCGGCTTGGTCGTGGCCGAGTTGTTCGGCGGCGGTGGTGTAGCGGTCGGCGAGCTGGCTTGCGTCGGCGCGGTGCGCGTCGCCCTCGGCGAGGAGCTGTTTGCGGTAGGCGTACAGACCGGCGAGGACGGCACCGATCAGGGTCAGGGCGGTGACGGTGGCTTTGAGGACGTCATTGATGTCGACCGGCTTGGCCGGTGTCTGGCCTTGAGCGGCCTGCGCGAAGTGGTCGTAGGCGTAGTGGTAGATGACCCAGCCGAGGGCACCGGCGGCTATCAGCGCCACGGGTGCCACGATCCAGACGGGCCAGAGGTTCGGTGTGTACCGGCCCCGGGGGGCCTCGCGCTTGCGCCGGAGTGAGACAGCCACGTCAGGAGCATGGAGCCCGCCCGCCGTCCGGGACAGCGACTTGACGAAAGATGCCGGGGGCTCGCTAGGCGGCGCGACTTGGCTGGGCCCGATGAGGCTGGCGCAGGAGGGCGACATCGTCAGGAGCTGGCGGGCGGGATGTCACGCATCTGCCAGTGACCTCGCGCTCGCACAGGAGCGTCAATGCCGTGGTGCGTCACGTGCCTCGTGTGCGCGCTGTAAGCGTCGTCGATCATGGACGATGGGCGGGTGACCCTCGCCTCCGCACTCTTCGTCACCGTCCCCGTTGGGCCGGGCATGGAACTTCCCGACCAGGCCGCACCTGGTCTTGAGGACCTGGTTGCTCAAGTCGCCGATGGTGCGTGTGCCCTTGCGGATGCGGCCGAACCCGGTGCGTGGAACCTCGCCAGCGCCTCCGATGCGGTGGAGGCAATCGACACCATCGTCACTGCCCTTTCCGCCATTGATCCGGAGGTCGCCCGCCTCCTGGCGGCGATTCCCGCCGCCACCAAGGCGGTGCTGCATCATCTCGGTGAAGACAGGGCCGATGCCCCCGCACTGCCAGCGCCGGTGCCGACGGCAGGGACGCCGAGGCCAGGGCGGCGAAGCCTGGGACACGGGGTACCTCAGGCCAGGAGCTGAGTCGTTCGTGTGTCGCCGGCGTAGCCCGGCGACACACGAAGACGGGGCCAGCCAGATCAGCCGCGCAGGAACCAGGTGAGCATCTCTGTGCCGAGATGCTCACCGAAGGTGCGGCAGATGCCGCCGGTCAGCCCCAGGAAGGCGGCGCCGAAGACGGTGGTCAGGGCTCTGTGCCGGGAAGTGATGGCACGGAGGGCCGTCCACAAGGACTTCCAGCGGGGCGTGTGGCTCGACGGCAGGTCTGACTGCCCCGTAGCCTCGGTGTCGGAACGGATGGTTCTTCTCCAATCGGTGAAGTGCTCAGGTACTTCAGGACCAGGTGCAAGACCCGTCGGACTGCTGTGCGGCCCCCCGTTGGCGCGGGGGGCCGCAGTCGTTTCACCTCCAGGTACGTCGACCGACTCGGACTGCTGTACGCCGAGAGCCCGTTGGCGCGGTGCTCCATCAGAAAAGCCGTGATTTCCGCTCCCCTGACAGGGCTGCTCTCGTCGCATGAAGAGCATATGGAACGGCACTGACAACTATTTTTGTGAAAAGATGTCGCGAGACATCAAAGACAGTAAGCAGCAGAGGAATTGGCATATGCCAGCTCGCCCCCGCGTTCCCGACCCTGAGGAAGGGCCGCTCCAGGCCTTCGCATTCGACCTTCGTCACCTCGGCGAGGGCCAGGTCACCGTCGGTTGGATCGCGGGGCACCGGGAGACGCTCGTCTCCCGGGCCGCCCTCTACGCGGCGCTCTCCGGGACGCGTGTGCCCCAGGGCGTCACCGTCGGCACCTTGCTGCGGTGGTGGGCGGGAAGCCCGGATGCCGAGCTTCCTGTTGATGGCGATTCCAGCGACCCGGCCTGGGGCTGGATTGACCGTCTTCCCCTTGAGCACGAGGGGCGCGCGCTCGGAGCGCAGTGGAAGAAGCGCTTTCGGGAGCTAGGCGGGCGCCGAGGCGTCCTCCCTCGGCCGAAGGCACCGCGCGTTCATATCGATGTCCCGGAAGAGCAAGTTCAGTTCGTCGATGAACTGAAGAAGGCAATCGACAAGACCGGTCTCCTCGACGAGCTGTGGCTGGTGTTCAAGTCGAAGACCCTGCGGATCGAGAGGTACCTCGATGGCGAGACGATCCCGACCGACGAGGCGTGTGAATGGATCGCTCGGACGTGCAGTGAACTCGTGCCTGACGACGCGCGGGATGTGATTGCCATGGCGGATCGGCTCATGGCGGCTGCCGCACACGCCCGTGCAGCTCGTGCCCGGGATCGGCGTATTGCCCGCCAGGTCGCCCCGCGTCGCGGATCACCAGGGGGAGCGCCCCCAAAGGGCCGTGTGTCGTCTTGAGATGGGCGGTGAGGTCGACCGTCGGACGGCACGACCGGGCTGCGGGCCTTGTGGAACTTGCCTCGCATGTTCATCTCGGACTCTGGTACCGGTGCGGGCAGCCGACCTGTCGGTACGCGCCAGGTGGCAAGTGTCCAATCTCATATCTAAGCGGATATCGTTAAAGCAACTGATTTCGCTAGCGGAAAAGAAAGCACCCGGTGGCTGCTGAGGGCTTCCGCCGGCCCTCAGCCCTCGCTCGGTGGAACCGTTCACGGGTGAAGAGGAGGCGGCTCGCGCCGCGAGGGATCCAGGAGTTTCCCCATCTCGCGATTGAGTTCGTAGCGCAGGGGTCTGACTTCTGAACGCCAGACCTCATCACGTTCCGCTGCCGTCATTCCACCAGAGGTGAGATCTTCGCATTTAAGACGTATGAGGTGGCTGAGACGCTGAGCCTCGCCCCTTAGCAGCACCCCTATGGCGTGATCGAGATCGTGTACCTCTCCGAACGCTGCCCGGAACTCAGCCTCCTCGTCCACGCCGCTTGCTACGAGGTTGCTGAACTTGTTCAGCGCCTTCTGGAAGAGCCGGTACGTCTCTGCGAGATCGCTCCTGCGCGACTCTTCGAGCTGGTGGTACCTCTCTCGGCGGGCCTTGACCAACTCGTGTCGGTGACGTACCTCTGCAAGGTCGAGGGCGCTCTGATGAGCTGCCTCCGCCACGGCCAAGGCTGTCCGATGGCTTGCTTCGGACTGAGCCAACGCTGTCCGATGGCTCGCCTCCATCTGCTCCAGCGTGGTGCGTTTCTGCCATCTGGCGACAACCAAAGTCACAGGAATACTCGCGAGGGCGCAGAGTGCCGCAATGCCTGAGAGATCCACAGCTAACGATGATGTCGCACCCTGACGCTTCCCAAGAGGCGTACAGCGAAGGCGGATGGGTGCCTACTGAGCCGCCCCGTTCCTCGCGTGAGAGCGGCCCGGTAGGCAGACCCGGGCCACTCTGACGGGGTGCGGCTCAGGACGCTTCCGTGCGGTCCCGGGAGGATTCCTCGAGTTCCTTCGGGAGCTTCCCGGTACGCCGCAGGTGCTGGGCGTAGTGGGCGATCGCTGCGTCGGCGACCTGCTGCGGGCCCATACCTGTGGCCTCGCCGATCGAGGTCACGAGCTGGTCGGTCTCCAGCAGGACGCGCACGTTCATCATGACGCGGACGGGGCCGGCGGGGCGGCCGCGCTTGCGGGGCGGAAGTCCAAGTTGCTTGCGGCTGGTAGGAATTCCGCTAGCAGAATTGCGACGGTTCCCGCTCGCCGCTTTGACGACCTCGTCGCCGACTACGACGTCGTCGTCGTCCGCGGGCAGGTCCGGGATTTCATCATCGGCGGTACGGCCGGGAGGGCGTGGACTCACGGGGCCGGGATCTCCTTCAGGAACGTCTGGGTGAGCAGTTCGTACGTGGCGCGTACTTCGGAGGCCTTGTCTCCGCGGGCCTCGGTGATGGGCAGGCCGTCGTTGTCGACCTCGGCCAGCGCGGTGCGCAGCCGGACCGTCGGCTCCCACACCAGCGGGCCGAAGATCCGGCGCACCGAGTCGCGCTGCTCTCGCTGGACCAGGGTGTCGTTGAACGCGTTGACGACAACGCCGCGCAGCGCCAGTTCGGGGTTGGCCAGGTCCTTGGGCACGCGCTCCGCGATGAAGGAGCGCACACGCTTGGCTGCTTCGATGGCGTAGAAGTCGGCCTCGGTCACGATGATCGCGTCGTGGGCGGCTGCGAAGGCGAGTTGGGTGAGATGGAACATGCTCGGAGGGCAGTCGATGAGCGTGTAGTCCACGTGGTCGTCGACGCCGTCCAGGGCCTTGTCGAGGCGGCGCCAGGCCCCGGAGATGCCGGCCTCGCTCACCCGGTTCTCCAGGGTGAGCTTGGCGGGTGCGAGGCTGATCCGGCTCGCGTAGCTGCTCGTCCAGCCGATGGGCTGTAGTACGCCCTTGGCCGCGCCGTCGCGGTCGGCCTTGATGGCCTGACTGATGGTCGGCTGGTCCTCGTTCGGCTTGTACTTCCATCCGAGCATGGAAGAGGCGTTGCCCTGCGGGTCCATGTCGACCACGAGCACCCGCTTCCCCGCCTTGGCGAGGCCCTCGGCGAGACGGACCGTGGTCGTCGTCTTGCCGGTGCCTCCCTTGTTGTTGACCATTGCGACCCGTCGGGCCATCGCTTCCTCCATCCCCGCCCGCCCGGTTCTCAGCAGGCCAGCTCGTTAGTGTGCTCAGCATGTCAGCAGGCCAGACACGGTCCCGCGGCGGACGCCGCCTCGCGTGTCAGCGAGCGTTCCGGTCATCATCCCGGCTCGCGTGATCCTTAGCAGACAAGATTGCCAAGTTGACGGCGTTGCCGACAACTACACAGAGAGCTTTTCTGCTAGCGAAAAAGCAAGCGATTCGCTGACTCGAGGCGTGTGTCAGTGAAATGCTGTCGTCCATGCCGATCGACTACGACCAGGAGCTCACCGGGGCCGACCTGCTCGCCGCGGCCGCCGCCGAGGTGACGTCCTGGCCGTCCGTCTCCGCTGCCCGCGGCCGCCAGGTGAAGTGGGTGGCCGGCGAGTACACGCGTGCCCTGGCCCACGCCGAGCACCCGCTCGGAGACGAGGCCGCCGTTGACGCGGTCTTCACCCGTGAACCGGTCGACGCGTACCTGCGCCTGGCCCGCACCGGTCAGCTGCGGGTACGCCGTGCCGCCGCTCCGTCCCAGGGCTCCGACAAGTCCGAGCAGATCCGCCTCGAGGTTCTCCGCCTGTTGGTCACGGCGTGCGGCGCCGAGGACTTCGCCGATCTGCCGCCGCAGCCCGATCCGCCGAGCAGGCGGCCCGTCGCCGCGCGGACCCGCTCGCTGCTCAGGGCACAGCTCACCGAGCTCGCCGACTCCCCGGACGCGACCACCAGCCAGCTGCGGATGCTCGCCATCGGCGCCACGGTCTCCGACACCGGCATCCGGGCGGGCGAGATGTGCGCCCTCGAGATCGAGGACCTCTCGCCGACCCTGGAAGAACTGCGCGTGGCGCGCCGGCCCCAGGGCTGGAGCGAGGCGGAGTCGTTCACTGAACTGCTCGCCCTGTCCGGCCTGTCGAGGGCGGCGATCAAGCGGTGGCTGCCCGAGCGTCAGCGGCTGCTGACCCGGGTCGGCGGCACCGCGACCGCGCTGTGGGTCTCCCTGCACGGCAACCACCACGACGGCCAGGCCGTGCCCGCCGGGACGCCCCTCATGCCCCGGGGCCTGGCCCGCGCCTGGACCCGGGCGGTCACCGACACGAACATCGAGATGGCCGGGCAGCCGTCCTGGGAGCCGCTGCCCACGCGCATGGAGCAGCTGCGCCGGGGCGTGAAGCCCCAGGCGACGTGGGCGCCGAGGCAGCCGGACGCCGAGAAGGCCGCCGCGCTCCTGGACGACGTCGCCGACCGCGGTCGCGCCCTTGCCCAGCTGCGCCGGACGGGCGAGGAGAACTCCACCGCCGAACTGCAGGCCCGTATCGCCGTGCGCCAGGCCGTACGCGACGCGTGGGCGGAGGGCGTCGAGCACGCTGTCCAGCTCTCCGTTCTCACCGACGCGGGCCTGGGGAGCGACGCCGACCTCGCGGCCGCCGGATGGGAGCCGGTACTGCTCGCCGCGATCGACCGGGGCCAGGGCTGGGGCCGAGCATCGAAGACCGCGGCCGTACGGCCGTGAGGATAACTAGCGAATCCGCGAGTTTTTCTGCTAGCGACAAAAGACGCGGTAGCGATAGCTGTTAGAGCGAGCTGAGTGCGAATTTCTGGGCGAGCGGGCCCCGGTGTCCTACCTCTGACCCACGGTGCAAAGTAGCCGTCGGCCCTCTGCCCGCCCCCGGAGCCGTCAGTCCGAGGGCTGCCAGGCCGTCGTCTTGAAGACGTAGAAGGGGCGGTGGAAGGCTTCCCCGCTGTCGTCGTACCGCTTCCAGTTCGCCTCAGTGACTTCGACACGGGCGACGTTGCCGAGTTCCGTCTCGAAGCAGATGGTCATGCCCTGCCTGATCGGCTTCTGCTCATAGACCGCGCCCCAGTCTTCGAGGGTCTGCAAGCCGCCGGTCTGCGAGGCTTCCATGCACTGCTGCGCATCGGGGTGCTGAATGTCGGAGAAGCCCGCGGACCGGGCGTTGATGTACTGCCCGAAGTCGACGTAGCAGGCTTTGAGATTGATCTCGGCCTCGTCGTCTCCGCGGTCATCCGCGCTCCACGCCCGGCCCTTGTCGAAGTCGACGAACGTGTCGTAGCAGTTGTTGGGGTAGGCCAGCCCCACCTTGAGGTTCCGGTCCTTGTACAGCGTGGTGAAGCCGCTCTCATCGGCCTTGGGGGAGCCACCCCCTTGGGGAGAGCGTGTTGTGGCCTCTGCCGATGCCCGTCCACCGCCTCCGCCGCCGGCCGCCCCTCCCCCTTCCTCATGAACATTCCTGTCCCCTGCGCACTGCGAGGAACCACTGCAGTTCAGTTCGGTTGACGTGCCGCAACCCGTCAGAGCGAGAACGGCGCTGACCGCGAGAACGGTGACGCCCGACCGCCGGATGGGGGTCACGGGGACTTCTCGATGTTGACGTTGTCGCGCTGCGCGCACTGGGCGGAGTCTCGGCAGTTGTTCTGCGAGCCGCCGCCCGACTTAGCGAGAAGCACCCCGGCAAGTCCGATGAGGGCGCACACGATGGGCACGACAATCGCAATCAGCTGATTCCTCGACAGGCGGCTCGCCACGGCGCGGCACTCCTTGCTCGGGAGAAGAATGGGGCACACACCTTAACGCCCTTGCGCTGTATGCCAGTTCGAGTTCGGAACCCCGAACACCATGCCGCTCGGAGAACGTCGCCTGTCCGGCGGCCAGACGATCCGCTCACCCCGGAGGAAGTCGACCTCCGCCAGCCTCCGTGCCATGTGCCAGGGCTTGGTGCTGCCGGGGCGACTGTCGTCGGGCTGCACCAGCTCATGGCGTAGCCGCCGGGACTGCAGGACGACGTTGGCCAGCACGGGGCCGGGCCATACGAGCCCGGCCCGCGGGCTCAGATCAGGACGCAGCGGCACTCGCGGCACTCGCACGGTTATGCGGCGAGGCGGGCCAGCGCGTTGGTGAAGGCCCGCCGGGCTGCGAGGTGGTGGCGCATCCGGTGCCACCAGTAGGTGAAGAACAGGTCCTGGACCGGTTCGGTCAGGGCGAGCAGCAGCTCCAGCTTCGTGTCTTCCGCTCGTTCCGACAGCATCAGCATCCGCGCGTTGCCCGCGTACGCGGTGGCGATGTTCCGCAGGCTGCTGAGCGGCCAGCCGGCGGCGAACGTTTCCACGTGGTCGACCATCCACCGGGTGGCGTCGTCGATCTGCTGCAGCCACCGCTGCCGCTCGGCGGCGAGCCGCTCACGTACGACCGGCGAGCACGCGGGGTCGCCTTCCGGGGGTATCTGCACGCCCTGGAGGCGGCTGCAGGCCGAGAGGACCGTCAGCAGGCTTGAGTTGAACGTGTCGCGGCTGGAGTGAGCCTGCTGGATGCGCTGCTTGCGGGCGTCCAGTCGCGGGGTGACCAGGAGACCGGTCGCGACGGTCGTGACCACGGCGGTGACAGTGGCCACGAGGAGAGTCCACAGAGTGCTGGGCATGGCGAACATGCTCCCGCAGAGCCGCGTCCTCAACTTCGCTCTGTCCTGGCCCTGTTCTCCCGAAGCTACGGCGAAGTGATCCTCGACCGCTGTCGGGACCTCGGCGGCCCCCCGGGGACCGCCGAGGTCCCGGCACAGCGCACGACGCGCCGTCCGGAATCGATCCGGGCGGCGCGTCACAACAGGGCGAACGTTGCTTGATAGGGCAATACAACTAGGCCCGGAGGTACCCCCAGGTAGTCGCGCCCACAATGCCGTCGGCGCGAATCTTCTCCGCAGTTTGGAAGCGTTTCACGGCGGCCTCCGTGGCGGCTCCGAAGTAGCCGTCTACGCCGGTGGAGCCCACCGAGTAGCCGTGGTAGATCAGCAGCGCCTGGAGCTCCTTCACCTTCGCGCCGGAGTCGCCGCGATCCGTGTAGGCGTTGCTGAGGTCGTAGCCGCAGTAGATTCCCGTGTCGACGGTTCCCCGGCAGTTCACCGCCACAGCGGTCGCCGCTTGAGCGGTGGCGGGTGTGGCCAGCGCGGCACTGGCGGAGCCGACCGGGAGCAGAGCCGCGGCCAGTACAGCGGACGCGAGCGAAAGTCTCATGCTCTGACGCAATCTGAGAGCCCTTCGAACGGGGGCGGGACAGCCCGCCCGGATCGGTTGAGAGCGAACGTATCCATGCACCGGCCGTCAGAGCAGAGCGCACTACGGCGCGCTGGGGGAGCATGCGAAGCCCGGTCACGAGCATCCGGCGCGAGGGCTGAGCGTAAAGGCCCGACGACCGTGGCCCATACCCCTTTGGACCTGGACTCACCCACGCGGGTGCCACGAAGCCTGTCCCCGGTGAAGCCTCCGTACGCACCTGGATGTACGCCCACACCGAGCACTGCGGCCCCTAGGACTGCTCTCCGACGGGCGTTCAGATGACCGCGCCCAACCGGATCTTGCCGTCAATTCCCGATCGGATGTCACACGGCGAGGTTCTCCGTGCACTAAGCCATAGCCCATCGCCGACCGGCGGGTGTGTGCCTCGGGTATCAGGCACAGAAGGAGGGGTGCATGGAAGTCTTGGCGAGCGTCAGCGTATGCGTCGTGGCATACGCCGCCCGATGCTTGACCGTATGGGTCCGGGCCCGGCGAGCTGCGGATGCCGCAGTCTCCCAGCACCGTGCCGGCGCGCGGATGGTACGAGGGCTGCCAAGCGGCAGCCGGGTGCGTATGCGCTCTGCTGCCGGAGATGAGGTCACGATCGAAGTAGGCGAGCAAGTCCCCCAGAAGGATCGGGAGCTTCATGGTGGATGAAACTTCCCGGCCCCCCAGTACCCGCACAACACAGGTCAGACCGGATCCTCGGCCGCAGACGTTCGCCGATGTGTACCGGACAGAAATGCCCCTGCTTGCCCGCTTCATCATGAAGCATGGGGCGAGCCCTCAGGAAGCCGCCGACGCCGCCCAGGAAGCCTTTGTACAGGCGTATCAGAAGTGGGACAACATCAAGTACCCCCTGCGCTGGCTGCGCACGGTGGCGGCCCGTGCCTACTTCCGGACGAAGCTGAAAGTGCGCGAAGACCTGCCTGGTGAGGTTCCTGAGCCCCGGGCTGAGTCGCAGGTGCCTACGAACATTGAGTTGAGCGACCAAGAGCGCGAGGTCTACGCAGTGATCGCCAGTTTGCCGCCCAGGCAACAGCAGGTCATGGCGTGGTTCTACGACAACTACGAAGTGTGGGAGATCGCCGAGGAATTGAAGATCACGGAGGATGCGGTACGTCAGAATCTCTGCCGCGCACGGGCCACCCTTAGGGCCCACCGTGACCAGCGAGGAGGTGTCCAGTGAGCGAGAACTACGACAACTACATCGCCGACCGCGACCCTGAGCTGGACCCGTGGCTGGAGGCCAGGGACGCATCGGTACTGAGCGCCCTCAAGCGGGGCATGGACCTCTCCCGAGGGCTCTCCGAGATCATCGGGCAGGACGGTGTTGCCGCCGCAGAATCCCGGCGGAGGCGGACACCCCAACAGGAGACTGCACCCCGAGATGCCCACACACCCGATCCGACGGCCGTGCGCCCTGAAGGGAACGGATGGCTCCAAGGAACGGTCAAGTGGTACAACGCCGACAAGGGCTACGGCTTCATTGCTGTAGACGGCGGAGCAGATGTGTTCGTCCACTACTCGTCCGTCAGCCAAGCTGCGGGCACCCTCGTGGAAGGCGAGCGCGTGTGGTTCCGCCTCAACGCCAAGAAGATCGGCGCCGGTAAGCCGGCGGAAGCTATCGAAGTCGTCAGGGCCTGACAGCACGGACCCGCAATCAGGCCAGCACGTGGAGCGGCCGGTTCCAACCTGGAGCCGGCCGCTCAACTCTGCGATTCACAGGCTCTCAGTCCTGCACGGAGTCCGGCCTCGGGAACATCGGTACAGCGGTTGGCGCTGAGAACGATCATGGTCAGGGCGCGAGTGCGCTGACCCGGTTCTTGTACTCGCGGCGAGCTGCATGCTGCGCGCGGCGCGGTCCGGCCGGTCACTCATCGGCAGGACCGCGCCTGTGGGTGTCAGGCGAGCACAGCGTGCAGTGTGCTGACCGCGGCGGCCGCGGCGCCGAGGGCCGGGAGCGGTCCGCCCACCATGAAGGCGATCGCGCCCGCCACCACGGCCGCAGTCAGGATGATGCCCCACCGCAGGGGGAGCGGTTCGGGGGACGAGGGGGTGTTGTCAGGAGTGTTCTGTCGTAGTCTGGTCAAAGAGCAGATCCAATCGTGAGTCAGTTTCTGACGGCCCCGGCGGCATCCGGGGCCGTTCGCCATTTCTGGGACGAACGGCAGGCCGTCGAGCCCGGCTTGTCCGGGCCCTCTACTCCATTCTCGCGGGTGCTGAAGGGGTGTCAGAGGGACTCCGAGAACGTTTTGATCCGTCCCTTAGTTACTTATTAGATATACAAGTAGTAATCCTTAAGGTCGGATCAAAGCGTTGAGAGCAAAACGTTGTGGGGGGCGGGGACTTGGCTGGGGAGCTGGAATCAGTCGAGCGGCGGCAGCGGCGGCTGAAGCAGTTGATGCACACGAACGAGGTCGTGAAGGCCAACGCTGCGCTGCAGGAGGTGTGGGAGTCCAAGTTCAAGCCGCAGCACATCCTGGTGCGCAGACAGCTGGTGGCGACGGGCGACTCGGAGGCGCCGGCGCCTCCGTCCGCGGGTCTGCTCAGCCCGCGCGGGATCGCGCTGCGGTTCTACCTGATCGCGCTCTTCGAGGCGCAGTGCCGCCTGAGCTATGGCGCCCCGTGGGAGTCTCAGCGCCCATTGGAGGGCGAGCAGGGCTGGACGAACTTTGTGGCGGTGGACGGCGCTTACAGCTCGGCTACCGGAACGTACTTGCGGGAGACCAAGCAGGAGCGGGATGCGGCTGTCTGCCGGCTGCGTCAGGTCCAGGGGGCGCTGCGAACTCTGCGGGGCAGCAGCGATATTGACGCTGCCGAGGGGGAACTGGCCCTGGTGAGCCTGCCGCGCAAGGGAGGCCGGCGCGCTTTCGACTACGGAGCCTTCTCTCTGATGTTCGAGACCGGCCGGGGGCGGAAGCACGCGCCCAAGACCTACGAGGTGCCCCGGGCAGGTATTCCGGCTCCCAAGGACTTCTTCCTGAACGGGTGGGTGCAGGTGCTCACGCCTTCGGAGCTGGCGACGTGGTTCACCCTGCGGACTCTGCAGTACGACCATCCCGGACGGCACAGCGATTCGGGTGTGTACCTCTACGCGAACCGGCGAGAGGGCGAGTTCGGGCTCAGGCCCGATGCCTACCGGGATTCCTGCCGGATGCTGTGCAAGTTCGGTCTGATCCGCCCTGTGGAGCAGGACAGCATCGAAGCGTTCCTCGGGATCCGGTCGGTCGCCGACCGGTACGAGCCGCACCGCTTTCAGCTGACCGACGAGGGGCTCGCGGAGAGAGCGCCCGAGAAGGTGAGCAAGGAACTGGTCTTCTACCGCAACGAGCTGAGGAACCGGCCACGCAAGAAGCCGTGACCTCTCTCGCAACAGCCACCCCACCTGGTACCTAGCCCAATAGAGCCCCAGGAAGGGCCCTGTGCGCAGCGCAGAGCGCCGATCATGCGTTGCTGGCACCAGTTCACCCTGGACGCGAGAACGGCCCCCTGGCGGCCACACAGCCGCGCGAGGCCGTTCTCTTTTCCTGTCGCCGCACGAAGCGCGTCTCCAACTACGGCCCCGTGGGGCGCCAGTAGGCCCGGAGATCGACGATCACGTGCCAGGAGTCCCGTTCCACCCCGATCCCATGAAAGGCCGTCAGGCGGCCGCTCAGGGACGCGCCCGGCCTTGCCGTTCAAGTGCCGCGCGAAGCGCGTCCGTTCATGGGTGGGCTTTCACGTGAGGACTTGGGCCGGCCTCCACGGCGCGGGGCCCCGTCCAACCCTGGCCACGATGATGCGGTCAGTCCAGCACCGGCCTTGCCGTGGGACGGGGCCCCGCGCTCCATCTTCTGACCCCTAACAGGCCCTCGCGCCCGCGAAGCGGGCCTGTCGGTCGCTTCGCTGCTCAGTTCCCCTGCGGCCGCACTCCAATTGCGGCTCCGAACTGCGCTTTCAGCGTGAGGGGCTCGCCCTGCGAAGTGGCAGTGGGTCCAGTACCGGGAGTACTGGACCCACTGAGAGGGACGGCGCAAGGGCCTGTTAGGGGGTTGCGCTGGACGATCGGACGCCGCGGCCGCCGAGGCGGTGCCCACCGGCATGACAGTGCGCTCCAGCTTCGGGCCGGACGTCGGCCAGCTGCCGGACGACGAACCACGGCCGCCCTGGGCCACCGGCCCGAGCCTTCCCAGCCTTCCCCGAGCGAGAGACCTCTTCGGCGCCCGCGCCGCCGGACGCGGCGAAGCCGCTCACGCACCCGCACGCCCTACTACCGGTACTTAGCCCTACGGGCGTCACCAGCGGCTCGCGCCGCAAGGCGCTCATCGTCTTCTCCCAGTTTTCTCAACCACAGTCTTCTTAAAGAGACTGCAGGGTTCCCCGACAGTCGGGAAACCCGTCACTCGGGTCTGACCTGCGGAAACGCTTCGTTTAACCAGGTCGTCCCCGACTGCCGGAAAACCCGTCACTCGGGGACGACCTGCGGAAACGCTGCGACAGGGATCGCAGCCACAGCACCGACTGGGCTGGACGACGCCCCGGGCGGCCGGGCCTGTAGCCGCTGGCACCCGTTCCGCAACTCGTGGAGTTGCTGAACTCGCAGGCCGCCAGCCCCGTCACGCCGACGTCACGCGACGGTGATGCCCGGCGCCCCACGATGACTGGACAGGCAAGCGCACCGCTTTCACATGTAAGGAAGCGACCACAGTGACAAGCATCCGGCGTCGCATACCTCGCCTGGTCGGCGCATCCGGCGTGGCCGTGACGCTTGCACTCGGGGCAGGCATGGGGACCGCCGCGGCAGCACATCAGGCAGCACCAAACGCAAAGGCCGCACCTGCAGCGCCGTGCACCAAGCAAAACCCCTGCACCGGCGGTAACCAGGTCGGTGCTGTCATCGGCAAGGTCCCCGGCCAGATCTCGAACAAGAACGGTGACGTCGCCCCTAACCCGTGCGCCGGCCGCCCAGGCTGCGTCTACGGCGGTCCTGCCGTCGGCCCCAACTTGAACAAGAACAAGAACGGTGACGTCGCCCCTAACCCGTGCGCCGGCCGCCCAGGCTGCGTCTACGGCGGTCCTGCCGTCGGCCCCAACTTGAACAAGAACAAGAACGGTGACGTCGCCCCTAACCCGTGCGCCGGCCGCCCAGGCTGCGTCTACGGCGGTCCTGCCGTCGGCCCGAACTCGGGTGGCGTTAAGCAGGGGCCGCAGGTGGTCGGCAACGGGGGCCAGTGCGTCAGCATCTACCAAGACTGCGCCTTCGGACCCGCTAAGCAGCAGCCGCAGGTGTGAAGTTCCCCCTCTGAGCTGGACAGCCTGATACTGGGACGACAGGTCCCGGAGGAAGCAGTTCCAGGTAGTGAGCAAGAAGAGCAACACGAGC
>NZ_JBVJPM010000037.1:0-51682 GCF_055582645.1 Streptomyces sp. NPDC107517 | reverse complement strand
TGAGGGGCGACCGCCACCGACATCTTCCCGTCCTTGGGGAACGACACATCATCGACCGCCCAGGCATCCGGGCCGATCTGCGGCACCATCCGCTCCGCGATCCTGCGCCGCACCGGCACCGGATCCCAGGTCGACTGGTTCACGAACTGCTGCAGGTTCTGCTCGTTGCCGTCCGGCAGCCGCTCCGCCATCGCCTGAATGGACTTGCGACGACCGTCCAGCATCAGTCCCCGCAGATAGCAGTCGCCCTTCGCCCGCTGGTCCTTGCGCGGCACCGACGCGAACACATCAGCCACGAATAACCCCAACTTCACCCGAGCACGGTTCACTTCGTGTGTGTCCACACACTCAACATGCTCCCGAAAAGGACCGAGAGGAAGACCTAACGGAGTCCTACTAGACGGATACAAACAACGGCGGCTTGCCGCCTAGCTTCCTGGAGCGCCCATGCCTGTCGACCCCACAGACCCCGACACCTTCGAAGACGAGACCGACATCGGTGAGTTCGACATCGAGGCACCTGAAGCCGAGGCGGCCGAACGACATGCGGACCTAACGCCGCACAGAGATATGGCCCTCATCGGGGCAGACCCCGCCGCCTCCAATGAGGCCGACCTGGCGGAGCAGGCACGCGTAGTCGAGTTGGACGAGGACGAATATCGCTGACCGGGCATCCCCGCGAAGCGCAGCGCTTTCACGCTTCACCAGACGTGATCGCTGTCCCATGTCATGCAGGGAGCCGGGTGTCGGCTTTTCAAGTCTGACGGTCGCCCCTTACGTGTTGCTGCATCCCCCGAACGCCTTGCGCTGCACCTGCCGGTGCGGGGTCCCCTGACCAGACGCAGGCCCCGCACCACGTCCTCGCATAACGCTCCTGACGGCCTCTTGGGCGCTGCAACGGCCCCCTATGAACTCGCGCCCCACCCTGGCCCAGGTAGAGCCGCTCCACGCCCGCAGAGCAGGACCATGTGCGCCAGCCACGGCCGTGTCCGAGCAGAGCGCCGAGCAGTGCATGCGCACCGCGAGCTTCTCCGCGGCCACCGACCGACCCCCTTGCCGGAGGCCCTCGAGCGAGCCGCCGGCATCATCGCCTGCCGCGACGAGGACCAGGTCCAGCACGACTACGCAAACTGACTCCCGCCTGTCACAGGCCCTCGCTACGCTCCCTGCGTGAGCAGCCCACTCACCGAAGCCACCAGCGACTGATTCCCGTCGCCAACCGCTCCGTCCAGGAGCGCAGCCCGGGACTGAGGCCATCCGTCGGACGGAGAGGTCTATGGTCCCCGCGCGCCGCGCGCTTCACCGGGCCCCTGACCGAGCTGGTGCCCCGGCACTAACCGAGCTGGTGCCCCGGCACTAGAAGGGGGCCTGGATTCGGGTCTGGACCTCGGTGTCGCCAGCTGGCTGGACCGCCGCGGCGCAGTCGGCACGCCGACCTGACACCGAACGGAGCCCTCCAACGCGACAAGTACGCCGCACGGTCCTAGCGTCGACGCAGGACGTCAGTACGCGGCGTACCTACTGGCCCCGCGCTCCCCACGCCAACCATGCGCGGGGCCACCGATCTCCTGGGGCCCGTACCCGAGTACGGGCCCCAGGGCAGTTGTCGCAGAGCGTCCACAACGCGATGGGGTGTCCGTCGCCGAGCACGACCCAGCTCAGATACTGCGACGCGAGATCGACGCCAAGCGGCGCATCCTGCATCTGTACCCGGACACTATGAGGCCCGTGCAGCCCTGCGAGCACGGATGCACGAACTCCTCGGCTCCGACCGTGACGAGTTCAGCCGGCCGCACCGAGAGAAGAGTCAGCTCATCGAGAACACGGACCGGCCTGGCGACTGCGAGAACCGGCGGCCGAAACCACACGCGATCAAGCCTCCGAGCAACCTTGACGGGGCTTCATCTTGGCCTGTGAGCGCCAGGCTGTCACGCCCAATGCCTTTCGCTCCCTTACAGGACCGTCCTTCGCTATCCAGCCCTGAACAGGGCAATCATCAACCCTATGAAACCTGCAGCCGAAACCACGCTCAGAGCGACGTAAATGATCCTGGACCACCGCTCAGGAGTCACTGAGCCCCCTGCCTCTGGACAAACGATCCCGGTAACTCTAGGGCCGCGAGACGCCGTCACCGCCGGCATTGCTGACCTTCGCGCCAGGCCCAACATGGGCCGGTGAGGCGCTCTTCACCTGCCTGCAGCTACACACCGGTGCGTAATCTCCTGGGCCATCGCGGAAGCGTCTTAAGATCCCGCCCGTGGCACACACCTTCGATGAACTGGTCGAGAGACAGCAGGCGGCGAACGCTGCGCACCGCGAGGTCCTGCGCCTGCGTGACGAGTACGGCCCGCCAACCGCGGCGGGCTGGGCAGAAACGCAGACGTCGACATATGAGACGGCGTGGCGCGCCTGGCGCGACCTGGCCCGGGACACGCAGGCAGCGGTCACGGAGTACGCGAAGGAGCAGGGCGTTCCTCGGCACGAAGCCGAGCAGGACGTCAAGACAAGGGCTCGGAGCGGCACCTGAGTTGACGGCAGCTACGCGTGCTGTCCGGCCACGCCTTCAGCTCGGCCTACGAGTCGCCCGCGGCTTGCTCGGTCAGCGTGATACGGGCGCCGGGCATGGCCCCGTTTTCGCTGAGCTGACGGTCCCGACGCAGGCCTGTGACGACCTGAACGAAGAATATCCCCGAGCCAAAGCCCCAGGTCACGGAGAGTGGGTCCTGAGGCCTCCACGGGGCCCCGCAGTCACGGGGTGGTTGACGCCCAGTCAGAGGCAGGCACGCCCCAACGCGCAACGGCTGGTTTTCCGCTGCAGCCGGGTACTGGGGTTCCCGCGCAGTTGTTGGGTGTGTTGTTGCGGATGGTGGCGCTGAGCAAGGGGGTGACGGTGCCTGCGTTGTTGTAGATGCCCCCTCCGTCGCCCAGGGCAGTGTTGCCTTGGACGGTGCTGAGCCGGAGGTATGGCGCCATGCCGCCGGCAGCCCTGCGCCTCCACGATCACGTGATCATCCGTGGGTGGTGCGTTGATCACTTGAGGGTGCCAACGTTTGTGAGAGTAACCGCGTGTGTCAGTCTCCGAAGCCGGCTGCGCAGATGACTGGAGTCGGGTGCGGTGAGCACCACTTCCGCTCGCGGGCCGCCGGCCAACGTCGGCTGCTCAGTCGGGTGGGACGGCTGGGTCGATGATCCGATACCCCACGCCGGGCGTGGTGGCGATGACCGGAGGGTCGCCGAGTTTGCGGCGCAGGCGGCTGATGGTCACCGTGACGGTGTTGGTGAACGGGTCGGCGTGCTCGTCCCAGACCTGTTCGAGGAGGTTCTCCGTACTCAGGAAGGCGGGGCTCGCGTTCAGGAGGGCTTCGAGTACCGCGAATTCCTTGACGGAGAGGTCGAGTTGGTCGCCGTCGCGGCTGGCGGTGCGGCGCATCGGATCGAGTTCGATGCCCGCCGCGCTCAGGGTGCGGGACCGGGCGGCGGGGCGACGGCGCGCCAGGGCGCGGATGCGCAGGACGAGTTCGGGAAAGTGGAAGGGCTTGGCGAGGTAGTCGTCGGCGCCCAGGGTCAGGCCGCTGACGCGGTCGCTGGGTGAGTCGGCGGCGGTCAGCATCAGGACCATCACGCGGTCGTCCCGCTCAGTGATCATCTGGCAGAGGGTATCGCCGTGGATGCCTGGCAGGTCGCGGTCGAGCACTACGACGTCGTACGCGTTGATGTCGAGCTTGGCCGCGGCGTCGAGCCCGTCGTGGGCCACGTCTACGGCCATGCCCTGATCGCGCAGTCCCTCGGCGATGACTTCGGCGAGGGGGCGGGCGTCCTCGACCACCAGGACTCTCAACGCGCCACGCCCGTCTCTGTATCGGGGGCTTTCGCCGTCACCCTGCCGTCTGTACGGGGGAGGGTGACGGTGACGCGCAGGCCGCCGTCGGGACGGGCGCGCAGTTCCAGGGTGCCTTGGTGGGCCTGGGTGATGGCCGCGACGATGGAGAGGCCGAGGCCGCTGCCCTGGCCGGTGCCGGTCCGGTCGGCGCCAAGGCGACGGAAGGGCTGGGCGAGGTCCGCCACCCGCCGCTGGTCAAGGACCGGTCCGCTGGACTCGACGACGAGGAACACTGCGTCTGCGTCGTCTCCTTCGGCCCGTACCGTGACACTGATCCACCCGCCGGGGGCGTTGTGCGTGATCGCGTTGTCGACCACGTTGTCCACCGCGCGACGCAGCAGCGTCTGGCTGCCCCACACCCACGCAAAGTCGTCGATCCGGTCTTCACACACGGTCAGGCCCTTGGCCGCGATGTCCTTTGCCCGTCCCGTCAGGGCGGTCAGCGCGAGGTGGCCGAGCGGGAGGTGTGCCGAGTCGGTGAACTCGCCGTGCTGGGTGCGAGCCAGGATGAGGAAACTCTCCAGCAGCCGGTCCACCTGGTCGAGTTCGGTACGCATCCGGACGGCCAGCGTGGCCGTGGTCTCGGGTACCGGACCCGGTTTGGCGAGGGCCACGTCCAGACAGGCCCGCATCGTGGTGAGCGGGGTGCGCAGCTCGTGGGAGGCGTTGGCCACGAAGAGGCGCTGGGCGTCGAAGGAGCCCTCCAGGCGGCCGAGGAGACCGTCGATGGTGTCGGCGAGGTCCTTCACCTCGTCGCCGGGGCCGCCGATGGCCAGACGTTCGTGCAGGCTGTCGGCGGTGATCCGGCGGGTGGCCGCTGTCATCACGCGCAGCGGGCGCAGCACCCGGCCGGCGACGAACCAGCCGAGGCCGACCGAGATCACCGCCATGACGCCGAGGGCGATGGCGGAGCCGATCAGGACCTGCCGGGACTGGGTGTCGTGCGCCTGGGTCAGCTGCTGCTCCAGCTCATCGATGCGGCCCTGGGCCTGAGCCGCCGTGGCGGGCTGAACGGTGCCGCCATCGGGGGCGGTCTGGCTGGAGCGCGATCCGCCGGATGCCACCACGGCCGCGATGGCCAGCAGCGCCGTTCCCGATAGCAGGAACAAAGTCACGTACAAGACGGTGAAGCGGGTGCGGGCAGTGCCACGGCGCAGGCCGAGCTGGGCCGTCAGGCCCGCGAGCCGTCCAGGCGGCCCCCATTTCATCCGCATGCTCCCCTCTCACCACCGCACCAGGGACACGTACCAGGTCACGTACCAAGCCAGGTTAAGCCGTGGCGCCTAACAGCGAGATGACAGTGGCCGTTCGGCCCCTGTAACTCGCTCCGTCACAGGGTGGGGCCCATGAGCGATGCGAGTACGAAGGCGACGATCGAGGTCATCGGATTGCGAAAACGCTTCGGGCCACAACTGGCCCTGGACGGGATGACGTTCACCGTGCGGCCCGGACGGGTGACCGGCTTCGTCGGCCCGAACGGCGCGGGCAAGTCCACAACCATGCGTGTGATCCTGGGCCTTGACGCAGCTGAGGAGGGAAAGGCCCTGGTCGGCGGGGTGCCGTACCGCACCCTGCGTCGCCCGCTTCGGCATCTGGGGGCACTGCTCGACGCCGCCGCGCTGCAGCCGAGCCGCACTGCCCGTAACCACCTGCTGTGGCTGGCCCACTCACAGGGCGTGCCGCCCCGGCGGGTGGACGACGTCATCGACCAGGTCGGCCTGGGCACGGCGGCCCGGCGCAAGGCCGGCGGCTTCTCGCTGGGCATGCGCCAGCGCCTGGGGATCGCGGCGGCGCTGCTCGGTGACCCGCCGGTGATAATGCTGGACGAGCCGTTCAACGGCCTCGACCCCGACGGCATCGTGTGGATGCGCGGCTTCCTGTCGTCGCTGGCCCGGCAGGGCCGCGCCGTCCTGGTCTCCAGTCACCTGATGAGCGAACTCGAAGACACCGCGGACCATCTCGTGGTGATCGGTCGCGGCCGGGTCGTGGCGGACACCAGCGTGTCCGAGCTGCTCGCCGAGGCGTCCGGCGGCCGGGTCACTCTGCGCACCTCCGCACCTGGGCGCGCCGCCCAGGTCCTGCACGATGCGGGCGCCACCGTTCTCGCCACCGGCACCGACACCCTCGGCGTCACGGGCCTGCCCGACGAGGAGATCGTGGCCCTGCTTGCCCGGAACGGGGTGCCGTTCTCCCAAGTGTCCGCGCACCGGGCGACGCTCGAAGAGGCGTACATGGAGCTCACCCGGGACGCGGTGGAGTACCGGGGCATCCCTGCGGGGGAGGCCACGCGATGACAGCCACCCTCACCCCTTGCCCCCCGGCCACCAGGCGCGCTGAACGGAGCGTGTTCCTCAGGACGCTGCATGCCGAGTGGACGAAGTTCCGTACGGTACGCGGCTGGGTCTTCGCCATGGCGGGGGCGCTCCTGGTGACGATCGTGGTCGGCCTGCTCGGCACGGCCGCCCCCGCCCCCGGCGGTCGCGGCGCCGACTCCGCCTCGTATCCGAAGGGCCCCGGCGGCGAGGCCGTCAATGACAGCTTCTACTTCGTCCACAGGACACTCACCGGCGACGGCACCCTCACCGTCCCCCTGCGCTCCCTGACCGGGGTGGCCGACAACGGGACCGGCAAGACGGCCCAGGGAGTTCAGCCCTGGGCGAAGGCAGGGATCATCGTGAAGGAAAGCCTCACCCAGGGATCCCCTTACGCGGCGGTCATGGCCACCGGCGCTCACGGCGTGCGCATGCAGTACGACTACACGCACGACACGGCGGGCCCTTCCGGCAAGGTCACCCAGGAGTCCCCGCGCTGGCTGCGCCTGGTCCGCTCCGGTGACAGTCTCACCGGTTACGCCTCCACCGACGCCTCCCACTGGGCCAAGGTCGGCCATGCAAAGCTGCCTGGGCTTGCGCACACCGTGCAGGCCGGACTCTTCGCCACGTCACCGGAGGCGAAACAGGACACCGCGGCGGGCACAGGCTTCAGCCCCGCCGTGGCCACCGGCACCTTCGGCCGTCCCGGCCTCACCGGCGGCTGGTCCCAGAGCGCGTGGAGCGGCACACAGGTGGGCGGCGACGCGGGCACCTCCGGCAGCTACACGAACACCACCAAGGGCGGCTTCACGCACACCGGCGGCGGGTTCACCGTGACCGGGGCCGGTGACATCGCACCGGTCGTCGGCGGGCCCGTCATGGGCGTCGGCTTCTCCGTCGAGAACTTCCTCGTCGGCACCTTCGCCGGTCTGATCGTGGTGATCGCCGTGGGCACGGTGTTCATCACCGGCGAGTATCGGCATGGTCTGCTGCGTACGACCATGGCGGCAACTCCCCTGCGGGGCCGGGTGCTTGGTGCCAAGGCGCTGGTGGCCGGCGGCGCCGCGTTCGCCATAGGCCTGGTGGCCGCCGCGATCACCGTTCCCATCGGGGAACGCAGCGCCCGTGGCAGGGGCTTCCATGTCTTCCCCGTCGCGTCGGCTACCGAACTGCGCGTCATGGTCGGCACCGGCCTGCTCTGCGCAGCCGCCGCCGTGCTCGCTCTCGGCGTCGGTGCCCTGCTGCGGCGCAGCGGCACGGCGGTCGCCCTGGTCATCGCGTCCATCGTGCTGCCCTTCCTGCTCGCCACGTCCGGCGTACTGCCCCCGGGCGTCTCAAAGTGGCTGCTGCGGGTGACCCCGGCTGCGGGCTTCGCCATCCAGCAGACCCTGCCGCAGTACACGCAGGTGCTCAGCGTGTACGAGCCGTCGACCGGCTACTACCCGCTGGCGCCCTGGGCCGGCCTCGCCGTGCTGTGCGCATACGCCGCACTCGCCTTCGGTCTGGCCATGGTGCGGCTGCGCGGGAGGGACGTATGAGTCTCCTGAGCGGTACACGACTCACGAGCACGGCGGACGGCGCGGGGCGAGGGGACTTCGGCCGCGCCCTGCGCGCGGAGTGGACGAAGCTGCGCACCGCAGGGGAAATGGGCAGGTTGCTCCTGCTCACCGTCGCGCTGACCGTGGCCGTCGGCTGCGGCACCGCCAAAGCCGTGAAGTGCCCGGACGCGGGATGTGGCCAGGACGCCGTCAAGCTCGCCCTGACCGGCGTCACCGTCGGGCAGGCAGTCATCGCCGTCTTCGCGGTGCTGGCCATCAGCGGCGAATACGGCACCGGGATGATCCGCACCACGCTCATGGCAGTGCCGAACCGGATCACCGTCCTTACCGCCAAGGCGACGATCCTCACCACGGTCGTCCTCGCCTCCGGGACGGCTGCCGTCCTGGCCTCGCTCCTTGCCGGCCGCTACATCCTGCCCGGCAACGGATTCACCGAGGAGCACGACTATGCCCCGCTTTCCCTGGCCGACGGCCCGACCCTGCGGGCGGCCGTGGGCTCGGTCCTCTACCTCGTCCTGATCGCCCTGATCGGCCTCGGCGTGGCGACGGCGGTACGGGACGCGGCGAGCGCCATCGGGATCGTGCTCGGGCTCCTCTACCTCTTCCCGGTCGTCACCCAGGTGGTCAACGACCCGGAGTGGCAGCGCCACCTCCAGCAGATCTCGCCCATGACCGCCGGGCTCGCGATCCAAGCCACCGTGCATCTGCACGAGCTGCCCATCGGCCCATGGGCCGGCCTGGCCGTGCTCACCACGTGGGCCGCGGCCGCGCTGCTGGTCGGCAGCCTGCTGCTGCACAGGCGCGACGCATAGCCGAATCGAGCCGTCCGCGAGCACGGTGGCTTCGGGCCCCTCCCCGGCGCGGCGCCTCACCCGGTCAACGACTCGGCGAGCAGGGGGTGGGTGGCGGCCATCTGTCCGACGAGGACGCCGACCCAGCGGGATTGCAGGGGTCGTCGGTGGTCGTTGAGGAGCAGAGGCTCGTTGTCGAGGCGGCCGAGGTGGTGCCAGATCGTGGCGTGGTGACGGGACCTGTCCTGCGAGACCCCGGCCCGTGCCGTCGCCGACTACCTGGCCATCGAGACTGTGCATTGCGCATCTCACCCGGTGCACGGCCAACGACTCCTGATCGATCCGGTCCAGGCCGGTCACCTCGCCGCGCACCTTGCCGATGGAATGAGCTTCAATGCTCGGCAAGACCGCCCCCAGGACGACCGGATACAGTGCGCGTTTCGACAGTCTGGTTATTTGAGACGTTGTCTGGTTGCTTGAGAAGGGGAAGCGTGACCGACACCAGCGAAGCCCGATCCGCGGACGGTGTGGCGCATCCGCCACAGCAGAGCCGACTGCGCCGTCTGATGCGCTACGTCCCTTTGATCGCCCCCATCCTGCTGTGGGCCGTCCCTTGCTGGGTGCTGCTTCACGCCGGCCAACACTGGCCGCTCCCCGTGGCGCTGGGCGGCACCACCCTGTTCGTCCTCGGGCTGATCGCTATGCCACTCACGATGATGCGCGGCCACGGCCGACGGCAGCAGGACTGGGCAGCGATCATAGGAGACACCCTCCTCGGGGCCAGCTGGGTCCTGTTCACCTGGTCCGTCCTGCTCGGCGTCCTGCTACGCCTCGCCCTGACCGTGGCCGGCGTAGGCGACGGTCAGAACCGGGCCCGGATCGTCACTTGGACCGTCCTCGGCGTAGCCGCCGTACTGCTCGCCTGGGGATACGCCGAGGCTCGCCGGGTGCCACGCGTACGCCAACTCGACGTACAACTCCCACGCCTGGGCGCCGGACTCGACGGCACCCGCGTCGCCCTCATCACCGACACCCACTACGGCCCGCTCAACCGCGCCCGCTGGTCGGCACGGGTATGCGAGACGGTGAACACCCTGGAGGCCGATCTGGTCTGCCACACCGGGGACATCGCGGACGGCACGGCCGAACGCCGCCGCGCCCAAGCCGCTCCACTCGGAACCGTGCGAGCCACCCAGGCCCAGGTCTACGTCACTGGAAACCACGAGTACTACAGCGAGGCCCAGGGCTGGGTCGACCTGATGGACGAGCTGGGCTGGGAGCCTCTGCGCAACCGCCATCTGCTGCTCGAACGCGGCGGCGACACCCTCGTCGTCGCCGGCGTGGACGACGTCACCGCAGAGTCCTCCGGCCTGGCAGGCCACCGCGCCCACCTCGCCGGAGCCCTGAACGGCGCCGACCCCGACCTGCCCGTCCTACTCCTGGCCCACCAGCCAAAGTTCGTCGACCAGGCCGCAGCAGGCGGCGTCGACCTCCAACTCTCCGGCCACACCCACGGCGGCCAGATCTGGCCCTTCCACCACCTCGTCCGCATAGACCAGCCCGCCCTCGCCGGCCTCAGCCACCACGGCCCCCGCACCCTCCTCTACACCAGCCGCGGCACCGGCTTCTGGGGCCCGCCGTTCCGCATCTTCGCCCCCAGCGAGATCACCCTGCTCGTACTCCGCTCCCCGCAGCGGACCTCCACGCCATAACCCGGAGCGGGTCGACAATCCCGCATGGACCGTTTCACCGAGTCGAAGCCTGCGTCGTCCCCACATACGCGGACACCGCCGGTCGGCCCTGAGGCCAGCGCTCGTAGAGGCGTTTCTGCATCGCTCCGACGACCGGGCGCTCACGTCCGCGGATCACGCCAGTACAGGCTTCCACTGCCCTTCTCGGCTTGGCTAGCCGGGCCGAGCATGGGTTCGGCACCCATGGTTGAGCCCCTGGCCGACGGGACTATGCCCCGGCAGACGGCTTTGCCGGCGGCCGCCTCCTGGTTGTCATGCGGTGGATGTGGGCCATTACTCCGGTGTGGAACTTGTGGACTGCTTCGTCAACGCTCCGGATGAATCCGGATTCTGTGTTTCCCCGTTGAGTGCCCATGCCCTTGTAGAGGGACAGCCGGAACCCGGTGATCTTCGCCCCGCCCTTGGGGAGCAGGTCGCCGGGCTCGGGGCGCAGCCGTTCCAGTGTTCCCCGGGGTCCTGCGGAGTCGTCATCGACCAAAGTCTCGATGTGCAGGTCTGCCGGCGCCTCAGCCAGTTCGCGGACGATTCGCTTGGCCCAGGAGAGGGGGTAGCCCTGTTCCGGGGGCGGGATGTCGATGGACGTGCGGATCTTGCTCGTGCGCAGGTCGGCGGTGACGGCCAGCACTCCTGGTGTCTGTTCGATGCGCAGCTCGGCCTGGAGCTTGCCGTTGTGGCACAACTCGTCGGCCATGCGGGTGCGTCGGGCTACCGCGTCCGTGCCGCGGCGGGCGCGCTGCACAGGAAGGACCTTGCGCCCCAGTTCACCGCCCAGGCCCAGTGAGACCTGGCGAACCAGACGCTCCCAGCTCTCGACGGCCTCGAGGGCCCGCGGGTCGCCGGGGCCGAGCGTTTCGTCCTGGATCCCGTTGCGTACGGGCACCCACGCGGGTCCCATGTTGTGGAATCCGTGGCAGCCCGAGTTCTCGTGGAGCAGGTAGTGCAGCAGCTCCTCCAGGAGCCAGGCGTGTGTGGGGTTCCCGACGCCCTCGTGCCGGATCAGCATCTGCGCCTGGTGGGTCACCTCGGCCCAGGACAAGTGCCACAGGCTCACCTTGTTCTTGCGCCGCCTGTCGATCTTCACTTCGACCAGCGGGCTGCCTTCCAGCGCCACGTCGTTGGAGAGGGTGATGACCGCCTCGTAGCCCCGTCTGGCGGCGATGTCCGAGTAGTCCTGCACCTGCTCGGCCTTGAGCGGATTCCCGTTCGTCTTGGTCTCGACGAGTGCGGTCCACAGCTTGCCCGCTCGCTCCACCCGGATGACACCGTCGGGGCGTCGGGGCGATTCTCCGTGGGGCAGTGACACCTCGGTAAAGGTCTCCATACGCCCGGCGGGGGCGCCGAACCCGGCGGTGAGCCGACGGCCGAGCTCCGGTACCTGCGCCATCACGGCCAACAGGACCGACGTGGCGCGAGCCTCCCGGTCCCGGTCGCTCTTCAATGCGGACACGGGGAAGAGGCGCGCGCCCCTCCAGGACTCGTTCTCCGCGAGGGACTTCTGCGGCGTCCTGGAAACAGTGACTTTCTTCTTCGACGTGCGAGGACGCGCCGGCTTCCTGGCGGGCGCCGATGTCTCGGCCTCCTGTCGTGGGCCGGGGACTGTCACCGCGGTGGTGGTGGCCGGTGCTGAATCCGGCGCCGGCTCCGTCTGGAGACTGTCGGGGACCGGGAGGTCTTGGGAGCCTTCCTCCACCTGTGCGGTGCTCGCCGACTCGGCGTCGTCATCGATGTCTACGCCGTGATCTCCTGCCAGGGCCGCGAAGCCTGCCTCGTAGCCCTGTCCTACGGCCCGGAACTTCCATTCCGCCCCGCGCCGGTACAGCTCCCCGAAGATCAACGCGCTTACGTCTCCGGCTTCTTCGATCGCGAATCGCAGCAGCGGCTCCCCTGAGCCGTCGCTCAACCTCAGTTGGAGGTCTTCGAGTTCGTCGAATCGGGCCGACTCGTACCGGCTAGCCGCGATGAGGACGGTGGCGACATCGCAGGGGATCGCCGTCAGGTCGAAGCTGATCCGGTCCTCACTGCCTTCTCCCACGGGCGTTTTGCCCAGCAGTTGCACGCTCCCGTCCGGTGCGCAGGCGTTGTTGTAGAAGTAGAAGTCGGCGTCGCTGCGGACCTTGCCGTTCTCATCCAGCAGGAGTACGGAGACATCGGCGTCGCCCTCACCCGTGGGACTCACCCACGCCAGGCTGACCACCACCGAATCGACGTCGCCGCCGTTCAAGCCCCCCAGCCCGACGTTGCCGCCCTTGACCATCTCGTACATGCGGCCTCCCAACCGATCACCCAGGTACGAGGAACCCCCCTCGCTCACCCCCGTCGACACATGTGTGCATTTGGTGAGCCTGGCGTGAAGAAAATGAGCCTACCGGGTAGCAGAGGAGGCTGGCCTTCACATCGCCAAAGCTGGTCGCATGCCTGGAGTCGGCCCAGCGCAGGGGTACGGCTGGCGAGACTCACCTACCCGAACCGCCGACAGCCCCGCACCGCCAGCCCTCATCTCTTCGTCTTCCAGACCACGGGCTGCGGCGTGGAGCCGGTGGGCCACATAGAGATCAATGCCCTGATCGGCATCTCCACCAGTCGACTCCGCGAGGACCGTCTCCTCCACCACGCCGAGACCAGCGGATTCCTAGGTTCGGTGGCATGAGTCGGGCACCCGACGTGCTCGCGGCCCACGGTCAAGGACCGCGCCTGCGGCGAACAGGATTTCACTCAGGCGTCCGGGTCACATCGTTCCAGCCAGTCTTCTGCGCCGGCGACTCGGGTTTCGCCTGTGATCAATTCGAGTCTGCGGACGGCGCAGGATCGCGGTCAAAGGCTGAGAGCTCTTGAGGTGTTGGCCTTTGAAAGACTTTGAACTGTTCTTCGAGCTTGGCAAGTGGGATGCGGTAAGTGCCCGCCGAGACCTGCATGTTGCGGATCTCCAAGCGCTCGCGCAGCACCGCGAGTGGTGGATCGAGGAGTCGCAGGACGACCTTGGCCCCACGGTCCTGGGCATGGGTCCGATAGTGATCGCGCTCGTCCCGTCCCAGCAGCCCCCAGTCGATGACGACATCGATGCCTTGGTCGAGGACTTGCAGGGCAAGGTCGAATTGAAGGTTCTCGACGCGGTCACGGACGGCTGCGGGGGCGAAGGCCGGCAAGTCTGGATAGAGCCGCCGCATCCACTCGTCACCGGTCAGCCGAAGTGCGCCGCGCTCTTGCTCCAGCTTCCGAGCCAACGTGGTCTTCCCGGAACCCGCAACACCGCACGTGAGAAACAAGGTGGCCATGGCCGGTCACCCTACGAGTGCTGCCGATCGTTGCGCGACCGGTCGGGCGTAGGGTCGGTGGGTTTCTCATGTCGTCCCGCTCGGCCGCGCGAACCGGGTGGTTGCGGTGATGGACAGCGGGGCACGGGGCAGCGCCGATGCCGTGGCGGCAGCGAAGCGGTCTGGCTCACCGAGAGGCCCACCTGGATCATATGAGGCTCGCGAACGGGTGTGGTTGTCGGTGCCGTCGGCCTTCGCGCGGAAATGCGGCAGGGCCTGGTCTATGTCTGAGGGTCCATGGGCCGACGCGGGCACGGCGTCCCCCCTGTCTATCGGGGGTAGCCGTAAGGGCATCCGTCGGCCGCCGAGGCCCTACCGGAAAAGGAGCACGCCCATGCGCCTGTATGCCCAGACCACGGCACGTCGGAGCCGCCAGGTCCTCGCAGACCTCATCGCGGTGGCCCTGATCTGTGTTGCGGTGAAGCTGGCCTTGGCCGTGCACGACACGATCAGTCGACTGGCCGATCCGGGCCGCAAGGCGGAGAGCGCCGGCAATAGCCTCGCTGACGGACTCGTCGACGCGGGCGACGCCGCCTCGAAGGTGCCGCTCGTCGGTGGTCAGTTGAAGAAGCCGCTCAGGTCCGCCGCCGAGGCAGGCACCGGGCTGGCCGACGCAGGCCGTTCGCTTCAGGACACGGTGGGCCATGTGGCGACGCTGGCCACGGTCGCCCTGATCGTCATCCCGGTCGTGTTCGTGCTGCTGCTGTGGCTGCCTCCGCGCCTGCGCTGGATCCGCCGAAGCGCCGCCACCAGTCGCCTCGCCGCGAAACCGGGCGGCGCCGACCTCATGGCGCTGCGCGTCCTCGTCGGCTCACAGCGCGAACTCGCAGCACTGCCCACGCCACCCGGCGGCCTCGCAGAGGCCTGGCGGCGCGGCGACGAACAGGTCATCGCCGACCTGGCGGCGATCGGCCTGCGGCAAGCAGGTCTACGCCCCTGACGGATGAGCAGCGGGCGGGACCCGCGTAGGCCACTCGCAGAGGACGGGTCTACGGCACGGTGCTGGTCGATGTCGAGACCCCCCGCCTGTCGATGGGATGGATCTGCTGCCTGATAGTGAGGCGTCCAGCCTGGCTGCATGGTTAGCGAAACGACCCGGGGTTGAGGTCGTCTGCTGGGGCCGCGCGCCGTTCTTTGTCACCAGGGCCGCACCCGGCCTTCCGGCCCCACCACGACCGGGTCGCCGCGGGAACGAACCTGTTCCTCCTCCCGCACCGCGCGCAGGTCAAGATGGCTCTGCGGCAACAGGCGAAGCAGTTACCGCTCGGCCGTATCAGGGTGTTCTTCCAGTTCAGTGTGGGTCCGCGTGCCCGCATCGCTGCACGACAGCATGGTGGTCATCGTGCCGATTGTGCCTGCGGCAGCTGCGGGCGTGCTGTTCTGCGCGCTGAGCAGCACGGGCGATCACTGAGGGAGCGCGTCGACAGGCCGGGTCGTGAAGTACCAGGAGCCGCTGCCCTCGTCCTCTTGGACGATCAGGAAGCCAGGTCGAGGCAGACGCAGCGCCTCGCGTCCGTCGCCCCCGCCGGACACGCGATCGTCCAGATCGTCACCGGGGGTGTCCTTGGGCCATGAGGGTGGGCGGCAATCGCAGTCGGGCCAGGACCGCAGGCACTGGCACATGTAGCGGACCCGCCAATAGTGGTCGGTCTGGAACTGGACGGTGAGCAATGCCGGGCCGCCGTTGTAGTGGAGCACCTCGTCACCGTGGCCGCGGTGTTCGGGTGCGAACTCGGTCGCGGCCGAGAGCGGGACGATGCGGGTCGACCAACGGTGGCCTTCGTCGCTGTTGTTGGTGGTCACACGCAGGTGGGTGGCTTCCGCGGGCAGGTAGAAGCGGCCGCGGTATTCACCAATGACGATGATCTCTTCATCGTGGATGTTCGTCCGATCTTCGGTGCGCGTCACGGGCTGGAGCCGGAAGTTGCCCTCGCCGGTGACATCGACCTCCACCAGGGCGGCGCGACCGGGCTCGGGGCGATCGATGAGCACTTCCGTCTTGCCGTCGCCGAATCCAGTAGACACGTGGCGTTCATCGCTGCCGCCGAATGGCCGCGGTCGGCTGGGCCCGGCGGCCGGCGGGAGGGCATCGATCGGGACAGGTCGCCCATTGAGCCGGGCGTCGAGACGGATCATGGCGGCGCGGCCGTCGTGCAGGGCGGTCAGCGCCTCGGGGTCCGTACGCGCCGCACTGGCCCAGTCGTACGCCGCCAACGCCGCCCGGTACTCCTTCAGGACAGCTGGGGTGGTGTCGGGGCCGTTGACATCGAGCTCCAGGGCCGCCACCTCCTCCCCGAAGGCGGTCACCGACTCCTGTATCGCTGCGGCCAGTTCCACCTCAGGCGGTTCCGCCGCCGTCGGTCTTGCCGCAGACAGTTCCACCGCGGACCGTTCCGCTGCGACGGCTCGGCGGCGGCGCAGCATCGGGTAGAGCCCGCCCACCCCCAGGCCGAGCAGGAAAGTCACCACATAGCCGATCACGCCCGGTATTTTCGCACGGGCGTCCACTGCTCAACTCCCTTTTCCGTCAAGCTAATCGGCAGTGCGGTGAGGCGATCCGGTCACGGCATCAGAGGAGTCGCGGCGAGCTGCGGATCAGAGGGGCCGCGGAATCCCGTGGACTTCGGGCGCATCGGTGTGGCGCTGCGGCTTCGCGTCAGATCGGCATGGAGGAGGCGCAGACGTCACTCAGTGGGAGGTCTGCGAACTGCTCTCGGGGGGGGCGCGCGAGCTGCGCAGGTCGAGGCATGCTGCCGCTCATGCGGAATGGCGGTGCGAAGTGCAGCACGGCATCGACCGTCTACGTGAGCGTGCCGGCCGACCGGCATGACGGTGGAAGGGGATCCCGTGACGGTTCGCGGGGCTCAACCCCTGATCTGTTGCTCCGAGTTGTGCACGGCGACTTCGTCCCCTCTCGGCGACGACGTTTGTCCTTGTGCTGGGACTCGGGCTGGTCCCGGCGAAGATCGACGAGCTGAGGGCGATATTGAAGCGTCTGGCGGAGCGGGGATGGGCGGGGAGGGGCTGCTTCGGGGCGTCGGACGTGATGCGGCCGGCAGCGAAACGAGGGGGCCGGCGTGACGGGTCAGGCCGGGAAGCGTTGAACCCAGTGGTCGTGGTGCCGCCGGACGGAGTGTCCAATGACATTGGACACCTGTCCCTGTAGCACCTGATGGCAAGCCGTTCAAGAGTGTTTGCTCAACCGCCTTGCTAGCAGGAAGAATCGATGTCGTGGCCAACGCACTGCAGGAATTGGTGAAGAGCCGGCTGGAGCAGCAGGGCTGGTCCTACGGTGACGTGGCCCGGCGCGGCGGTATCCCGCGATCCACCGTTCACCACCTGGCGACCGTCACGCACGTGGCCCGTATGCCGCAGCAAGCCACCCTCGAAGGCCTGGCCCGGGGACTGGAACTGCCCCTGGACTCGGTGCGCAGGGCCGCAGCCGAAGCCTGCGGTATCCACCTCTACTTCGAGGATCCTGCCGACACCGCGTCCGACCCGGAGGTCGCGACCCTCATCGCCAGTGTCCAGCGCCTGTCCGATGCCGATCGCCGCCACGTCACCGCGCTCGTCGAGTCCCTCCTGCGCAGTACTTCCGGCGGCCCTCGCTAGGAACTTCCCTGCACAGGCGTCCATTGCATGGCGAAGCGTCAGATCGCCGTAAAAATCGTTCCATTGCGGCTATCCTCTCGTCGCACGGGCCGCGTTGAACCGCCCGAATCCTCCGGGGAGAGAGAGGGGGGTCTACGTGCTTGTCGTCCGTGGTGGGTCCGCGACCGCCGTCGTGCGGGGCAGGACGGGGGAACCGGTGGTCCTGCTGTCCGGTGAGCTCCCTGAGGCCCTCACCCCCGCAGCCCTCGACGGGCTGCTGAATCTGGCCGCGGCAGTGCTGGACGCGGAGGAGCTGCGGCTGTTCCGGAGCTGTCTGTCCGCGCTGCACTGCGGCGAGAAACTCGACGAGCGGCGTATCGAGGTGGGGGGCGCCGTCCTGACCGTCTATCGGAGTTGATTCCGGAACGGCCGCGGGGCTCCCGGGAGTTGCTCCCGGGAGCCCCGCGTTGGGTGCGCCCCATTATCGGGTTCTGCCCGATCAGACCGGCTTAGAAGTCGCGGTCACAGTTCCTGTAGTCGTTGTAGTCGCTGTAGGCACGGTAGTTGATGTGGTGGTAGCGCCTCCAGTCGTTGCGGTAGCCGCAGTTGTCGTCCCAACGGTTCCAGTAGTGCCCGCGGTGGTGGCGGTTGTACCGGTAGTCCCCGCACCAGCCGTTGTTGTGGTGGGCTGAGTTGTGCAGGAGCCGGTGGGCCTGGGCCGGGGCGGCCGTTGCGGTGGAGGCCATGGCCGAGCCCGTCAGGGGGATGGCGACCGCTGCGATGGTCAGGGCGGCCGTCGCAGTGGCGCGAGCCAGTTTTCTCACCGTGTTTCTCCTTGTTTCGATGAATTGCCGGATGGCGTGCCAGACATTACTCGGCGACGGCCCGCATTCATTCATCCAACCGGCTATGGGCGACTTACCGGAGCACAATCGACGTAGGGTTCCGATGCGCCTCAAACCTGCTCTGAGCTTTGCTTATCGAGTGTCTCCGGCCTCGCTTGCGCGGTGATTGGAAGCACTCGTCAGGGTGAAGCAACTCCCGTGTGTCGTAGCCGTGTTGCGCGCCACGATGGGATATCAAAAATAATTTTGGATCGCCCCGGGTAATGCGTTGAAGAATTCTCCGCCGTTTTTACAGGAGGGGAGTTCTGCCTTGCGGAAACGGGAATCTGCCGCAGGGTATTCGCCCCGTGTTGTGCGCAGTCGGTTCGGCGCGGTCAGCTTCGGTAGACGGTGAGGACGGCTCCGCTCACCTCGATGCGGCGTTCGTCGAGTTTCTCGCCGCAGTGGAGTGCGGACAGGCAGCTGCGGAACAGCCGCAGCTCCTCCGCGTCCAGCACTGCGGCGGCCAGGTTCAGCAGCCCGTCGAGGGCTGCGGGGGTGAGGGCCTCAGGGAGTTCGCCGGAGAGCAGGACCACCGGTTCCCCCGTCCTGCCCCGTACGACGGCGGTCGCGGACACTCCTTGGACGACAAGCACGTGCACCCCTCTCGCGGAGGTTTCGGGCGGTTCACCCGTCTTGAGGGTCGTGAGGATAGCCATGGTGCAGCGGGGCAACATGGGGCGAATGACCCAGAGTTGAGCCATTCGGGTGAGCGCGCGACGCGTGTCAGACGGGGTTCGTATCCGGTCATTTGCCCTCTCGCCTGCTGTTTCCCTCAGTGGGCGATGTGTCCGGTGGGGGGCGATGTGCGTGAAGTGGTTGTCCGAGGTTCTTGAACGGTCTACTGTCCAATCTCGTCAGACAGATCGTCCGGCATGGATGGACGTCCGAGACCGTATGTGACCCTCCATGCCCATTCAGTAAAGGAACCACCATGCTCGGCATGCGTGAGCTGGACGCCGAATCCGCAGAGCTGCTGCCCGGCCGTGAGGCCCTGGGCCGGCTGAAGTTCAACTTCGTCAAGACGACGAACGTGACGCGGCACGTCGCCTACGTCCAGGCCCAGAACAACTCGTACGCGCTGAACGCCTGCTCCCCCGAGGCCATCGCCCAGTCCGCGGGCACCCAGACCATCAACGTCCACCAGTAACCCACCCTTTATCCCGAAAGAGGTTTCACCATGAACAACGAACAGCTCAACGAAGAGTCCGCGGAACTGCTGCCCGGCCGTGAGGCCCTGGGCCGGCTGAAGTTCAGCTTCGTCAAGACGACCAACGTGACGCGGCACGTCGCCTACGTCGACGCCCACAACAACTCGCTGGCGACGAACTTCAACTCCCCCGAGGCCATCGCCGCCTCCGAGGCCAACCAGACCATCAACATCAGCCAGTAGCGGCACCCGACGCGTGCGGACCGTGTTCGTGGCGACGCGGTCCGCACCCGGGGGAGGGAGGGCAGGACGATGGCCGACGGTCAGGGGGCCCATGACCCCGCTCCCATGGGAACGGTGGTCCGGGACGCAGACAAAACGTTTCCCGACAACGCGTACGTGGAATCGCGCTTCCCCGTACCGCGACTCGGCGCAGGGCTCCAACGCCTGGGCGAGTACCAGGGATCCGGTTTCACAGAACGCAAGTATCTGGTCCGCCGGGAGGACGGACAGGTGGTCCAGCTCTCCCGGCTGCTCTATCTCGTGGTCGAAGCCATCGACGGCGTACGCGACACCGAGGGCATCTCCCACCGGGTCAGCGGCCGCTTCGGCCGCGAGCTCAGCGCGGACAACATCCACTACCTCGTGGAGCACAAGCTCCAACCACTCGGCCTCACTGTCCCGTTCGGGCAGGCGGACGAGAAGGTCACCGCCGGTCCGCGCTCCGACCTCCTCCTGGTCCTCAAGGGCCACCGGGTGATCTTCCGCGAGTGGCAGGTCGCCCGTATCGCCAAAGCACTGGCCTGGCTGCACCGGCCCTCGGTGGTGGCCCTGGTACTGGCAGCGGTCACCGTGCTGGACGTCTGGCTGTTCGGCTTCCACGGCGCCATGCAGCCGGTGCTCCAGGTACTGGAGCAGCCCGTCCTGATGCTGGCCGTCTTCACGCTGATCGTCGCCTCGCTCCTGTTCCACGAGTTCGGTCACGCCTCGGCCTGCCGGTACGGGGGCGCGCGACCCGGAAGCATCGGGTTCGGCCTCTTCCTGATCTGGCCCTCCATGTACACCGACGTCACCGACGTCTACCGCATCAACCGGGCCGGCCGGATCCGCACCGACCTGGGCGGGGTCTATTTCAACGTCGTCTTCCTGCTAGGGCTGGCCGGCGCCTACCTCCTCACCGGCCAGCCCTTCTTCCTCGGCGCGGTCTACCTGGTGCACTTCGAGATCCTCGAACAGCTGATGCCGGCAGTCCGGCTGGACGGCTACTACATCCTCGGTGACCTCGCAGGAATCCCCGACCTCTACGGCAAGATCAAACCCATCCTCCTGAGCATGCTGCCGGGCCGGCCGGTCCCCCCTGAGGTGGCCGGCCTCAAGCGTTCCGCACGCGTCATCGTGACCAGCTGGGTGCTGACCATGGTGCCGCTGATCCTCGCCGAGCTCGGCTACGTCCTGTGGAACCTCCCGCGCCTGCTCGAAACCGGACTGCGCTCGCTGACCGAGCAGGCGACCGGAACCTGGTTCGCCTTCGCCGACGGACAGATCGCGGCCGGACTCGTCGGCGTCGTCGGAGGGTTCATGATCCTGTGCCCCCTGGCCGGCGCGGCGTACCTCACCGTGCGCCTGGCCGGGCGGCTCCTGCGGGCGACCCGCCGCGCCACCGAGGGCAATCTCCGGCTGCGCCTGGCCATCTGCGCCGGCGTACTGGCCGCGGCCACCGGGCTCGGCGCGGCATGGATGGGCGGTATGACGCCCAAGCCGCTGCCGCCGCGGCCGCCCATCGTGCCCATTCTCCAGCCCGGTGTGCCCACGCTCCGCGCGGCGGCAACGCCGTCGCCCTCGGACGAGGCGCCGCAGGACGACGCCCAGCCGGACTCACCCGTCCTCACCAGCCCGTCGCCGGAGACGAGCCTGCTCTCGCCGTCGCCCGATGCCAGTCCGTCCGACGAGGCTGACACGGCGAGCGGTTCCCCCTCCGCCGAGGACGAGACCGAAACGGCCTCCCCGACACCCAAGAAGACGACTTCGAGCCCGCCTCCGACCCGCAGGCAGAGTCCGACGCCGCCCAGTCCCAGCCCTTCGGCCGGCACGCCGAGCACCTCGCCGTCGGCCCCGCCCTCCACAACTCCCTCCCCGCCGCTGCCCAGCGAGAGCTTCCCCGGCCCCTTCAACTGGTGACCCCGGAGCCCCAGTCCACCCCGGTCAACACCCGCGAACCCCGGTGAACCCCCGCGCCCCTCCCCGACCCCAGTGCCGCCCATACACCCGCACAAGGAGAACTTCAGTGAGCCACCGCAAGCCACGCACCAGCACAGCCGGCCGGACGGCCATGCGCCTGGGCATGCTGACCACCGTCTGCCTGACCGGCCTCGCCACCGTGACCCCCGCGGGTGCGGCGAGCGGATCCCGCCTCACCAGCGGCGTCGGCATCGCCGTGGACGAGGCACGGTCCCTGGCCAACCCCAGGCACCGCGTCGACCACGACGAGGAGTTCACGATCCACCAGCTCGGCACAGTTGTGGGCGCCGGCGTACGCAACCGGGCGATCGCCCGCTCCGTCGGCTGCTCCATCGACGCACCCTGCCGGTCCGTCGCGCTGTCCTTCCAGGTCGTCACCACGAACGGGGCCGCGCGCCTCAACGCCTCCAACACCAGCAAGGCGATCAACGACCACTGCGAGGGCTGCGAGACCTTCGCCGGCGCCTACCAGTTCATCGTCTCGACCCCGTACCGGTTCACTCTGAGCTCGTCGACCAGGAACAAACTCGCCGGGTACGAAGGGCGGCTGGCCGCGCTGGAACGCAGTCGCGAGCCGATCGACGTCGTCAAGAGGCGCTCCGACGCCCTGGCCGCCGAGGTCGTGAGCCTTCTCCAGCAGGCGGTGGCGGCCGCGCCGCGCGGCGAGGCCGTCAACTCGCTGGGTCTGCGGCCCACCGTCACCCTGCGGCGCCACATCGACTAACCCCTGCGCTCCGTACCCACGGAGCCCCACCGCCCCCCGGGCCCGGGCCTGCTCTCCCGGACCCGGGGGCCGACCTCCCCACGGACGACACCCATGCAACCCATGCGATACCCGCCCGAACTGCGCCGCAAGGCCCTTGACCTGCTCGCCGACGGCGAGCCCGTGAAGAAGGTCGCCGTCGCTCTCGGCCTCAGCGACCAGACGGTCTACCAGTGGCGGCGCCGGTACCTGCCGCACCTCAGCAGAGGAGGGCCCAAGCCCACCACGGGCATGGACCTCAGGGCCGCACGCCGGCGTATCGCCGACCTGGAGTCCGAGCTCGCCGCCCTGCGGCGAGCGACCGAGTTGCTGTGCGATGTGGTGTCCCCAAAAGGCGATTCGAGGCAGTTCACGTGATGGCCGGCGAGGGGCTGCCCGTGCGCACCGCCACCCGGGCACTCAAAGTGACCGAGTCCGGCTACTTCACCTGGCGCGCCCGCCGTCCCTCCGCCCGGTCGATCCGTCACACCTGGCTCACCGAACTCATCACCACCATTTACGCAGCCTCCGGCGCCACCCACGGATACCGGCGCATCCACCGCGAACTCACCCAGACGTACGGGATCTCCGTCAGCCACGGCACGGTGGAACTCCTCATACGCCGGGCCGGTATCCAGGGGCGCGCCGGCGACGGCACCCCTTCCTGAAAGGAACCGGAACATGTCCCTGGAACACCCCACGCCCCCGCTGCCCATCTCCTCCCTGCTGCGCCCCCAGATGCGCATGGAAGGGGACCTGCCGGCCACCCAGGCGCACCAGGTGATGCTGCACTGTGCCCTGGACGCGGCCTGTGTCACGGTACTGATGACCGACCTCCACGCCCTCACCCGGATCGCCGAGCTCGACTACCAGACCGTGGCCACGGTGATCAGATGGCTGCGGATCCTCGGAGCCGGGCGGTGAACGGCCCGACGCCGCCCCTCAGTCACCAGAGCCAGCGTCGGAGTCGGAGTCGGAGTCTGTCGGGGCGTCGCGGTCAGGGGCGCTGCGCAGGAGAGACTCGACGAGCGCGGTGACGTGGCGGCGATCGGCATCGGACAGGCGCTGGACACTGGCGATGAGGGTCGCGACCTCCGGGTCGGACGCGGTGTCGGCAGGATCCTCGAAGTAGAGGTGGATACCGCAGGCTTCGGCTGCGGCCCTGCGCACCGAGTCCAGGGGCAGTTCCAGTCCCCGGGCCAGGCCTTCCAGGGTGGCTTGCTGCGGCATACGGGCCACGTGCGTGACGGTCGCCAGGTGGTGAACGGTGGATCGCGGGATACCGCCGCGCCGGGCCACATCACCATAGGACCAGCCCTGCTGCTCCAGCCGGCTCTTCACCAATTCCTGCAGTGCGTTGGCCACGACATCGATTCTTCCTGCTAGCGACAAGCTGACGCGTTCGCGCGAGATCGAGTCTATGCCGGTACGTGTGGGAACGATCACGCGAGAGCGGTCTATCAGTGGCCCGAGGGGACACACCCGGCATCAGAGGACTTTGAGCAGCCGTTCGGCCAAGACGGCTGCCGAAGCGGGGTTTTGCCCGGTGAAGAGAGTTCGCTCGACCACCGTGTAGGGCTGCCATGCCTCACCCTTGATGAAGTCGACGCCCAGGTCGATGAGTTCGTCCTCCAGCAGCCAACGGGCCTTCGGACCCAGCCCGACCGCGTTCTCCTCTTCGTTGGTGAACGCGGTGACCCGGTAGCCGGCAAAGGGCGATACGCCATGGATCCTGGTCGCCAGCATCGCGGCCGGTGCGTGGCAGACGATGGCGAGGGGCTTACCGAAGGCGAGAGCCGCGGTCAGCAACCGGCCGGCGTCCGCATCGACGCACAGGTCTTCCATGGGGCCGTGCCCGCCCGGGAAGTAGACGGCGTCGTAGTCCTCCACACGGGCGTCCGCCAGGCAGATCGGCCGCCGCATCACCTCCGCGGACCGGATGACCGTCTCCAGATCGAGAGCGGTCTGGGCGCTGCCTGCCATCTCGGGGCGCAGACTCATCATGTCCACAGTCGGTACGACGCCGTCGGGGGTGGCGACCACGACCTCGTGGCCGGCATCGGTGAGCGCCTTGTACGGGGCAGCGAACTCCTCGGCCCAGTAACCGGTTGCGTGCCTGGTGCCGTCCTTGAGCGTCCAGTACGCCGCTCCGGTCATCACAAACAGCAGCTTCGCCATCGGATGATCGCCTCCTCGTCCGAGTCTGTCGCGGCTGGCGCAGAGGGCGACACACGGCCTCCTTCTGCGCCCGGGAGTAGTCTCAGCTTCCTTCCCGGCAGATGCTGCGGCCGCTTCCATACCCTCCACCGGCCGCAGCAGTGCTCATTACTGGGCATGCGGGGCTCAAATTCCGCACGTACGAGGGCCCGGGCCGGCCCGTCCGCCGAGGCGCATACAACGAATACCGGTGCCTCTCCCGTCGGCTGCCGGCCAGGGGCGAGGCCGCATCACCGGCCTGGAAGCCGCTCGGTGATTTCCTGCAGCACCCAGCCGTTGCCGTCCGGGTCCGTGAACGAGGCGAACGACGCGTAACTGCGCCGCTCGGGATCCGGACCGGGCACCCGCTCCTTGCTGCCTGCGTGGTGGAACACTCCCCCGGAGTCGTGGAAGGCCTCGCTCACCTCAACGCCGTTCCGTGCCAGCTCCGCTCGTGCAGCCTCAATGTCCGAGACCACGAGATGGAGTCCCTCGGCGGATCCCGGCGCAGCCGAGCTGACCTCGTTGCCGAAGATCACCGAGCAAGGGGAACCCGGCGGTGTCAGTTGCACCACGCGGAAGCCGTCACCGGCGACGAAGTCGGCATCCAGCCGCCAACCCAGCGACATGTAGAAGTCCTTCGAGCAGTCGACGTCGGAGACCGGGATCACTACGACTTCGAGTTTCATGTCCATGGTGAGACCCTCCCAGCCAGCCCTTCTGGCAGTTGTGCACGCCGTCCGTAGCCGCGACTCCCGCGCTCTGACATACGGGAGGGGGCGCCCGGTGACACACCTGGTCAGGTTGTTGAGCACCGGCAGCAGCATCGTTGTGGAAGCCCTGCCATGCCATGCGTGGACATGAGGCTGCCCGTGTTCAACCGGGCCGAGGCACCTGTGGGGCACCCGCCATAGGCGTGCCGGTCTTCGCAACCGAGTCGGCGGAGACGGCACGCCGAAGAGACCACTCCACGATACTGCTCCGCGACAGCGGCGCCACTCTTGCCTCACAGCAACGTCAGGCGTACCCGGGGACGGGGTGCACGGCGGTCAGCGGTCGGATGGGCAGGTCGAAACTCTTGCCGTTCCCTGCCGTACGCAGGCGCTGGCCGACTCATCAGATGCGATCGGCCACCAGGTGCGGCACGGTGGACCCAGGTGTCGGATGTGCGCGCTGGACGCGAGCCGGGACGGGCTTGGGACGGCGGGAGCGGCCGATGGCGGAAAGGACACTTCTGTCCGAAACGGCGCCCGCATCTTCGTCAACTAGGCGTGCATTAGGCGGAGTTCGCCGCCACCTGCCACCAGGTGGTCACCATTTGCGACCAACGACATCCGGGAGCTCAAGGAGTTCCACGCCGCGGTTGGCGCGCAGTGGACATTCCTCTCCGACCGCGCCCGGCCACCAGTGAGATCCGCCCCGGCCGGGATCCGGACACCTCAGCCTGCGCGCTTGCTGGGTGGCCGGTGACACCAGTCCGCGCCACCATCCGTAACAGCCTCCGTCCGACCCGCACCGCAGCACCGGCTCAGTGGAGCATCGCCATGGAATACCTCGTCACCATGACCACCCACGTCCCTGAGGGAACCACTCAGGAGGAAGTCGATGACGTCCGCGCACGTGAGGCCGGGAACTCCCGCAGGCTCGCCGAGAAGGGGCAGCTGCTCCGGTTGTGGCGCCCGCCCCTGGGGCCTGGAGAGTGGCGCACCCTCGGGCTGTTCGCCGCGCCGGACGCCGCACGCCTGGAAGACGTCCTCGCTTCCATGCCACTCCGTATCTGGCGAGATGACGAGGTCACACCCCTGGCCCATCACCCGAACGACCCGGGACCGGCCTCGACCAGAGCCTCGCGTGACACCAGAGAGTTCCTGGTCACCTTCGCCCCGGCCGCCGGCGAGGGCGCCTCGCCCCAGGCACCGGCGGACGCCACCGCGGCGGAGGCGGTCCACGCGAAGGAACTGGCTGGGAAAGGCCAACTGTTGCGGCTGTGGCAGACGCCCGCCGAGGGGCATGCGCTGGGCCTGTGGCGCGCCAGGGACCCCGCCGAGATGCAGGCGGTCCTGGATTCGCTGCCGTTGGCACCATGGCTCTCGATGGAGACGACGCCGCTGAGCGAACACCCGAATGACCCGGGGGCGGGGCTGGCCAGGAGCTGACGGCCGTCGTGTCTGACCTCCCCCGCGCTCCCGGGCTTCGGCGACGACCTTCTCAATCATCTCCACCTGGGTGTCGAGAACTGCTGCCGGCGCTCACGGATGGGTTCGGTCTGGTGCGACGTGCGACGGACGCCACCGTGCTCCACACTGACGAAATCGGCCCGTACGTGACCGATGGCTTCGCAGACGTCCGTGACCTTCGGCGACCGGAAGGTTGGGAGGCGCGGGTGCACCTCTCGTTCGTTCCCTAGCGCACCCACGACGGGACGGATCCGTCAGTGCCACGTCTCGAAGGGGGCGGCACCGGCCCCTGACCTGTTTCGGCTGAGAGTCTGCGCTTTTGCCCGCGAGGAAACCGGTCGTGCGCCCGGCCCGGCTGAGAGACGGACCCGACCATGACCGCGCTCCAGCGGATGGCACCCTCGACATGCCCACACAGGACGGTTCTCATGATCAACAGGCGGGCCTTCGGCAAAACCGTCGCAGCAGGAGCCGTAGCGACCGCTGCTGCGTCGCCGGCAGGCCGGCTCGGCTCCTCACCCGCATCGGCCTCGGCACCCACTCCTCGCGGAGGGGATGCGACGACGACCGGCCGAGCGGAGGGGCTTACCTCGTTCACGTCGTTGAAGCAGGTCAAGGCCGGCGAGTTGGCCATCGGGTACGCCGAGGCCGGCCCGGCCCACGGCCCGGTGGTCATCCTGCTGCACGGGTGGCCGTACGACATCCACAGCTATGTCGACGTCGCACCGCTGCTGGCCGCCAAGGGCTACCGCGTCATCGTCCCCTACCTGCGCGGCTACGGCGCCACGACGTTCCTGTCGGAGAGCACGTTCCGCAACGGCCAGCAAGCGGTGATCGCGCTGGACATCATCGCTCTGATGGACGCCCTGCGGATCGAGAAGGCGCTGCTCGGCGGCTTCGACTGGGGCGCGCGGACGGCGGACATCATCGCGGCACTGTGGCCGCGGCGGTGCAAAGCCCTGGTGTCGGTGTCTGGCTACCTCATCACTAACCGGGAGAAGAACAAGCAGCCGTTGCCCCCGGCTGCCGAGTGGGCGTGGTGGTACCAGTACTACTTCAGCACGGAGCGCGGTGAGTTGGGCCTGGCTGAGTACCGCCACGACTTCGCCGAACTGATCTGGCGCAACGTCTCCCCCACCTGGCACTTCGACGATGCCACCTTCAACCGCACCGCTTCGGCCTTCAACAATCCGGACTACGTCAGCATCGTGATCCACAACTACCGTTGGCGGCTGGGCCTGGCGGCGGGCAGCCCACGACTCGACGGCATCGAGGCCAAGCTCGCCGCAGGCCCGGCCATCGATGTGCCCACGATCACCGTCGACGGCGCGCTGGACCCGTTCACCCCGGCGGGTGACGGGGCCGCCTACCGCGCCAAATTCAAGGGTCCGTACGCCCACCGCACCCTCAAGCACATAGGGCACAACCTCCCGCAAGAGGCGCCGGAAGCGTTCGCCCAGGCAGTCCTCGACGCCGACCGCCTCTGACGTCTGGAACTCCGAAGGCCGGCACCGGTCTCTCTCGGTTTCGACCCTTCCGGTGTCGTAGAGCAACCGGCGCCGAACCCGGCAATGGCGCAGAAACCGTCGGAGCCCGTGAGGCGGGCCAGTCAGCGTCACGGTCCGGGACTGTGGTCCCGGACCGTGACGCATCGTGCATGAGCGGACAGTTGTGAACTGCCAAGTGATTACCGGTATTTGATGTCAGGTGGCCACCGGAATCTCCTGTCAGGCTGCCACCGTTATCTTCGGCTCCTGCCCCTTCTGCGCCGTCGCGTCGCCCGCTCCGTCCGCGGCGCCCCCGGACGCTGACTTCCGCATCCCCTTCAGGATCACGACCAGGGCCGTCGACACACAGACACCGGCGGCGATCGCGATGAGGTAGAGGAACGGGTTGCCGATCAGCGGGACCACGAAGATGCCGCCGTGCGGGGCGCGCAGGGTGCAGCCGAAGGCCATCGACAGGGCGCCGGTGACCGCGCCGCCCGCCATCGAGGCGGGGATGACGCGCAGCGGGTCCGCCGCGGCGAACGGGATCGCGCCCTCCGTGATGAACGAGGCGCCGAGCACCCAGGCCGCCTTGCCGTTCTCGCGCTCGGTCCTGGTGAAGAGCCGGCCGCGCACGGTCGTCGCGAGGGCCATGGCCAGCGGCGGGACCATGCCGGCGGCCATCACCGCGGCCATGACCTTGAGCGAGCCCTCCGTGGGGTTCGCGAGACCGCCGACCGCGAAGGCGTACGCGACCTTGTTCAGCGGGCCGCCCAGGTCGAAGCACATCATCAGGCCGAGGACGACGCCGAGGATGATCGCGTTGGCGCCGGACAGGGAGTTCAGCCAGTCCGTCAGGGCGCGCTGGAGGGCGGCGATGGGCTTGCCGATGACGAGGAACATCAGAAAGCCGACCACCGCGGAGGAGACCAGCGGGATGACGACCACCGGCATGATCCCGCGCAGCACGGTGGGCACATTCACCTTCTGGATCGCCATCACGACGCCGCCCGCGATGAGACCGGCGGCCAGGCCGCCGAGGAAGCCGGCGTTGATGGTGAGTGCGATCGAACCGCCGACGAACCCGGGCACGAGCCCCGGCCGGTCGGCCATCCCGTACGCGATGAAGCCCGCGAGGACCGGGACGAGGAAGGCGAAGGCGACGGAGCCGACCTGGAAGAGCAGCGCGGCCCAGCTGTCGGTCTGGGTCCACACGAAGTGCTCGGCGACGGACGGCGCCTTGTTGATGGTGTAGCCGCCGATCGCGAAGCCGAGGGCGATGAGGAGACCGCCGGCCGCGACGAACGGGACCATGTAACTGACGCCGCTCATCAGCCACTTGCGCAGTTTGGTGCCGTAGTTGTCGCCGGTGTCACCGGCCCGGTCCACGGGGGTGGCGGACGCTGCGCCCGACGTCGTCTCGCCGCGGGCGGCCTTCTCGCGGACCTCGCCGATGAGTTCGGCGGGCCGGTTGATGCCGGCCTTCACGCCGACGTCGACGGTTGGCTTCCCTGCGAAGCGGTCCTTCTCCCGTACGGGCACGTCGTGCGCGAAGATCACGCCGTCCGCTCCCGCGATGACCTCCGGGGCAAGGCGGGTGAACCCGGCCGAGCCCTGTGTCTCGACCATCACTTCCACGTCGCCCGCGTCCCGGCCCGCCTTCTCCAGGGACTCGGCTGCCATGTAGGTGTGGGCGATGCCGGTGGGGCAGGAGGTGACGGCGACGATCTTGAACTTCGGGGCGGGGGCCGCGGGAGCGGACTCGGGCTCGGGCGTGGGCTCCGGCTTAGTGAGGTCGGGCTCCCGCTCAGTAGTGGGCTCGGCTTTGAGTTCCGGCTCGGGAGTGGGTTCGGGCGTGGACGCCAGCTCGGTGACGGGTTCGGGCGTGGGCTCCGGCTCGGGGGTGGGCTCGGGTTCGTCCCCGCGGATCAGCACCGCCGTGGCCCCCGCGTCGGTCGCCGTGCGCAGCGCCGCCTTGAAGTCCTCGTCCATCAACTGCCGTGCCAGCGACGACAGGATGGTGAGGTGGGCGTCGTCCGCGCCGGCGGGCGCGGCGATGAGGAAGATCAGGTCGGCCGGGCCGTCCGGCGCCCCGAAGTCGATGCCGTCGGTGCTGCGGCCGAAGGCGAGGGTCGGCTCGGTGACGTGCTCGCTGCGGCAGTGCGGGATGCCGATGCCGCCGTCGAGGCCGGTCGGCATCTGCGCCTCGCGGGCCGCGACGTCGGCCAGGAAGCCGTCCAGGTCGGTCACCCGGCCCTGGGTGACCATCCTTTCGGCGAGGGCGCGGGCCGCCGCCTCTTTGGTGTCGGCGGACAGGTCGAGATCGACCAGGTCCGGGGTGATCATCTCGCTCATCGCGGGCTCCTTCGCACGCGTATCGCCGTGGCGGCGGGGGTGGGGACGGGGGTTTCGCCGCGGGGACGGCGGCTCCGGAAGGGAGCGTGGGGAGTGATCAGGCCGGAGGTGACCGGATGGGGCTTGTTCACCGGATGGGGCTTGTTCAGGGGCGGGGCGCAGGCCGTCATGGCGCGGGCTCCTTCAGGGCGCGGTCCAGCGGGACGTCCGCCGTGAGGGTCACCGCGTCCGGGTCCAGGTCGGCCGGGGCCGGCATCGCGCTGCCCGGGAGCTGGACCGCAGCGGCGCCGTGGGCGACGGCCGAGGCCAGCGCCCGCGGGCCTGCGCCGCCCGCGATGAGGAAGCCGGCCAAGGACGAGTCGCCCGCGCCGACATTGCTGCGGACGGTATCGACCGGGGCGGTGGCGAACCAGGCCCCCGAGCCGTCCACGAGCAGTTGCCCGTCCGCGCCGAGGGAGGCGAGGACGGCGCGTGCGCCGAGGTCCCGCAACTCGTCGGCTGCCTTGAGGGCGTCGCCGACGGTGGCGAGCGGACGGCCGACCGCCTCGGCGAGCTCCTCCGCATTCGGCTTGACGACTTCCGGCCGTTCGCGCAGGGCCGCGAGGAGGGCCGGGCCCGAGGTGTCGAGCGCGATCCGGGCACCGGCCGCGTGGGCGCGGGCGACCAGCTCGGCGTACCAGGACGGGGCGAGGCCGCGCGGGAGGCTGCCGCAGCAGGCGATCCAGTCGGCGCCCGCGGAGCGCTCGCCGACGACGGCGAGCAGTGACTCGGCTTCTTCCGGGGTGAGTTCGGGGCCCGGCGCGTTGATCTTCGTCAGCGTTCCGTCCGGTTCGGCGAGCGCGATGTTGGACCGGGTCTGTCCGGCTACGGGGACGGGGGCGACGCTGATCCCCTGGGCGTCGAGGAGCTCGGCCACGAGGGCTCCGGGCGCGCCGCCCAGCGGAAGCACGGCGAGCGTGGGGGCGCCGGCGGAGGCGACGGCCCGCGAGACGTTGACGCCCTTGCCGCCCGGGTCCATGCGCTCGCCGGTGGCGCGCAGGACCTCGCCCCGGTCGAGCGCCGGGACCTCGTAGGTGCGGTCCAGGGACGGGTTGGGGGTGACGGTGAGGATCATGCCGCGTGCGTCTTCCGTGGTGGCTTGCGTGGGGGGTGCCGGTTGTGAAGCTGGATCCGGTTCTGAGGCAGGTTCCGGGGCCGGTACCGATTCCGGGGCCGGTACCGGTGTCGTGGGGCTCATGCGCGGACCACTTCCGTGCCGCCCTTCTCGATCGCGGCCGTGTCCGCGTCGCTGAGGCCGCTGTCGGTGATCAGCACGTCCACATCGCCCAGGTCGCCGAAGCGGGCGAAGTGCTCCTGCCCGTACTTGGCGGAGTCGGCGAGCAGCACGACCCGGCGGGCGGCGCCGACGGCCGCGCGCTTCACGGCGGCCTCGGCGAGGTCGGGGGTGGTCAGGCCGTGTTCGGCGGAGAACCCGTTGGCCGCGAGGAAGAGGACGTCCGCGCGGATCTCCCCGTACGCCCGCAGGGCCCAGGCGTCGACGGCGGCGCGGGTGCGGTGGCGGACGCGGCCTCCGACGAGGTGCAGCTGGATGCCGGGGTGGTCGGCGAGGCGGGCCGCGACGGGCAGGCCGTGGGTGACCACGGTGAGCGTCGACTCCAGGGGCACCGCCGCGGCGAGGCGGGCGACGGTGGTGCCCGCGTCGAGGATCACGGTGCCGTCCTCGGGGAGTTCGGCGAGAGCGAGCCGGGCGATGCGGTCCTTCTCGTCGGCCGCGGTGCCTTCGCGCTCGGCGACGTCGGGCTCGAAGTCGAGCCGCCCGGCCGGTATGGCACCGCCGTGCACCCGTCGTACGAGACCGGCCCTGTCCAGAGCCTTCAGGTCGCGTCGGATGGTCTCCGCGGTGACCTGGAACTCCTCGGCGAGCGACAGCACGTCCACACGCCCGCCGTCACGCGCGAGACGGAGGATCTCCTGCTGCCGCTCCGGTGCGTACATGTCCGACTGCCTCCGCCTTCTCGCCCGGTTGTGCCCGAGTCTGTGGTTTCAATCTGAGGCTACGACTGGATTTGCCGAAAGTAAACAGACTCGGGCATGCCGCAGACACAATCGGACTTTGATCACGCGTGCGACAGACGGTTCTACGCGGCCCGGACATCGGTTGTCCGTGAGGAGGCACGGCGAAGGGCCCGGCCTCCTCAGGGAGAACCGGGCCCTTCGGGGCATCTGCCGTACAGCATGGCGCGCACTGCACCTACCGCACCTACCGCGCCTGAGGAATCACGCCATGGCGCGGAAGCACCGCATGAACCCCCTGCGCTTCACCCTTCGGGACCGCGACGGCAACCGGGACGGGGAGCGCGGCCGGGACCGGGACCGCAAGGGGGCCACGTCACGCTCTGCGCGTCCCCTCAGCCACAGCGCTCAGGCGACACCGGTCACGCGGTCGGCAGCGGGAACAGCATGCACGTGCTGGTCGCATGGGCGAGTACGCGGTCCGTCGCGTCGAGCAACTGGGCCTGCGCTAGGGCGGTTTGGCGGCCACTGCTCACGACCGTGCCGATGGCGCGGACCCTGCCGGTGTCCACGGTGATCCGCCGCAGGAACTTCACGGTCAGGTCGAGCGAGGTGTACGCGACGCCCTGGGGCAACGTCGACTGGACGGCGCAGCCGGCCGCCGAGTCGAGCAGGGTCGCATAGACCCCGCCGTGCACGCTGCCGATGGGGTTGTAGTGCTCTTCCCCGGGGAGGAACGAGAACTCCGCGCGCCCCTTCTCCACCTCGTCGAGGCGGAAGTCCACCGTCGCGCTCACGGGCGCCGCGGGCAGCCGTCCTGCCTGTATCTCACGCAGGAAGTCCAGGCCGGAGGACTGCCCCACGGCGGCTGCCGTGAACGCAGGGTCCTCCCACTCATACGTACGCGTCCGTCCCACAGCCCTGCTCCTCCCGATCTGACTTTGCAACTTGAAGTTAGCTCTGCGCCATCTGGCTGTCAATCATGAAGTCAGGGTCCTAGGATGGGCGGATGGAGTGGCTTGAGACGAGCACGGAGAACTGTCCGGTCCAGCTCACACTCGGCGTGGTCGGGGAGAAGTGGACGCTGCTGATCCTGCGCGATGCCTGCAACGGCGTCCGCCGCTTCGACGACTTCCGCCGCCACATCGGCCTGTCGGAAGCGCTCCTCAGCGACCGCCTGCGGAAGCTGACCGCCGCCGGCATCCTGAGGGCCGTGCCGTACCAGGAACCCGGCAGCCGCTCCCGCAACGAGTACCGGGTGACCCGCAAGGGCTGGGACCTGTGGCCGGTCCTGGTGGCATTGAAGCAGTGGGGCGAGGCGCACGCGGGTGAGGGGCAGGGACCGGTCATCGACCTGCGTCACTCGGAGTGCGGAGCCCCGGTGTGCGTGGCGGTCGAGTGCGAGCAGGGGCACGCTGCCCTGTCCCCCACCGACGTCACCGCACGGCCCGGCCCGGCGGCCCGCCCCCGCACCTGAGCCGGACGCCGGACGCCCTGACGCCCTGACGCCCTGACGCCCTGACGCCCACGAGCGTGTCGAAGAGCGGGCGTCTCCTCGACGTGCACGTCACCGTCATGCCTCAGACCCGACCGCATCGACGTGACAGCGGCCGGTGAACTGGATCTCCCCCAGCAGGATCACGAAGCGCATACCGGCACCGCGAACGCCCCTCCGGGGTGCTGTCCGTCATGGCGTCTGCGAGTGCGCCGCCTCGGGCCGATCTGGCCTGCCCTCAGAGTCCGAACGGTGCACAGCCGCCTGAAGGGGGGCCGGGCCTACGGTGGAGATGTGGAAGCAAACGGCGGCCGGGGTATGGACCGCGAAGTCACCGTCTGCCTCGCCGGCGACGTGATGCTCGGCCGGGGCATCGACCAAGTGCTGCGGTACCCCGGCGACCCGCGGCTCGCCGAGCCGTGGGTGAAGGACGCACGTACGTACGTCGAGATGGCCGAAATCGCGCACGGGTCGGTGCCACGGCCCGTCGGGTACGACTGGCCGTGGGGCGATCTGCTCGAGGAGCTTCGGGCCGCCGGGCCGAGTGCCTGGGTGCTGAACCTGGAGACCAGCGTGACCCGGGCAGACGGCTTCGCCCCCGACAAGGGCGTCCACTACCGCATGAATCCAGCGAACCTGCCGTGCCTGACCGCCGCCCGGCCCGACGTGTGCGTACTGGCCAACAACCACGTCCTCGACTTCGGCCGGGACGGGCTGGCCGAGACCCTCGAAAGCCTCGGTGCCGCCGGTCTGCGCACGGCCGGTGCGGGCCGTGACGCCGCCGAGGCGTGGCGGCCGGCAGAGGTGGAGCTGCGGCCCCCTGCGTCCTCCCCAAGGACCACGACCGGCCACGGGCCGCGCCTCCTGGTGTTCTCGGTCGGCCTGCCCTCCAGCGGCATCCCGCTCGACTGGGCAGCCACCCCGGACCGCAGCGGCATCGCGCTCGCCCTCGCACCCTCACCGGCCGCCGCGGCCGGCCTGATCGCCCGCATACAGACCGCCCGCCGGCCCGGTGACCTGGTGGCCGTCTCGATCCACTGGGGTTCCAACTGGGGTTACCGGGTCCCTCCCGACCACATCCACTTCGCCCACGACCTCATTGACGGCGGCGCCGACCTCGTCCACGGCCACTCCTCGCACCACCCCCGCCCCCTGGAGGTCTACCGCGGCCGGTTGATCCTCTACGGCTGCGGAGACCTGGTCGACGACTACGAAGGGATCACCGGCCACGAGCAGTACCGCGACGACCTCCGCCTCCTCTACACCGCCCGCCTCGACGAAGCCACGGGGACGCTGCGAGGGCTGCGCCTGACCCCCTTCCAGGCCCGCCGCCTCACGCTGCGTCGAGCCCGCCTCCGCGACGCCCACTGGCTGCGCGACACCCTCACCCGGCACGGCGCCCACTTCTCAACGGCGCTCACCGTTGGCAGCGACGCGGCGCTCACCCTCGCCCAGGGAAGGCACGAGGTGTGAACGCAGAGCGGCCTCCCGCGCAAGCGACGGCGCCCCGCCCTCGGATGCCGCCGGCCAGCGCATCGCAGGCGCTGCGGCGGCGGCGCCTCTCCCTTCGAAGCCGAGGAGACGGAGGTAGGGAGGTGCTGTTCAGCGCGCCCGAGCGCCTCGGATGAACGCCCGCTGCGAGCGGGAGATCGCCACGATCCGCCAATAAGCCCTGGACCACGCAGTGATCACGAACGAGGCCCACGCCCTACAGGTCCTCGCCGAATACCGGATCGCTTGAAAGAACCGAAGACCAGTCCCCCGGCCCTACCGCAAAATGGACGGCACCATGAACCTCCCCACCGACGGCACACTCGACGTCTTCCGCGTCATGCCGGAATTCGGCGACCGCTACAAGGGGCTCCTGGTCGACGCGCTCCCCCTCATGCGATGGGAGATCGACAGCAATGCCCACCGGCTGCCCGGCGCGCTCCTCGCCGATTGGCACGGAAATCCCGACGGCACGGTGTCGGACTACCCCAGCGGGAACGTCGTCGCGCCGGTGTTCAGCCGGAAACTGGCCGCCGAGACCCGTGCCTCCTTCCAGCCGTTCGGTACGTACATCCCCGTGCACGTGCCGGACGGCGAGCCGAACGAATTCTGTGCCTACATCCCCAAGGTCGTGGCCGACTGCCTCGACCACGAGGCTTCGTCAGAGCCCGCCGAGACCGGTGAGATCGAGCGCGCCGTTTTCGTCCCGGACCGGATCCCCTCTGCCGCTCCGTGCTTCCGTCTGACGGACAACGAGACGTTCGTCTACTGGAACGGCTGGGCGGCACGCCTGATCCAGTCCCTCGCCGGACCGGAGAACGTCGAACTCCGCCTCGTGTGGTCGGCCGACCCCACCGTCGAGCCCCACCCCCGCCCGATGGGGTTCTGACCAGCGACGGAGCCGATGCCCAACGCACCACGACGCCCGCCCTGTTCGACTTCGACGGATTGGTCACGGACCTGCGCTCACACACCGGATGAGGGGTGTTCCCATTACAAGGTCAGCGCCTCCTGCAGCTGGTCGGGCGTGACGGTGAGCGACTGCTCGGCCCAGATGACCTTGCCCAGGGCCGTGTACCTGGTCCCCCACCGCTTGGCCAGTTGAGCGACCAGGAACAGCCCCCGGCCGCCCTCGTCCGTCGTGGCGGCGTACTGCAGGTGCGGTGAGGTGCTGCTGTGATCGGAGATCTCGCAGACCAGGCCGCCGTCGCGCACCATGCGGACGCGGACCGGCGGCCTGCCGTAGCGGATCGCGTTGGTGATCAGCTCGCTGAGGATCAGCTCGGTGGTGAAGGTGAGGCTCTCCAGCCCCCAGTCCGAGAGCTGCCTGACGCATTCGGACCGGATGCGCGAGACGGCGGACGGATCGCTGGGAACCTCCCACTCGGCAACCTGGTCGGACGCGAACTGGCGCGTGCGGCCGATGAGAAGGGCGACGTCGTCGCTCGGCCGCGTTGGGACCAGGGCACGAACGACCGCGTCACACATGCCTTCCGGGGAGTCGCCGGTCGCGTCCCGCAGCGCGGCGCGCAAGGCGGCGAGCCCCTCCTCCATGTCGTGCTCGCGGTTGTAGATGAGCCCGTTGGTGTAGAGGACGAGCCCGGTTCCAGCCTCCAGCTGCAGCTCCACCGCTTCGAACGGCAGACCGCTCACGCCGAGCGGCGGCCCGGCGGGCAGGTCGGCGAAGTCCACGGCGCCGTCAGGCCGCACGAGAGCGGGCGCGGGGTGGCCTGCCCGTGCCATGGTGCAGCGCCCGGAGACCGGATCGTAGATCGCGTAGAGGCAGGTGGCTCCGGTGACCTCGGCGGCCTGCTCGTCGTCGGTGCCTGGCGGGTCGAGGCTGGTGACGAGGTCGTCGAGGCGGGCGATCAGCTCGTCGGGTGCCAGGTCGAGGGTGGAGAAGTTGTGGACCGCGGTCCGCAGGCGGCCCATCGTGGCCGCCGCGTGCAGCCCGTGGCCGACGACGTCACCGACGACAAGCGCGACCCGGAACCCCGGGAGCGGGATGAGGTCGAACCAGTCCCCACCGACTCCCTGCCATATCGGGCAGTAGCGGGAGGCCGCGTCCAGGGCGCTCTGTTCGGGCAGGTCATGCGGAAGCAGGCTGCGCTGGAGCGCCTCGGCCATCGTGTGCTCGCGGGTGTAGCGGCGGGCGTTGTCCACGGAGATCCCGGCGCGGGCGACCAGCTCCTCGGCGAAGGAGAGGTCGTCGTCCCCGAACGGCTCGGAGGATCCGGCGCGCCAGAAATTGACGATGCCGAGGTTCAGGCCCCGTGCACGCAGGGGCGCGGAAAGCAGCGAGTGGATGCCGTCGGCGAGGACGCTGTCGGCATTCGCCGGGTCGCGCTCCCGCCAGGCGCGTGCCCGGCGCAGATCGGCGGCGACGGCGGGATGACCGGTCACCAGGCCCACGCCTTCCGGTGTGGTCGGCAGGAAACTGACCATCGATCCCATCGGGTACAGCGGCGCATCGTCCCGGACGCCGCTCACGGCCGTGCGGCGGAGCGCCAGGCCCCCGCCCGCGCCCGTGGTGCCCGGGGACGGCTCGTCGCCGTTCAGTACGGGGTCGGCCAGCTCGACGGTGGCGAAATCCGCGAAGCGGGGGACGGCCACGTCGGCCAGCTCCTGGACGGTCCGCTTCACGTCCAGCGTGGTGCCGACCCGTCCGCCGGCGTCGTACAGGAGCTGCATGCGGGCCCGCGCCCGGTCGGCCTCCTCGTACATGCGCGTCATCTCGGCCGGGTCCAGGCCGTGCGTCTGGCGGTGCAGCCGCCGCCGGACCAGCACTGCTCCGCCCATGCTCAGGCAGAGTGCGGCCGCCGCGCCACCGAACACGACCGGCAGCTGGCCGATCACCCCCTGGTTCACCCGCGCGACGGTGATGCCCACCGAAACGTATCCGGCGACCTGGCCGCTCTGGCTGTGGACGGGCGCGGTGGTGTCCACGATGTGCGCCAGAGGGTTGGTGAAGCTACTGGTGTACGGGCCGTTCCGGGCGAGCTGGTACGGGCCGTAGATGTGCTTGCCGATGAGGCCCGGGATGGGCGAGGTGTAACGGATCCCGTGCGGGTCGGTGATGACGACATAGTCGAAGCCCGCGCTCTTGCGGGCCCGTTCGGCGATGGGCTGCAGCGTCGCCGTCGGATCGCGGCCGGCCAGGGCCTTCGCCATACCTGGGGACTCCGCCAGCGCAATGGCCGCGGTACGGGTGCGGTGCTCGGCGTCGGTCGTGCTGTAGTACCGGGCCTGCAGGACGAGTGCCGACAGCGCCGAGGCGATCAGGAGCACCACGGCGGCGACCTGCCACAGGAACACCTGCCCCGCGATGCTGCGCACCCGCAGCCGCGAACGCACGAGCCCGAGCGGACGGCGCCACGCAGGTCCGTCCGTCCGTGCGGGCCGTTCCTGTACGTCCATGGCTGGTCGTCTTCCACGCTGCCACACGGCCGGAGCACACGCATGCCACACATGCCACGGCACCAGGTACACGACCGAAGAAGCGGGTCGATCAGTGACAGCAGAGTTTGAGCGGCGCGAGCCATAGGGGCGCTCGCTCATCGACTGTGCCGCGGGAGGGACAGGGCGCTATGCCCTTATTGTGCAGATACTCTGGGAAGCGTGATCGAGTCTGGACGGCTGCGGCTCCGTCGGCGCTTCAGCCGGGGGAGGCTTGTGCGGCTGTCGCCGGTCATTCTGACCGTCGTCATCGCGAGCCTGGCATACGCCACTCCGCCGGAACTGGCCTTCAGCCGCCTCCTGCCCGCAGCACCAGCTCTGGCCGCCGCCATGTGGCCGGTCCTTCCCACCGTCCTGCTCGGGACGGTCTGCCTCCTTCTGATGATCGGCCTCAGCCTCGTCTTCCCCGATCTGGGAACGTGGTGGACGGCCGCAGGGATCATCGCGGTCACCGTGGCCGCCGCCTACGGAAGCCATGTCCGGCTCAAGCGGGAGCGCACCCTCATACAAGTACGGCTCGTCGCCGACGTCGCGCAACAGGTGGTCCTGAGCCCCATGCCGCGCCGCTTCGGGAACGTAGAGATCGAGTCGCTCTACCTCGCGGCCGCGGCGGAGGCCCGCATCGGCGGGGACTTCTACGAGGTCGTCGACACGCCGCACGGGGTCAGGCTGCTCATCGGAGACGTACGGGGCAAAGGGCTGCCTGCAGTAGGGGCGGCCGCGGCGATCGTCAACGCCTTCCGGGAAGCTGCGTACACAGAGACCGACATGGTCAACGTCGCACGCAGGCTGGACGCCAGCAGCACCCGTTACAACGCCGCCTTTCCCTCCGACGGGTCGACGGAGCGCTTCGCCACCGCCCTACTCGCCCAGATCCCGCACGACGGCAGACGCATCGACATCCTCAACTGCGGACACCCACCGCCACTGCTCCTGAACCACAGGAATCTTCGCGTCCTCGAATGTGCCATCCCCTCGCCACTGCTCAACCTCGCGGAGCTGATCGGCGATCACTACACCATCGACACGTTCGACTTCGCCCCCGGCGACCTGCTGCTCCTCTATACGGACGGGATCGCCGAGGCCCGCGCCCGTGACGGCGAGTTCTTCCCGCTGACAGCGTGGATGCGTCAACAGAGCCCGAGACCGCCCCACGAACTGCTCATGGCTCTTCACCGCGACCTCCTCCGCTACAGCAGAGGACGCCTTGACGACGACATCGCCGCCCTCGCCGTACGCCTCGGTAGGCCCTGATCGACCACCACCGGGGATCGGCTGGCCTGCGCATCCGGCGGCTTCATCGACTTGGGACGCGAGATGCGATGCCGGCTGGTCTCGCCCTGACGGGGTCGACGGAGGAGCATGGGAGGTGAGCGACCGAGGGAGGCCCGCCATGAAGTCCGAAGCCTCGGATTACGACACCTGGCTGTACTCTCACACACCCTCCCAAGCCGAGGGCGAACGCGACGAGCTGGCTGAGCGCGCAGCCCAGCACCCGGACGTCCCCAGGACCGAGCCGTCCCAGGCGGAGGGCGAGCGCGTGGACGACATCAAGCCCACATGACCGCGGCGAGCCGGGCTGGGCGCTGCCGGGCCCGGCTCACTGCTGCTCGGCCCGGACGGCCGTCCCGAAGGCGTCGCGTGTCACGGCGGCTTCGGCTGCGGCGCTCGTTCCGTCGCTGTTCGCGGGGCTCCTAGGTGCGTACTCCCGCAGGGTTGCTCACACGGCTGGTGGGGGCCTGCTGCCCAGTGCGGTGCGGCAGCGATGGCTGCGGCCGGCAGGACAGGGTGGCGTTCCGCCCGCCACCGGCGCACCCGCGTGTGCGGTGCCCCGCGAGACGCCCGTCTCAGCAGCCACACGAGCGGCTGGGCGGGCACAGAGCACATGTGCAACGAGCAGCCACCTGCCGTGATCGGTGGGCCTCGAAGACTCGGACTCCGTGTGGTGCAGTCAGCCGGAGGCGTCGGCGGTGAACGTGACGGGCAGCTGTTCGGGGCCGCGCAGAGCGCCCGGGCGCCATCGCAGTTCGCTGGGCGGCACCGCCAGGCTGAGGTCAGGCAGGCGGCTCAGCACGGTTCCCACGGCGATCTGGCCCTCGAGCCGGGCCAGTGGCGCCCCCAGGCAGTAGTGGATGCCGTGCCCGAAGGCGAGGTGCGCGTTGTCGTGCCGGGTGATGTCCAGGCGGTCGGGATCCGGGAACTGCACCGGGTCACGGTCAGCGATGGCGGAGGCGACCAGCACGGTCGCGCCGCGCGGGATCGCCACTCCCGCGATGACGACGTCCTCGCGGGCGAACCGGGCGATGCCGGGGTTGACCGGGCCGTCGTAGCGCAGGAACTCCTCGATGGCACCGGGCAGCAGTTCCGGATCGTCCCGGAGCATCTGCAGCTGGTCGGGGTGGGCGAGCAGTGCGGCGATACCGCTGCCGATCAGGTTGACCGTGGTGATGTATCCGGCCACCAGCAGCAGGAAAGCCATGGCGATCAGCTCGTCCTCGTCCAGCCGGTGTTCCTCGTCCCGGGTGGCGATCAGCGCGCTGAGCAGGTCGTCTCCGGGCTGGGCTCGCTTGTCCTGGAGGAGTCCGGTCAGGAACGAGCGCATCTGCCGCCACGCGCGGTCCACCCGGGCCGGGTCCGGCGGCGCGGTTCCTTGAAGGATCATGTCGTCGGTCCACCGGTGGAAGTCGCCCCGGTCGGCGAGGGGCACACCGAGCAGTTCGCTGATCACGGTGACGGGAAGCGGCAGCGCGAAGTCCTCGACGAGTTCGGCCTTGCCTGCGGGCACGATCGCGTCGAGCAGTCCGTCGGTGATCTCCTGGATGCGTGGCCGCAGCTCGGCCACCCTGCGGGCGGTGAACGCCTTGGAGACCAGTCGGCGCAGGCGGGTGTGGTCGGGCGGGTCGGAGCGGAGCATGGTGCGCAACATCGACTCTCGCTCCGTGGCGGGAAGCCGCTCCAGGAGCCGGGGGTCCGAGGCATCGCGGACGTCGCTGCTCAGCCGTGGGTCGGAGAGGGCTGCGAGGCCGTCTTCATAGCGTGTGACCAGCCATGCCTCGAGGCCTCCGGCGAGGACGGCGCGCCGTACCGGGCCGTCCTCGCGCAGCTGCCGGTAGAGCGGGAAGGGATCCGTCATGAAGACCGGATCGCCATAAGGCAGAAGGACCGGCTGCTGGCTCATCAGGCCTCCAGGGGTCGTCACGAACCCACACGGCAAAGTTGTCATTTTTGAGGGTATATGCCCTATTGACTCAGGGCGTGGATGTTGGATGTCACCGAAGGGAAGGGCTGCGATGGAGCGGACAACGTGCTGCGTGGTGGGCGGCGGCCCGGCGGGAATGGTCCTCGGTCTGCTGCTGGCCCGTGCCGGCGTGGACGTCACGGTCCTGGAGAAGCACGGGGACTTTCTGCGCGACTTCCGCGGCGACACGGTGCATCCCTCGACCCTGGCGCTGCTGGACGATCTCGGTCTGGCCGAGCGCTTCGCCCGGCTGCAGCAGCGGCGGGTGACCACGGTCCAGCTGCCGCTCGGCGCGGACGATTCGCTGATCACCGTCTCGGACATCAGCGCGCTTCCGGGCCCGTACAACTATGTGGCGATGGTGCCGCAATGGGACCTGCTGAACCTCCTCGCCGACGAGGCCCGCAAAGAGCCGTCCTTCTCCGTGCGGATGAGCACCGAGGCGACGTCGTTCGTCGTGGAGTACGGGCGGGTCACCGGGGTGCGGTACCGCACGTCCGACGGCCGTACCGGCGAACTGCGGGCCACCCTCACGGTGGCCTGCGACGGTCGGGGCTCGCTGGCCCGCTCGCGGCCCGAACTTCGGCTGCGGCAGTTCACCTGCCCCATGGACGCCTGGTGGTTCCGGCTGCCACGGCGGGAAGGCGACCCGCACGGGCTCGTGGGAGGCGCCGGCGGCCGGCTCCTCACCGCGATGATCGACCGTGGGGATTACTGGCAGTGCGCCGCGCTGATCCCCAAGGGGACCGACGCCGAGCGCCGCGCCGCCGGTCTCGAGCGGTTCAGGGCCGACTTCTCGGCCGCCGTGCCCTGGATCGCGAACCGGGTGCACGCGCTGCGGTCATGGGACGAGGTGAAGATGCTCGACGTGCGGCTCGATCGTCTGCGGCGCTGGCACCGGCCGGGACTGCTGTGCATCGGCGACGCGGCGCACGCGATGTCCCCTGTCTTCGGCATCGGCATCAACCTCGCCGTCGAGGACGCGGTGGCCGCCGCGCGGTACCTCGTCGAACCGCTGAGCAAGGGTGTGGTCGGCCTGCGGGACGTACGCGGCGTCCAGCGGCGCCGGTGGCCGACCACGGCGGTGACGCAGGCACTGCAGCGGTTCGCTCACGCGAGGGTCATCGCGCCCGTACTCGCGGGACGCCCGCCTTTCGGCAATGCCAGGCGGGCGGAGCGGATGAGCGAACTGCTCACCACCTCGACGTGGCTCAAGCGCGTGCCGGCGTACTTCATCGGCTACGGCGCCGTGCGCGAGCGTCCGCCCGCCGAGTCGGTGCGGTGAGCTGCGGCGCACGACCAGGCCGTTGCGGAGGGCTGTCCACGTTCCCTTGGGGTTCGGGCATGTCATCTGTATGCGTGGGGTGTTGAGTGCTGAGCCGTCGCGGGTGAGGACGTTCACCGGCCCAGCGCCCCGGCCACGCGTCAGCGAATGCCGCGATGTTCCTGAGCAATGGAGCAATGGAGCAATGGCCTCCAGCAAGCAGAGTGGCCACAGGGCGCGTCACCCCGATGGCGTACTTGGCGGGGCACGCAGACCTGAATACGCACGTTGAACACCCAGCGGAATTCGAGACGCATCACAGCGTTCCGCACACCCATGCTTCAAGCATGCAATCTCGGCTGCTGTTGCGTCTCCCGCGTTGCCGGTCAGGATGGTGAACGTCGGCAGCACGCTCGTCAGCGCACCCTGCCGCCCCTTCAGCACTCGCCTCAGTGCCTCGCTTCCGGGCTGTGCCCGGACCTCCCCGCAAGAACGGAGAACAGCATGCCCACGTGCACGACTCGCGACGGGGTGGAAATCTTCTACAAGGACTGGGGGAAAGGCCGCCCCGTGGTCTTCATCCACGGATGGCCGCTGAACGGCGACGCGTGGCAGGACCAGCTCAAGGCGGTCGCGGACGCCGGATACCGCGGCATCGCGCACGACCGGCGCGGACATGGCCGCTCCACCCCGGTCTTCGACGGCTACGACTTCAACACGTTCGCCGACGACCTACAGGACCTCATCACCGGCCTCGACCTGCGCGACGTCACACTGGTCGCCCACTCCATGGGCGGCGGTGAACTCGCCCGCTACATCGGACGCCACGGCACCGACCGGATCCGCTCCGCGGTGCTGCTCTCAGCCGTTCCACCGGTGATGATCAAGTCGGACACCAACCCCGAGGGCGTTCCCGAGGAGGTCTTCGACCAGATCAAGGCGGGCATCATCAACGAGCGTTCGCAGTTCTGGGAGGACACCGCGGAGGGCTTCTTCTCCGCCAACCGGCCCGGCAACAAGGTCACCCAGGGCAACAAGGACGCGTTCTGGTACATGGCGATGGCTCAGACCATCGAGGGCGGCGTGCGGTGTGTGGACGCGTTCGCGTACACCGACTTCACCGACGACCTCAAGGCGTTCGACGTGCCCACGCTCGTAGTCCATGGCGACGACGACCAGGTCGTCCCGATCGACGCAACCGGCCGGAAGTCCGCGGAGATCATCCGCGACGCCACCCTCAAGGTCTACGAGGGCGGCTCGCATGGCATCGCACTGGTGCCGGGCGACAAGGAGAAGTTCAACAAGGACCTGCTGGACTTCCTCAAGAAGTGACTCGCACTCCCTCCTGAAGGAGGGAGATCCTGGCGGCCGGTCCCGCTCGTTGCTGCGCCGCTACGCGGCACGTGCTTGGCGCGGGACTCCATGACTTCCTGCTTCTTCGCACTGTGCCAGAACTGCTTCTGGTGTGGTCGGCGCTCCGAAGGCCGATGCCGCTGGGCCTGGCTCCCTTCAGCGCAACCTCGGACCGAGCCAATCTTCCTAGTCCCCACGGGAGTTGTAATGTCGATGACTCCCGCGGTGACGGTGTTCGTGATCGGGCAGCGGCCGCTTCGGGAGGGCATCACGTCGTCGGGCCAAAAGGGCTGAGCAGCCGCGCAGAGTTACTTGGCGTCCTGAAGGGCTGCCTGCAAGACAGGGCTGTCGACGTAGTTGTTGTCGTACAGCTCCGAAGAGTTCTTGATCTCCTCGAACCCGCCTCGCCACCCATCACACATCCCAGCAGACGCAGGTAGTCGAAGCGCGGCATGCCCGGACTGAAGACGAACAGCACATCCGCCTCGCGGCCCGGGGCCACAGCAAAAGCGTGCGGAGTGTACGGCGGCACCAGCAGGAAGTCGCCCTTCTCCAAAACCTTGGCCTCGTCGCACGCGCAAGGCGCCGGCCACGACGAAGAACAGCTCGGACGCCTTGGTGTCACCTTCTCGGCCGTGAACGACCGAGCGTGTGCGCTCGGTGGTCCACGCTTCGTTGCGCTCCCGACTGCCCACGACGACAGGACGGTCACGGGTCGCATCTCCTGCCTGCGGCCGGTCAGGCCGGAGGCAGGACGGGCATGGTGACAAATGCCCACGCCGAGCGCGCGCGATTGCGCACGTTGACCCCGGCGACGTGGTCGGCGGGCCCAGCGAGGCCGCACCGACGACAACAAAAGTGGTTCCGGTCGGGCCGGTTGGCCCTCTCGGTGTGTCCGCAGCGCGGACAGCGCTGCGAGGTGTAGGCCGGATCCACCTCGAGGAACGGCACCCCGGCCCGGCGGGCCTTGTAGGTTAGATGCTGGCCCAGCTGATGGAACGGCCAGTTGGCGAGCGTGCCCCGCTGGTCGCCGCGTAGCCGTACCCGGTCCCGGATCCCGCCGAGGATCTCGACGGCGATACCGCGACCGGTGCGTTGGGCGACGGACACGATCTCCTTGCTGATCTTGTGGTTCATGTGCGTGGCATGCCGGTGCTCCCTGCGTTTGCGGCGGGCCAGACGCCGCCGGGACGAGCGGGTGTTGCGCTTTTGCAGTTCGGCGCGCTTGACGGCGTGCCAGCGGCGGTAGCGGCCCAGGCGTCGGCCCTGGTAGTTGGTGTTGTCGCTGGTGGTGGCGAGGTTGACGATGCCGCGGTCCACGCCGATCCAGTCGACCGGCTCGTACACGTCCGGCTCCGGGATCTCACACGTGGCGATCAGGAACCACGTGCCGTCCCGGCATACCAGGTCACTCTCGCCCTTGCGGCGCGCGGCCAGGGTCTTGAGCTGGTCCGGACAGCCAACGAACGCCACGTTCTTGGTCCGGCCCGCCACCGTCCAGATCGACACGGTCCGTGCGTCGGCCTGCCAGGACAGACAGCGGTCGTCGAAGGGCTGCGCCGCGTCCGCACGGAAGGCGAGGGGCGAACCGGTCGCCTTGCGATACCGCGGTGAGGTCGCCTTGCCCAACCGGCCTGCCGCCAGGTGGGCCCGCAGGGTGGTGTAGGCATCGACGACCTTCTTGACCACGCGTACGGCGGGCTGTGCCGACAGGCCGAAGTCGGCCTTCAACGCCGTGTACACCTCGCGCTGCAGGCCGTTACGGTCCGTGAGGTCCTTGGCGAACGCGACCGCGGAGGCACGGTTAGCGGCCTGGTTGCAGGCGTGCAGGGTCGCTTCGAGGGCCGCCGCCTGCTCGGGCGTCGGCAACAGCTTCACCTGCACCACCGTCTTCACGACCTCGGACGGTAGTACGACAACCACACAGCCGGCCACGCGCGAGCCACCTGATCACCAACACCGGTGACGAGCAGAACAGTTGTCCGCATTCTCCGGCTCCACCGGACCGCCGTGCGGGCGCTCCGCGCCCTGGAACAACATGATGCGGCGACGCTCCGCGTCGCAGCCACGACAGGCGATTCCTCCCCGGAGCAGAGGATTGCGGTCCGTACCGCTACGCAGTACCACTCTGGGCCCCTGCTTCACGGGCCTCTGCCGACCGGTGAGGGTCGTTCTTACAAGGCCTCCGCAGGCCTGGCTTTCCGCCCGTCCGGCGGTAGGCCCGACAGCACACTGGGCAGCACATGGTCCACGTCCACCAGCACGCCCGTCAGTGCGCGGGCCCCTGGAGCTGGTAGGAACGGCCTCGTCGACACGGCCATGAGGCCACTGGCCCGGATCCGGCACGCATCGCTGACCGTGATTGGCCGTGACGACCTCGTCGGCGGTGTCGACCACGGTCTGCAACCACGAGACCGCAAACACCACCGCGGGCGCAGTGCCCGTCAGGGCGACGTCGCCCCAGATCAGCGCCCTCAGACAGAGCATCGCCGCGCAAACGCCCCAGGTTGGCCAGAGTGACGGCGACGACACAGACCGCGTTCATCAGGTCCACCAGCACTCCGTCGTGCACGGCCGCGATCAGCCACGGCACTCGCCGCGACGGAGACGATGCGGCCGCTCGTCCGCACTTCACCCGACATCGTCAGCCCGACGATCGACAGCGCCGTCAGCTGGAGCCGGATGGGTGAGTTCCAGGTCTGTCTATTGACCTCCCGAGCGGGCGGCCCGGACGGCTGGGGGTGATCCTGGTGGCATGGGTGGTACCGGTGGCGTTCCCCGGATCAGGCTGCCCGCCGCCTACCGGGCGGCGGCCCGCCGCTCCGTGCGGGTCACGGTGGCCGCCGGCGCCGGCTTCTACCTGTGCCTGTACGGCTTCGGCTCGACCGAGGCGGCGACCTACGCGCTGTTCGCCGCGGTGTCACTCGCGGGACTGTCGCACATCCCCGGGACAGGCCGGCAGCGTGCCACGGTGGTGGCGCGGCTGCTGCCGGTCTGCCTGGTGCTGATCACCGTTGGCACCTACCTGTCCGTGCAGACCTGGACCGCGACGACGGGGATGCTGGTGATCGGCTTCGCACTGGCCTTCTCCGCGGTGGGCGGTCCGCGCCCCGCGGGGGCCGCGCCCGGGCTCCAGCTGATGTACATCCTGCCGTCGTTCCCGCCCTACGACCCCGGCTCGCTCGGCGTCCGGCTGGCCGGAGCCGCGGTAGGCATCGTGTTCCTCGTGCTCACGGAGAGGTTCCTGCTGCCGGACCCGCCCACCATCCCCTACCGGGAGCTGGCCGCACGGGCCGCCGACATCGCCCGCCGGTGTGCCGAGGAACTGACCGGGCCGCCGTACGCGATCACCGACCGGACGGTGCAAGAGGCCCAGGCCGCCAGTACCTCGCTGCGATCCTCGCAGGTGCCTGAAGCCGAGCGGCCGGCCGGGCCGGGCGTGCGGGACCGGGGCCTGACGCACACCGGCCTGGCCACCCGCACCCTGCTGGCGCGGCTGACCACTCCCCCGCAGCCGGATCCCGGACCGGCCGAGTCCGAGCTCGGGCCGGCCGTACTGCGCGCGGTGCAGGACACGGCCCGCGAGACAGCCGACCGGCTGCGGGGCCGGGCACCCGAGGCCGGGGACGCGCACGCCGAGCTGCTGCGAGCCCGTACCGCCCTGGCCGCCGGCCCGGACGCGGTCGCCTCGCCGGCCGCGCTGCGCCGGCACGCGGCGATGCTGGAGCTGGCGGACGCCGCGCTGGCGATGTCCACGGCGGCAGCCATCGCCGTACGGGGCCGGGCAGGCGCGGCACAGGCGGCCCCGGGCCGGTTCTGGTACGCCCGAAAGCGCGCGCCGCAGCTGTGGTGGAGGCGGATGGAGGGGCACGCCAACGCCCGGTCGGTGTGCTTCCAGAACGCGGTACGGATCAGCCTGGCCCTCGCCGCGGCCCGGGTGATCGCGGGGGTGGACACGCTGCCGCACGGCTTCTGGGTGCTGCTGGCGACCTTGACCCTGACCCGGACCACCGTGCGGCAGACCCGGTCGACGGTGCGGGTGGCACTGACCGGGACCCTGATCGGCGCGCTGATCGTGGCCGGGCTGTTCACGCTGGTCGGAACCAATATCGCCGTGTACGCGGCGGTGCTGCCGCCGCTGATGCTGTTCGCGTTCACGCTGGGGCCCGTCAAGGGCGTGGGCTGGGCCCAGGCGACGTTCACGCTCGTGGTCGCCCTGGCGTTCGCCCAGCTGGCGCCCGCGACCTGGCAGCTGGCCGAGTTCCGGCTGCTGGCCGTGCTGACCGGCAGCGCGATCGGCGCCGTCTTCGGGCTGCTCGCCTGGCCGCGGGGTGCCCAGGACGAACTGCGGCGGTCGATGGCAGTACTGCTGCGCGGTGCGGCGGAGAACGTGGTGGCGACCACCGCCCAGCTGGCCGCCGGCGGAGTGCGGGCACCGGTGACCGCCGCGCCGGGCCACCGCTCGCTGATGCACGCGCTGGTCATGGCGGAGGCGGCGTACGCGCAGTTCCAGAGCGAGCCGAGGGGCCTGGCCGCCAGCCACTCCGGCGAGGATCCGCACGACTCGGCAGGCCCCCATGAACCCGCCGCCAACCAGGACCGCCCCCAGGACTGGCAGGCGACCCTGATGGCCGCCCACCACACCCTGTGGGGAGCCGACCGACTGCTGGTGCCGCCCGAGCGAATCGTCGTACCACCCATGGAGCTGGAGCCGACTGCGGCCGTGTCCCGCCTCGGGGACCGGGTGGCCGGACGGATGCTGCTGGTGTCGGCGCGGCTCGATCCGAGCGGCGACACCCCACTGGACCCGGTGCCGCTGCGGGACCCCGACTTCGACGGTTTCGAGGTGGAACCACCGGGCGCGCCGCGGGTGTATTACGCGGCCGTCTCGTGGCTCGACGCGCTGATGACGGACCTGGAGCGGATCACCGGACCTCTGACCTCTGACCCAGCCACCAGGTCTGGTGGCGGAGTGCGTCAAAAGTGACGAGTATGCAACAACTCCCTTTAGAGGGAGCCAATTTCGGCTTTGCGTACGTCCACGAGTCGTGGGTGTCGCTGCGCGAGCCATCGAAGTGGGGGAGCTGGGATGCACAGGGCGAGCTGGGTGAAGGCGCTACGGAGCTGTGCGGTCATTCTCGGTGTGTGCATGGCGCTGAGCGTGCCACTCGCGAACGTCATGGCGACTGAGGGAAGTGCCGGCAGCGGGTATCCGGTGTGGGCGTTCGTCGCGACCGGGGTCGGGATCGACGCCGTCGTGGGGCTGGGTGTAGTGAGCGCCGGGCTCCAGACGATCGTGCCGACCGCGGGAGGGCAGCGCTGGACCTTACGGGGCCTGCCTCTGGTGGGGCTCGCCGCCGTGCTGGCCGAACTTCACGCCTCAGTCGCCTGGGCACTTGGCGGTGTGGTCGCCACCGGCAGTCCGTTCACCGACACGGCCTCCGCGTTCGGACTCAGCCTGCTGGTGCCGGGTGTCCCGTTGATGGTGCTCTGCCGACCAGGTCTTCAGGCCCGCCTGTGGATACCGCCACGTCGCCCGGCCCCTCGGGCATACGGCTCCGCCTGGCGCGCCCCCACGGGTGTGCCCTACGCGCCACTGCCGCCGTTCCCACAGACGGGGACGAGTCCACTCCCGGGGCAGGTGTGGGAGGTGTTCTTCCCTTACGAGGAACAGCCCGGCGGCAAGCGCAGGCCCGCCCTCATCGTGGGGGTGGGTCCGTATGGAGTGACCGCACTGAAGGTCACCAGCCAGGACAAGAGTCAGCAGACGCGCTATTTCGTCCCCATCGACAATTCAGGCTGGCGGGCCATGAACGCACCGGGCAAACGGAGTTGGGTGGAGTTCGGAAAGCCGACTCCGATCCGGCGCAACCAGGTCCTGCGCCCATTGGGCCTGTGTTCTCCGCACACGCTGTGGAACCACATCGTGGCCCGGTATCGGCTGCCGGTGGCGTCCGCTTACTTCACGCCACGCTGAGAGCCTGCTGAACTGCGGCCCCGGAGATCGAGCACGTCTGGGTCCGGGGGCGGCAGATGAGAGATGGACATCATCACGCCGGCCTCTCCCCCTACTTACGTCGGCCTCTCCCCTTGTCTTGCTCCGCAGGGGTTCGCGCGTCGACGCATACCCGGACCGTGGGGCCGGCCGGCTCCGACCGTTCAGGGGCCGAGGGGGCTCCAGTCGAACCAGCCATGAGAGGTCTCATAGACGATCGTGGGTTCGTCACAGGTCTGGGATGCCGAAATCTGCGCGGCGACGGCATCAGCACGCGCCGTATACCCGTCCGCCCCAACCAACAGAACCAGAACCGCAGACAGCGCGAAAGCGGGCAGGATCCGCCAGCGGCGCACCCGTGAGACGACCAGCGACGCCACGGCCAGCACCAGCCCGGTCAGCAGAAGCCACCGGTTCACACCCGCCTCGCGGTCGAGCCTCTCAGAAAGGCCGACGACGTCATCGCACAGGACGTACATCTTCGGCCCGTCGAACAACGACAGGCAGCGTTCCAGCACCGCCGCCAGCACGATGAACACCCCCAGCACCGGCAGCAGACTCGGATCCCTGTCCGGCCCCACGTTCGCCTCGCCCCCCATGCCCCCTCATCCCGACTCGACCTACCCTCTGCGCTGCGTACAACCTGCCAGATGTGTCCGCAGCCCACGCGCGAAATGGACGACCCGACCACGAAGACCAGTCCATGAGTGCTGCCCCGCCTCAGGCCGGCTCCGCATGGGGTAACAGGGATGGAAGCTCGACAGTTGCTCACTTGGAGCAGTTGGAGCTGGAGTTGGCGCGCGAGCGGTTAGTGGGTGGTTCTGTTGGCCGGCGCCAACCAGGCGACGAAAGCACAGGTGTCCCTCCCCTCGTAGCGTGAAGACCATGGCTGCAGGGGAAGTTGGGAGTCATGGCGGAGAAGCGACGGAAGTTCGATCCGGAGTTCCGTGAGG
>NZ_JBVJPM010000036.1:0-51745 GCF_055582645.1 Streptomyces sp. NPDC107517 | reverse complement strand
GGGGAGCTATCTGGCCGCCAGCGGGGAGAGCTCGACGGCCGCCAGCAGGGAGAACTCCTGGCCGCCTACGGGGAGTTCCACACGACCGTTGACAGTCGAGCCCCGGTAATAGGCCGCGGACCTGAGATCCTCGGGCGCGAACTCGTCCTCCTCCGCGTCGAAGTGGTAGGTGAAGATCACGTCAGTACGACCGTCCGCGTCGAAGTCGCCCGTGGCGGCGGACTGCGGGCTGGAATAGCCGTGCTGGCCCAGATCGAGCTTGATCTGCCGGGCGGGCTTGCCGGAGCGGTCGATCGGCCCGATCAGCAACCTGCCCTGCTTCTCCAAGCCTGGCAGCGCGTTCGGGTCGCCGCTGCCGCCGGATCCGCCGTCGAGCAGATCGGCCGAGCCGTCGCCGTTGAAGTCGCCTACCGCGAGCGGGGTGAAATTCCCTTCCACAACAAGGGACGTGGGCTTCCCAAGGCCGCGCTTGCCGCCGTACATCGCGAAGGGTTCGAACGCCCCGGGCTCTTTGCTGTTCGGCTCTCGGGCGGAGATGAGATCGGTGAAGCCGTCGCCGTCGAGGTCACCGCGGAGCACCCGGGTGAAGCCGTTGCCGCCCGCCCCGGCCGTCACACGCTCGGCCGTCTCGGGGCGCAGGCCCTTCCGGGACCCGTAGGTGACGACGAGCGTCGGCAAAGTCCTCTTCCGGTCCTTGGAATGCGGGCTGAGGACCGTGACGTAGTCGTCGAACCCGTCGCCGTTGAAGTCCTTGTGATCCTTTACGTTGCCGGGCTTGCCCACGGGGGGTAGCGCGGGTGGCGCCGGATCGTCGTGCGCGCCGCCCGGCGAATCGCAGCCGGCGAGCAGGGCGGTGCAGCACAGGGCTGCAGTCAGGTTGCGGCGTACACGCATGAACAGTCCTTCTTTATGGGGCGATTGAGGATCCAGGCCGGTGGTTGGTGTGGGGGAGGCTCCGGCCAGTCGTTGAGCATGGACCCGAACGTGCGGTGATTGCGCGCAGCACTCGCGCTGGGGCGCGTTGCATTGTCCCGCCCGGTGGCCGCGGAGGTCGCCCTCGGCGGCGGCCGGCGCGGAGGTTGCGTACGCGCAAAACAGTGCTCCAGTCTCAGCCGGACGGAAGAAAGAGGGAGCGTGGGACTCCGGTCTTCCGACCTCCAGGGTGGCCGGAAGGTTGTACATACGGCCGATGGTGAACTCCGCGCCACCAGCACCCGACGACCGGCGGTGTTGACACTGCTGCCCGACGGCTCCTACCTGAACCGGATCGGAGGCCTCCCGCTGCGGGTAATCGAGGCCGAGATCCCCTCCCGCACCGCCGACGGCGGCGACTTCGGCGGGACCTACCGACTGCTGACCACGCTCAACGACCACCGCACCGATCCCGCCGACCACCTGGTGCGTCTTTACCACGAGCGCTGGGAGACGGCGAGAAGGCCGGCGGCAGCCACACCGGTGACCGGGGGCCAGTCTCCGACGCCGCATGCGACGCGGACATTCCGGAGCCCTTGGTTGTCCACGACGGTCCGGCGCGGACTGTTGCGTTTGGCCCCCTCTTTGGCCCCCGGCGGGACCCCCGGGGAGGGGTGTGAGGCGCCTATGTCGCTCGCGTAACGTCGCCTTGTGCTGGCATTCTTCGACCTCGACAACACCCTGATCGACCGGCGCCGGCGTTGAGCACTGGGCTTGTGACTTCGTCCGCTCGCGCGCTCTGCCTCAAGAGGCAGAGCTGCAGACACCTGAAGCGGAAACTGAGGAGACCACCGGATGGAGATGTCCGACACCTCGCGTGCGATCGCTGCTGCGACCTCGATTGCCGCATCGCTCGGCCTGCCGGCCGACGACGCGATCGTTCTCCACAACTCGAACAAGCTGGCACTGCGGCTGACGCCGAGCGATGTCCTTGCCCGGGTCGCCCCTGTGGGACAAGAGGTTGCACAGTTCGAAGTCGAGCTCGCGCAACGGCTCGCCGAGTTCGGATCTCCGGTGGGCCTCCTGGAGCCTCGGGTGGACCCGCGTGTGTACACGCGCGACGGCTTCGCCGTGACGCTGTGGACCTACTACGAGCCCGCGACACCTCACCTCTCTCCAGTCGACTACGCCGAGGCGCTGGAGCGACTGCACGCCGGCATGCGCAAGGTCGATGTGCCGAGCCCGAGCTTCATGGACCGGATCACGCAGGCGAAAGAAGTCGTTGCCAACCCGGATCTCTCGCCGGAGCTGGCCGACGCAGACCGTGTGCTCCTCAGCGGCAGGCTGGGAAGCCTGCGACGTGCGATCGAGGACCGCGGCGCCGTGGAGCAGTTGCTCCACGGCGAGCCGCATCCAGGCAATGTGCTCAGCACGAAGAACGGCCCGTTGTTCATCGACCTGGAGACGTGCTGCCGTGGCCCCGTCGAGTTCGACCTCGCCCACGCTCCCGACGAGGTCTGCAAGCACTACCCGAACGTCGACCAAGGGCTGCTCGATGACTGCCGACAGCTCGTCCTCGCGATGCTCGCAGCATGGCGTTGGGAGCTCGGCGACCAGTTCCCGAACGGGAAGCGATTCGGAGAAGAATTCCTCCGCTTGCTGCGAGAGGGTCCACCCTGGCCGACCTTCGACGCGGTGACCAGGCGACTGGGCGGCGGCCGGTAGAAGTCACCGATGTGGCACGACCTGGATCACCGCCATCGCCGAGCCGTCATCCTCCATGAACAGGCCAGCTGGGCAAGATGGAAAAGGCTCAAGGACTCGGCCCGAGACGGACCGCCTTCGTAGCCCCGCTGCTGCCCGGCGAGTTGGTCTACCAGGACTACCCCGGTGGCGCCGATACGCTCTCTGAGGTCACGGGTGAGGGTTTCTCACTCATGCTGGCGGACAGGGTGATGGGCGATTGGTGTGCCGTGGTGCCGGACTCGGATGGGATGAACAGGGGGCAATGGGAGAGCCCAGGGGAACCGTATTCCGATTGCCCGCACCCATAGGCCAACACGTCTTGGACGAGTACGCCGCAACCCTGACCGCCAACTATGGACCTGCGAGCGGTAGGCGGCCGTAACGTCACGGGGCATCCCGCCGGCATCTTGGGGGCCGGGGCACCTTGTCGAGTTCCGCGATCCGGCCCAGGTACTGAACCCCGCGCAGCAGTACGCCGATACAAATATGAAACCGCGTCAGGTGAGTCCTGGCGGGGCTTCTGTGCGGGGTGACGGCAGTAGCTGACGGCGACGTCAGCGGACGGCTGCGACGCAGGGCGGTGGTTCGCTGTCGTCGGCACTGACCGTCGTGGCGATCGTCGGGCTTCCGAGTGGGGTGCTGAGGTTGTCGATGGCGTGTCTCGTTGGAGGCGGAGTCGGACGTGGGCGTAGATGGTGGCGGTTACGCCGATGTGGGCGTGGCGGAGGAGTTCCTTGATCACGACGAGTTCGACGCCCTGTTCCAGGAGCAGCATGGCGGCCGAGTGTCGGACGTCGCGACGCCACCAAGAGAACGGCGATCAGGCGTTGTAGCGAGGCCCTGGGCGTGTGACTCCGAGTGTCCGTTGTCCACGGCTCGGGAAGCCATTGACTCACTCTCAGTCAGCCCTCCACGGGTAAGTGAGCCAGAACCCGAATTGCGACAGCGCTTGTTCATGACTTCGGGAGGCATCGCCGCCTCACCCGGAATCGAACGGTGCATGGCATCAGACAGCATGTGCGGCGTTTCGCGGATGCCCCGGAGGACTGCCGTCCGGGGCGAGTGCCCGACTTCCGTGATGTCAGCTCGTCCGCTACTCTAGGTAGACCTACCTACCTAGTTTGGAATCTGATGAGCGACACCGACGTGAGCATGGCGGGGAGTGGACGGCGGCGGCCGGCCCGGGCACGGCTCCTGGAGGCGGCGGCCCGGCGCTTCTATGCCGACGGTGTGGCAGCGACCGGTATCGACACGATCACGGCCGAGGCCGGCGTGGCGAAGATGAGTCTGTACAACAACTTCTCCTCCAAGGCCGATCTCGTCCGGGCCTACCTGGATGCCCGGCACGAGGAGTGGCTCGGCCTGTACCGGGCCCGGCTGGAGCACACCGAGGGGCCGCGTGAGGGCGTGTTGGCGGTCTTCGATGCATACGCCGATCACGCGGGTTTCGCTTACGAGCACGGGTTCCGAGGCTGCGGGCTGCTCAACGCCGCCGCCGAGCTCCCGGCCGGGGACGAGGGCCGGGTCGTCGTGCGCGTCCATAAGGAGCAGGTCGAGCGGCTGATCGCCGGTCACCTGGAGCAGCTGCTGCCTGGCCGGCCCGACGAGGCCCGCGCGACGGCTGAGCATCTCTCCTTCCTGCTGGAGGGTGCGATGGCCCGTGCCGGCCTGGAGGGCGACGGTATGCGTGTACAGCACGCCCGCTCGATGGCCGCGGCCCTGCTGGAGCGGCTGTGACGGGCATCGGCCGCGGCCGGTCCGCGGGAATGGGGGCCCTGTGCGTGCTGGCCGCCTCCGTGCTCTGGGGGACGACCGGCACGGCCGCCACCTTCGCCCCGGACGTGGGACCGCTCGGGATCGGGGCCGTCGCCATGGGCCTTGGGGGACTGCTCCAGGCCCTGTTCGCCGCCCCGCAGATCGGCCGTCACGCATCCCGGCTGCGCGACGAGCGCGGCACGGTCCTGCTCGGCGCCGTCTCGGTGGTGGTCTACCCGTTGGCGTTCTACAGCTCCATGCACCTGGCCGGCGTCGCCGTCGGCACTGTCGTATCGATCGGCACGGCCCCGCTGGCCTCGGCCCTGATCGAGCGCGTCGTGGACGGCCGCCGGCTCGCCCGCCGTTGGATGCTCGCGGCCACCCTCGGCCTGTTCGGAACCGCCCTGTTGTGCGTCGCCGAAGCTGCCCACGCCACCGATGACAGCGGCCGCAGCTCCTTGGCAGGCACGCTGCTCGGCATCGGCCTCGGCCTGATTGCCGCCGCCACCTACGCCCTCTACTCCTGGGCAGCGCACCGGCTCATCACCCGCCAGATCCCCTCCCGGGCGGCGATGGGCGCTGTCTTCGGCCTCGGCGGACTGCTCCTCCTGCCCGTCCTCCTGGCCACAGGCGCCCCACTACTCGCCTCCTGGAGCAACGCCTTCGTCGGCATCTACATGGCGATCGTCCCCATGTTCGCCGGCTACGTGCTCTTCGGCTGGGGCCTCGCCCACGTACCTGCTAGCACCGCCACCACCCTGTCCCTGCTCGAACCGGCCGTCGCGGCTGTCCTCGCCGTCCTGGTCGTCGGCGAACGCCTCCCCGCCACCGGCTGGAGCGGCATTGCACTCGTCATCACCTGCCTCGCCGTCCTCACCACCCCCACCCCCACCCCCCCGCTCACGCGGCCAGTTGCGGAAAAGCCCTCCCGCGAAGCCGGCAGGTGCAGTCCAAAGTGGTGAGCATCGAACACGACACAGCTGACGCGCCTCCCGAAGTGATGAACAGGCGCTGTCCGATCGATCTCGTGACCGGCCCGAACTGGATCACGCCGGACCACAGTGCCTCCGGCGAGCTCCGCCCCACCGGTCCGCCCGCCGACCGCATCGCCCGCGTGGAACGTGACGGCCAAGCCCTCACGTTTGCCTCTCCGTACGGTCGGCTCACCAGCTAAGGGCGGCCTGCCGCAGGAGGTCTCGGACACGCAGCACGGCGGGATCGGTCTCGGCGCCGGGCCGCTGGAAGAGGAACAGCGTGTTCAGCGACGGCTCCACCGGGTCGTTGAGGAGGGCCAGCCGGCTGGAGTCCAGGTACTCCTGGCACTGGGAACGGGGCAGGACGCTGTACCCGGCACCGGAGTTCACCGCCGACAGAACCGCGTACCGGTTCGGCACCGTCAGAGATGCCTGCGCGGTGACTGCACAGTCCGCGATGACAGGGCAAGGCGTGGTGGTTGTTGCGTAAGAGAGGCCGTCCAAGGCTTGAGCCGACGTGCCGTGCAGGCAGATCATGAACTCGGGGAGTGGGCCGGGTCATCGGCCGGGGGCGAGGGGGAGACTATGCGGCTCAGGCCGTTCTTTCGGTGGGTACTGACGCTCGGCGTTTTGCTGTTCGGTTGGTCGGTGTACCTCTACGCGTCGTATCCCGAGACAGAGCAGATCAGCCTCACTGTGATCAGCGAGAAGCCGGACGGCCGGTGCACGGTTCGCTGGAAGGACCCGTACCACGACAGGGGTCGCTGGCGCGAGGCCGCCTACCAGTGCGATCCGGGCCGCGGTGCGCTGCTCAAGCCATCGCACTCCATCTTGGGCACAGACAACGGCTGGGAATCCGGCTTCATGTTCACCGAAGGCCGGCACAAGGGAGACCTGGAGCCGTCGCTCGATGACACGGATCCCTACGCCCTGTCTGACGCGCTCGCGCTGATCGGGCTGGCCTTGATCGCCGTCGGCCTCGTCGGAGGGAACATCCGCAGCTCGGTTCGCCTGTCTTCGGGCGTACGCCCCAAGACCGTGGCTCGGACACGCAAGTTGTACGAGACCGCTGACCAGGTGGCCCAGGACCATGCACAGGCTCGCGACGCCGTGCGCGCGGCGTGGAACGCGCTGCGCCACGAGCAGACCGAGGCGAAGCTGAGCGCTACCCCCATTACGCGGCTGATCAAGGGAGTGGCCGTCGGCCGGGCGGCACAGGAGGTGGAGGCAGCCGGCGCCCGTACCGCGCGCGATGTCCTCGACGCCGGAGTGCTGGGTCTGGAACACATGGGCGTGGACCGTCGCACGGCCGAGCGCGCCCATACCGCCGCTCGCCGCCTCGCCGACGACATCGAGGCCACCCTGTCGGTGCGCCTCGACCCCGCCGCATCCGGGCCGCACACCACCGCCTTGCTCGTCGCGCTGCAAGTCCTGCTGGAAGCCGGGACCGAGGCCCAAGAGATGGCACGCACTGGCAAGGAACTCGCCGACCAGCTGGACCGGGTCCTTACCGAGGCCGAACCCGCATCCGGGTACCGGAACATGCTGCGCGCCGGACGGAAACAGGGCGACAGCGCCCACTCCGCCGTCGCCGAGCTGCGTTCCCTCATGGCTCTCGCAGAACAGGAAGGGCTCCCCGCCCGTTTCGCCCAGACCTCCGTCGACCTGCTGCGCGCACCGGACGACCAGGACGGCCTGTCCGCACGGGCAGATTTCGAGAGCCGCACCAGTCAGTACTACGGATTGCTGGCGCAGGTCGTGGACTCCGGCAAGGCAGCGGACGGGAGGGGAACCGCCCGAGGCGGTGGCGGAGCCCGTGGCTAGGCTCCAGCGCCATGACCACTGATCTCGGATTCACCTGCATGCGTTGCGGGGCTCAGCACTGTGAGCTGCCTATGAACTACACGGCTGAGGCCCCCGCCGTGTGGGATCCGGCCTTTGCCGGTGCCGATGACTGCCTGCTCTCCTCGGACCAGTGCGTGGTCCGAGGGCAGCATTACTTCGTCAAGGGCCTGATCGAGATACCGGTCATCGGCAGCGACGAGGTGTTCTCCTGGGGCGTCTGGGTGTCGCTCAGCCGAGAGAGCTTCTCCCGGGCCGCAGATCTGTGGGGCACCCCCGGCCGCGAGGCCGAGAAACCGTACTTCGGCTGGCTCACCACCGACCTGCCGGTCTACCCGGCCGCGACCCTCAACCTCAAGACGCACGTCCACACCCGCCCGATCGGTGAGCGCCCCTGCGTCGAGCTGGAGCCCACCGACCACCCCCTCGCCGTCGAACAGCGCACGGGGATCACCCTGGACCGCGTGCGGGAGATCGCGGAGGCTGTGCTCCACTCCGGTGACGGCCGGAAGCGCTGATGGCTGACGGTTTCGTATCGCCGATACCGGTCGGGCCCGTCGGCCTGAGCTGCCGAGCCCAGAGGTTCGTCGAGGTGGACGGCATCCGCGTCCACCGGCAGGACATCCGGCGATACCGCGACGCGTGGGTCGGGCGGGGGATCCCTGCTGCGGAGATCGACCGGGCGGCAGCCTTCCAGGACCGCTGGGGCGGCCTTGCCCTGCCGCCGGCCCCGTTCTACGAAGGGGGCCCGCACGTCCTCGATGCCGACTGTCCCGAGGGGTCGGATACAGAGGGATGGTCGTACCAGGCGGGGAGCTGCCGAGTATCCATGGCCTACGGATTCAGGATCGGTCCCGACGGAGCATTCGGGATCGACGCCTACCGCTGGACACCCCTGCACGCCAGCACGGACGGGTGGGTGGAGTCTTTGGCGCTCGCCGCCCATGCTCGTCGCTGGGCCAAGACCGTCACAAGGATCAAGGGGAAGGCCGTCGAGTCATTGGACCTCAGCGGCTACGAGCCGGTGCCCGAAGTGGAGGGAGTGATGGATACCTGGTGGCGGGGCAGGAACTCGCTCATCGCCCTGTATCGAGGTGAGGCTGTGGGCCTTGACGCTCCGCAATGCCTTGAAGCTCACGTCTACAGCGGCCTCGACGAGTGGGGTCTTCGCGGGAGCTGACTCGCAGGCGCCGGAACTGAGCACGTACTTGGCCGGACGGGCCAACCAGCGCGCTCAGTCACAGCGGAGCAGGTGTGACTGAGCGAGATAGGTGGCCCGTGGGGCTGGCTGGATGGCCGTGAGGTAGCGGGCGAGGCGTGTTCCGTGCGGTCGGACGAGGTGCTCGTGATCTGGCGCACCCTGTTCGGACCGATGACTTTGCCGGGTCCCGTCGGTCAGATGAGCGACAACACCACGCGAGGAAGGCTCGTTCATGACGCAGACGCCCAGGGCATCCCAGCACGTCGCGCCCGTGGCGCCCGCGTCCAGCGCGGCGCGCCCGTGGCTGGCCGGCAGTGCGGCGGCGGGCCCGGTGTTCCTTGCGGTCGGTGCCGCGCAGGGGCTCACCGTGGTGACGACCCGTATGGCCACTGCCCTGGCGAGCCGTTAACCGCCGGTCGACGGCCGCTGCGATGACATTTGCGGATCTCTGAGCCCGCGGGTCTTGACGTGCGCGACGGGGAGCCGATGATGGCCGGGTGAGGACGCAGAACGGCGAGTCGGTGCTGGCCAGGGCCGTGCGGATCTTCGAGGCGTTCACCCCTGACGAGCCGGCGCTGACCGTCTCGGAACTCGCCCGGCGCACCGGGCTCCATGTGGCGACCGCGTCGCGGCTTGTGGCCGAGCTTGTGTCGTACGACTTCTTGGCGAGGGACGCGGACCGGCGCGTACGGATCGGGCTGCGCATGTGGGAGCTGGTGACCCGCGCGTCGCCCGCCCTGTCGTTGCGCGACGTCGCGATGCCGTTCATGGAGGGCGTGCACGAGGTGGTGGGCCATCATGTGCAGTTGGGCGTGCTCGACGGTGACGAGGTGCTGTTCCTGGAACGGTTGAGTGCGCCAGGCGGGGTCATCAACTACACGCGCATCGCGGGCCGGTTGCCGCCGCATGCCTCGTCCAGCGGTCTGGTCCTGCTCGCGCACGCCCCGGCCGACGTGCAGGAGCGGGTCCTGGGCGAGCCGCTGCACCGCTACACGCCGGACACGCCCGCCACCGCACCCGCGCTCCGGGTGCTGCTCGCCGACATCCGGCAGCGTGGCTACGCCTGCTGTCCCGGCTTCGTGCATCCAGACGCGTGCGGCATCGCCGCGCCGGTGCGGGACCGCCGCGGCAGCGTGCTGGCCACCCTGTCGGTGATCGTGCCGAACGAGTCCGGCGCTGCGGATGTGGTGCCCGTGGTGCGCACTGCCGCCCGTGGCATCTCCCGCGCTCTGGAGGCGAGAGCTTCGAAGAATTTCCCTCTCAATCATTGAGAAGGGCGTCGCCGTGTGTGTCCCCGCCCGCGCATCCTTCCTGAAACCCAACGACGGGAGGCGACAGGATGGTCGGAACCAGCGGGGACACCGGGGTTGCAAGAGCCGTTGCGGGCGCAGGCAACGCGGTGACGTTGACGGTCGCCGACAAGCGGCAAGTGGCCGACGGCGTGGTCTCCTTGACGTTGTCCCACCCTGACGGGCGCCGACTGCCGGACTGGACGCCCGGCGCCCACATCGACCTGATCCTGCCGGACGGCACGGTGCGCCAGTACTCCCTGTGCGGTGACCGGTGGGACGCCCACACATTCCGTATCGCCGTGCTGCGCGAACCTCAGGGGCGGGGCGGCTCGGCGTACGTCCACGATCGGCTCCGCTCGGGCGACCGGGTGGGGGTCGGCGGGCCGCGCAATCACTTCCCGCTGGTGCCCTCGCAGGCGTACCTGTTCATCGCGGGGGGCATCGGCATCACCCCGCTTCTGCCGATGATCCATCAGGCCGAACTGCTCGGCGTGGAATGGCAGTTGCTGTATGGGGGCCGAAGCCGTGCCTCCATGGCGTTCCACGAGGACCTGGCCGCCGCATACGGCGAGCGCGTGCACATCGTCCCGCAGGACGAGCGGGGTCTCCTGGACCTGAACGCCTGGCTCGGCACGCCGTGTGCCGACACCAAGGTGTACAGCTGCGGCCCGGGACCGCTGCTCGCCGCCGTGGAGGCCGCGGGCTCCGGCTGGGCGCCTTACGCCCTGCGCAGCGAACGCTTCACCGCCGCTGAGCAAGCCCCGCCGACGCGGGACGCGCCGTTCGAGGTGGAGCTGCGGCGCAGTGGACGCACCATCACCGTGACGCCAGGCATCTCCGTACTGGACGCCGTGCGCGAGGCGGGCGTGGACGTCCTCTCCTCGTGCGAGCAGGGCACGTGTGGCACCTGCCTCACACCCGTCCTCGACGGGCGGCCGGACCACCGGGACTCGGTCCTGACGGACCATCAACGGAATGTCAGTGACTGCATGTTCGTGTGCGTCTCACGCTCGTGCAGTGACCGCCTCGTCCTGGACCTCTGAGTGCCGCCTCACAGGTCCCCTTCTGTTTCGCCTTCTGTCTTCTGCCGAGGAGCCGCCATGACCGAGACACCCGTGCGTGCCGTGACGCCGCCCGTCAGCGACATCGACCCGTTCGCCCACGAGCACCTGCTCCACCCTGAGCCGTTCCACGAGGCCCTGCGCGAGATCGGACCCCTCGTATACCTCTCCCGCTACGGCGTCCACGCCCTGGCCCGGTACGAGGAGGTCCACGCCGCGCTCGTGGACTGGCAGCGCTTCGAATCGGGCTCCGGCGTGGGCCTGGCCAACTTCCGCCACGAGGAGCCGTGGCGGGCGCCGAGCCTGCTCCTGGAGGCCGACCCGCCCCTGCACGATGCGCCGCGCCGTGTCCTGCGGGACATCCTCGCCCCGCCCGCGCTGCGCCGACTGCGCGCGGCGTGGTCCGCTGTGGCAGAGGAGCTGGTGGATCAAGTCCTGGCCGAAGGAGCGGAGTTCGACGCCTTCACCGCTCTCGCGGAGGCGTTCCCGCTCCGCGCGTTTCCCGACGCCGTGGGCCTGGGCCCGGATGGCCGTGAGCATCTGCTGCCGTACGGGAACATGGCCTTCAACGCCTTCGGCCCGCGCAACGAGCTGGTGGCCGCCGATGCCCACCGAGCCGCCGAGCTCGGATCCTGGGTCAACGCCCAGTGCGCGCGGGAAGCCCTCGCCGACACTGGGTTCGGCGCCGAGATCTGGGCTGCGGCCGACCGCGGTGAACTGACCTATGAACAGGCGCCGTTGGTGGTGCGCTCATTGCTCACCGCCAGCGTCGATACCACCGTGCATGGTCTGTCCGCCTGTCTCTACGCCTTCGCCACACACCCGGAGCAGTGGCAGCGACTGCGCGTGCGCCCCGAGTTGACGCGGGTGGCGTTCGACGAGGCGGTGCGCTGGCAGTCACCGGTGCAGACGTTCTTCCGTACTGCCACGACGGATGTGGAGATCGCCGGGATAACCGTTCCCGAAGGCACCAAGATCCTGATGTTCCTCGGCGCCGCGAACCGCGACCCTCGCCGCTGGAAGGAACCCGACCGCTTCGACCTCGCCAGGGACCCGTCCGGCCACGTCGGCTTCGGGATGGGCCTGCACCAGTGCATCGGCCAGCATGTCGCCCGCCTGGAGGCGGAGGCCCTGCTGACAGCGCTGGCCCGCCGGGTCGAGTCGATCGAGCTGACAGCCACACCGCGCCGCCACGCCAACAACACCTTGCGCGCATGGGAGTCACTCCCCGTCCGCGTCCGTCCCGCCTCCCGCATCTGAATCCTGAGAGGAACACCGCAATGTCACAGCAAAGTACGAGGGGTTGTCCTCCGCCGGACTCAGCTCATTGGCGCCATCGGCGCGCACGCCCATCAATACGAGTACGCATGCTTTCTCCTCGCGCAGGCGGATGCGCAGGTGGATGCCGTCGGCCCAGACGTAGTCGCTGCCCGACAGGTCACGCTCACCGGATGCGGCGTGGTCAGCCTGCCACTGCTGGGTCAGGCGGATGACGGTCGCCGCCGACAGGCCGGCCGTGGAGCCGAGGAACTGCTCGAGTGGGCACGAAGTCCCCGGAGGACAGGCCGTGGAGACAGAGGAGGGGCAGGACCTCGCTGATCTTCGGGGACTCCCGTGCCCAGGGCGGCAGGATCGCCGAGGAGAACCGCTTGCGCTCGCCCGTAGTCTCGTCCGTGCGCTTGTCGTTCACCCGCGGGGCCGCCACCTCGACGACACCGGCCGCGGTGGTCACCTCCCTGGGCCGGTGATAGCCGTTGGGGACGACCAGGCGACGACCGGTGTCGTCCCGTTCGTTGGCCAACTCGGATACATAGGTATGGACTTCCGCCCCAGGGCAGCGGCGAGTGCGCCGGGCGCCTTCACGGACGATCTCGTCAATCAGGGAGGAGCCGTCGGCGGTGGTGCCGTCGGAGTTGACCACGCTGAGCACGGGCGTGCCTTCCCGACCCACGGGCCAACGCGACTCGATACCAGTCGATCGATCACTCGGGAAGGTACGCCCTTCGTGTGCCCTCACGAGCCGATCCACGGGTAATGAGCATTGCTCCGCGAAGGCGCTGGTCGGCCCGTACGCGGTAGGTCCGTGGTGGGCGGCCCCGTGGTTCCCGACCTGCTCGCCGCGACCAGGCTCGGTGAAGGCCGCGATACCTGCCTGTGTGACCAGCCCGATCCAGGAGGGGTTCAGCCCGAGCCGGGGGGCGGCGCCGCCTCACCGGGGCTGTCATCAGGCTCCGCGCCCGGAGGGTGAAGCGCTCCCTCAACGGCTTTCCCGCGGGGTGGCTTGTCCCTCGCCATCCCGGCGGCAGCACGGGCCAACTCTGCCTGCAGTTGGTCGAACGCCGCCGGTCCTGATAGCTCCCGCAACCTGCGACTTCTGCTCATGCATGTTCAACGCGCCAACGCTCAGCCTGTAACTGCAATACATCCGAACGGAGCACTGCCGATGTCCCTCCACGGCGCCACGCCCCTGTCTGCACAATCTGCCGCCGCGGCCTGTTTGCCGACGAGCCCGGGCATCAGGCATGCCGGCCCTGCATCCGTCGCACCGACGAGCAACTCGCCGCGATGCCAGGCCTGTAAGCCGGCCTCGCCACCTGCATGACCCCCGGCAGCGGGACAGGCGGGCCCGCCGTCTCATGGAGCCGTATGGTGCCGCTCCCGCTCCGCCCGGAAGTACTGAGCCTTCACGCCCGCGGAGGCGTCGTGGCGATCCTCCGAACCGGGCTGATCGATTGGCGCGAGCAGCTCGGTTACCGGCATCCGCGCTGGCAGGGCGGCCTCCAGCAGCAGTGCGAGCAGGTCGTGAAACGACTCCGCGTCCTACTGCCCTGGACGGCTGAAAGCCAGCTGGCATTCGACGAGTTCAGCCGCGAGGCAAGCCAGATCCGTGGCCAGTGTCACGCTCAGGTCACCGGCGAGAAGCCGCCCACCGCGTTCCCGTCGCCTGCCCTTGCGGGTACCACCTTCGCGTCACTCTCGACACCCCCGGCGAACAGGACCGCGGCTGCGGAACGCAGTACGGGCACGGCGAGCTCATGGACTTGCCGTTCGCCGGGAGGGCCGCGGCGTGAGGCACCGTGGCGGCGAATGCATCCCGCACGTACTTTGGTCGGGACATGCACGCCATCACTGGGGGGACCATGACGACGTCAGCAAGGATCCTCGTAGGCAAGGCCGAGACCGAAGTCGGCAAACTTAAGAACGGCAACGCCCACCCCGACGACATCAACCGGGCTCAAGCCGCCACACAACTCGCCCTTGCCGCCAGCAACGTCGAACTGACCACCGCGATAACCGACCTTCTCAAATCCACCAACGCGAGCACCGGCGGCATCAAGAAGATCGTCGACGCGGTCACCCAGAGCGTGAACGGACTGACCGCCAAGCTGTGACGGTGCGCACCTAGTCCCGTGACGGGATGCGCGCAGCCAGGTTCATCGCCAGGCTGCGCGTCCAGTCCCGATCCACCGGCTCACCCGCCGCCACCAGCGCCAGCACCTCGACCACGTCCTGCGCCTCCTCCAACGTCACCAGTGGCAGCAGTGGAGCCGGCGGATCCATGACAGTTGGGTCGTCGTCGTTCATCACAGATCTCCGTACTGGGTACTCGGCACCCCCGGACCTGTTGCCGGCACCTCCGGGTATGCCAGTCGCAGCCGCCGATCCAACCGGTTTGCCAACTCGCGAGTTGCCTCCGGCGCAGGGCCATCGCCCTGCCTGAACAGGGCTGCGCCAGGCCGTTCCCGTTCACCTTTACGGGCAGGCCGCAGCAACTGGGCTCCATGCTCAAACAGTTCGCGTTCGAAACCACGGCCGAAGTAGTTCTTGTCGCCGATGAGAGTCTGTCGGGGGCGCTCTCGCAGAAGCGGGCATTCGTCGGCCTTGGCCCGGGGCAAGGCGAAGGCGATGGGCAGGCCCTGGAGGGTGCAGACCAGGTGTAGGCGCAGCCCTCAGAAGAAGCGGCTGTGGCTGGCCCAGTAGCCGTATTCGGCCCATCCTGCCAGGTCGGAGGGTTTGACGGTCTCGCGGGACCGGCCGCATTCCACCGGGGTGGACCCCACGACCCGCCGAGTATGGCCTGCATCGTGGCGAGGGTGACCAGTTCGGCATCGCTCAGGCGGGGCGTATTGCTGACCGGCGGGCGCCATGGCGCCAGGTCGGGATGTTCCTTCAGCATGTCGTCGGTCGTCACATAGAGTGCTGTCGCGAGGGTGTCCACGTCGTTCGCCATAAGACGATCTTGGACACCCTCGTTCTCGTCTCCGCAGGCACCCCTTGGACTACACCCCCAGGAGGAACGAGTGTCATACCCGCGACTGCTCACCCCCGAGGAGAAACTCGCCGATGCGAAGAAGCTGTTGAGGCTCCCGCGTATCGTCGTGATCTGCGGCTCCACCCGCTTCATGACCGAGATGAACGAGGCCGATCTGCGCGAGACCAAAGCCGGAAAGATTGTCGTCAAACCGGGCTGTGACATGAAGTCACCGCACGAACTCTGGTCCGATCCTGTCGAGGCCGAGACGCTGAAGGTTCGACTCGACGATCTGCACCGGGCGAAGATCCGGCTCGCTGATGAGGTGCTCGTAGTCGGCGACTACATCGGAGACAGCACCCGAGCCGAAATTGCCTACGCCCGGTCGCTGGGCAAGCCCGTGCGGTTCGCGCACCCCGAAGTCGACCCTGACGCCTGACCGCTCGCTGCCACCTCGGCAACCAGGGTCGGCAGCCCGCCGCCTGACCGTCTCGCGGTGGCTTCGGCCGCCGCCCATCCCACACCCTCCGCAGGCATCCCTTGGAATTGATCATCTAAGCTGGCGGTGCCCCGACGAACCACTCAAGGTCACCTTCGCCCGCTGAGTCTGGGGTTCGGACTTCGCTAGTCATGCAGACGGTGACTGCGGCCGTCAGCCAGGAGACTCCGCGCCGGATCCTGCGCGAGGGCGAGTTCCCCTGGAAGACCACCGCTGCCTGGAACGCGTCCAAACGTTCGCGCCGACTGCGGGTCATCTACAACCGCACAAACGGTGTGAGGCACATGCTCGCGCCTTCGATCTGGCCACCGGCAGGCTGTTTCCCGCGGCGGGTTGCGTCGTCGGGATCGACCCGGGCATAGCCAACTTCCTCGCCACCTCTGACGGCGGATTCGTCCTCAACCCGCGGTGCTGTGTGCCGGGCTGGTCCGTCAGAAGCCGCACCGGCGTAGCGAGAAGCCCTTCATTCATGAGGAGGAGTCACGCTGGTCACGGCACTGTGGAGCTGCTGATGCTTATGGGCAGGCGCCTGTTTGAGGTGCCATGCAGTCTTTACGAAGCGCGCCAATGGGTCTGCTTGGGCGGAGTGCCGGCCAATGCTGCGCAGCCAGGGGCTTCCGCCGCGTAGCCCGCCACACATAACTCAGATGAGCTCACAATCCGTGTGTGGTCATGATTTTGAGGTTTCTGAGTCCAATGGGGTGCTTGCTTCAATAGCAAACAATATGAGGTTATTCGCCATGGTTCGCCACCCCTTCCGAGCTGCGCATTTATCTATCAGGATGAACGTCCCAGGCTGGGCGGTCCCGGCGGCGCGGGGGAAGTGTGTCCCGTCTACGGGACTGACGGATCTGGAGGTGCGCAAATGCGAGGAGTCACACGGCAAGCCGTGGAATGGCTGTCAGCCGCCTCGACCGACCCGCGAGCGTGCAAACGGCAGTGGCACGGAGAGACCGGGGTGGCGGTATTGACCTGCGGGCGATTCTGGGACGTGCTGAGCGTGCCGGAGGAATTGGGCATGCCGGCTCTTGACGCCCTATTGTGCATCTCTGAGGCGCCTGGTCCCGCGCTCGCCGACATCGCTGCCCGTCGGGTTTGCTTCTTCCTGCCGCCCGATCCAGTCGGCCGCTGGATCGGCTCGGACGTCCGATATCTGGGCAAAGGCTCGTGGATCACGGTGCCCGCGCCGCAGCAGGCTGCCGGGCGCCTGCGGTGGCTGGTTCCACCGGATGGTACCGGCGCGCTGTACCTGCCCGGCGCCTTGGAATTGGCCCTACAGCAGGCGCTTGGCGTCCTCGCCGCGCAGGCCAACAAGCAAGAGCGATGCCCGAAGTGCAGGGCATCCAATGCCAACTCTCGCGTCCGCAGCGGCAGTCGGCCGGGGTGATGCCAGGGCACCCAGGGCCGAGGACGCTGGGACGGGAGCGCACCGCGGCGTGAGACCCTGCAGTCGACGGGCATCAGCTGGGTTTGCCCCTTGTCGCCGAGGTTGTCGGCAATGCTGCTCAGCGCCTACGAGACTGGGCAGACCACCGCGACCAGGCCCGCGAGACACCTGCGTGGTTCCTGTTCGGGCAGTGACCGGAAGCAGTCGTCTTGTCCTGCGGACTTCTGGAGGAGGTCTCCTTCCGAGATCAGGTCGAGGGGGTGCCTTGCGGAGTCGACGACCGGTACCGCCGGCATCTGGCGTTCGGTCAGTGTCCGGACGATGTCTTTGAAGGCGACGTTCTGAGGGACGGTGAGGACCTCCCGGGTCATCACCTCGTCTGTTCTTCGACGCCTCACCGCCTTCTCCTACCGCTCGGTGGTCGTTGGTGGGTCGACCGACATGTCGTCGAACTCGAAGCCGAGCCGATTGATCACGTCCACCACGCCGTCGACGCTGTGGCACAGCCGCACGACGACGGGGATGAGCATGCGCCGTCCCACCGTGCCGCTGAGGGTCACCACGCCATCGGTGACCTCGACGGACAGAGCCGATGGGCTGAGCTGGAGCGTGCGGGTCAGCACATCCTCGACGATCTCTTCCCGGATCGACTGGTCACGGCGTAGGAAGAGCTGTATAAGGTCGCTGCGGCTCACGACTCCGATGAGTCGGCCGGCGGCGTCCACCACAGGCAGCCGCTTGACCGCGTGTCTGCCCATGACACGCGCGGCGCGGACGACGCTCCATTCCGGTGCGGCGGTGATGGCCGGGCTGGTCATGATGTCGGCCGCGGTGGGCGCGCCCAGCCCGGAAGCACGTCTGTGGAGGAGGTCAGCCTCGGAGACGACACCCACGGGACGTTCGGACTCGTCCACGACGGGCACGGCGGTGATGTCGAACTCGTCGAGGAGCCGGGCGATCTCCTTGAACGGGGTGCCGCGCTGAACGCTGATTGCTGTCGGGGCCATCAGGTCGGCGACGGTGCGGTGCCTCATCATCGCCCTCCTAGGGGACTTCGATGTCGGACTGTGCGGTGACGTCGGCGATCCCCTGAACCGTGCGTGCGACACGCGTCAGCACATCCCTCAGGGCCGCGTCGGGGACGGACTTCGTCAGGTGGACGATCCCCTCCGCAGCGTGGAAGTGCGTCTGGCCCATGGCTCCTCCTGGTATATCGGCCCCACGTTCGAGCCTGGGTGGCGTAGGGCCTCCGTGGTAGGTCCTTCCGGGGTGTCCATAGGGGACTGACTGGGCCCAAGTGGACTGAGCCCTCGTGGTCACACTGGGTGATGAGGTCGGCGAGGCGGTCCTTTGCGTCCTGCGACACCCGCGAGCCATCGCTGCGGCTGTCGCAGGCTGTGCCGTGCGAACGGCTTCGCGCCATCCTCGGAACAGGTGGAGGCGGCGCCAGGAGACGACTTGGCCGGTCGTCCTTCTCCCAGCTTGATCCCTGTCACCAGGGCACCTCCCGTCGTTGCACCGGCCTGTTCGCGCTTCACGACCGCCGGCCATTACACAGACAGGGGGCTAATTGTATTGAATTGCTAACAAGTCGGATGTTGCGCCGAAGGTGGAAGGTGCGGCATGGCAAGAACCGGGATCCTCGGCCCCTGGCAGGCCTCTGAGCGGCACTTGCGCCGAGGCAGCGGGCGAGTTCGAGGGCCAGGGTCCTCGCGCACTGGGGGCGGCGAGACCAGCACGTCGGCGACCTATGCCTGCCCCGCCGCAGCGGCGGACGTGGCGCCGACTGTGGATCGGGTGGCAGGCGCGGCCGACCTGGAGCAGCGCGGTGGTCTTCCCTGCCCTGGCCGGTCCTGTGACGATCAAAGAGGGCTGTGCGGTGACCTGCTGATGGCGGCCCAGGACCACCACCGGAATGGTCCCGTCGGCTGACCAAATGGACCGGTCACTATCCGGCGTGTCGGCCACTTTCTTCTGTGACCAGATCGAGCCTCTGTAGATAGCGGCGCGCTGCTCCCGGATGCGGGCATGGGAGTGGTCGCGTTGAGAGGACATCGGAGTGCGCCGTTCTCGTGAATCCCAAGACCGGCCCGAGTTCCTGAGAAGGGCTCTTGTCCGGGAACCGGTTGAATCGTCGGCATGACCAAGACAGACGCCGCGGCCCTGTTCGGAAACCGGTTCCTGACCGAGCCCGCTCCCTCGAAGACTTTCCCCGAGGAGGGCATGACCGCGACGGATGCCATGAGGTTGCTGGATGAAGACCTGGTCATGGAGGGTGACCCGCAGCGCAACCTCGCCACGTTCGTCACCACATGGATGGAGCCGGAGGCGCAACGGATCATCGCCGAGAACCTCCACCGCAACTTCATCGACCACGCGGAGTACCCCATCTCCGCCGAGATCGAGCAGCGCTGCGTGCGCATGCTCGCGGACCTCTTCCATGCCCCGGGCAAGACCGCCGGATGCCGGACCCAGGGATCGTCCGAGGCGATCATGCTCGGCGCGCTGTCGCTGAAGTGGAAGTGGCGGCAGCGACGCCAGGCGGCCAACCTGTCGGTTGACCGGCCCAACCTGGTCTTTGGCGGCGACGTCCACGTCGTGTGGGAGAAGTTCTGCCGCTACTTCGACGTGGAGCCGCGGATCGTGCCGCTTGCCGAGGACAAGTACACGATCGGCCCGGAGGACGTAGAACCCCACATCGACGAGAACACGATCGGTGTCGTCGCCGTCGTCGGCACCACGTTCACCGGCCACAAGGACGACGTGGCCGGGATCGACAAGCTCCTCCGGGACGTCCGCAAGGAGCGGGACCTCGACATCCCGATCCATGTCGACGGCGCCAGCGGCGGCTTCGTGTGGCCCTTCCTCTATCCGGACTCGAAATGGGACTTCCGGCTCGAGCAAGTCCGCTCGATCAACGTATCGGGACACAAATATGGCCTGGTCTACCCCGGAATCGGCTGGCTGGTCTTCCGTCAGGAGTCCGACCTGGCCGAGGACCTCGTGTTCTACGAGAACTACCTGGGCAAGACCGACTCGACGTTCACGCTGAACTTCTCGACCGGTGCGTCGATGGTGCTCGCCCAGTACTACAACTTCGTGCGGCTGGGGCGTCAGGGCTATACCTACGTCATGGAGACGATGCAGAAGAACGCCCACGCATTGGCGGACAACCTGCAGAGCAGCGGCCGCTTCGAAGTGATCGGCAGCGACCTCGAGCAGCTGCCGCTGGTAGCTTTCCGTCTTGCCGGCAAGCACGCCTACGACGAGTCCGACATCGCTTGGCAGCTCTCGGCCGAGCGCGGCTGGATGGTGCCGGCGTATACGCTCCCGCCCAATGCGGAACAGGTGAAGATCCTTCGCGCCCTGGTCAAGGAGACCCTGAGCCGCGAGCAGATCGACCGTCTGGCTCGGGACATCGCCGACGCGTGCGACACCTTGGACCACAAGGGTGGGACCACCGACGCCGAGCGAGCCCAGATCAAGCGCGGCACCGGCTACTGACGCCCGCAGCCGGCAGAGCGGGGGATTGTCGACCGCTGGCCTGATGAGCAGTGGTGCACAAACTCAAAGTCCTGTGGCGCCACGCGGCACAGGACTTGGGCGGGACGGCCAGAATCGCAGTCTGCGATCCAGGATCGGCTTCACGCCAAACCGTTCGGCCACATCCTCGGCCCGATTGCAGGGGGCGCTGCAGATCCGAGGACAACAGTTTCACCCCGGCGCCGTCCGGGTTCAGGGACCCGCAGCGCCTGGACGATGGAGACCGTCACACGGAAGCGCCTTCGTGGAACCCGTCGGTGCTCAGAGCCCTCGGGCAGGGCTTTCCTTGAGCTTCTCCCGCACGTACGTGGCGCCGATCGCGTCGGGCGTGACGAAGTTTGTGTCGGGCGTGATGACGAGTAGTGCGCCGCTGGTGTGCTCGAGGAATCCGTCGGTGCGGGTAGCACGGTGGTGCTGGGCGAGCGGAGTCCAGTGCCGGGACCGTCCTCGCGGGTGCGGGTGCGGGTGCGGGTGCGGGTGCGGGCGCGGTGCGGATCGATGCCGCCTCGACCGCTGCCATGGCGTGGGGGTGTCCGGGGGCGGGGTGTGCCGTGTGTGTGGCTGGGGGATCGGCTGTCGTGGGCAGGCCGGTCGCGAGCGACGCGGCCTGCGGTGGTTCGTCCCCTCGGCGCGGTGCGGGGCGTGGCGCCTGCTGCCGGCCGTGCGTGGGGGGGGGTGCGTCGGGCCGGATCAGTACGCGGAGTTGACGTTGTCGATCGAGCCGTAGCGCTGCGCGGCGTACTTGGCGGAGGCGGTGATGTTGGCGACCGGGTCGTAGATGTTCTGCGAGGTGCCGGCGACGTGGTACGCCTTGAAGGTCGGGTCGATGACCTGCATCAGGCCCTTGGAGGGGATGCCCTTCGCGGCGTTGGAGTCCCAGTTGTTGATGGCGTTGGGGTTGCCGGCGGACTCGCGCATCAGGTTGCGGTGGATGCCCTCGTAGGTGCCCGGGATGCCCTGGGCGTGCATGACCTTGAGCGACTCGTTGATCCAGGTGTCGACGTTGCCGCCGCCGGACTGGGCGGGGGTGGCGGCCGAGGCGGCCGGGGCACTGATGACGGTGCCGGCCATCACGGCGGCGCCGGCGGCGACCATGCCCAGCGAGACCTTCTTGGTCTTGGTCATGCGGGCGAACTTCTTGGGCATCGCGGTGAACTGCATGCAGTAATTCCTGTTCTGTCGGGGGGTGATGCCAAGAATTGTTAATCAGGGATGAAACACAGGTCAATGAGCCCCTCTTACGATGGGGATTAGTATGAGGTACTCAAAAGTGATCCGGGGGTGCCGTCAGGCCCGGGGAAAACGCGGTGTCGGTCTACTATTCGACTTCATAGTGACGCAGGCCATATGACCCACCCCACGCAGCAAATGCCTCAAAGACGGACAAGAGTGACGTGAATCATGTGACCTGTGCCATATTGAGGGTGTCCCATTCGCTCACGGTAATGGCGAAAATGCACTCTGTATTCGCGGCGTAGTGGGCTGGGTCGGCGGATTATCGATGCTCGCCCGCAAGAGGGCCTGGCCTGGCGGGTGGGCGCCCCCGAACGCGTCCTCCTTCTTTGCCGGCGAGCCGAGAGCATGTCCTGGACTGCTTGGCCGGCCAGGGGAGGCGACCGGTGGTGGGCGCCGAGTATTTCGATGCCGCGCATATGGCCAACCGGTCAGCCGGCTCCAGTACCCGGTCGAACGGCGATCGGAAGCGGCCACGATCTGGTGTGCGTACTGATCCTCCGGACCGAAGTCCTGAACGATCATGGGGGAGGCGGACCCCATTCCTCCTCCGCCGGCAAGGACGCGACGATGATGGATCCTCCGTCGGCCGGAGACTCTCACCGAGACGGAGCACCTTCGACTCAAGGCCGTTCCGGTCCACTGCCCTGAACTGGACGCCCTCACAGTCAACGTCCGCTGCCGGCCGCAGCCGTCATGGGCATGCTGCGCAGTGCGCAGTGCGCAGCCAGCCGGGCCATCCCCAGCCCAGCCCAGGCCCTGGAGGTCCTTGGCCTGCACGCTCGCTCCATCCACAGGGCGACGGCGGCAACCGCGGTGCAGGTATTCATCGACCCCAGCAGCAGGCTGATTGTCTACAGCAAGGCCGGGCACCCGCCGCCCGTCCTGCTCCATCTCGACGGGGCCTGCGAGCTAGCTGGTCCAGGGCACGGAGACCTCCCGCTCGGTGCCCCGCCCGTACCACGTTCCCCGCCCCAGGCCGGTCTGCCCTACACACCGGGCGACACCCTCGTGCTCTACACCGACGGGCTCATCGAACGCCGCGACGAGGACATCGATGCCGGCCCGGCCCGCCTGATCTCAGCCCTCGCCCAGGACATCGCCCTCCCCTCGACGAGTCGGCAAACGCATTGCCGGCCCGGCTGCCAGTCACCAGCGAGCCCCGCGACGACATCGCCCGGGTCGTCATCCGCCTGTGACGCTGCGAGACCCGAGGCGCGACGCCAGTGCAGCTCAGAGCCATCGGCGGCTTTCTCTGCGAGCGGCACAGAACGGCCGCATCGCCGTCGTTCACGGTGGCAGCCACTCCCGCTGTCCCTGCGCGGTTGCCAAGGGAAGCGGCCCTGCGTTGGAATCAAGTGTGAGGCTTTTCGGCGGTGCCGTGTCGGCCGGTCTTCCCGCTCCGGGCACAGGGTCCGGCCGGAAGGGGCTCAAGAACGATGCCCTGGGGATGTTCTCCTCGGTCGTCATGGGCCTGGCCTCCACCGGCCCGGCGTACAGCCTCGCCGCCACGCTGGGCATCATCGTGGCCGGAGTCGGATTGCAGGCTCCGATCGTCACCATGCTGGCTTTCGTCCCGATGCTGCTGGTCGCGTACGCCTTCCGGGAGCTCAACGCGAGCAACGCCGACTGCGGGACCACCTTCACCTGGGCCACCCGCGCCTTCGGACCGCGCACCGGCTGGATGGGCGGCTGGGGTCTCATCGTCGCCAACATCATCGTCATGGCCAGCCTCGCGCAGATCGCCGCTGCCTACGGCTTCCGGTTGATGGGCCTGGACGAACTGGCGGAAAACCGGCTGTGGACCACCGCGGCAGGCGTCGTCTGGATCGCCGTGCTGACAGTGATCTGCTACGTCGGCATCTCGGTCTCGGCGGCTGTACAGCGCTGGCTGCTGTGCATGGAAGTGGTGATGCTGATCCTGCTCGCCGTCGCCGCGCTGGTAAGGGTGTACACCAGCCCTCCGCCGACGGCGATCCATGTGTCCGCGTCCTGGTTCAACCCCTTCGCGGTGCCCTCGGTGACGGCCATGACCTCGGGCATCCTCGCGGGGGTCTTCATCTACTGGGGCTGGGACACCGCGTTCTCCGTCAACGAGGAAACCGTCGACAGCACGCACATCCCGGGCCGCGCCGCAGTCTTGTCCACCGTGCTGCTCCTGGTCATGTACGGGCTGGTGTCCACGTCGGCCCAGGCGTTCGCGGGAGTCGGCACCTCGGGTATCGGACTCGGCAACGCGGACAACGCGGACGATGTGTTCTCCGGGCTGGGTGAGGCCGTGTTCGGGAGCCACGGCACGGGGCTGTTCCTGTCGAGACTGCTGATCCTGATGGTGCTGACCTCCGCGTTGGCCTCCGCACAGACCACCATCCTGCCCCTGGCCAGGACCGTCTTCTCCATGGCGGTCCACAAGGCCGTCCCCTCTCGGTTCGCCCGGGTCCACCGCAGGTTTCTCACCCCCACCTGGGGGACCATCGGCATGGGAGCGGCCTCGGTCGCCCTGTTCGTCCTGCTGACCTCGCTCAGCCAGAACGTCCTGGCCGACTCGATCGAGTCGGTCGGTCTCGCGATCGCGTTCCAGTACGGACTGACCGGCTTCGCCTGCGTCTGGTACCACCGTAAGATCCTCACCCGCAGCGTCAAGGACCTGGTCTTCAAGGGCGTGCTACCGGGGCTCGGCGCGCTGTTCATGCTCTTGCTGTTCCTCTACGCCACCTTCGTCGTCTACGCGGATCCCCGGTACGGCACGACCGCCGTCGACCTGCCGCTGATCGGCAGGACGGGCGGGGTCGCCGTCCTGGGCCTGAGCGCCCTGCTGATCGGTTTCCTGCTGATGCCGATGGTCACCCGTGGCCACAGCGTGGCCCTCAAGCTCCAGCGGAGCCTGCTTCCACGCCGCCTGCCGCCGCACGCCGCCGTCGACTCGGCGAGCCGCTACCTGCCCGCCGACAGCGGGTCCGGGGTGGGCGGCGACTGGTACGACGTCATCCCTCTCTCCGGTACCCGGGTCGGCCTGGTCGTCGGGGACGTGCTCGGTCACGGCATACACGCCGCGGCCACCATGGGACGCCTGCGCACGGGGGTGCGCGTCCTGGCCCGGCTGGACCTGAGCCCGGACGAGCTGCTGTCCCGCCTGGCCGACCTGGTCGAGCAGACCACGCACGAGAGCGGGACCGGCCGCGGCCCGGGCCACCGGAAAGCGCACACCGACGCGGCTCTGAGCGTGAGCTGCCTGTACGCGGTGTACGACCCCATCTCGGGGGAGTGCATCATGGCGCGAGCCGGGGAGCCGGGGCTGGCGCTCGTCGAACCGCACACGGGCGCCGTCGACTATCCGGAGCTGCCGCCAGGACCACCGCTGGGAATCGGCGGCCCGCCCCACCAGAGCACGGAACTGGAACTCGCGCCGGGCACTCTCGTCGCCCTCTTCACGGACGGCCTCCTCCAAACGGCCGACGACCGCGAAGCCGGGCTCGCGCACCTCTCACAGGTCCTCTCCGACGACCGAAGATCCCTGGAAGAACTGTGCGACCGGGCGGTGACCACCATGCTGCCCGGGGCGGTGGACGTGGACGCGACGATGCTCCTGGTCCGCACGCGCCTGCTCGCCCGGAATCGGTTCGCCCAATGGGCACTGGCCCCGGACCCGGCGGCCGTGGCCGCCATCCGCTCCGCCGTCGGGAAGCAGCTCGGCGACTGGGGGCTGGACGACGTGGCGTTCACCACGGAGCTCATCGTCAGCGAACTGGTCACCAACGCCATCCGCTACGCAAGTGGCGGCCCGATCCAGGTGCGCCTGATCCGCGACCGGACCCTGACCTGCGAAGTGTCCGACACCGGCCACACCGCGCCCAATCTGCGGCACGCCGCGAGCGACGACGAGGGAGGTCGAGGCCTGTTCATCATCGCCCAGATGACCCACCACTGGGGCACGCGCTACACGTCCACCGGGAAGACCATCTGGACCGAGCAGGACCTGCCGCAGCCGGACCGCCAGTAGCACCGAGCGGTGCATTGGATGGCCGAGTCGACGGCCGCGGCGCGTGTCGGCGCAAGTCAGGTGCTGGCGCGTTTCCGTGTCTTCGCTCGCGTGGCCAGCGCAGCTCGGAGCGCGCGAAGTCCCTGTTCTCGATGATGCGTTGGCGATGCCCTTCGAGCAGTTTGCCGTCGTCGAGGAGCTTCTCGGCGCACTTGAGTGACTCCGGTACTCACCCACCCACTACGCCGAGACCGCCAGTTCGTCCAGCGCCCGCCAGTCGTACCAACCCTTCTCGACGAACAGGACGTCGTCCGACTGCGGGATCTCCACTGCGTGCCGCGCAAACATGGAGGCGAGGGGCCGGCGCCGCCCGTTCATCCGGCAGACGCGTGCCAGCTCACGAGAGCTTCGGCCCGTGTGGGCCGCACTCGTGCGCCTCCAGACACCGTGCGCACAGTGCCGTCCGCACACCGGGCAGCGCACGACTTGTGCGGGCTCTCGCCCCAGAGGCAGGCAAGGCTGATGGCGAAGGCGTCCGCCGGTGGCGGCGCCATCTTCGGTTTGCCGCTCCGCACGTGCGGTCGCAAAACCGCATGGCGGTGCGGGAGGTTGCCGGCACCGGCTTGTAGCGGCGGGTCACGCCGATGTCGCAGCCGCGGGTGGCACTGCCGCTGGTGACAGCACCGGTGCGGGCGTCCGGTGCCAGCGAAGGCCTGCGGATGAGGCGTGAGGCGGCCACCCCTTGGGGTGCCCACTGGTGCTCGGCCATCGCGTGGCAGGGCACCACTGGTCGCGCACGCCTGTCGGTGCGCGCGACCTGTGGTGCATCGGTTGCTGTGGCGCCGGTGCGCGTGGTCAGGAACGTGAAGCGGGCCTTGGTTGACGTTCAGGCGGTGGGTCGGGGTCCGGCGGCGCGGCGGAGCCGGTTGGCGATGGCGAGTCCCAATTCCTTCTCTGCCGGCAAGGAGGCGATGATGAGGTCGCACCCTTGCTGGTCGAGTTCGCGCAGGAACCCGTACAGCCCGCGCGCGTAGGCGGCCATCGAAGCGGGGACCGCCACCACGGCGTGTGCCTTCACCGGGCTATCGGCGAAGGCAGGGGGGAGAAAGACGCCCACCTGGTGCCCAGCGTCTTGCGCGAGTTCCGCTTCGGCTTTGACGTTCTCGGCCTCGACGAGGACGACCTTCGCCCGCGGCGCATAGTGGGACGGATGCTGGCCCGGCACCCGGACGGGGCTGGTCGCGTCGGCCGCGATCGGGCGGCCCAAGACCGCTTCGAGGTCCTCGCGTGTCACCCCGCCGGGCCGAAGAAGGCTCGGGATCTCGCCCGTGACGTCGACGATGGTCGACTCGACGCCGACCTCGCAGGAGCCGCCGTCCAGAACGAAGTCGACCGCGTCACCCAGCTCCGCACGGACGTGGTCCGCCGTGGTGGGGCTGACCGAGCCGAAACGGTTCGCGGACGGGGCCGTGATGCCGCCGCCGAACGCCGAGAGCAGCGTGAGTGCGACGGGGTGCTCGGGCACGCGTACGGCGACCGTCTCAAGGCCCCCGGTCGCTTCGAGGGGCACCCGATGGCTGCGCCGCAGGACCAGCGTCAGTGGCCCCGGCCAGAAGTGTTCTGCCAACAGGCGTGCTGTTGCGGGTACCTCCTCGACCCAGTCGCCCAGAAGTTCCGCGCCGCCGATGTGGACGATCAGCGGGTGGGAGGGCGGGCGGCCCTTGGCCTGGAAGATGCGCGCTACGGCGGTGGGGTCCTCGGCGTTGGCGCCCAGGCCGTAGACCGTTTCGGTCGGGAAGGCCACCAAGCCTCCGCCACGCAGCACACCGGCTGCCTTGTCGATATCACTGGTTCGTGCCGTCACCCTCGCAATCCTCTCACCGCTGCGCTATGCCGCGTTCCATGGGCAGCGGCACGTGACGGCAAGACCACTACGCCCGGGGCCACCGCACGAGGGCGGACGTGTCCCCACACGGCCGAAGCCGACGGAGAAGACAGAGAAGACCTGCACCGGCGCGTTGAAAGTCGCGCTTCCTGCGGGGAGACGGGCAGGTGCAAGGCCTGCCCGGCGCTCTGTGAACACCCGTACCGAGATCTGTGGTGCGAGGTCCTTCGTTTCGCGTCTGCTGCCTGCCCCGGGCCGTGAGGACCGCTCCAGCCCCACCGAGGTTCGGGCGGCGGCGCTGTTACCTACTTTCGGATGACGCCCGACCCCCCGCCGCGCCGTCGCATTCCCGCCCAGAGAGCCTTCCTCGACCACCAGGTCGACACCTCCCGAATCGGCACGCCGAGGTCGGCGAGCTGATGCAGGGCGCGATGGAACAGGCGCACAGCGTCCAGACTGGGAATGGCCCGGTCGTAGATGTCACCTCCCAGATGCCAGTCCGAAGTGTGCACGAGCCGCTTGAGCGCAGGCCGACGGGAGGGCTCCTGCTCCATCTCGACCACGGAAGCACCAACTGGATGAAAAACTCCGGCCGTTGTGCGGTGCCCGCTGCCCCGGCACTTGGCCGGGCGTTGCACCAGGCCAGGGCGGTAGGCGGACCTCTCATCAGCTTCGCAACGGCGCGTCTCGGACCCGGTGGCACCGCCCCCTCAGGCCATCCCTCCGGCAGGGGGAACAGCCATGCCGGGCCCGGAGCCCGGCGGTCCCGCTGCGGAACCGTGAAGAAGATCAGGGGGATCAGCCGCGCAGGTAGTCGAGAATGGCCACGATCCCGCTGACGATCCCTGCAATAGCGGAGAGCACACCGAGTACGACGACGGTCTGGCCGCGGCTGCCGGTGCAGGTGTGGTTCGAGCTGCGCTGCACCAGGAACATTCGGATACCGCGCGGCTCGTGGACGAGCATGGACCGGGTCAGCACGTAGTGGATTCTGCACAGGGCAACGGTCATCAACAGCGCGCCAAAGCCCATCAGGGCGGCGAGGTCATGGACATCGACGACCAGACCGAATCCGCTGATCAGTCCGAAAGTCCACTCCAGCCGGGTGAGCCACTTCGTCCGTCGGCTGCTCAGGAACCGTGCCTTGTTCAGAACACCGCCAGCACGGACGGTGACACCCTCTCCCCACGTAGCAGTTCCGCCCTCAACTGCGACACAGAGAGTCTGCTGCGCGATCGGCTGACATCTGAACTGGCTTGCCCTGTGGGGCGGGTGGGAAGGATGTCGCTGTGACCGCCCTGGACAACGCTGTTGCCCGACGGGCGAACGTGTCGCTGGGTGTGTTCTGCTCAGCGATCGCGGATCGCGGAACCCCCGGTCTTCGGTGTGCTGCTCAGCGGGCCAGTGCTGTGCCCGGCGCGCGTAAGACAGCGGCATTGCGACGAAGTGAGGAGCCGTACTGCCGACGGTTTGCCGGTCTCTGCCGCCACTACGCCGACTGGCAACTGGCCAGACCCGTGACGGGGAACGGGACCGCCGCCTCGGTGGGGAACCGCCGGCGTGACCGGGCCGATTCCCGCCGCTTTGCGGGCCGGGGAAAACACGGCAGACGCCGTCGCCGTCAAGGTCCGCTGGGCCGCCCAGAACGCATCCGGGACCGACCTCGACGTGATCTTGCGAGAGCGGTTGAATGTCCTGTGTGGCACAGAACGCGGTGGGATTCGGCGAGGACGAGTTGCGGACCTTGGCCGGGGCTCGGTCCTTCGAGCGGGGTGTGGGGTATCTGGATGCGGTCAGCGGCCTGGAGGTGGGTGACGCTGCGGTCACCGCCAGGGTGCATGGTTCCGACGTCTATGAGGTGGAGCTCACCCTCGGTGAGGGCGCCGGGACCGGGGTCCTGGGGTGGTGTGACTGCCCGTACGGGCAGGAGGGCAACTTCTGCAAGCACTGCGTGGCGGTGGGATTGACCGTGCTCCGCCGGGCGGCGATTCCACGTCAGCGGGCCGCGGCCCGGGCACGGGCCTTGGGCCTGGAGGCGTGGCTCACGGAACTGTCTCGCGAGGAGCTTGTGGCGTTGGTGCGGGAGCAGGTCGCCGGGGATCGGGAGCTGCGCAGGCGGCTGGAGCTGCGGGCTGCGGCCGCCCACATTGATCTGGATACGGTCCGGGAGCGGGTTCTGACGCTGGTCGACCCGCGGCCGTTCGAGCGGTACGGGTACGTGGAGTATTCGGACGCCCGTGGGTACGCACGGCAGGTCGAGGCGGCGGCGGACGCGCTGCGCGCCCTGACCGTCGGGGGGCAGGCGGAGCAGGCAGCCGGATTGGCTGAGGAGACGATCCGGATACTCGACGAGGCGTCTGGGGAGATCGACGATTCCGACGGCATGGTCGGGCAGGCCGCCCATGCGGTGGTGGATGCCCACAAGCAGGCGTGCCGGAAAGCGCGCCCCGACCCGGAGCGGCTGGCCGAGTGGCTGGTCAGTCATGTGCTCGGGGACGGGAACGACGTGATGGACCTGGATCCGCTCGACTATGCCGATGTGCTGGGGCCGGCCGGACTGGCCCGCATGCGGCAGCTGGCGGCCGAGGCGCTCCGGCGCAGCCCGCACGGCTGGGCGGAGCAGTACCTCATGGAGCGTCTGGTCAAGGCGGAGGGCGACGTGGATGCGCTGGTCGCCCTGTATGCAAAGGACTTGCTCCCCTCCGGTGCCACGCATCTGCGCATCGCCGAAGAACTCGACGCGGCGGGCCGCGAAAGCGAGGCGCTTGCCTGGGCGGAGCGCGGGCTGCGAGACACCTCCACTGAGGCCCATGTCGACGGCCGTCTGGTCGATTACGTGTGCGCCCGATACGCACAGGCGGGCCGGGCGGCCGAGGCGGTCTCGGTCCGACGGGACCGGTTGCGGGCGGCGCGCTCCCTGACTGCCTACCAGCAACTGCGCACCGCTGCTGGGGCCGTGGGAGGCTGGGAGAGTGAGCGTGAGGCGGCGCTCGCGGTCCTGCGGGAGGATGCCCGCCAGGGGCGCGACAGACGCTTCGGCGGGTCTGTGCTGATGGACGCGCTGCTGGATGACAGAGATCTGGACGCCGCCTGGCGGGAGGCGTCCGGTGGCGCCGACGACCGGCAGTGGCAGCAGCTCGCCGACCTCTCGCGCACGACGCGGCCGGCCGAGGCGCTCGCGGTGTACCTGCGCATGGTTGAACAGTTGAAGGAGCCGACAGGGGACCGTGTCTATGAGCGCATGGCTCTGCTGCTGCGGGGTGCCCGTGACTGTCACGGAGCGCTGGACACCTTGGGTGAGTTCACCGCGTACGTCTGTGCACTGCGGGCGGAACTGAAGCGCAGGCGCAAGCTGATGACCATCCTTGACCGGCACGGGCTGTGACTCAGCCGGGCACGGGGCGCTGGTCCACGATGGGTGTCGCGGTTGATTCCAAGGTGCGGGCCCAAGTGCGGCGGGCAGCAGTAGATCCGACAAGAGCCAGGCCAACACGGCGCCGGAACAGCGACATGAATCCCGGTAGCGGTCTTCGAAGGCTCGGAGCCGGTCCCTGACCTGAGCGAGGCCTGTGAAGTCGTTGGGGTGGACCACCTTGCGCCGCACGACGGAGAAGTAGATCTCCACTTGGTTCATCCAGGAAGCGCGCACTGGGGTGTTTTTGAGCCCGGCAATCCCTGTTCGGCGAACCGGCCACGCCGGCGGTCGGCGCACAACACGTCGAGCGCCGCGTGGCCGATGCCCCGCATCCGGTCGGGGTCGGCGAGCAGTGGCATGCAACGGGCCAGCATCTCCTCGGGGTCACCTAAATAGCGCCCGCAGTGGAGGTCGAAGGCCAGCGCTACATATCCCAGCTCAGCGAGAGCATCAGGCGCATCGGCCCGGCGGCGCTCTACGTCGCTGAGCCCCATGCCCTCTGGTCCGAGCAAGACTGCGGGCCGGCGGTCGACACCGGCCGGGAGCGGGAGGGGCCCGATCATCGTCAGGCCGTCGGCCGGGTACTCGACCGTGCGCGTGGTAATCGTCGTCATAGACCGGACCGTAGGGACCGTCGAGCCCGGTCGGGCCGGGGTTCACCGCTGGCAGAACAGCGCGGGTGCACCTCTGACATGCGGCGATGGCTCACAAGATCCGTCACAACCCCCGTTCCCACGGCAGCACCAGCCCCGTTACCACGCACGACACAGGTTCCGGAGTCAATCCCCGAAGGATTTACGGGGACTACCACTTAGCTTGATCCAGTTCTCAATGAGCGGAGGGCTGGCAGGTATCGCCCAGGCGACAAGTCGATGCCGCGAGGCTGGTCAAGGGCAGTCCGTGCTTGCGGCCCGGCTCGGGGCTGTACGAGGCTCTTCCGGGCGGGCTTACGCCTCTTCCGCGGGAATGACGAGCCGTTCCGCGTAGCGGCTGCGCATCGCGTCGCTGGCCGCGGGGCCCGCGGTGAAGACGTAGGCGGCGCTGTCGTCGAGTCGACGGCCGGTCTTGGCGTCGACGACGACGGGCTCGACCTCCGCGCCGCTGTGCGCGTCGACGAGGATCATGCTGCGCTCCGCCGGCGTGAGGCGGGAGTTGCCCCACGCGGCCAGGGCGACGATCACCGGACGCAGGGAGCGCCCGAGTTCGGTGAGTACGTACTCGTGCCGGACGGGGCTGGTCTGGTAGGGCCGGCGCTCCAGCAGGCCGTCCGCAACGAGGGTCTTCAGCCGGGTGGTGAGCATGCTGGAGGAGATGCCCAGGCTCTCCTGGAACTGGTCGAAGCGGGTGTAGCCGTCGAAGGCATCGTGGAGGATCAGCAGCGTCCACCACTCGCCGACGTGCTCCACCGTCGTGGACAGCGGGCACTCTCGGTCCTCCAGCCTGATCCGGCTTGCCACGGCGATCATCCCCTCGGTTACTGCTAAAATCGAAGTTAGTAGCTTCTATTTTAGCAGTAGAGATCGGGGTGGCGGCTCGCACGCCCCGCATCCGGAAACGGAACACACCGTGACCACCATCAGCGAATCCCTCGAACACCGGCGCGCTCTGGTCACCGGCGGCACCAAGGGCACCGGAGCCGCCATCGCCCGGCGCCTCGCCCAGGCCGGTGCGACCGTGCTGGTCACGGCCCGCAGCCGCCCCCACGACGTTGAGGAGAAGACCTTCATCGCTGCCGACCTGTCTTCCGCCGAAGGCGCCGCACACGTGGCTGCCGAGGTGGATGCCCGGGCGGGAGGCGTCGACATCCTGGTCAACACCCTCGGCGGATCCGAGGCGCCAGCCGGAGGGTTCGTGGCGCTGAGCGAGGACGACTGGGCCAGGGAACTGAACACGAATCTGCTGGCCGCCGTCCGCCTGGACCGCGCACTCCTCCCACACATGATCGCCCTGGGCAAGGGCGCGATCGTGAACGTCACCTCGATCCAGCGCCGCATGTCGCTGTGGAACGGCACCCTGGCCTATGCCGCCGCCAAAGCCGCCCTGACCACCTACAGCAAGGGCCTGGCGAACGAGGTCGCCCCGCACGGCGTCCGCGTCAACACCGTCTCGCCCGGCTTCGTCCAGACCTCGGCCGCCGACAACCTCGTCGCCCGGATCGCCCACGACGCCGACATCACCCAGCAAGCGGCGCTGGGCCGGCTCATGGACAGCCTCGGAGGCATCCCGCTCGGCCGCCCCAATCAGCCCGAGGAAGTCGCCGAACTCGTCGCCTTCCTCGTCTCCGACCGCGCCTCGGCCATCGTCGGCGCCGAACACGTCATCGACGGCGGCACCACCCCCACCGTCTGAACCCGCCATCACCAACAGGAGCGTCATGCACGACAAGCAGCCCCGCACCATCGCCCCGGACGACCTGCCCGAGGTGATCACCCGCTACCTCACAGCGCACCGCGCCCATGACACCGCCACAGCGGTCACGACCTTCACCGACGACGCCACAGTGCTCGACGACGGCAACACCTACCAGGGCAGCGCCGCGATCGAGCGGTGGCTGGATCGATCCGCCACCGAATTCACCTACACCATCCACCTCACGAACGCCCAGGAGACCCACCCGGCCCACTACATCGCCACACGCCACCTCGAAGGCAACTTCCCCGGCGGCACCATCGATCTGCGCTATCAGTTCACGCTGCGTGACGACCTCATCGAACACCTCTCCATCGAACCCTGAGCCCGCTCCCGCAGCACCCATGTCCCACCCACGAGCGAGACCCCACCCAGCCACCGGACGAAGAGCAAGCCCTCTGCGCAGTTCGGCATCCATTCACAGATCAGCATCTGCACGTCTGAGGAATCGGGGCTGTACGGGAGACTGGGTGCCGTGCGCCGGTGACGATGAGTAAGACGTTCTGCGCGCCGAAGCCGAAGGAGTTGCTGAGCACGGTCTCCTGGGGGATGTCTCCGGCGCTGGTCGGCTGGCCCATGTGGGTGCCGTCCACTCGCAGATACCCAGCTCCGCAGGTGTGATGGGGGTGCGGTCCCGCCGACCGCCTCGACGGCCGGCATCTGCCGCTGGAGTGCAGGCGAGGCAGAGCGCGCCGACTGTCGCGGGTGTCGGCGCTCGACGAAGGAGTCAATGTGGCAACGCCCTCCTCGGATGGCCCCCAGGCACACAAGGGCGGTAACGATGGTGGCGCAGACAGCCCTGCGCGCGCCGGCGGGGAGAGCCACGGCGGCGATGCCGGCCGTGCATCCCAGAAAGGTGCCGCGGAAGAGAGTTCGTCCAGAGGCGCCGTCAAGCGCACTATGCGCGAGTTCAAAGAGGACAATCTCACGGACTGGGCGGCCGCCCTGACCTACTACGGAGTCTTGGCCATCTTCCCTGCTCTGCTGGCTCTTGTGTCCATTCTGGGCCTGCTGAGTCCTTCTACCATCGACTCGCTGATCAAGAACCTCTCCAGCATCGCGCCCGGGTCCTTGCGCAACATCCTCACCACCATGCTGGAGCAGCTCAAGGGCGGCCAGGGCAAGGCCCTGATCGCGCTGATCATCGGTGTCGTCCTGGCGCTGTGGTCGGCCTCCGGCTACGTCGCCGCCTTCATGCGCGCCTCCAATATCGTCTATGACATCGGTGAGGGCCGGCCGGTATGGAAGACCCTGCCGGTCCGCCTCGCCATCACCGCGGCGGTGGTGATCCTCCTGGCCCTTACCGCGGTCGGCGTCGTCTTCACCGGCACCCTGGCCAAGAAGATGGGGTCGGTCCTGGGGCTCGGCGACACGGCGGTGACCGCGTGGAACATCGCCAAATGGCCCGTCATGCTCATCCTGGTCGTGCTGATCGTCATGCTGCTGTACTGGGCCGCACCCAACGTCAAACGCCGAGTCCGGCGAGTGATGCCCGGCGCAGCCCTGGCGGTAGTCATCTGGCTCATCGCCTGCGCGCTGTTCGCTCTCTACGTCGCCAACCTCAGCAGCTACAACAAGACCTACGGCACGTTCGCCACCCCCATCGTCGCGCTGATCTGGCTGTGGCTCACGAACATCGCGATCCTGCTCGGGCTGGAGTTCAACGCTGAACTCGAACGCGGACGTGCCATCGAAGGAGGCCTCCCACCGGGCGACGAGCCGTACGCCGAGCCCCGCGATACCCGCAAGCTCTGATGGCGACCGGCACGCCAGTGGGTCCCTCGCACTTCACCGCAACGCCCCGCTGTCTGCTGAAGGCCGACGCCGCCTCGTCGAACGCTGTGAGAGCGGGTGTCCGAAGCCGCCTACCGGTCGCCGGCACGGCCGATCACCGTCCTGGCAATTGCCACCGTGGCCCACAACGAGTAGCTCTACGGGCGCATAGCCGTTGACCTCAAGGCACTGCGCCAGACGAAACAGACCAGCACCTACGAGGTCCGCCGCCACATCAAGGCCATGGTCGATCGCGACGTCATGACGGAGCTTGAGGAGCACAGAGCCGCCGCCCGTGGCGAGTCGTCTCGCGCCCTGTGCCGTCTCTCGGCATAGCCAACTGCAGCCGCCTGCAGGGTCGTAAGCCCTGGAGTGGCGTAGCCGTGTATCCCACGCCCCGCTGACTCATCGGATGGCGTACCCGTCCCACAGCGGGCCGCCGGCTCGTTCCAGCACCTGTGTCACGGCCGCGGCGAACACGTTTGTGTCCCCGGCGATCGCCTGCGCGGCGGCAGCGGTCAACGTGCGGTGCAGCCCGGGGTCGGCCGCAGCCAGCCGCCGCGACAACCACTTGCCTCCGCCGAGCCAGTGCCCGCCGACCAGCAGGACCAGTTCCGAGGCGCGGTGCAGGATGTGCGCGACCAAGTGCACCTGCTCGGCAGGGTCCGCGCAGCCATGCAGGTCGTCGAGCAGGTCGGTCAGGACGTACCGCTGGTAGTCCCGCTCGCGGTCCGAGAGCGGCGGCGGGCCCGCGGCCCACCGCTGTCGCGCCTCGGCCTGGAGCGAAGCGCCCAGTCCATCCCTGTCCACCAGGAGCATGCCGGCGGAACACATGGCGAGTAGCGGCGAACTCCGCTTCGCGGTCTCCTGGTCGGCGAAGCTGTGCCAGACAGCCTCCGTTTGCACGAACAGCTCCACCGGCCAGCCGCGGTAGATCAGGTTCTCCCGGTTGGGTGCGGGCGGCCCGTCGAGGAGGACCACGATGTCCAGATCGGAGGTGGGCGTCCGGCGGTCGGTCAGCACGCTGCCGGCGAGGAAGGCTGCTCGGGCGGCGGGAAACCGGTCCCGTATCAGGTCGCGGGCGGTGAGTACGGGGTCGTCCATGCAGGAACCCTACGGACAGCCCTCCCCAAGGCACAGCGAATTCTTCACACGCCGCGGCGGCACAGCGGCGCTGTCAAATCTCGTGAACATCCCTCGCCGAGGTGACCGCTAACGGCCTTCCGAACTCGCGCACAACTGCTGCCGTGAACCGCTCCGGGATCGGTGGAGGCTGCGGACTGTCCCGAGTTGGGTGGAGTCGAGTTGCTTGGATTCACGCTACTGGTGGGGTGCGGAGTTCGTACTCCACCGGGCTGAGCATGCCAGCGCGGAGTGCCTGCGCTGTCGGTTGTGGAAGATTTCCAAGTACCCGAAGAGCGCGGTGGACAGCTCCAGCCGGGTCCGCCAGTGGCAAGCCGTAGCAACGCAGCGGCCTGCCCACTCACCGGCTCGACGGTCTCCTCACCGTCCTCCGCTTCACGGAGGACGGATCCACGGTCGCTTCGGTCGCTGGCATCGTCGTCGAGGTCATCGTGAGACAGGGAGCCGTCGCCGTCCTGATTCTCGCTGTCGGCCCAACTCTCGCTGCGGACACGGGGATCCGCGAGGACCTCTATGGTCTCTGTGTAGGGGGCCCGCAGCGCCGAGGACCTTGCCGCGGGGCGTCATGAGAATTCGAGACGAGCATGTCGTCGCTTTCTTGCCCGGCCCAAGTGCGAAGTGCTGTTACAGCGTCAGTGACTGCATGCTGCTTCTCTGCCATCGCCGGACTCCTTGGGGCTGCCTGCTGGCGTGGCGAATCTGGCCTTCGGACCACTGGCGTCTAGCGGTATGAGGCACTGGTAGGTAGCGGCATTGCCCCAGGACGGCTTCGTGGCGCCTCTCACCGGTGTCCGGAAAGCCGTCAGCGCCTTTGCCGAGTACCGCAGGCGAAGGCGCTGACGGCACGTTCGTAGCGGCAGCGAAGACGTCGGCATCCGGCGAGGCAGGCCATGGTGCGTTCGACGGGCCGGCGGTACCGGTGTCTGAGCTGTTTGGCGGTGCGTCTCTCGTCCTTTCGCGTGGTGGGTGTGGCGAGTGGACGGCAGACGGGGGTGGCGCCGGTCGACGACCAGTGAACTGGCCGATGGAATCGCAGGACGAGCCTGCGACCGCTGCGTGAGGGTAGGTCACTGTGATCGACAGGCGGGACGTGCTGCGGGCAGGTGTGCTGGGCGGCATTGGTGGGGCGCTGGGTCTGCAGGCACCGGACAGTGCGGCTGCGGCAGCTGAGGCGGCAGGGCCGGTCGGCGCTCGGGAGTGGAAGCGGCTGGCTGACGCGCTGTCCCCCGGGGCCACGCTCTACCGGCCGCACGGCTCTGAATACGAGTCGCTGGCCCTGCCGTTCAACCACAGGTACGCCGGAATTCGACCTGCCGGCATTGTCGCCTGCGCGACCACCAAGGACGTGTCCGCATCGATCCGCTGGGCTCGCTCGGTGGGGCTGCCCGCCGTGCCGCGCTCGGGGCTGGGACACAATTACGCCGGGTTTTCTACCACCACGGGCCTGCTGCTGAACATGGCCCGCATGAAGAGCATCGTCTCCACCCCGGCGCCGGGCGGTGCCCGCTCCCGCGTCTACGGGCCGATGAAGGTCGTGCACGACGCCGGTACCGTCACCGTGGACGCCGGCGTCACCAATGGCGACCTGCACCCGATGTTGGAGGACCATGGCATGTTCGTGCCGACCGGTCGTTGCCCCAGCGTCGGGGTCGCGGGGCTAGTGCTCGGCGGCGGTATCGGCTTCAGCGACAAGATGTTCGGCCTGACCTGCGACCGGCTCATCGCCACAACCGTCGTCCTCGCCGACGGACACACGATCAAGGCCGACAAGGACTCGCACCCCGACCTGTTCTGGGCCTGCCGCGGCGGAGCCGGCAACAACTTCGGTGTCCACACCTCATTCACCTTCCAGTACGAGCAGTTCGAAGGCACCGTGGGCTTCTACCAGCTCCGCTGGAGCCTGGACTCCGTACTGCCGGTGATCGCCGCCGCACAGCGCATCGCCCAGGACACCGCGGGCGACAGGCGGTTCCATCTGCGGCTGGGCATCGGCACCAACGGGACGACCCAGACGCAGATCCATGCGAACGCCAACGTCAACGCCATCGGCCAGTTCTACGGCACCGTGCAGGAACTGCGCGCCATCCTCGACCCGCTGCTCAAGATCGGCACGACCGAGGAACGCGACCGTAACAGCGCTTCCGTTCGGCAGGTCACGCCCGGTGAGGCGAGCGAACTGCTGAGCGCCACCACACCCGTCGACCGCTTTGCCACCAAATCGGCGATCCTGGACTCCCGCACCCTCTTGACCGATCAGCAGGTCGTCGCGGCAGCCGAGCGCCTGCTGGACTGGCCCGGCAGCAACAACGAGGACGGAGCCGGGTTCGCCATGTTCGCCCTCGGCGGTGAGATCAACGAGGTAGCGCCGAACGCGACTGCGTTCGTACACCGAAACGACCTCTTCGTCTTCGCCGCCGAGACCTCGTGGGCGGACTACGACCGCCCCGACGTCGCCAGGGCCAACCTCCACTGGCTCAAGCAGTTCTACGACGACATCTTCCCCCGCAAGTCGCCCGACCAGGCATACCAGAACTTCCCCGACCCGACGCTGAAGAACTGGCGGGAGGCCTACTACGGCACGAACTACCCCCGTCTGGTCAAGGTGAAGCGGAAGTACGATCCGACCGGCTTCTTCGACTACCCGCAAGCAATCGGCTCAAGTTGAGCCCCGAGTCCGCTGGGCCCGACCTTGTCGAGCAGGCGGCTGATTCGCCTGTTCTCCAGGTCTGATCCGTATCTTCCGTACGGGCGGACACCGTCAACTACGCCGGAGCCGCGTGTCGTTGGCGCGATCGTGTTCTCCGGCACCGCCGCTCAGCACTCCTCGGCATGCCAGAAACACCCGGTCTGTTCGGGAGCCGGCTGCTGAGCTTCCCTCGCGGCCGTCTGGTCCATCAAGGCGAGCCAACTCTGAGCCTGAGCCCGCTCCTTCGGGTCGAAACAGTAGGAATTTTGCATCTGGACGTTCAGCTCCGTCCGCGCGTCACCACGAGCCTGCGCCGCCGTGGCCTCACTCAAGGAGTCAGGAGAAATGTCCTTGTGCTGCTCGGTGAAATCATCGACCGCTTGCCGTGACTGCCTGTACGTGTCGGCCGCCACGTTGTCGGAAGATCCCCTCCCGACACACCAGCCCCCCCGCAGCTCCGACAGCAAGCAGCACAACGCCGGCGCCGCCACCGTGCCGTGGCTCAACGCGCGCCTACGACCCTTCCGCGGCAACGGCGCCGACTGCAAGTCTGAGATCGCTTCCTCCGCAGGGCGGTAGCCGTCGGCTCCGTATCGATCTCTCCAAGGCCGGCTTCTGCCAGGTCTGCAACGAGGATTCGGGTGACCCCGAGAGGGATGCTCAGCCGGCCGGTGATGGTGATGACGTCGTGGGGGTTTCGGCAGAGTCATATAGTCCGGCAGGTACCACGACTCGTCGAAGAAGGGCGGGCCCGGTCGGCGCATAGAGGCGGGGGCAGACCAAGGATCGCGCCCCGTGACTGCAGAGATGGCCGGACCTGGCCGGCTGGCGTGGCGGTGCCCGCCGACGGAGCCGGAACGGTTCGTACATACCTGATTCTGATCAACGCGGCCATACGCTGATTCTGATCCACGCGGCGGACTCGATCTTTCGTTGAGCTCTCCGGGCCGTTGGGTCAGGGGCTGGTCGTGGCCCGACCTAGGTAGGTGACAGGCCCAGGGTCCGGGACGGCGATCTCGTGGAAGCCGACGCGGTCGTAGAAGGCACGGGCCGGGGTGTTGCTGGTGACCATGGAGAGGTGGACCGCCGGGACACCCTGGGCGTGGAGGGCGCTGAGGAAGGTCTCCATGAGCTGCCGCCCGTACCCGTGCCGCTGGTGGGAGGGCAGCAGATCGATGTGGAGATGGGCCGGGTAGGCCTCCAGTTCCGGGAGCACCATCCGTTCCGGGCGGTGCATCAAGTCGGTCATCACCTCGGTCGGGGTGGACGGGGGCTGTACAAGGGCGGGGTAGCGGTCCGTCAAGCCGGGAAGCCACTCGACGCGGTAGCGGGCGACGAAGGATGCGGTGTCGGCCGTACCGACGATGTATCCGACGGCCCGTCCGCCGTTCTCGACGACGAAAGCAAGGTCCGGTTCGAGGACGACGTAGGGCGCGGCGAAGATGTTCGGGAGGAGCTCCGGGTCCGGGTAGAGGTGGCGGGAGTCGCCGCCCTCGTGTCCGGTTCGTGCGCAGATGTCGAAGAGGGCGTCGCGGTCCTCGGGGCGATAAGGGCGAAGGGTTGCCTGTGAAGCCGGCGGGGGAGTCATGACGCAGATCCTTGTAGGTGTGGGAGCGCTCCCGCAAGTGTGTCTCACGGGGAGATGGGCTTCTCACGCCACGGCTGCCAGCTGGGACCGCGTGGGGCATCGTCAGTGACCGGGCCAGCCGTAACCGCACAGTTCGCCGCAGCCGGGCCTTGATCTGCTTCGAGCTCCGCACTGTGCCGAGTACCGCCCCCGACAGCGTCCCGCGGTTGGCATGTCGCGCCTTCGCGGAGGTGGGGCTTTGGATTTGGGCGTGCTCGTGGGTGAGGTCATGGCCACGGTCGTGGCATATGCGGAACGAGTGTGCGGTAGGCACGGCCCGAAACCTCTCTCCAGGGCATCGCCGTTAGGCGGACCATGCACCCGGAATTTGCAATCAGCCACCGTGACGAAAAGGGCTGGGCCGTCGTCGAGGTCCACGGCGAGGTCGACGTCTCCACCGTGCCGCGGATCAGGGAGTACGTGAGCGCGTGCATCGAGGCGGGCCGGCATCGTCTCATCGTGGACCTGGTGGGGGTTTCGTTCATGGACTCGACGGGCCTGGGGCTCTTCGTCCGCATCGGCAAGCGGATCCGTACACACGCCGGTGACCTGAGGCTGGTCATCACGAACCCGAATGTCCTCCAGATCTTCCAGATCACGAACCTGCACCGGTCCTTGCAGATCTATGACTCGGCGGAAGCCGCGATGGAGTGACATGAGAGGCGACGAATCGGCTCCACCGCCGCATGGTGAGCCGAGTGGTGTGCGAGCTCTTCCGAAGACGTTGCGAAGGCTTGACGCCCACCCCCGGCCGGTGTCGGGTGCATGCCCGGCTACATGGCTATGTTCGATCTTTGAGACGTACATGCGATGGCGCACGAGCCGTCGGCGTGCGGATGCAATGGGGAAGAGGATGGGCAGGGTGAGTCCTGACCGTGACCGTCAAATCGAAGGCATCACACGGGGGTTCGTCACCCTGCCCGGCGGCGACCGCGAGCAGTGCGACATCAAGCTCAGGTACTCCACCGACGACCCGCTCGTCGTCGGCCTGATCGTGTCCCGGTCCGGCCATGGCAGCGCCTGCTGGGTCATCTCGCGGGACCTGCTGTCCGCCGGCCTCACCGGTACAGCGGGCACAGGAGACGTCACCGTGGAGCCTGTGGCTGAGCAGGCCGAGCCGCTCGCGGTCCTGCTGCGAGTCCGCAACGATTGGGGCGAGGCCCACATCCACTTCGACCACCAGGCGCTGCTGCTCTACCTGGAGCGCAGCCACGCCATGATGCCGTTCGGTAGCGAGGCACAGTCGATGCAGGCCGACGCGGAACTCGACCAACTGCTCGACGAGGGTCAGGACCCGCCCGCCGTGCGGTAAACAGACAGGAATGACACGGATGTTCCGAGTTCGCCTACGGCGGCTACTCGGCAGGAGCCTGCGTGGCCGGACCGGACCTCCAGGGCATCAATCTCATCGATGACTCAACCGTTCTGCCCGAAGGCCGCATACGAGAGCGGCGCTTCCATCCGGAGCACCGCGGACAGTGCCGGACGGTCGTACGGCTTCGTGCACCTCATCCTCACCGAGGCAGGCGTCACCCTGCGCCAACGCGGCGGTGGCACTCGCAACAAGTCCACGTCCTGACGGTCCGCCCCCGCCTGCGCCGACGGGCTCGACCGGGCTGGCGGTAATTGCACAATGAGCCACGCCGGGTCGGCCTTGATCCGTGCAGAGCGCCGTACCGCGCTGGCGCTGGCGGCGCACCGTGGTGGGTAGGGCGCGCCTTCGCGTTGTCCCGGCACGACTGGTGTCTCCTGGGAGCATGCGGGCACGGACGGCCGCGCCTGGTGTGTGCTCAGTCCTGCTGCTCGACGATGTTCTTCAGCACGCTCGTCGCTCCCATGCCGTTGGGCCAGCCGGAGTAGAACGCCAAGTGCAGCAGGGCCTCCTGCAGCTCCTCGTCGGTGACGCCGTTCTGGCGGGCGAAGGTGAGGTGGAACTGCAGCTGGTCCATCTTCCCGAGCGCGGTCAGCGCGGAGATGGTGACGAGGCTGCGGTCGCGCTTGGACAGGCCCTCGCGCTCCCAGACCTCGTCGAAGAGGACCCTGTCGGTGTAATGGATCATCCCCGGGGCGAAGTCGCCGAAGGCGTTCTTCCCGCCGCTCCAGCCGGTGCTCGTGTTCTCAGCCATGATCTCTCCCTATCTGCGGTGACATCCGTCGGTCGATCGTCGACGGTGCAATGTCAATGACATCGCCAGACATGCCGGGCGAGGGAGTCCCTGGTGAGGGGTGTACTGGCAGGGCGTGCCTCACAGCGGCTTCGCGCTCTAGCGTGGAAGGCATGGACGCCAGGAACGAAGCACGGGAGTTCCTCATGTCCCGTCGAGCGAACCTCACTCCCGAGCAGGCTGGACTGACGGTCTCCGGGCACCGGAGGGTGGCGGGCCTGCGCCGGGGCGAGGTGGCGATGCTCGCGGACGTGAGCCCGGAGTACTACGCCAAGATCGAGCGCGGTCACCTGGCCGGCGTCTCCGACGCCGTCCTCGAGTCGGTCGCCCGGGCGCTGCAGATGAACGACGCCGAGCGCGAGCACCTCTTCGACCTCGCCCGGGCAGCCAATGGCGCCGCCCGGCCCGTGCGCCGGCGCAGGCCGAAGAAATGGGTGCCCAGAGACAGCCTGACCCGTGCGCTGGACGCCATCGACCACGGGCCCGCGTTCGTGCGCAACGGACGGATGGACGTCCTCGCGATCAACGCCCTCGGGCGCGCCTTCTACGACGAGGTGTTCGACGGCCCCGGACAAGAAAACCTGGCGCGCTACTGCTTCCTCGACGAACGGGCCAAGGCGTTCTACCCCAACTGGGAGGCGGCCGCGGACGTCACCGTTTCGATCCTGCGCACCGAAGCCGGCAGAGACCCCCGGGACAAGCAGCTGCACGACCTGATCGGCGAGCTGTCCACGCGCAGCGACGCGTTCCGCACCCGGTGGGGAGCACACAATGTGCGCCGCCACGGATCGGGCACCAAGGAGTTCCACCACCACGAGGTCGGCGACCTCACTTTGACGTACGAGGGGATGGAGCTGACCGCCGAGCCCGGACTGTCCTTCCTCATCTACACCGCGGAGCCCGGCTCACCCAGCCAGGAGCGCCTGCAGCTGCTTGCGAGCCTCGCCGCGACGTCCACCGCAGTACCGCCCCGCAGCGGGCCCCCGACCACGATCCAAAAGGGATGACGATGCACACCAGAACACTCGGACGCGGCCTGGATGTGTCCGCGATCGGGCTCGGCGCGATGGGCATGTCCCAGAGCTACGGCCCCAACCCCGGCAGCCGCGACGACATGATCGCGGTGCTGCGCTCCGCGGTCGACGAGGGCGTGACCTTCTTCGACACGGCCGAGGTCTACGGGCCGTACGTGAACGAGGAGCTGGTCGGTGAGGCGCTGGAGCCGATCCGCGACCAGGTCGTGATCGCCACCAAGTTCGGATGGGACATCCAGGACGGCCGGAGTGTCGGCCTCGACAGCCGTCCCGAGCAGATCCGCCGCGTCGCGCAGGAGTCCCTGAAGCGGCTGCGCAGCGAGGCGATCGACCTGTTCTACCAGCATCGCGTCGACCCCGATGTGCCGATCGAGGACGTCGCGGGCACGGTCGGCGAGCTGATCGCCGAGGGGAAGGTCAGGCACTTCGGGCTCTCCGAGGCATCGGTCGCCACCATCCGCGCCGCACACGCCGTCCACCCCGTGACCGCGGTCCAGAGCGAGTACTCGCTCTGGACGCGGGACCCCGAGGCCGAGGTGCTGCCCACGCTCGCCGAGCTCGGCATCGGGTTCGTGCCGTTCAGCCCTCTGGGCAAGGGCTTCCTCACCGGCACCGTCGACACGTCCACGTCCTTCACCGACGGGGACATCCGCCATCGGGTCCCGCGCTTCGAGGCAAAGAACCTGGCCGCGAACCAGGCACTCGTCGACCACGTCCGGCAGCTCGCCGAAGTCAAGGGCGCGACGCCGGGCCAGATCGCCCTGGCCTGGCTTCTCGCGCAGCAGCCATGGATCGTGCCGATCCCCGGCACCCGCCGCACGGCACGCATCCAGGAGAACAACGCCGCGACGGCCCTGGCCCTGTCCGCGGACGAGGTCGCCGACCTCGACAGCCTCGCCCAGCGGGTCGGCGTCAGCGGCGACCGCTACAACGCCCAGCACATGGCCTACGTCAACCGCTAGGGCGGGACGCACTGAAACAGAAGGAAAGAACGAAATGACTGTCAACGGATTCGACCAGATCTTCCCGCGCGGGGAGAAGAACGACGCCTTCGCGCAGTACTTCATCGGCCAGAGCTACCTGGCTCCGCTCGCCTCGGGGAGCGTTCCCGTCAGCAATGTCTCCTTCGAGCCGGGCTGCCGCAACAACTGGCACATCCACCACGGCAACGGCGGCGGCGGAGACCAGATCCTGCTGTGCACGGCGGGCAGCGGCTGGTACCAGGCCGAGGGCGAGGACCCCGTCAGCATGGAGCCGGGAACGGTGATCCGTGTGCCGGCGGGCACGAAGCACTGGCACGGCGCGAAGGCCGACGCGTGGTTCTCCCACGTCGCCTTCATCACCCCTGGCGAAGACGTCAGCAACGAATGGCTCGAGCCCGTCACCGACGAGGCGTACGGCGAGCTGCCGAAGAACGGAGCAACCGCATGACCATCCTGGACGAGACCTACACGCTGTCCAACAGCGTCGAGATCCCCAAGCTGGGGCTCGGCACCTGGTTCATCGACGACGACCAGGCGGCTGAGGCGGTCCGCGCAGCCGTGGAGATCGGCTATCGCAACATCGACACCGCCCAGGCCTACGGCAATGAGCGCGGCGTCGGCGAGGGCGTGCGCACCGCCGGCGTGCCCCGCGACGAGCTGTTCGTCTCGACCAAACTCGCAGCGGAGATCAAGGACTACGACCAGGCGGTCGACGCGATCGACGGGTCACTGGAAAAACTCGGGATCGAGTACATCGACCTGATGCTCATCCACAGCCCGCAGCCCTGGAACGACTTCCGCGGCGGCGACTACGCCAAGGGCAACCGCGAAGCATGGCGCGCGCTCGAAGAGGCCCATCAGGCCGGCAGGATCCGCTCCATCGGGGTGTCCAACTTCCAGCAGCAGGACCTGGAGAACATCCTGCAGGGCGCGACCGTCGTGCCGCACGTGAACCAGCTGCTCGTACACGCCGGCAACACCCCCTCAGAGCTCCTGGACTACTGCGAGGGCAAGCACATCCTCGTCGAGGCGTACTCGCCGATCGCACACGGAGCGATCCTGCAGAACGCCGAGGTCCAGGCGATGGCAGAAAAGTACCGCGTGTCCGTCCCGCAGCTGTGCATCCGCTACACCCTGCAGTTGGGCACGGTGTCGCTGCCGAAGACGGCGAACCCCGAGCACATGCGCTCCAACGCCGAGGTCGACTTCGCGATCTCCGGCGATGACATGGATGCCCTGCGGGGCCTGCGCGACGTGGACTACGGCGAGCATGGCGCGTTCCCGGTCTACAGCGGTAAGTGACGCCGGACGAGTGTCGGCTGGAGCCGGGACGAAGATCCCGTCCCGCCGCGGTGAAGGCTTCCACTGTGTGCACTTGAGTTGGCGAATGGTGCCAACTCAAGTGCACAGTGCCCAGTCACAAGAACGTGTGACTGAGCGCGCTACCTGGCCCTTGAGCACGACACGTGGCGCACTGTGCTTTTGAGTTGGCCCCGATGGGGCTTGTCGAGTTCACTGAATCTCTGGGCTGCGTGAATGCAGACCCGATTACCGGTAGTTCGTTAAATCCGGAGGTAGAGGTCAATGCCGTGTCCGGTGGTGATCGCGTCGATCAGGGCCTGGAGCTCGGAGGGTGGGTCGGTGTCCGTCCAGGCTTGCCACCATCGGTTGAGGGTGACGGCGGGGGTGAGCCAGGAACGGATGGCTCGTAAGGCCCTGGGCCAGCAGGGCTGTTGGGGCTGGTGGGACGGTGCCGGTCCCCCTCTCTGGCCCTTCGTCGGGGCAGGGGTCCGGCGCGGTGGCATCGAGGGGTCCGGGTGGGGCGAACCATTGGTCCCAGCAGAAGGAGAAGGCGCAGTTGACCAGGGTCTGGTGGCGGCGGATGGCGCGGTCGGAGCGGACTTGGAAGTCGGCCCAGCCGAGTTCGTCCTTGATCTGTTTGTAGCTCTGCTCGATCCATGGCCGCAGTCCGTAGAGGCGGACGATCTCGGCGAGGTCGGCCGGCGGGTGCGGGCTGGTGGTGGCATGGGGTGCGTCGGGGCCGTAGCCGCCCAGGCGGGCGTCAGCGGCCCACCAGGTCTCGGTGTGCCCGTCGCGGAAGTGACGCTCCACGGGTGTCCAGTCGCCTGGACGCTTGGCATTGCGCCAGTTCAGGGCGTGGGCCGCTTCGATGGGGGTGTGTGGCTGGTCGGCCGGAGCTCAGGTGCCGCGGTGCGGCTTGAGCGCGACCACGTAGGGCAGGCCGGCCTCGCGCAGTACGAGGTACCAGTCGTCGCTGACGGAGTAGGCGCAGTCGGCGACCACCGCCCGGCAGCCGAAGCCCGCCTCCTTCCCCCGGGCCGCGAGGGCGGCAGCCAGTTGCGGTTTCGTACGGAAGACCTGATCGGAACGGCCGCGGGCGAAGTGATGGGCAGGGGTGTAAGGAGTCGCGTGCAACGGGTAGTAGACGCGGCCGTCGGTCCACACCGTGGTCACCGTCACGATGCCGTTGTCTGTCTTTCCCAACCGGCCCAGCCACTCCCGGCCCACGTGCGCGGTCGCCGTGCCGTCCTTGCGGTCCCCGGAATCGTCGATCACGATGACCCCGCCACCGTGAGGAGCCGTCGACGGCTCCTCACGCAGCAGCTCGAGCCGCCGGTCGTTGACCAGCTCGGCCTCCCAGGGCGACTCGGACAGGAAGAACTGGAGCCGCTGCACCCCCGGCATCGCCGCACCTGCCACCGGTTTCGCCCCCTGCCAGGCAGGTGATCGTCTTGTTCCGCTCCCGCGGCGCCAGCAGTCCGGTCAGGTACTCGCGAAACCCTCGCCGCTGGGCCAGGCTGAAGAAGAGGTCGTCGAACCGGGACGCGTAGTCCTCCAACGGCCCCGGCGCGGGCGGACACGGACGGCGAGCGGTCATCTTCAGCCCCCAGCAAGGCAGTTGACTCCTCCCACCCGGCTTACGACCAACCCGACCTGCCGTCAACCCACACACCACCGGATTTAACGAACTACCGGTAAGGCCTCCCTGGTGGGTCCTGTCGAGACCGATCAGGCCAGGGGTGTGCAGTGCGTCCTACGGCGATCATGGCCGCGTCGTCGTTCAGGTGTCCGCCGACGTGGTGCAGCAGGTCGCGCCGGAAGCGACCGAGGAAGACGTCGGGGTCGTTCTCGGTCCAGCCCGTGATGCGCTCGACGAGCGGGTAGAAAGTGCCGCTGGCGTCGCGGGCCTCCGTGACGCCGTCGGTGTACAGGAGCAGAAGGTCTCCCGACTCGAAGGGGAAACTGTCGACCTGGTAGCGCGGATGCGCCATTTCGCCCAGGCCCAGCGGGGGTGCGGGATGAAGGGCGTCCAGCGTCGTCGGTCGGCCGTTGCGCAGGACGACCGGCGGCGGATGCCCGCAGGCGACGATCTCGACCCTGCCGTTCCGGTCGAGGATGTCCAGGATGTTGGCGGTGATGAACGTTTCCCCGTAGCAGCCCGTCTCGCCCGGCTCCATCAGGTCCCAGCACACGCTTCGGTCGAGGTAGCTCACCAGCTCGCCCAGGCTCGCCTGACGGTGGGCGGCGACGCGGAACGCTCCGAGCAGCAAGGCGGCGTCATTGACCGCGGTCATCCCCTTGCCCCGCACGTCACCGACGATCAGCCGGGTGCCGGTCGTGGTGCGGGCCGCCGCGTACAGATCCCCGCCGATCTGGGCCTCCGCTTCTGCTGCAAGGTATAGAGAAGCGACGCGCAGCGGCCCGATCTCCGTGGGCAGCGGCGGCAGGACCACACGCTGGGCGGCCTCGGACACGTACCGCACTTGCGCCAGCTCTTTTGCGCGACGCTCCCGGAATACGCAGAAGACCACCAGGCTAGCGCCGACCAACACCAGTGCGATGATCTGTGCCTGGTGGTTGGACGAGAGCATCGTGTCAGGATCGCGCACCAGCCCGATGACCGTCTGCGCGATCACCGCCAATGCAGCGACCAGGCCCACCGACCAGGGCCCGCCGAACAACGGCGTGATCGCCGGGGCCGCGACGAGCAGCGGACCCAGATGGATGTCGGGCGGGGCAAGAATGTCGATCACGGACACCGCAACGATCCACGCGATCGGGACGGCGAGCGACGCCCGACCCGCTCGCACCGGCCGTCGAAGTCCTTCGAGGCGCTGCGGCATGACTCCTGTCTACACCTCCCTTGCTCAGCGCGCACCGGAGAGACGGGCAGTGCGGTCGCCTGTCGCCGACCCTGACGACCAGGACCTCTTGCCACTCACACCCCATTCGCTGGATGCCGGGGAGCTTCGGCACGCTGCTGGCTCAGAGGTCCACCGCAGGACCGAAGCCGGCCGCGCTGAGCGTGATCGCGGCGCCGGCGGTCAGCCCCAGGAACGCCCGCCGGCTGAGAGCCGGCCGAACCGCGTGTCTCACTTGGCAGCCTCCGCCGGAGCCATGCGCGCGTCGGCGGCGGGAGCGTAGGCGCAGGTCCAGTACGCCAGGGCGGTGGCCAATCGGAAGATCGCCATGCCGAGCGGCAGATGCCCGCAAGCATCCGGGCCTCGCCCAGGCCCTGCTGTGCGGCCACGAGGGCGGCCAGTGCGGCGCTTGCTGCGGCTGGCCAGGTGGGCCCGCCGAGCCTCCACCGCACCAGCACGGCCGCGGTCCGCATCAGCTGCAGCGGCCAGAGCCCTCCGCGAGTGGTGCGCCCGCTCACGCGTGGGCCTCCGCAGCCGGGGCGGTCGGGGCGAGGTGACGCTCGTAGCTCTGGAAGCCGTCGCGGACGCCGAGGAGGACCTCGCCGAGGACGAGGTGGCCGTCGCTGATGAGCGGGGTGTCGCGCAAGGCCTCGATGAGGAAGTAGTAGGCACCCAGGTCCTCGGTCTCCAGGACCGCGAAGTCTGAGCAGCGGCCGCTGAAGGCCTCGGTGTCGAAGAACCGGGCGGTCACCTGCTCCGCGTACCGGGCGAAGACCGGCTCGATGTGCGCCTCGCGCATCCGGTTGCGTTCCTCGCGCGGCAGCGCCAGCCAGCGCGGCGTGAGTGTGTAGGTCAGCACTATGCCGTACGTCATGAGCCCCCCAAAGCAATTGTTAACACCGTTAACTCTTACCGGAGGGCTAAAGTGATACCTGTTAACTTTGTCAAGCGGAAGGCAGGCCCGCCCAGATGACGGACACCCCGGGAGCCACGGCGGAACGGCGCCGCCATCGCGTGCGGGACGAGGCGCTGGCCGACGCGATGCGCATCAGCCGCCGTCTGCTGGTCGAGGCGGGGCCGTCCGCGGTGACCGTGCGGGCGGTCGCCCGGGAGATGGGCCTGACGGCACCGGGGCTGTACCGCTACTACGCGGGCCACCGGGAACTGGTCCAGGCCCTGGTCTCACACCTCTACGACGAGCTCGCCGCCACCCTGGCAGCGGCGCGCGAGCAACTGCCGGCCGAGGAACCCGGGCAGCGGCTGCGGGCGGTGTGCCAGGAACTGCGCCGCTGGGCGCTGGCCCACCCGCGGGAGTTTGCTCTGCTTTTCGCCAAGCCTGTAGAGGATGCCGACACCGCTCCCGGGGCAGAGGCGCACGATCCCAGCTGGCGCTTCGGGGGCATCGTCCTCGACCTGATGGTCCAGCTCTGGCGGCGCGGCGCCCTCCATGCGCCCGTGGGCCTTGACCCTGCGTGGATCGCGCAGCTGGAGGAGGTGCGCGAGCACCTGGCTGGCGAGCCGGTGCCGCTGGAAGTGATCTATGTCTTCGTTGCCTGCTGGGCCCGGCTGTACGGGACGGTCGCGGTCGAGGTGTTCGGACACCTCGACTTCGCCCTCAGTGACCCCGAGCCCCTCTTCGAGCACGCTGTCGGCGACATCCTGACGATGCTGGGCGACCCGGCAGCCTGACCGGCACCGTCCTGATCATCCTTGCCGCTCCGCTCTCGGTGTCGACAGCCCGAGCAGGACGGGCCCGCCCGCTGGCGCCGAGTCGATCTGGCAGATCTTGGAATCGGCGCCGGCGAGGCTGACCCGGAGCCCTTCGATCTCGCCGAACCAGCCTTCCCGCTCGGCGTCGGCGATCCGGTCCAGGAGGTTGCCGCGGATCTCTACGAGCTGGCCGCGCTGGGCGCGGTCGGGGCGTAGGGGAGCAGCAGACGGAGGCTTCTCTGAACTACTGGTTGTCCCAGTCCAGTTGGTTGTTGAGCTCAGCTCAGACATGCCGTAGGTAGTGAGGTACAGGCGTCATCACCGTCAGCACATCTTCCCGATCTTCAACGCTCGGGTTGCGTCCAAGGAAGTGGTGTAGGGGTTCGACCTGATGCAGGGGTTTGCTCCAGCATCGGGATGGTGCCGGCATGGATGAACGGCCACTGGCTGATCTTCGGAGTGTCGAAGCCTCGAAGGAGATCACGGTCCGCGAGAAGAGGTGCGGTGTGCGGCCTTGCCGTTTCAGATGAAGGCCATGGCGAGTACGGCCTGGTCGTCTCTCTCGGAGGTGGCCGACCAGTTCCTGGTGTCGGTCTCCAGGAACGCCACGACCGCCTCCGGATCCGTCCTTTGTGTGCCGCGGAAGTGTTCGGTGAGCCGTTCCACGACGGGGTAGAAAACGCCGTCGGAGTTGCGGGCCTCGCTGATGCCGTCCGTGTAAAGGACGAGGACTTCGCCGGGCGGCAGCCTGTGCATGGTCGTCAGCCCCGGGACGGGAGAGAGTTCTTTGAGTCCGAGGGGGAGTGCGGGGGTCGTCGCCAGGATGCGGGCGCCGTGGGGGCCGACGGCGATCGGGGGCGGGTGGCCGCAGTCCATGATGCGTACGGTGTCCTGGTCGAGTTCCAGGATCAGTGCGGTCACGAACAGCTCGGCGTCGCCGAGCGTCGTGCGTGTCACGTTGCGGTCGATGCTCAGCTCCAACCGGTCCGCCAGGAGGGGGAGATCTTTCCATTCGTGCGCGGACACCCGGAAACCCGCCAGGACCGCGGCCACCGCCTGCACCGCGTCCAGTCCCT
>NZ_JBVJPM010000035.1:0-52082 GCF_055582645.1 Streptomyces sp. NPDC107517 | reverse complement strand
CAACTCCGAAACCCCGGTCACCGCAGCCGTCCCGGCGCACGCGCACGGGGGAATCGAGGATGTTCCGGAGCCCGTGATCGCCACTGGCCCGGCAAGGCCTCGCAGGCCGGCGACCGGGACGCGACCGTCACGGCCGGGCGAGGCTGCGGCGCGCGCCGCAGCCCCAGGAGCAGGCGGATGAGCAGCAGCAGGAACTGCTGACCATCATCGGCTGGACTATAGAGTTCGAGTCCCGGAAGAAGAAGCCGTCCGGTGCCAAGGCAGGTCGCCGTAGGGGGACGTCGCCGAGTACGGGACAGCATCGCCTCAGGGAGGCGAAGACACATCGTGAGGAGCTGCATCACGCCGCCGGCCGCTCGCATCTCCGGACGGTCAAGAGCTGGCCACCCCTCACTCGTGAGACCCGTTCACCGAATCGGTCAACGGGCCTCACGGCGTTATCCAGGCCAGTGGGCGCATGACCGGTCCCGGGGGCGTGACCGATTTCCAGGCGGCTGCGCCTGACTGATTTCCGGGGCGTGAGCCGGTGACCGATTTCATGGAATCGGTCACCGTCACGACCGGATCCAGGCGGTTCGGTCACGGCCCCGCGTGACCGGTTCCCGGCACTCACCGAACGGGACGGCTCTCGCCGCGTACCCCTGGCCACAGACCCGTTCGGATCGTGCAGCACCGTGCTTGCCCAGCCACCGGTCCGGCGAGCCAGTGATGCCGCCGCGCCGTGGTGAGTGGCGATGACCGGGCACTCACCACAACGGGATTACTGCCTCGTGACGGCACCAGGGCCCTGGTGGACAGACCGATGGTGAGAGCAGCGGCGAAATCTACGTGCTAACGGCCGTCACCCCCAACAAGCCCGCCCACTCCCCCGCCTCGCCCAGCGCCGCCCCGGACACGCCCTTCACCGCGCTGACCGTTACAACATCGCGCATCATGCCAACCCCGCAACAGGCCGCCCAAGACGACCCTGCCCGCGATGGAGCCACCACGACCCGGCTGACGCGGCAGCGGCAGCGGCAGCGGCAGGACGACCACGCCGCCTGACGACACCGTTACCCGGCCGCACTCCCTGCCCTGTGTCCACTCCATGGCAACCATCTGGTCACTGCATGGCAGCAACTACCAGCACAGACCACACGCAGGACCAGCTACAACCCATCCGCGACCGCCCACAGCCAACCCACACGGCCAACCCACCTCCTTCCAGGGCGTCAGCCGTTGAGGGCGGCCGACGACCAGACTCGGCCGTCGTCCGTCACCAGCTCGACACGGTCGATCTTGTCGGCAGCCCCGTAGGCGGTCCAGGTGGCCCGTCCGGAAGCCGACATCCACCAAGCGCCCGCGTCGCGCGTGGAACCGTCGTTCAGCTGGAGCCGACAGGTGTAGTGCGTGCCAGGGCGGCCTGCCGTGATCTGCATGACCACGACGCGGTCGTCACCGGCCCGGCTCGGTTCGACCGTGCCGACCGGTACTCCCGCAGCGGTGATCAGGGATGCTCCGTGATCGCTCGGGACCACGTGGACCGGGGCCGCGTCACGGCCAAGTTCGGCCCCGCCGACGCCCCCCAGACAGATCCCGACGGCCGCGGCCGCGACGACCAGCAGCGGCGTCCGGTAGGAGCGGCGACGGCCGAAAAAGCGGCGGATCGGTGCCCGGTCCGGGCCGGGCGGAGCGCACTGCCCGTCCTGCGGGGCCGGGGACGAATCGCGTGCGGCACAGGACCGACGCGAACCGGCGGGTCGGCCGAGCTCCAGGCGGTCGAGGACCCGTGCCTCGAACCCGGCCGGAGGGGCGACCGAAGGCGAGGCAGGCAGTACCGCATCCACGGCCGCCGAGACATCGCCGTAGGCCGAGTGGCAGGCAGGGCAGTGGGCGAGGTGACGCAGCAGTTCGGCTGGTTGGCCGGGGAGGGTACCGAGCGCCAGGGCGATCAGTGCGCCCTCATCAGGGTGGCGTTCCATCGCGGCGTTCCTCCTTCAGTAAGTCGCGCAGCCTTCGCAAGCCGGTGCGGATACGGGTCTTGGCGGTGCCGAGGGGGATGTTCTCGTGCCGGCCGACCTCGGCGGCGGTGCAACCGCCGATCACGGCGAGCGCCACGGCGCGGGCCTGTTCGGCCGGCAGGGCACGCAGCCGGCACAGGGCACGCTCGCTCTCCAGGACGGTCAGGGCCAGGCGCTCGGGATCGCCGGACCCGGCGTCGCAGCGCAGGGTCACGTCGATGAGCCGTTCCATGGTCTCGGCTGGAGTGGGCGTGGCCCGGCGGGCCCGGACGGCGTCGATGGCGGCGTTCCGGGTGATCGTCAGCAGCCAGGTGAGTACCGAGGCGCGCCGGGGATCATAGCTGCCCGCCGCACGCCAGGCCCGTACGAATACCTCCTGGCTCACGTCCTCGGCGAGGGCCGGCTCCCGGGTCACCGACAGTGCGAGGCCGTAGACGGCGTTCTGGAAACGCCTGACGAAGGCGACGGACGCCTGCTCGTCGCCCAGCGCGAAGCCGGCGACGAGCGTGACGTCGTCGACCCGGTCCGCGCGTGAGAACAGCACCACGCCGGTGTGTACGTACGAGTCGGGTCAAGGGATTGGAAAAGTCGCCAGGAAATTCCGGGAGCGCGGCGCAATCCCTCGGCCGGGCCCGCCCGTACAACCCCCAAGACTCGCCCGTAAGACCTTGCGAGAAGGGACCAAAACATCATGAACCGAGGAAGGATCACCTTAACCGGGTTCGCGCTCGTGGCGGCCCTCTCTCTGGCCGGCTGCAGCACAGGAAACAGTGCCAGCGGCAGCGGGACCCGGAGCAAGGCACCGGCACAAGCGGCCATGGACGCCACCACCATCAGGGCGAACAACTCACCGCTGGGCACCGTGCTCGTCGACGGCGGCGGACGGACGCTGTACCTGTTCACCAGGGACAGGAAGAACCGCAACTCCATGAACTGCGACGCTGCCTGCCTCAAACTCTGGCCGCCCATGAAGGGCAAGCCGAAGGCAGGCAAAGGCACCCACGCCGCCCTGATAGGCACCACGCACACCGGCAAACAGACCCAGGCGACGTACGCCGGACACCCGCTGTACTACTACACGGGCGACCGGACAGCCCACGACATCAACGGACAAGGCATCGACAACATCTGGTTCACCCTGGACGCACACGGCACCGCAGTCAAGAAAACGACCCCGGCGGCCCCTTCAACGCAGCAAAACAGCAACGGCGGCTACGGCTACTGACCCAGCCCGACCTCCCCCGGCCCACCCACCGCCGACACTGCACCATCCACCGCTCCGCCCCTCGATCCCAGACAACCCGGCCGATGCGGTGGACACTCCCGGCCCGCTCCAACCACATGAGCGGTGGAACAACGAGCAGTTCAGGATCGGCCCGCGGCATGACGTGTCGCGGGATGCGATCGGCAGCTGACTGGACCAGTCTCGATCGGTGACCTGACGTTGTGAGCCCACCGACCCTCAGGTCGGCAGGCCCAGTGATCGGTGACGGTCAGCCGAAGCCCACTCGGGGCGTCTGAGCGGGACGACACCGATGACTCGGTTGGTGATCGTGGGGCGGGGCGGCTCAGGTGGCCGCAATCGCGGCCCGGCCACGCGCGACGAGCCGATGCGCCTGGTGCTCCGGACTGGGGGCCGACGCTGGCCGAGCTGCGGCGAGTACTCCAGCCCGGCGGCCGGCTGATCGCGTCGGCGAACCACCTTTTCACGGCCTACGCCCACCGGGATCCCCGACCCGACTACCACGCGACAACCAGCTATCCTCTCAACGGGCATTCCGTCCCGATGGAGTTGTGGCGCAGGCCGTTGCACGCGATGACCGATGCCTTCACCACGGTCGGCTTCCGCCTTTCCGCCATCAGCGAGCCGCAGCCCGAACCGGCCGCCCGCGAAATGTTCCCGGACGGCTTCCAGGACCTGTCGACCAACCCAACTTCCTGTTCTTCGTCGTCCAGGTACCGCCGTCGGCCACCGGCTCAGGCGGCTAGCCCGCCAATGGGCCCTGAGTCACGAGCCATCGCGCAGTTCGTGCAGACGCTCGCGGGTGAAGTGGATGTCGTCGAAGGTGACTACGCAGCCGTCACCGGTCGGCGATTGCGCCTCGAAGCCGATGGAGGCGGACGTGGATGTGTCGTCGAGGGTGAAGAAGCGGATCAACCGCCAGGTCTTGCCGTCGAGGGATGCGTGGTAGGCGAAGGCGTGATCGATTCGGGAGACGCGCAGCCACACCGTCCGGCCGTCGACAGCGAAGGCGTTGGCGTCATCCGCGACGCCGCGGGCGACCACGGAGACGATCATGGGCTCGCGGTCGGGAGAGAACTCGAAGCAGAGCTTGCCCCAGTTGCGGTCATCGATCCACAAGAGCAGTACGCCGGCGTCGAAGGTGGACTCGAAGTTGACGGTGACGCGTGCGCTGAACTGGAAGTCACCCTCCGGGGGGACGCCGAGCAGGGTCGCGGCGTTGAGCATGGACTCGGCGTTGAGCTGAGAGTCTGCTCCCGGGTCGATGAAGATGTCGCTGTGAGCGGCCGCTGCGGCTGTCAGCGTGGCGGTCGCCTCGTCGGTGGTCCACGCCTCGTCGGACGACGTCGAGAGGGTGAAGGGCAGGCCGGGCACGTTACGGGTGGTGGTCATATCGTTTCCTCCTGCGGGCTGACCTTGGCAAGCCACAACGCCGGAACGTGGGTGTCTGGTTCAAGGTATGCGGGCCCTGTGTGCTTGGGGAATGAGGTCGTGGAAGGTGCGGCGGACGACGCTCTCGGTGAACTCCTATGACAGGAAGTAGCGTTGCAGGCCGATGCCTTCCTGCACAGCGTCGAGTAGGTCTGCCCTCGGCGGATCACGAATCCACGCACAGCACGCGCGGCGTGGTGGGCTGCGGGTCGGGTAACGCCAAGACCTTACGCAACATGGCCATCCGTCCAACGCTGAAGCCCAGTTGGGCAGTCAGTCGGGCGCCGACTCGCCCGGCGAGTGCGAGGCCGACACGCTCCATGACGTGGTCGAGCCGTGTGGTGAAGCGTACGTACGGGGCGGTCAGCCGCGTGAACGGCTCGGCGCACGTGCGGCGCGGCAGTTGGCCGTGCTGCAGATGAATCGCCGGTCCGTCAGATGGATCACGACGTTCTGCCCGGCTGATGGCGCTCTCTGAACCTGGTTCTGACCGCAGTTTCGTGAATGCCCAGGTCAGGGGCGGCATACAGGAACGTTCCTTTGCGGGACATCCTGCGTATGGGGGTCGAATCGCTCGCTGATGTTCTGTTCTCCGGTTTCGATGTGCGGTTGACGCACGTCACCGAGGCCGCCGAGGGGCTGGTCGTCGAGGCGGTCGCGTGCGGGCCGCCACCACGTTGTCCGGGATGCAACTCGCAGGCGTCGAGGGTGCATTCGTCGTACCAGCGAGGCTTGGCCGGACTGCCGGTGAACGGCCGGAGTCCGACCGTTCGGTTACGGGTCCGGCAGTTCTTCTGCGACCGTGGTCGGTGTTCGCGACGGACGTTCGTCGAGCAAGTCGCCCAGCTCAGCGAGCGCTACAGGCGTTCCAGCCTCGGGCTGAAGCAGTGGCAGCACGCGGTCGCCGTCGAGCTCGGTGGTCGTCCCGGTCAACGGCTGTGCCGGAGGATGCGGCTGAAGGCGGGCCGGACGCGGCTGTTGGCCCTGCTCACGGAGCCGGCCGTCCCGGAACGGGCGCCGCGCGTCCTCGGTGTCGACGATTTCGCCTTCCGCAAGGGAAAGCGGTACGGCACCGTGCTGGTCGACGTCGAATCCGGCCGCGTCGTCGACGTCCTGCCCGACCGTGAGTGCGACACCTTCGCCGCCTGGCTCACCGCGCATCCCGGCGCCGAGATCATCTGCAGGGACCGCGCCACCGCCTACAGCAAGGCCATCAAGGAGGTCGCACCGGACGCCCTGGAGGTTGCCGACCGGTGGCACTTGCTGCAGAACCTCGGCGCGGCCGTGGAGAAGACCTGCCACCAACACCGCTCCTGCCTGCGAAAACATACAGAGGAGGAGACCGAGGTGCCGGTAGCGGCGACCGTCACGATCACCGAGCTGCCGCCCGCCGAACTGCCCCGCACCCAGATCATCGAGCGGACCCGGGAGCGACACGCCGACGTCCACCGGCTCGTGAGTGCCGGCTGGACCATCAGCGCCATCGCCCGCCGCCTCCACCTGGACCGCAAGACCGTGCGCCGCTTCCGCGACACCGACCTCGACACCCTCCTGGCCTCCGCCCGCGACCGCCGACCCACCGGCGTCCTCGCCCCTTTCAAGGCATACGCCACCGCCCGCTTCACCGACACCGGCGGCAGCATCACCGCACCCCAGGTCCTCGCCGAGATCCGCGCACAGGACTACCGCGGCAGCGTCCACGCCATCCGCAAACACTTCGCCGCCCTCCGCGACGGCACCGCTGAGCCCGTCCGGGCCGCCATCCCCAGCCCTCGGAAGATTCACCTCTTGGATCATGTGCCGCAGGGAAGACCTCCGGCCGAAGGACGACGAACGACTCCTCCAAGTCCGGCTCGCCTGCCCGGACATCACCCGGGCCTGTGACCTGGCCCGCACCTTCCACGACCTGGTCACCCACCGCCGCGGGTATCTGCTGATGGACTGGATCCGCCAGGCCGAACAGGACGCCCCCGCACCTGTTCGCGGGTTCGCCGGATTTCTCCGCCAGGACCTCGACGCCGTCACCGCCGGCCTCACCCTCGAATGGAGCTCTGGCGTCGTCGAAGGCAATGTGAACAGAGTGAAAACGATCAAGAGGAGCATGTACAACCGGGCATCCTTCAGACTCCTCCGGATCCGCATCCTCACTCGATCATGAGCTTCACGAAACTGCGGTCAGAACCGATTTCAAGAATCGCCATCACCGCTCGGCACTCCCGGCACGGAGGCCGGGGTCTACTCGGGAAAGTGGCCAGCAAGGCCTTGAGTACGGCACGGAAGGGCACGACCCGTCACCGCCTCATTCCGGGCCTGCCGGGGGGCGAATTCGCGTCAACTCTCACCGCCCGGAGTGGGACGCAGTGGGACACCAGCGGACCACAACGGACACCAATGAACAACGATGACTGCCAACGCCCGTGACCGGCACTGGCCGACGGCTGTACCTGCGTGGTTTTGGCACGTCGCCGCTGCGCAACACTCCCCGGTATGACGAGCTTTCAACGAAGGAAGGACATCGGCGACGCCCACGAACAGCGCGTCGCACGGGAGTTGGGCATCCGCGGGTGGGCCGTCGACGAGTGGGGCCAGGGCGTACTGAGCCCCATGGTCAGTGCCGCACTGCGCAGTACCGACAGCTTCCTGCGCTGGGCCCCCGACCTCATCGCTGCACAGGGCCGGCATCTGTTCATGATCGACTGCAAGAGCCGGATGACCAGCAGCACCACCGGCCGGCACGCGGTCGAGACCGCAGCTGTCAAAGCCCACCTGCAGCTGGCGGCCTGGACGGGGCTGCCGGTCTGCTACGTCTTTGACAACCTGGACGTCCTCACCCCACTCGACTTCCTCACGACCGGCCGCACAGGCCCCCACACCGTCCGCGGCTCCGGAAGCCCTTACCACCTCCTGCCCACCAGACACGCACTCGCCTTCGATACTGTCTTCGGACGAGCCCCCGGCGACACGCAGCAGTTGCCCGCGGCCTGACGGATCGCTGTCCCCACGGCACGGCCCCTCTCAGTCGCTCCGGCACCTGCATGGGCAGACCCTCGGCTCAGCGTTAGTCGCCAGCCTGCAGGAACGAAGGGCCATTGCAGCATCGCCGTCACGCTGCTCGTCTCCGGCATCGGTGGGCCTGCAGCCGAGTCGGCTGGCGTGGCCCTCACGGTGGTGGCGGTCATGCGGTTCACGGTCGTACCCGGTACTGACGTCCCGGGTGCGCGCGCCCCGCTCACTTTGCGGGTCGACGGCTCTAGATCGCCTGATTCGATCACGTGGGCATCCATGGACAGGTAATCTGTCGCTCAAGCCCTTTCTCAAGCTTCAACTGCCCTACTCGTTCTGCGGGTTCGTCCTCCCGGCGGCGCCGGGTGGCGCCTCCGTGCCGACTGGGGCGGGCCATTGCTGAGAGAGGAATCCTCTTGCACGCGGAGAAGTACACCAAGCGGCGGACCGTTCTGCGGCACGCCGGGCAGGCCGTGACCAAGGTGGGCGTCTACGTACTGGGACAGCTCATCTGTTCCTGGCTCGGTCTGTAACTAGCGAGAAAGGGCCCAGCGCTGGTCGGCCGGTACGGGCTGACCAGCGCAAGCTCATCGCCTTCTGCAGGCGACGGATGATCATTCGGCAGGCTTCGCCGCACGGGGATGTCGTTGCCAATGTCCTCTTCTTCGAGAAGGACCGGCAGTCCGCCGCTGCCGGGCCCCGGACCTCACAGCTGTGGGTCTACGATCTCCGCTCCGGCAGCCAGTTCTCGCCAGGCCGCAAGCCGCTGCAATGTACACACCTGGATGATTTCGCCCAGGCATACCTGCCCGGCAGGCCACGCACAGAACGTCGTGACACCGGACGCTTTCGCGCGTTCGGTGTCGACGAACTGCTGCAGCGCGACCACCTCAATCTCGATCTCTGGTGGGATCATGATCCGAGTGAGGATCCCGGCAACCTGCGCCCCCCGGAGCAGATCGCACAGGACATCGTCGCAGATCTGCAGGCTGCCCTCGGCGAGTTCGAAGCGCTGGCGTCGGCTGCGCGAAAAGGCTGAGTCCAGGCATCGCGCTCGTGCCCTCAGGCCTCTCAACCGTGTTCCAGGCCGTAAGCCGCGCCGTGCAGCACGGCAGGTGCCGGCGGCGCCGAAGCGAGTCGTGGAGCGAGGCTCGTTGGCGTGGCCGGCCGCTGGCTTGTTGCCGGTGGCAGCCGACCAAGGCCAAAGATCGCTTGTCGGCATCCTGAACCACTGGGATACTCGTCCATCTCGTTGACACCAACGGCACCACTGTCAACGCCCTTGGCGTCCACGTGATTTGTGCAGTCGGCAACGGGGAGTGCGTGGACATCATGGCAAGCGGGTCGGAGTGGTCGGAGCTCGAGGCGTACTGGCCCGCCGAGGAGATGGTCCGGGACCGGGAACGCGTCAAGGACAAGATCGCCGCGTGCTACCGCGCCGCACACCCCACCGGACAAGAGCCATCGACCGGTGACATCGACTCATGGCGGGAGAGCGTCTACGAGGTCGCCACGGCTCTCAAGGATCTCGGGCTGGGCCAGGTGTGGGTCTTCGTGGAGTACCGGGTACATCCGAAGATGAACCCGATCGACGTGCTCCTGGCCGGCCACCACCCAGAAGGCGGGCTCAGTTTCGCGGCCGTCGAACTCAAGCAGTGGAGCTCCGTCGAACGCCCGGGCCTGGCTCACGCCGCCAAAGGACTGTGCGCCGAGTGCCGAAAGCCGGGCGCAGCAGCGCTGTGTGCTCAGTGCGTGATCGAACGCGTCTACGCGCCGTGTTTCTCAGCGCACAAGAAGCACCCGGCCGTGCAGGTGCGGGACAACCTCGAATCCCTCAAGCAGCACCACAGCATGTTCGACGACCGGTACGTCCGCATCGCGGGCGCTGCTTACCTGCACAACCTGAAGGATCCGCAGTCACAGTGGATCAGCCAGGTCCTGCCGTGCCCCGGCATCCGCACCTTCACAGCCCGTCAGCCAGCGAAGCTGCGGGCGTTCCTCAAAGCCACCTTCAGTCCGGTCAGCGGCGCGGATACCGCGGAGGCACTGCTGGAGCGGCGTCGCTCCACCGCGCTGTTGACCTCGGAGACCGGGGCAGTCGTCAACGGTCACACCCGCTTCAGCTTGGTGGAGAACCAGCTGAGGGCCGTGAAAGAGGTCATAGATTGCGTCCGTACGCCGTCAGTCGGCCTGAAGAAGGTCTATGTGGTGCGCGGACGAGCAGGCACGGGCAAGTCTCTTGTCGCGCTCACCTTGCTGGGCGACGCGATCAGGGAGGGCTACGACGCACGCTTCGTATCGGGAGGTGTGGCGTCCCGCGAGAACTTCCGAAGCGGCGCACGCGGCTACGGCCAAAAGTTCATGACCCTCAACAAGCTTGCCGACAAACACGCTCCGGACGAACTCGACCTCATCGTGTGCGACGAGGCGCACCGGCTGACCGAACGCCCGATGAAGGGCTCCTTCTACATGCGGGACGGCGAGTCGTCCGTCGAGGTCGTCGCGTCGCGCGCCAGGGTCCCTGTCTTCTTCATCGACGGAGACCAGCGGCTGTTCGCTGACGAGGTCTGGTCCGAGGACCTGCTCATCGAAGAGATCCTGAAGCTGCCTGCGGAGGTCGTGGAGATCAGCTTCGACCGGCCACTGCGCGCGGTAGGCAGCTCCACCTTCGACACCTGGGTGAAGCGTCTGCTCGACAGCGCCCCCTCGAGTGGAAGGCCGGTGACGGCACCGAATCAGAGCCCTTCGAGCTGTACTACAGCGACAGCGCCGCACGGATGGAGAAGTTTCTGCAGTCCAAGCTCGACTCTGGTGCGAGCGCCCGGATGACAGCCGGCATGTGCTGGGAGTGGACCGATACATCCGGCACGTTCCCGGACGTCGCTCCGGAGAAGGACTGGGCACGGCCATGGAATGCCGAGGACTCCCACAGCACACCGGGCGTCCCCAAGCGCCACTACTGGGCAACAGCAGACGGCGGGTTCGGGCAAATCGGCTGCGTACACACCGCGCAGGGCCTGGAATACGAGTGGGGCGGGGTCATCATGGGCCCCGATTTGACCTGGAACAGCAGCTCCTGGCATTTGAACCGGGAGTACGTGAAGAGCAAAGCGATCCGCATCGACTCCGACGAGATCCTCACCGAACGTCTCCGCAACGCCTACGGGGTCCTGATGACACGCTCGATTCGTGGCACTGTTCTCTACTCCACCGATCCGGCCACCCTAGAGCTCTTCGCAAGGCTGAAGGTGCCAAAGCTCTGACGCTCAGGCCGTCAACCGGGCCCGCGGACCGGCTCGGCCGTGCGTCAGCTGAGCCGGGCGCATAGCCCTTGGACAATGGTTTCCAGCGCTGCCGCAAAGCTGCTGTCCGTCGGCCGCACCGTGTCCCAACGGGCAAGGGAGGCATTGTTCGCCAGCAGGTCGACCTCGGCCAGCCGGCCGGCCGAGCTCCTGGCACAAGAGCCATATGTCGGTGACCTTGCCGTCGTCAATGAAGTCCTCACTGATGTCCACCGGACGTATCCGCAGCTGCGGGTGGAAGTCGTCCTGGACGAGTCGCAGAGTGCACTGCCGCGCATGACGGCATAAGAGTTCGATCTCGTGATCGTCGAGGAGTTCTCCACCACCCGCTTTCCCAGGCCCGGGTATCGACTACCGGGAGCTGATGGAGGACCGGCTGCGGATCGCCCTGGTCGCCCACGCAGAGGTGAGCTGCCCCGAGTGTTGCGGCTGCCGCTTTGCCTGTTCCGAGGCGGTGTTCGGGGCGGACGGCGCCGCTCATACCCGCACAAGCACCGGATCTGGCCCGCGCAAGGGCTGTGCGGGGCGGGCCGCCGCGGGTTCGGATGCGGTGGCGGGATCAGGGCGTGGGTGTCGGGCCGGGTGGCAGGTGGACCGTCATGAGCAGGTGGCAGGTCTCGCTGCCCGACCCGCGGTAGGTGTGGGCGGTGTCGCCGTCGAAGGTGGCGGTCTGGCCGGCCTCGACCGGATGTTCCGTGCCGTCGACGACCAGGACCATGCGCCCCGCGGTGACGCTGACGGTTTCGACGACTCCGGCCTGGTGGGGGTGGCTCGGGTACTCCTCGCCCGGCTCCAGGCGCCAGCGCCACACCTCGACCGGGGCAGGGTTCGAGGTCGTCAGCATGAGCCGGGCCTCGCTGCCCCGCTCTCCCGCCCACAGGGGCATGACAGCGTCGGCGGACACGATGCGGACACGGCCCTGGGACGGTCCCTCCATCAGGGTGGAGACCGAGACGCCTAGGGTGTCGGCCAGGCGGATGAGGGTGGCGAAGTTCGGGTTGCCCTGGGCCTTCTCGAGCCCGACCAGGGCCCCTTTGCTGACCTTGGCGCGGCGGCCGAGCTCGTCCAGGGACAGGCCCGCGCGGGTGCGTGCCGACCGGACGTTGTGCGCGAGCGTACGCAGGGCCGCCTGTGTCTCGGTCACCTGATCATCATCCTCACCATCGACAGTGGAATGCACCGCTCGGTCGGTTGGTTGACAAAGAGTGGTCATTCCGTTGTACGGTTTAGTCGTTCCACTGTAATCGTAAGGGATCGTCTCGTGATAGCTCTGCTGCTGGCCCTGGGCAGTTCACTTGCCTATGGATGCGCCGATTTCCTCGGCGGCCTGGGTGCCCGCAAGGCCCATGTTCTGCGCACCGTGATGGTCGCCGCCCCGGCCAGCCTGGCGGTCGAGCTGGTGCTGTGGCCCGTGCTCGGCGCCTCTTTCAGCTCCTCCGCGCTCGGCTGGGGTGCCGCCTCCGGGGTGGCCTCGGCCGCCGCGTTCGCCCTGCTCTACAAGACCCTCGCCATCGGCCCGATGAACGTGCTCTCGCCGGTGACCGCGCTGGTGTCCGCCGCGCTCCCGGTCACGGTGGGCCTGTTGCAGGGCGAGCACCTGGGTCTGGTCGGCCTGTTGGGTCTGCCGCTCGCGCTGGTCGCGGTGGTATTGGTGAGCGCCGGTCACGGCGCGGGGGCCGTCCGTCCGTCGCGCACGGCCCTGCTGCTGGCCGTCGGTGCGGGCGCCGCCATCGCCCTGCAGCTGATCTTTCTGCACCAGGCGCCGTCCGACAGCGGCGTGGCTCCATTGATCATGGGTAGGGCGGTCTCCTCAGCCGTCACGCTGGCCGCGGCCGGGATCCTGCGCCGCAGGCTCGGACCGGAGAAGCCTGCCTACGCTCTGTCGGCCACGGCCGGTGTGCTGGACTCGCTGGCGAACCTGCTGTTCCTGGTCGCGGCGCGCAGCGGTGACCTCACCGTCGTCGCTGTGATCACGGCGCTCTACCCGGCTGGGACGGTGCTGCTCGCCCGCAGTGTGCTCGCCGAGCGCATCCACAAGGGCCAGCTCGTCGGCTTGGGTGTCGCCGCGGTCGCGGTCAGCCTCCTCGCTCTGACCTGAGCGATCTCCGTAGTCCGTCTATTCAAGGAGCCCTGCATGTTCATCCAGCCCTGGGACGCGGCCCTGGACGAGTCTGAGTGGCAGTTGTGGATTGCCGAAGGTCACGACTTCGGGCTGCTCAGCGTCAACGGCCTACTCGGACATGCGCCCTCGGTCGTACCGACCCACTTCGTCCTCGACGGCAGTCAGTTGCTGATCCACCTGGCCCGCCCCAATCCGGTCTGGGAGTCGCTTGAGTACGACCCGAACGTCACCTTCACCGTGATCGGCGACTACGCCTTCGTCCCCGGCCCCTGGCGCGCTAAGCCCGGCATTCCGGCCACCGACGGCGTGCCCACCAGCTACTACGCCGCTGTGCAGTTCGTCTGCCAGGCCCGCATCGTCGACGTACCCGTGGCGAAGGCCGAGCTGCTGCGCCGTCAGCTGGCCCACTTCCAACCGGAGGGTGATCACGCCCCGGTCGAGGTCGACCAGCCCCCGTACGGTCGGATGCTGCCCGGTATCCGCGGGCTGATCCTTGACGTGACCGAGGTACGGGGAAAGTTCAAGTACGACGATCACAAGCCCGTCGACCACCGCACCGCCGTTGCCGACCGCCTCACCGCCCGCGGCCAGGCGCTGGACGAGCCCACCGCCCGCCAGCAGCGGCGCCGCCTGGACCGCATCGGCCCCTGGAAGACCTGACCCCTCTTCCCCTCCCCGCTGCACCACCTCGGAACGGAGCCCCGTCCCCATGACCGTCTTCCACATCGCTCCCGCCGTCGCTGACGCCTTCCCCGACAGCCTCATCGCCGTGGTCACCGCTACCGGGCTGCGCGGCCAGGAGCCCTGGCCGGACACAGCCGCCGCGCTCGACGACCTCGAACAGCAGCTCACCGCCGGCACCTGGTCCCCCGCCGACGAGAGCGACCCGCGGATCGAGGCGTGGCACACCGCCTACCGCTCCTTCGGGACCAACCCCCGCCGCATCCGCCCCAGCGTCGACGCGCTCGGCCGCCGTATGGCCAAGAAGGGCACGCTGCCGCGCATCAATCCGTCCGTCGACTCCTACAACGCCGTCTCCGTACGCCACGGCCTGCCCGCCGGGGCCTTCGACCTCGACCAGGTCACCGGCGACGTCGACATCCGCTACGCGGACGGGAGCGAGGAGTTCACCCCGCTCGGCGAACCGGACACCACCGAGACCCCCAAGCCTGGCGAGATCATCTACACCGACGCCGCCGGCGTCCTGACCCGGCACTGGAATCACCGCGACGCCCACCGCACCCGCGTCACCGAGGACTCCACCCGCGTCGCCTTCGTCCTGGAAACCCTCCACGCCACCCGCGACGGCGACCTCCTGACGACCGCCGCCGAACAGCTACACGGGCTGCTCCAGCCCCACACAGAGCACACGCGCGTGTACTACCTCAACCCGCAGCAGCCCAAGGTAACCGTCTGATCGTTCAACCGCGTGCGAGGATGCGGGCCGCCTCCGATGAGATGGTCTCGATAAGTGACCCTGCGCTGTCGATGGAGCGGATCAGTCCGATGGACTCGCCGACGATGACGTTCGCGACATCGAAGTTCTCGGCGCGCACCGCGACGCGGTACTGGGCGCGCAGCGCATCGAGGTCGCTCTTGTCTGCCGTGTCTTGCCAACGCTGCAGGAAGCTGTTGCGCAGGACGCGTCCGGAGTACGCGTGCGGCCAGTTCTTCTCCCGTACGACGTCGTAGAGGTGCTGGCGGAGGGTCTGGTCACCGTCACGGTCCACAACCGTGTTCTGTGCCGTGGACGGCGCCGCCGCCTCCTGCGCGGCCCAGAAACGTGTGCCGAGGACGGCGCCGTCTGCGCCCAGTGCCAGGGCCGCGGCCAGGCCCCGTCCGTCGGCGACACCTCCCGCGGCGAGCAGGAGGGCGGGGTGCCCGCGAGAAGCGATCAGGTCGGCGATTTCCGGTACGAGCGTGAACGTGGACCGGGTGCCCAGTCCGTGCCCGCCGCCTTCCGTCCCCTGCGCGACGACCGCGTCGGCGCCTACGTCGAGTGCGCGGGCCGCGTGTTCGAGGTTGCCCACCTGGCAGACCAGAGCAGCTCCACTGGACTTCACCTGCTCGGCGAACGGGGCCGGGTCGCCGGAGGAGAGGAAGACCGCCGCGGGGGACGCTTCCAGCGCGAGGTCGAGCAGGTAGGGGGAGCGGGCCAGCGACCAGGTGATGAATCCGACCCCGACCCGCGCCGCGACCGCGGGATCGACGGCCGCCTGCTCGCAGCGCAGCCATGTCTCATCACCGTAACCTCCGCCGAGGAACGCCAGGCCACCGGCGCGGGCAACGGCGTTGGCCAGCACGGCATTTGAGACCTGATCCATCGGGGCGAGAGCGAGGGGCGCGGTCAGTTGGAATCGTGTCGTCAGGCGTGTCTTCATCGTTGCGTTCCCCATCCGTTTCGTTCAGTTGTGGTGGCTCACCTGAAGTCAGGAGATGCGCCGGTGTGGTCGCCTCGGACGGTCACCGGGCTGCGCCCCGCAAGCGGAGGTTGGCGGTCCTGAGCGCCGCCGTCGCCGCTTCCTGCCAGTCGCGTGCCGAGGCCAACAGCCCGGTGAAGGAAGGGGACATGTGAACATGGCCCTCTCCGACGTAGAGCTCGACGGGAACGTTCGCGTCGCGCAGGCGGTGCGCGTACCACTCGCCATCGCCGCGCAGCACGTCGTACTCGGCCACCGCGATGTACGCCGCCGGAAGCCCGGTGAGGTCCTGGGCCAGCAGCGGGGAGGCGAGCCGGTCGTGGCAGTTGCCGCTGTCGCCGACGTAGAGCCTGGTGAAGGTGCGTACGTCGGTCATCGACAGGGGCAGGTCGTCGCCTTCCTCGCACGGGCGGCTGAAGGTGAGGTCCAGCGCGGGGACTTCGAGAAGTTGGTGTGCGATGTCGGTACGGTCCTGGTCGCGCAGCGCGAGCGTGGCGGCAGCTGCGATGTTGGCGCCCGAGGACTGGCCGCCGATGGTCGTTGCGCCGGGCAGCGCGCCTATGTCGGCTTGGTCGCGTACCCAGTCGATGACCGAGAGCGCGTCACGCACGGGCGCCGGGAAGGGGTGCTCTGGTGCCTTGCGGTAGTCGACGGAGATCACGATGCAGTCCGCGTGGACGCACCGGTGGCGGCTGAGGGCCTCCGCGTCCTTGGAGAACGCGCTGTTGATCGCCCAGCCTCCGCCGTGGAAGTAGACGTGCACCGGGTGCGGTCCGGCGGTGGCGGGCCGGTACAGGATCGCTTCGATGGCCGTGTCGGCTGTGTCGATGCGCAGGACGCGGCGCTCGGCGACGTCGGGGCCGGGGCGGCCGAAGGTGTCGAAGGCTGTGTCGTTGTTCTGGTTCGTCTCCGCACGGAAGACTTCCGGGTTGTCGATGACTTTCGGGGGGTGGGCGAACGGGAGAAGCGGGTGCAGCTGCGGGTCTATCGGCATGGGGTGACTCCTGGGTGGCGCGGGGAAGGGGAGCTGATCGGGGGTGGGTGTCAGCGGACGCCGCGTACCGGGAGGATCGCGAGGCCGCCGAGGACGGCCACGCCGCCCGCGGTGGCGAAGAGCACGGTGTAACTTCCGCCTCCCAGAAGGAGGATGAAGGGGGCGGCGGCCGGCGCGAGGGCGTTGGCGAGTGTGCTGGACATGTTGAAGACCGCCATGTCCTTGCCGGCGTTCGACTTGTCAGGCAGGACGTCGGTGACCAGAGCGAGGTCGACGGCGAGGAACGCGCCGTAGCCGATGCCCGCGATGGCCATGGCGAACAGGTAGCCGTCGAAGGCCGTGGTCAGCGACGCGATGATCAGCGCGATGCCGTAGATCGCCGCGGAGGCGAGCACGAACGTCTTGCGGCGGTGCAGGAAGTCCGACAGCTTGCCGCCGGTGACGCTGGTGAGGATCGTCGTGATCGACAGCACGAGGCTCGCGACGAAGATCTGGTGTGGCACCTGGCCGGGCTTCGTTCCGAGGCGTTTGAGGAGAAAGAACGCCTGGTAGGTGGTGAGGAAGCCATAGCCGAGGACGAACAGCAGACGGCTGAACCAGACCCACGCGAAGTCCGGGTGCCGCACAGGGTTCACCCAGAACGTCCCCGCGATCTCGCGCACCGACAGTCGCGGCCGGGGCGCGTCCTTGGCGAGCCGGCGGTCGTTGACCACCGCGATGAAGACCAGAACGCTCACGGCCGCGATGAGCGGCGGCAGCAGGAATATGAGCAGCGTGCTGGTGGCGACCAGCTGGATGATGAACGTACCGCCGATCATCGCCAGCGGAAGCGTCAGTCCGACCAGGCCGGACACAAGGCCGCGTTGCTGGGGCGGTACCTGGTCGGCGATGACCGCGAGCAGCGGGGTGCCAATCAGGTTCGCGGTGGTGCTGTACAGCGCGTAGGCGATGAGCAGGACCGGCACGTTCGGTGCCTGGCCCATCACCGCTCCCAGCGCGATGCATCCGGCCGCGCCGACGAGTAGGTACGGGCGGCGCATGCCGATGCGCGCCGTCGTGCGGTCGCTTAGCCGCCCCACTACGGGCATGACGACCAGAGGGAGCAGGACGCCTCCGCCGACGATGACGCTCAGGGCGCCGGCGGCGTCCTTGGGGCCGACGAGGGCCTGGACCTTGAGGGCCAGGGACACCGTGCCGGGCATCAGGCAGGCGATCCAGAATCCCGCATAGGCGAACGCGAACGCGAAGATGAACGACTTGCCCACCGGTGGCAGTTCGTCGGCGGACGGCGGTTGCTCTCCAGACCCGCCCGTCAGGGCGGGGGTGACGTCAGCGGCCGAGGGCGTCGAGTTCGGCTGGCTCGTCCCGGCGTTCTCCAGGTCTGAACTCGTCATGTGTTGTCCAATCTTCACCAATTCCCCTGGCCGTGGGAGCGGCTGAGGGGCGGGGCTGGAATGCGAAGGCGCGCGCACGGTGTGCCGGCCGCGGCGAAGTTCCTCTTCGCACGCCTGACCTGCGGGTGCGGCTGCTGTAGCGGCGTCAGGGAGACATTAGGCAGGGCGAGAGTTCCGGTCTAACGATTGGTTGCGATGGCAGCCATCGCTTGCAGAGAACCCAGCGAGTGCCCTGGGGGGGGGCGAAGGCATACGAGGCTGCCGGCCAGTTCGAGTAGCCCGCGATCAAGATCCGCTCATCGCTTGTCGCGGACGCGGAGTCCTCGGAACTGCGACCACTTCAGGACACCGCCACGTCACCGCCGTGAATGGCGTGAGAGTGGCACTGATCGGCGGACCTCGCAACGTGAAAGCCCACCGCGGCCCCGGGCGGTGGCGGACCGGCTCGGCTTCGACTGCCTGTCCACGAACAGACTGGCGCGGCACCCCGGAAGACCGTGGCAGCCGACACCGCAGTGGCAGTACCACCGCACGTCGATCAGCACTTTCGATCCCCCACGGTGGACGAGCTCATCGCGTCGGTGCTCAGCCGCTACCAGGGGCTGTGGCCGCGGATCGAAGAACTGATCACGGCTCACGCCCGCGCGAGCACGGACGGGCCGGGCCTCGTGCTGGAGGGGTCGGGACTGTGGCCCGCGAGCGTCGCGACGCTCACCGTGCCGCCTACGGCCGCCATGCGGTTCACCGCGGATGAAGGCGTCCTGACCCTCCGCAGGCACGCAGACAGCCACGACGACCAGCGGCCTGATCACAGGCGCATCGTGTTCAACAAGATCCTTGCCCGCACGGTGCGGTACCAAGAACTGATGCTCAGAGCCCTGACGCGGCTGGGGCTGGACCACGCCGACGCGGACGCCGACCGACGTCCTGAAAGAGCTGGCGGAGAGCGTCCTCGCTCTGGCAGCGGCGCAGCACGCGCCGGCCCGTACCGCCGTCTGGCCGCTGCGAAACGATCAGTATGGGAGGGGAACTAGGTGATCGTGGTGGAGGCTCCCGGAACCTCCACCAGGCCGGGCTGTGCCACGGTCCGTGCGTGGGCGAGGAAGCGTGCCAGGGCGGGTGGGGGTGGGGTGTCCATGCGCTGGACGAACACGGTCTGCGCGCGGGCCTCCTCGTCCGGGAGTTCGTGCACCCGAATCTGCTCGCATGAGGTGTGCTGCTCGACGACGGCGGCGGGCAGCAGGCTGATGCCCATTCCGGCGCCGACACAGCCGAGGATCCCGTCCAAGGTGCCCAACTCCATGCAGCGCACGCTCAGGGCGCCCCGGGCGTGCAGGATGCTCTCCAGGCGTCTGCGATAGGAGCAGCCGGTGCGGAAGACGAGGATCCGGGGATCGTCCAGCACGGCGTCCAGGCCGGTGACCCGGCGTGCGGTGACCAGGACGAGGCGCTCCTCGAACACGGGGGTCTGCAGCAGGTCGGCCCGGCGCAGCGGGTCGCTGACCAGGGCGCCGTCGAGGCGGTACTCCAGGACGTCGCGGACGAGTTGGTCGGTCGGACCGGTAACCAGCGAGAGGTCGACGCGGGGGCACTCCTGAGTGAAGGCCGCAAGCGCCGCCGGAAGGCGCAGGCCCGCGGTGCTCTCCATGGAGCCGATCCGCAGCGGCCCGCACGGATCGCTCTCGTCGCCGATCACATGGTGCGCCTCGTCGACGAGGCGGCTAATGCGCTCGGCGTACGGGAGCAGTTGCTCCCCGGCGTGCGTGAGGGCGACACCCCGTGCGTGTCGGCGAAACAGCGCGGCGCCGAGCTCCTTTTCCAGCACATGGATCCGGGCGCTGACGTTCGACTGCACCGTGTGCAGTTTCACCGCGGCCCTGGTGATCCCGCGCGTACGCGCGACAGCCAGGAAGACCCGCAGGTCGGAGAGCTCCATGTCGACCTCCACAGGAACGGGGCAGGAGCATACTTGCGGGCCGCAACGACACCCCGGGACGGTCAACGTTCGGGGACCGGCAGCAGGCCCTCGGTGTACTGGGCGCGTCCGAAGCCGAACGACCAGTCCTGGGGTCCGTTCTCTGTGATGGAGACGAAGACGTCCTCGCCTGCGATGCCGAGGGGCTCCAACTGCTCGGCGATGGTGCGGAAGACGCGTTGCTTGTCCTCGGTCGTGCGGCCTTCCTGGGTGAAGATCTGGATCATCACGAGCCGGTCGCTGCGCTCGAAGCCGAGGCCGGCGTCGAGGGCGATGACGTGGTCGGCGTCGTGCTCGGTGAGGATCTGGAATCGGTCCCGCTCGGGGATCCCGAGAACGTCCACCAGGGCGCGGTGCGTCGCGTCGGCAATCGCCCGCAGCTCGTCGGGACGACGCCCGCGGATGAGTTCAATGCGTACCAAGGGCATGACTGTTGTTCCTTGTCGGTGTGGTGCGGGCGGTCATCGGGGCAGCTGCACCCATGTGCCGTGGTCGGCGACGGACAGCAGCGAGGAGAGGCCGGCCTCGTAGAAGGCGAGTTCGAGTTCGGGGCGTCCTTCGGAGAAGTGGGCCCAGCCGTCGTAGTGGGCCGGGACGATGAGGTCGGCGCCGAGGACGGCTGCGGCGGCGGCGGCGCGGCGGCTGTCCAGGGACAGCGGGCGGCCGTCGAACTTCGCCGGGACGCGTGCCGCTCCCGCGTGCAGGACGGCCGCGTCGATGTCCGGCACCTTGCGGGAGATCTCCGTGACCGTGCGGATCGAGGCGTTGTCGCCGCTCACGTACACGGTGGGCAGGCCCTTCCCGGACAGGACGAACCCGATGACCTCGCAGTTGACGTTCCCCTCGGCGTCGCGTTCGCCGTCCTCGGGACCATGCACCGCGGGGACCGCCATGACGCTGAGGTCGCCGCCTCCGTCCGGGCGCGGCAGGGCGTGGCTGACCCACGGGTGCAGTCCGATGGCCGAGGGGCCCAGCTTCTTCGCGGCCACCGGCCCGGTGAGCACCATCGGGGCCATCTGGGCGAAGCCGCGGCCACGCTCGTCGAGGTTGTCCGCGTGCGCCTCGTGGCTCACCAGCACGAGATCGACCGGCCCCACCCCGTCCTCGTCGATTGCCGGCCCGGCAGTCTTGACGAGATACCCGTAATCACGGGGCTCGTCGAAGGTCGGGTCACTCACGATGCGCAGGCCCCCGAGGTCAATGACGGCGGTGGGGCCGCCCAGGATCGTGATCGCGCTGTCCTGCCGAGGCAGACTGGTCGTGCTCATCGGTGTCCTCGCTGCATGGTCCGGGGATGGTGCTGTCGCCCCATCGACGCTACTGACAGCCTGACCTGGGCGGAAATGCCTGGCGCGACGCATGTATGCATAGCAGGCATGGATGCGGCTCACCGGTGAGCCGCCACGGGCGTCACGGTGTTTTCGTCCCGAGGGCGGCGTCCAGGAACCGGCGGATCAGCGTGCGCTGGGCCTCGGGCAGGTAGATGAGGCTGACCGGGCTCGGCGGTGCGTCGGTCAGTGGAACGAACCGCAGGGCCGGGTGCTGGGTGCGGCGCTGTGCGACCTCGGGGACGATGCCGATCCCGCGGTTCGCGGCCACGGTCTCGAGCCACTCGTCGTAGTTGGACGTCTCGATGATCTGATATGGGCGCTGGTCGTCCGGCCAGGACCACGGGCCGGTGGTGCCGCTGACCGTGTTCACGACCAGCGGCCAGTGCTGCACGTCCGACCAAGCCAGATCGCCCAGGCGCGCCAGGGCGCAGTGCTCGGAGCACACCGCGATGCGCGGCTCGTTGTCCAGGCGCACGATGCCCGCGCCCTTGGGGACGTCGACTTCGCCGCGGACCAGTGCGATGTCGACGGCGTGTTGACGCAGTGCCTGGAGCGGGTCGTCGGTGCGGGTCAGGGCGAGCGATGCCCCGGTGGTCTCTTCGAAGCGGGTGACGGTCTGCTGTGCCCACGGGTCGGGCAGCAGCCAGCTGAAGCCGAGGCGCAGCGTGATGCGGTGGCTCACCACGGCCAGCGCCTCATCCAGCGTCGCCAGGACGCGCTCGGCCTGAACCAGGAACTCGGCGCCGGTGTCGGTCAGTTCGACGTGTCGGGAGGTCCGCTCCAGCAGGCGCACGCTCAGCTTGCCCTCCAACTGCGCGATCGTGCGGCTCAGCGCCGGCTGTGTGATCAACAGTTCCTCGGCGGCCCGGGAGAACGAGCGATGCCGCGCCACGGACGCAAAAGCCCGCAGGTGACGCAGTTCGACATCCATACCCCTGACGCCCCTCTCACTGATCCATGCCTGCGGCGCATAGCGCCAGCGTAACCGGCATTTCACAGCCGTGCGTGTGCTGCCTAGCGTCGAAAGCAGCCCGTGAGCGCCGCCAGGAAGGTCCCCAGCAGTGAAGCCATCAGCAGCCGCACAGTCACCGACTACCCAGAAGGTAGAGGTATCGGCCCTGCCGCCCGGCCCTCGAACACCGTCGCCCTGGTGGATCGTCGCCCAGGCGGCCGCCGCCCTGGCCGCGGGACAGGGGATCGGCCGGTTCGTCTACACCCCCATCCTTCCCCTCATGCAGGAGCAGGCCGGGCTCTCCTCCGCGCTCGGGGCGAACCTGGCCACGGCGAACTTCATCGGCTACCTCGCCAGCGCCCTGGCCGGCATCGCCGCCCCTGCCCTCGTACGGTCCGCCCTGGCGCTGCGCGGATCGCTCGTCGTCATGGTGGCGACGCTGGCCCTCATGCCACTCACGCACAACGGCACCGCCTGGTTCGTGCTGCGCCTGGTCGCCGGGGCCGCCAGCGCCCTGGTCTTCGTGATCGCTGTCAGCGCGATGCTCACCCGCCTGCGCGCCCACCCTCACCACCTGGTCGGCTGGGCCTTCGGCGGGGTCGGAGCCGGGATCGCCCTGTCCGGCCTGCTGGTCGTCGCCGTGCAGGCCGCCTCCACCTGGCAGGCCGCCTGGTGGACCTGCGCCGCGCTCGCGGCCGTACTCAGCGCGCTGTCCTGGCGACTCGCCCCGCGGCGGGAAGATGCTCCTTCCGCGTCTCATGCGGCGGCGCAGGCCGATCGACCCCGTACCCACCGCTGGTTCCTCGCCCTGCTCGCCAGCTACACCTTCGAGGGCATCGGCTACATCATCGCCGGCACCTTCCTGGTAGCCGCGATCCAACAGGGCGTGGGCGGCTGGCTCGGCGGCGGCGCCTGGATCGTGGTCGGCCTCGCCGCCCTCCCCTCCTGCGCCCTGTGGACCCGCCTGGCGCGCCGCTGGACCAGGCCGGCCCTGCTGCTCGCCTCGCTCACCATCCAGGCCATCGGCATCGCCCTGCCCGCACTGCTCGGCGGCGCCATGCCCGCCCTCGTCTCCGCCATCCTGTTCGGCGCCACCTTCATGGGCGTGAGCACGATCGCCCTGTCCATCGGCAGCCACCTTCAAATACCCCGTGCCGTGGCGCTGTTGACCGCCGGATACAGCATCGGCCAGATCCTCGGTCCGCTGCTGGCCGCCCCACTGCTCCGCCACGGCTACCAGCAGGCCCTCCTCCTCGGCAGCGCGATGGTCATCCTCGCCGCTCTTGCCTCCGCCGCCGTCTGTATCCGCTTCCCCCACCACCTCTCCCCCGCACCCGCGGCCGCCTGAACACCCCTGTCCTCGAAAGGAGTTGTCGTGACCACTCTGCTATCTGACCTCGGAGCTGTCCTGCCCCTCATCGCTGCCCCGATGGCTGGCGGACCGAGCACCCCCGCGCTGGTCACCGCCGCCGCCCGAGCAGGCGGCCTCGGCTTCCTCGCCGGCGGCTACAAGACCGCGCAAGCCCTCGCCGGACAGATCCACACCACGCACACCGAAGGTGTCGCGTTCGGCGTCAACCTCTTCGCTCCCAACCCGCTCCCCATCTCCGACGAGGCATACGGGAGCTATGCCCGGGCGGTGCAGGCCGAGGCCGACCGCTACGGCCTCACCCTGCCCCAGCATCCGGTCGAGGACGACGACCATTGGAGAGACAAGATCGACCTGCTCACCTCCGACCCCGTTCCCTGGGTGTCCTTCACCTTCGGCATGCCGGACCGCACGATCATCAACGCCCTCCGCGCCGCCGGAACCATCGTTCTGCAGAACGTCACCTCGGCCGACGAAGCACGCCAGGCCGCCGAAGTCGGCGTCGACGCGCTCATCGTCCAGGCACCTGCCGCCGGCGGACACTCGGCCACGCTCACCCCCGCCCATCCACCCCAGCCCATCCACCTCACCGACCTGATCACAGCAGTACGTGGCGCCGCCCCCCTGCCCGTCATCGCCACCGGCGGTATCACCACAGCCACCGACGTGACCGCCGCACTAGCCGCGGGCGCCGAAGCCGCCATGATCGGCACCGCCCTGCTGCGCACCCACGAGAGCGGAGCCTCCGCTCCGCACAAGTCGGCCCTGGCCGACCCGGCCTTCACCACAACCACCGTCACCCACGCTTTCACCGGACGCCCTGCCCGCGCCCTGGCCAATCACTTCACCGACCACGCCGCCCCCATCGCCCCACTCGGCTACCCCGCCCTCCACCACCTCACGGGGCCACTCCGCAAGGCAGCAACTGCAGCAGGCGACACACGTCTAATCCACCTGTGGGCAGGAACCGGCCACCGCCAAGCGAAGACCGAACCCGCCGCCGACACCTTCGCTCGCCTCTCGAGCCGACTATGAGCCTGTTGGGAGTGCGCGGGCGACGTTCTTGAGGTCGTCTCTTACCGGTCGCAACCGACCTGGATTACTGACCACGCACTCACGACTTCAGTGCCGCAAGCGGCACCACCGGCACAGACGAACGCGGGCGCCTCACGGCTCCTCGGGGGTGCGGTGCGGGCGCGGTGGGGGCCGGGGCCGCACCGCGCGGACAGCCATCGCCGCACACGCGAGCGAACAACCGCACTCTCAGAGTCCCGATCACCGGCCCCTGCGTGGCCCGGGAGTGCGACGCGACCTGCCGAGAGCGGCCGTGAACTGCGATAACGCCGCGCAACTGTCATCCTGGAACGCCGGACAGCCCAGCCGCGCTCCGGCTTGCCGGGACGGAGTACGGCCCGAAGACACGGCGAGCGGAGGCCAGCATGCTGATCAGTCACAGCGTCGACGGCGACACCCTGCGCGTGACCCTGCACCCCAGCGTCGACGTCAACACCCGGGCCGCAGCCGGCGTGGAGATCGAGGCCCTCGTCCACACCCACCGGCCCCGCCGCGTCACCGTCCAGGTCCCCGCCGGGGATCCGACGCCCGCCACGCTCAGCGTCGTCGTCCGCGCCCACCGCCTGTGCAAGAGCCTCGACATCCCCCTCAGCCTGACCGGAGCCACCACCGCCGCCCAACGACTGTTCACCACGAACATCGCCTAGAAGTCGCCTTGAAGCCTCCCCCGGCTGCCGGACCGGGAGGGGCCCAACCCTGACCGGCCGGTCCGGCAGCCTCGTGACCGGGCGGGCGTCGAGGCTGCCGGCCGGTACAGCGGGTGCGGGGATGAGGGTGGAGAGCACCGCACCACGCTGGCCTATCGGGTGGGCCACGGGCAGCTGCCTGCCAGCCTGACCCACTCCCGGTCCACCTGCCCGGGCACGACACGCCCCTGCTCACTCCAGCAGGCAGCCAACGCCGCAAAGATCGGCTCACCCGGCGAGGGCGGAACCGTTTCCTCGCGGCCGGTGACCGCAGCGGGCCGAGTCGTCGTGATCACACCGTTCTAACGCGCGAATCCGGCTGAGGTCACCCCTGAGCGGCTCCGGCGCTTCCGCAGCGCGGCACGTGCCTCTACGCCCAGAGGCGGCCGGTCCCGAGGTTCCTCTTGATCATTGCTGCGCGCCACGAGCCGGTCGTTCCGGGCCAGACCACTGAACACGGCGTCAGGGACCTAGTCATAGTCTTCGGCCATGACCGAGATTGTGATGCCGACGCCTGATGACGCCTTCGAAATGCTCCTGGCTGGCAACCAGCGGTTCGTCACCGGATCACCCGAGCACCCCAACCAGGACGCGGCCCGCCGCACCCAGACCGCCCCGGCCCAAAATCCCTTCGCCGTACTGTTCGGTTGCTCCGACTCCCGACTGGCCGCCGAGATCATCTTCGACCGAGGCCTGGGCGACCTCTTCGTGGTCCGCACCGCCGGGCACGTGGTCGGTTCCGAAGTTTTGGGCAGTCTCGAATACCCGGTGAGTTTGTTGAACTGCCCCCTTGTCGTGGTCCTGGGCCACGACTCCTGCGGCGCCATTGCCGCCGCCCGTGACGCCGCCGACGGGGGCAGGGTGCCCGGCGGTTTCGTCCGAGACGTTGTGGAACGGGTGACGCCGAGCGTCCTGTCGGCCCGCGCCGCCGGACGCGACACGGCCGACGAGATCCTGGCCGAGCACATAGAGCACACCGTGGATCTGCTGCTGGAACGCTCCCGTGTCCTGGCCGACCGGGTGGCCGAAGGCAGCCTGGCTGTGGCGGGCCTGTCCTACCGGCTGGCCGACGGCAGCGCCCGAGTGGTCACCACCCGCGGTCTGAGCAGGGTTGGCACCCCGGCACGCTGAACAAGGCTGGGCCCGGCACTCCGGGCACAGTGCGTGTGCGGCTTGCCGGACCCGGCACCCATTGCCCCACCCAGCGATATCGGGGCCCGCACGGTTCCGGCGAAGGGACACCCGTCCCCTCAGCGCACATTCCCCAGGGGACGGGGTCTCGGACCTGGTGCTACGCGGGCCGGGGCCCTGCGGCGCGGCGCAGGCGGTTAGCGATCGCGAGTCCCAGCCCCGCCTCAGCGGGCAAGGAGGCGACGATGAGGTCGCACCTCTGCTGGTCGAGCTCCCGCAGGAATCCGTACAGACGCGCGCGAAGGCGTCCATCGAAGCGGGGACTGCAACCACGGCGTGCGCCTTCACCGGAGTGCCGGCGAAGGAGGCAGGCAGAAAGGCGCCCACCTGGTGTCCCAACTCCTGCGCCCTCTCGGCTTCGGTGACAACCTTCTCCGGCTCGGCCAGGACGACCTGCGCACGCGGCGCGTAGTGGGACGGATGCTGGCCCGGCACTCGGACACGGCTGGACGAGGGGACCGCGAGCGGGCACCCCAGTACCGTTTCGAGGTCCTCCCGTGTCACCCCGCCCGGCCGCAGAATGGTCGGGGCATCGCCCGTCACGTCGACGATGGTCGACTCGACACCGACCTCGCACGGACCGCCGTCCAGCACGAAATCAACGCCATCACCGAGCTCGGCACGGACGTCGTCCGCCGCCGTGGAGCTGACCGAGCCGAACCGGTTCGCGGACGGAGCCGTGACACCGCCGCCGAAAGCCGCCAGCAGCGCGAGTGCCACGGGATGGTCCGGCACGCGCACCGCCACCGTCTCCAGGCCGCCCGTGGCTTCGAGGGGGCACCCGGCGACCGCGGCGCAGGACCAGCGTGAGCGGTCCCGGCCAGAACCGTTCGGCCAGCAGACGCGCCGCCGGGGGCACGTCCTCCACCCAGTCGTCCAAGTGCCCCGCCCCGGCGATATGGACGATCAGCGGGTGGGAAGGCGGACGCCCCTTCACCTGGAAGATGCGCGAAACAGCCGCGGGGTCCTCGGCGTTCGCGCCCAGACCGTAGACAGTTTCGGTCGGGAGGGCCACCAGCCCGCCGGCGCCCATCACACCGGCCGCCTTCTCGATGTCAATGGTGCATGCCGTCACGCCGGCAGCCCTTCCACCCTGTGCAGCCACACGTCAACACCGGCTGGGCGGCCCGGTGATGCGCTGGTCCGAACCGACCGGACCGCCGAGCGGGTCTGCGAGGCCGGGGAGGCGTCAGTGACTCTGTGAACGTTCTTGGGCTTCAGTCGGCGTTGAGCCTGTCCTCGAAATGAGCGAGAACTGGTTCAGCGCCGACAGCCTTCTGCTGTTCATGGAGATGTCCTGCCGCAAGGCCGTCAGCGACGCGCAGAAGACCACTTGGCCAGATAGCGGCAGGAGATCCCGGCTTCTGCCGCGACGTGGGCGATCGGACGCCCGGCATCGACGACCTGAAAGCCGCTGCCCCGAGCAGCCCGCGTGCGTGAGGCGCGTGGTCCGGCGGTCCGCCTCACGCCCTCCCGTCGGCGCCTGCCTGATGTGACGCATCGGGCAGCGGGAGTTCGATGCGAAAGGTGCAGCCCTGGCCGGGGGCGGTGCCGAGGGTGAGCCGGCCGTCGTGGGCGGTGACGAGGGCGTGGGCGATGGCGAGGCCGAGGCCGGAGCCGCCTGTGGCGCGGGTGCGGGAGTCGTCGGTGCGGTAGAAGCGGTCGAAGACGTGCTCGCGGTCCTCGGGGGTGAGGCCGGGGCCTTGGTCGGCGACTTCGAGGACGGTGTGGGGGCCGACGGTTCCGACGCCGATGCGGATCGGGGTGCCGGGCGGTGTGTGGGTGACGGCGTTGCCGATGAGGTTGGTGACGACTTGGCGCAGTCGGGCCTCATCGGCGACGGCAGGGGCGGTGGACGGCTTTCCGCCGCCGGGGCCGGTCAAGGTGACCGGGCGGGTGGTGTCCAGGGCCCGCACGTCATGGATCGCGTCGGCGGCGAGGGTGCGGAGGTCCATGGGGGCGAGGTCGAGGGCGAGGGCCGGTTCGTGGTCGGGGTCCGCGTCCCCGGTGTCCTCGTCGAGGCGGGCCAGGAGGAACATCTCCTCCACCAGCCGGGTGAGGCGTTCGGATTCCGCGGCGATCCGGGTCATGGTCTGGTCGACGTCCTCGCGGGTGGGCAGGGCGCCTATGCGGTAGAGGTCGGTGTAGCCCCTGATGCCGACGAGGGGCGTACGGAGTTCGTGGCTGGCGTCGGCGAAGAAGCGCCGGGTCCTCGCCTCGGCCGCTGCGCGGGCCTGGAAGGCCGTGTCGATCCGGGCGAGCATCTGGTTGAGGCATTCGGTCAGGCGTCCCACCTCGGTGTGGGGGGCAGCCAGTTCGGGGACCCGGTGGGAGTAGTCGCCGGCGGTGATCGCCGTCGCGGTCTCCTCGATCCGGGTCAGGGGGCGCAGTCCGGAGCGTACGGCGAACCAGCCGGCGGCGGTGAGAGCCGCAAGCAGGGCGGCGCCCACGGTCAGGGAGAGGTTGCAGGTCTTGGTGACAGTGCGGTCGACCTCGTCGAGGGAAGTGGCCACGACGACGCTGCCCTGAAGGTCAGCGCGCTCGGCCGGGAAGACCTGAGCGGGCTGGGTGAGGGCGATGACCCGCCAGCTGCCGTCGCCGTCCTTCGCAGGCACCGTGAAGGGGCGGCCGTGCTGGGCGAGGACGGCCGCGTGGTCGAGGGCCGGGAGTTCGGGACCGCCGCCAGGTGGCACGGTGCTCGCGTCGAACGCCCTGCGGGTGGCGCCGTCGTTGTCCAGATACGTCACGGTGGTGTCGCCGAGGACGCTCAGGGCCTGCACGCTCGGCGGCGTGCCGGTTGCGGAGGGCGGGGTGAGGCGGGCGGCGATCTGGCCGGTCAGGACGAGCCGGTCGTCGACCCGGTCCTGGAGGTAGCCGTGCAGGGCCGTGGTGACGATCACTCCCGTGCCGAGGAGGCCGACGGCCACCAGCGCCATGGACAGGCACAGCAGTCGAGTGCGGAGCGACAGCGGGTGCAGCCATCGGTGCCTGGGCAGCCGCAGGGCGGGGCGCTTCACAGTCGGGGCTCGCGGATCACGTATCCCACGCCTCGGACGGTGTGGATCAGCTTGGGCTCGGCCCGGTCGACCTTGCGGCGCAGGTAGCTGATGTACGTGTCGACGATGCTGGGGTCGCCGCCGAAGTCGTACTCCCACACGCTCTGCAGGATCTGGTTCTTCGTCATAGTGTGCTCCGCGTTGGCGACCAGGAAATGCAGGAGGCGGAACTCGGTCGGGGACAGCCGCACGGTCCGTCCCGCCCGGGTGACATGGTGACTGTCGGGTTCGAGCGCCAGATCGCCCACGGTGATCCGGGCGGGCAGCTCGCCTCTGGTACGGCGCAGCACGGCGTGGATGCGGGCGATGAGCTCTTCGAGGTCGAAGGGTTTGGTGACGTAGTCGTCGCCGCCGAGACGCAGGCCGTGGAGGCGGTCCTGGCGGTCGTCGCGCGCGGTCACAAAGAGGACGGGCACGTCGCCGCCGCGGCCAGGGAGGCCCGAGCGAGGCTGCGCGCGCAGGCGGCGGATCACCTCGAAGCCGTCCATGTCCGGGAGCATGACGTCGAGCAGGACGAGATCGGGCGTGCGCCGCGCGGCCAGGTCCAGGGCCTCATGGCCGGTGGCGGCGGCGTCGACGTCGAAGCCGGCGTAGCTCAGTGCAGTGCGCAGCAGCTCCCGGACGGTGGGCTCGTCATCGACGACGAGCAGGTGGTCGGGGCGACGCGCTGAGTGCGGAGGAGGTGTCGGTGCCGCCATGGGAGGGGATCGCCGCCTTCACGGACTGGGGACGGGGCTGACAGGGTCTTCTCAGGAGATCACACGCCGCTCAGGAGGCTGAGTCGGACGGGACCCGGGGTCGCGGCCGGGCGCCGGGCGGGCGCTGGCGCGTGATGCCCGGTGGCTGTGTGGCGCGGCCCGGGCGCCGGGCCCGCCGGGCCCACAGACGGCTGCCGGCGTACGAGGCGAGGGCGGCCAGGACGAAGCCGGTGAGCGCGGACAGCCCGAGCCCGCCGTCGAGACCGGCGGTCATGCCTCCCATCTTGTTGCCCATGAGGCTGATGCCGATCCGCACGGATCCCCGCGCCGCCAAGGGGAGTGCCAGGGCAGCGACGGCGACCGCGATGCCCATGCGCAGAGCGATCTCCGTGTGGCGGTCGAGCACGGCCTCGGACTCCTCGCGCGGGGTGCGGGCCGGGGTCCGGGCCGCGGCCACGTACCCGGCGATCAGCAGGAGGAGCAGGAGGAGGGCCATGGCGATCAGCCACAGCGGCAGGCCGGCGCCCGACCAGCCGCCGAGGTTGACAGACTTGTCCGTGCCCGCCGCGTCACCCTGGGCAGCGCCGCCGAGCATGCCGCCGCCCGCGGACTGCAGGCGGTGCACGCCGGCCTCCCAGGAGGTACCGAGGCCGGCGGTGAGCAGCACTGCGATCAGGTTGGGGCCGACGAGCAGCAGCAGGCCCGCCGCCTTCGCTGCCTGATCCCGGCCAGTCAGAGCCACGGCCCCGGCCAGGAGCGCGACGCCGAGGGCCGAGCAGCACAGCAGGGCGGCGATCCCGGTCAGGGTGGACGTGACGGCGTTCCACTTCAGCCGCAGGCGGCCCAGGGCGATAGGGCGCGGCAGTGTCGTACGGCGGGCCGCGAGGCAGCCGAGGGCGAGGACGGCGCTGACCCACAGCAGGCCGAGAAAGACGGTCGCCCCGGTATCGGTCTCGAACATCACCGATGACAGGCCCTTGGTGAGGTCTCCGCCCCCGCCACCTCCGAACCGGCTGAGCGCTCCGGACGACGCGCCCTTGCCGAACCGTTCCGTCGCGCTCTCGGGCAGCCGGGCGGTGCCCTGAGCCATGCTGGCCAGGATCGGGAGGACCACGGCCGTGGTCACCAGTGCGCCGCTGCAACGGGCCCACAGCTGCGCCGGGGCGGGCCTCTGCCGTCGGCGGAGGGGGCGGAAGAAGCCGATCGCCAGGACGGCCGTGCCGAGGAATGTCAGTGTCAGCGGCGTCAGCGCCGCCTCACCGGTCAGGCCGAGGCTCAGCCCCCCGCCTCCGCCGAGACCGCCGAGGCCGCCGCCAAGACCACCGTCCGCGGCTGACTCGGCGGAGGGGGCCGACTCCACGGTGACGCCGCCGCCGACGGCCATGCTCACCATCATCGGCACGAGGCGGGACACCGGGGCGAGCGCTCCGGCGCCGAGGACGGTAAGTGCCGCCCATGCGGCGGCGGCCATCGTCATGATCGCGGTCACGACGGAGAGGGATCCTTCGAGGGCCTGACGCCAGGGCGAGCCAGGCGGAACGGAGGGCGGCGGGGCAGAGGACATGGGTGGGCTCCTGAGTGCGGGGGCGGGGTGGGGTACGGGGCGGCGGGAGGGGGCCGCCGCCCCGTGGACACGGACGCGGGATCGGGGCGCACGGGCCCCGATGACGTGCGCGGACTCAGTGGCCGCTGCCGCCACCGCTTCCCGCGGCTTCGACGACCAGGTCCCGGCCGCCGTCGGGGGACGTTTCGACGCCTGTACGCGTGGGATCGCCCGGGTCCCGCTCAAGCCGCTCGCCCTCGACGTCCAGGTCGGGCACAAGTCGGTCCAGCCAGCGGGGAAGGCGCCAAGCTCGTCGGCCGAGCAGGGTCAGGACGGCCGGGACGATCGTCATGCGGACGACGAAGGCGTCGAAGAGGACGGCGGCGGCGAGCCCGAAGCCGATGGTCTTGAGCATCTGCTCGTCGGAGCCCATGAATGCGGCGAACACCGAGATCATGATCACGGCGGCGGCGGTCACCACACGCGCGCTGTGCTCGAAGCCACTGACCACGGAGTCCTTCGGCGAGTGGCCGTGCACGTACGCCTCGCGCATCCGCGTCACGAGGAACACCTCGTAGTCCATGGCGAGTCCGAAGATGACACCCACCATGAAGATCGGCATCATCGACATCACCGGTCCCGGTACCGCGACCCCGAAGACCGAGGACAACCAGCCCCACTGAAAGACCGCAACCACCGCGCCGAGGCCGGCGAGGACGGAGAGCAGGAATCCCAAGGCGGCCTTGAGCGGGACGAGGAGGGACCGGAAGACGGCGATGAGCAGCAGGAATGCCAGTCCGACCACGAGACCCAGGTACGGAACGAGGGCGTCGGACAGCTTCTGCGAGACGTCGACGTTCATCGCCGTCGACCCGGCGACCAGGACGTGGGCGTCGTTCTTGCTCGCGAGTGCCGGTTCGCGCAGCGCGTGCACGAGGTCGGCCGTCTCGGCCCTCGCGGGCGCGGTGGCCGGGACCACGTTGAGGACGGCGGTGTCACCGGATTCGCTCAGCCGGGGCTCCCCGACGGCGGCGACGTCCTGCCTGCCGCGGATCTCTTCGGCGACATCCCGGGCGGCCTTTTGGGCACCGCCGCCGCCGTCGGCCTGGACGACCACCGTCAGTGGTCCGTTGTAGCCGGGGCCGAAGCCCTCGGCGACCAGGTCGTATGCCTGCCGCTGCGTTGTCGAGACGGGCTTGGACTCGTCGCCGGGCAGACCCATCTCCAGGGACGCCGCGGGTACCGCGATCGCACCCAGCAGGGCGACCCCGCCCAAAAGGACGCCGATCGGCCGCCGGACGACGAACCGGGCCCAGCGCACGCCCATGGCCAGCTTCGGCCGGCCGTCCTGCCTGCGGCGCCGCGGGCGGATCGGGCCGATCCGGCGGCCGCAGATCCCGAGCAGCGCGGGGATCAGGGTGACGGCGATGAGCACCGCGAGGACGACCGTGCCGGCCGCGGCGAGGCCCATCTGCGTGAGCAGCGGAATGCCGACCACGGACAGCCCAGCCAGGGCGATGACCACGGTCAGCCCCGCGAACACCACAGCCGATCCCGCGGTGCCGACCGCGTGCCCGGCCGCCTCCTCACGGCTGCGGCCCCGGGCGAGTTCTGCGCGGTAGCGGGAGACGACGAACAGGGCGTAGTCGATGCCGACGGCAAGGCCGATCATGGTGGCGAGGCCGCTCGTGGTCGAGCCGAGGCCGAGCGGCTCCGCAAGCACCTTGATCGCCAGGCCGCCGATGCCCACGCCGAGGACGGCGGTGAGCAGCGGCAGACCGGCCGCGAGCAGCGAGCCGAAGGTGAGGACGAGTACCACGGCGGCCACCGCCAGGCCCAGCGCCTCGGAGGAGTGGCCGCCGGCCACCGCGTTGACAGCGTTGCCGCCGACCTCGACGGTCAGCTCCTGCGATCCCGCCTGTTCGACGGTGTCCTGCAGCGCGCCGCGCGAGCTCTCCGCCAGATCCGAGGCGGGCACCTGGTAGGAGACCTGGGCGTAGGCGGTGGAGCCGTCCTTGCTGACCGATCGGGTTGCGAAGGGATCGGTGACCCGGGCGACCTGCGGATCGTTCCCGAGCTCCCGGACCGCCTCCTGGACGCCCTTTTTCGCCGCGGGGTCGGTGACCTTGCCGTCCTCGGCCCGGAAGACCACCCGGGCCGTCGCACCGTCGGCGTTCAGCTCCGGGAAGTTCTTCTCCAGGAGGTCGTACGCCTGCTGTGCCTCCGTGCCGGGCATCGAGAAGTCGTTCGGCGGTGCGGCGGGAGCTCTGCCCGCCAGCACTCCCGTCCCCACGAGCAGCACCACCCACAACAACGCGACCGGCCAGCGCCTCCGGAAGGAGAACCGGCCCAGCCTGGAAAGGAACGTGGCCACAGCAGGGCTCCTAGTCAGGTCGAGGCTCATCGGAACAGGCACCGACGCTGTCAGCCCGCTCTGATCGCCCCCGGAGAGATTCTGGGAACTTTCTGGGAGATCCGAGCGCCGGGGCGGGGCCGGGGCGGCGGATGCCGGGCGAGGTCGCCGCCGCCATGGCCCGATTCACAGGAAGCTCACCGGGACGCCCCGAGGTGGACCCCGATCCGCAGGAACGCCTGGACGAGCGGCGCGACCGGCACGTCAGGGGAGATGACCTGCGAGCCGAGGTGGACGGCGACCAGATCGAGGCCGGGCGAGACGAAGAGGCGCTGGCCGTGGATGCCGCTGGCCAGGTAGGAGCCGTAGAGGTCGTTCGGAATCCACCACAGGTCGTGGTACGAGAGCGTGGCCGGCGAGTCGGGGGGTGCGGCGGGGAAACGGACGCGCCGAGCGTAGCCGTCGGGAACGCCGCTGGTGATCGTCGTCGCAACCTCCTCGGGCACGATCTGCCGATCGCCCACCGCCCCGCCGCAGCGCAGCATCTCGCCGAGGCGTGCGACATCACGCGCCGTGGCGCTGAAGCCGCCGCACGCCGCCTCGACGCCGTCGCCGTCGAGGATGTAGTAGGCGTCCTCCTCGGCGCCGATCCTCGACCAGATCATTTCGCTGAGCAGCGCGGAGGTGGTGAGTCCCGTGACGCGGCGCAGGACCTCGGCCAGCGTCTCGACGTTGCCGTTCTCGTAGCGGAACTCGGTGCCCGGCCGCCCTGTGGCGCGGGCGGTGAGCAGGTGTTCGCGGATGGTGGTGGGGCCGTTGTAGCCGAGCGGCCGCAGTTGCGGGGCGATGACGGCGTAGTACCGCTGGGCCTCGATCGCCTTGTCGAAGGGCCGGCCCGCGTAGCTGACCTGGGTACCCATGTGCAGCAGGTCCTCGATCGTGGCGTCGCCGAAGGCCGTACCGGTGAGCTCGGGAACGTGGGCGGCCGCCGGGGCCGACCGGTCGAGGAGGCCCTGGTGCGCCAGCGTCGCCGCCATCAGGCCGATGTACGACTTGGCCGCCGAGGCGTTGAAGTGCGGGGTGTGCGCCTCGGTGCCGTGCCGGTACGTCTCGTACACGACGGCACCCCGGTGCATCACGAGGAACGCGTCCGTCTGAGCCGACGTGAACAGGTCCTCCAGTTTGATCGTGGTGCCGCCGAGCTCGATGTCGAGCGCGTCGAGGTCGGCGGGGCGGTCGTGCAGCACCTGGGCGGGCTCCGGGCCGCGCCACACACGGCGGCTGGGGGTGAGCTCGCGGCCCGCGGACGTGAAGCGGCGGATCCACGCGGGATCCGTGTAGCCGCGGGTCCACAGGAGATCGCCCAGTCGGGCCAGGTCGGTCATGGGGCACTCCGTCGCCATATAGGTCTTGAACAAGTACACCGTTAACGTACAACCTGTTCAGCAGCAGGCGACAGATCGCGACGCTGATCCCCGTACGCCTGCCGTGCGCGTGCCCGCGTGAACCGTCGACCGCCCCAACGGCCAGGCCCGTTCGCGTCCTCCCCCGCACCCTTCCCCTCCGAGCCGCAGGAGTGCCCCATGGTCGAACCGTCTTCTCCCGCACCGCCCCGCGAGACCTCCGCATCGCCACCGCGTCCCGTGTTCGACCGGCGGCGGGCCTGGCTGATCACCGCAATGATCGTGACGTTCATGCTTGTCAACTACGCGGACAAGGCCGTCCTGGGACTCGCGGCCGTGCCGATCATGGACGAGCTGGGCATCAGCAACAGCGCATACGGGTTGATCTCCAGTTCGTTCGCGCTGCTGTTCAGCCTGACCGGGCTGATCGTCGGCTTCGTCTCCGCGAAGGTGTCCAGCCGGGTCCTGCTCTTCGCCTTGGCCGCGCTGTGGGCAGTGGCTCAGCTGCCGGTGCTGTTCGTGGCGTCGACCCCGGCACTGGTGGCGGGGCGGGTACTGCTCGGGGCGGCGGAGGGACCCGCGGCCTCCATGTCCATGCACGCCCTGTACAAGTGGTTCCCTGCAGACCGGCGCGGCCTGCCCTCCGCTCTGCAGATCAGCGGCGCCGCGCTGGGTGTGCTGATCGCGGCGCCGACCCTGACGTGGCTGATCACCGGCTTCGGCTGGCGCTCCGCGTTCGCGGCGCTCGCGACAGCGAGCCTGGTGTGGAGCCTGGTGTGGTGGAGGGTGGGCCACGACGGCCCGCACACCCACGCGCGCACGCCGGAGAGGGAGGCGCACGATCGAGGGAACAGGCTCCCGTATCGGCGCCTGCTACTGAACGGCACGGTGCTCGGAAGCATCGCCGGAGCGTTCGGCGGCTCTTGGGCGATGGCCTTGAGCCACGCCTGGCTGCCGGTCTACCTGCGTACCCAGCTCAATATGACGCCCGGCGCGGCGGCCACGCTCATCAGCGCGGTCTCCGCCTTCAGCCTCGTCCTGCTGCTCTCGGTGCCTCCGGTCCTCGATCTGCTGCACCGGCGCGGCCTCTCGCGTCGATGGTCGAGCGGCGCCCCGCAGGGTATCGCCGTGACCGTCGCGGCCCTGGCCATGGCAGCCTTCCCCTTCGCAGACGGCGGGATCCAGCTCGCCCTGCTCACCCTGGCGTTCGGCGGGCACGCCATCGTCTTCCCCCTGCACTACATGACGGCGTCCGCGGTTGTACCACCGCACCGGCGGGGGGCGGTCTTCGGCATCGTCGCCGCGACCGGCACGCTCCCGGGCCTTGTCGCCCCGTATCTCACCGGACACCTGCTGGACTCGGCTGCCTCCCCCAGTGCCGGCTACACCCAGGCCTTCCTCCTGTCCGCCGCCGTCATGGCGGTCTGCGGACTCGCGGCTCTGGTCGCCATCCGACCGGAGCGCGACGCGCGGCGACTGGCTCCGGCAGCCACGCCTGATCCCCTGCACTGAGGCAGTCGGGCGGCGCGGTGGTCCGACGGCGTCCCGCCGGCCGTCCGCTCAGACCGGCGGCTCGAAACCGCTGGCCCAGTACCGCCCGTGCAGCGCCAGATCGAGCAGCATGCGCACAACCTCCTCGGCGGGCAGGGACGGCGATTCCTGCTCGACCCACCAGCGCAGTACGGCGATCTGCTCGCCCACCCACACCCGGGCGAGCAGATCGGGGTCGATGCGCGGCTGGACTGCGTTGCGTTCCGCACGGGCACGGAACTCCTCCGCGGTCGCCTCGGCGCAGGCGTCCGTGAACATCTGCAGCGGTTTGCCGTCACCGTCACCCCGCAGCACGATCCGATACAGGTCGCGCTCCTCGCGCGCGTGCCGCAGCATCTCCAGGACCGGCTTGCCCGTGAAGCCGATCACGCTGTCCGCGACGGCGGGGGCGAGCCGCTCGCCGAGCTCGTCCAGGAGGTCGCCCGTCACCCGGGCGAACAGGTCCTCCTTGTCACGGAAGTGGGCGTAGAAGGTGGCGCGCGCCACGTCCGCCCGCTCGGTGATGTCCTCGACGGTCAGCGCGGTGAATCCGCGCTCCAGGACCAACTCGACCAAAGCCGCCCCCAGGGCGCGGCGTGACCGTCTCGTCCGTCTGTCCTCGGCCATCGGGCCCCTCCTCGATCACTGCTCGGCGTGTGCGCCCAGTCTAGAGACTCTTGACACCCGACATTTTATTGAACAAGCTGTCTGTAATTGAGTAGTCTGTTCAATACCTCTGCGGGGTAGGCCGCTGTGCCGCCCCGGCGTTTCCGCCCCCTTCCGCTCGGAAGCAGGTCACTTGATGAACCTCGGCACCTATCTGTCGCGCAGCGCCCGCTACTGGCCCCAGGCCCCCGCCCTCGTGTGCGGCGACCGGTCATGGACCTTCTCCGAACTCGACCGCGCGACCGACTGTCTCGCCTCCGCCCTGTCCGCCCGGGGGCTGCACCCCGGCGACGCCGTGGCGTCGCTCGCATGGAACCGCGGAGAGCTCGTCGAGATCGAATTCGCCCTGTACAAGGCGGGATTGACGCGTGCTCCCATCAACGCCCGGCTCGGGCGGGGCGAGATCGAGCACATCCTGCGCTACGCACCCGTGCGGGCCCTGGTCTTCGACGCGGCGCACCGCGAGGACGCCCTGGCCGCGATCGCCGCGGCGGGCACCGCCTGCCTGCCCGTCCCGCTCGACGCCCCGCACGGGGCGGGCCCGGGCGAGGTGTCCTACGACGCGCTGTTCGCCGAGGGCGACGAGGCACCGTTCCTCTTCGAGGTCGACGAGTCGGAGCCGTGTGTCCTGAACTTCACCTCCGGCTCCACCGGGGCCCTGAAGGCGGCGGTCCAGACGGTCGGCAACCGTCTCGCGAACATGCGCAAGCTGCTGATGGCCGACGAGTCCCGGCCCCGCCCCGGGACCCGCTATCTGGCCTGCGGGCCCATCACCCACGCCACCGGCATGGGCCTGCTGGCCGGCGTGTTCGGCGGCTCCACGACGTACGTCCTACCCGCCTGGAGCCCGCAGAGCTTCCTGGAGACCGTGGAGAAGGAACGCATCACCTCCACCTTCCTCGTACCCGCCATGGTCAACATGGTCCTCGCCCACCCGGAGGCCCTACGGTACGACCTCTCCTCCCTGACGAGCGTGCGGATCGGCGGCGCGCCCATATCCCCCCAACGCCTGCGCGACAGCGTCGCGTTCTTCGGGCCCGTCGTCGCCCAGGGCTACGGCCTCGGCGAGACCACCAGCGTGGTCGCGGGCCTGAGCAGCGACGAGATCGCCCACGCGGTGACGGAGGACGCCGAACTGCTCCAGTCGTGCGGGCGCGCCTCGTACGACACCGAGATACGGGTCGTGGACGAGGCGGGCCGGGAGCTCAGTCCGCGTGAGGTGGGCGAGGTGATCGTGCGCGGTCCCGACTGCGTGCGCGAGTACTGGAAGGAGCCCGGCCTGTCCGCCGAGACCTTCCGCGACGGCTGGGTGCGCACCGGCGACCTCGCCTGGATGCGGGAGGACGGCTACCTGTTCCTCGTCGACCGCAAGAAGGACATGATCATCTCCGGCGGCTTCAACATCTACTGCACCGAGGTCGAGGCAGCCCTGTACGAGCACCCCGCCGTGCGGGAAGCCTGCGTGGTCGGCGTGCCCGACGAGCAGTGGGGCGAGGCCATCAAGGCGGTCGTCGTCACCCACGCCGGTACGACCGTCACGGCCGACGAGCTGATCGCCTTCTGCTCGGACCGGCTGGACCGCTTCAAGAAGCCCCGCTCCGTCGACTTCGTGACCGAACTCCCCCACAACCGCAACGGCAAGCTCGACCGCAAGGCCGTCCGCGAACCGCACTGGGCGAACGCCGCCCGCCGCGTCAACTGACCCGTCTCCCCCGGAGCTCCTCGTGACCTTCTCCCTGCGCCCCACTTACGACGACCCGCGCACCGCCGAACTCGTCAACCGCCTGCGCGACTACCTCGACGACGAACTCGCCGACTACGAACGAGAGCGCGGCATCACCCCTGCCACCCGGCTCACCCGCGCCGACCTCGAACCGGTCTGGCGCCGCAGCCGCGAACTCGGCTTCTACGGCATCCACCTGCCCGAGGAGTACGGCGGGCAAAGCCTCACCTACACCCAACTCGCCGCACTGAAGGAGGAGATCGGGGCCAGCGGGCGCGTGCTCGCCCACAGCGTGCTGGGCGACATGGGCGGACCGCTGCGCGCCGGCGACATCCTGAAGCACGCCACCCCGCACCAACTCGACACATACCTTCTGCCGTTGATCCGCGGCGAGCGGGCCTGCTGCTTCTCCCTCACCGAGACCGACGCCGGCTCGGACGTCCGCTCCATGCGGACCGTGGCCGTACGCGACGGCGACGGCTACCGGCTGACCGGTCACAAGGTGTTCTCCTCCGCCGGCCCCTTCGCCGACTTCGCGATCGTGGTCGCCCGCATGACCGGAACCGGTGAACAGGAGGGCGACAAGCCGCGGTACTCCGCGTTCCTCGTGGACCTGGACAGCCCCGGCTGCCGAGTCGAGGACGGGGCGACCCCCATGTCGGGCGAGCACATCGAGAGCGACATCGTCCTGGACGACTGCTACGTCCCCGCCGCGAACCTCCTCGGCGAGGAGGGCAAGGGCATGCGCATCGCGCTGGGCCGGGTGGCCAACAACCGGCTGCTGCACTGCCCCACCGTCCTCGGCGCCACCCGCCGCGCCATCACCCTGACACTGGACCGCACCCGCACACGCAAGGTCGCCGGCGGACAGCCCCTGCTGATGATGCAAGCTATCCAGCACAAGGTCGCCGACATGGCCACCGACTTCTACGCCGCCCGCTCCATGACCTACGCCGCGCTGGCGGCCCTGGACGCGGGCCGCGAGGCGCACACCGAAGCCTTCATGTGCAAGCTGCTCGTCGCCGAGTCCGCCTTCCGCATCCTCGACGAAGCCGTGCAGATCCACGGCAAGGAAGGGCTCACCCAGGGCAACGAGATCGAGTACCTCTTCCGCAAGATCCGCATGTTCCGCATCCTCACCGGCACATCCGAGATCCAGCGCAACGGCATCGCCAAGCTCCTGGCCTTCAACCACTGATCCGTACCGTCCGGAAAGCATCCTCCGGTATGACCGCCTCATGCCCGCCCTGGTCAGCCCTCACCGACAAGCGCGCCCTCGACCTCTCCCGCATCCTCCCCGGCCCGTACGCCACGTCGATGCTGGCCGACCCCGGCGCGGACGTCATCAAGGTCGAGGACCCCACCGGCGGCGATCCGCTGCGCATCGCACCACCTCTGTTCGACGCGCTCAACCGCAACAAGCGCTCCTGCGCACCGATCAGGGCCGGGATGCCTTCCTGCGGCTCGCCCTCACCGCCGACGCCTGTGGTCGAGAGCTTCCGCCCCGGAGCCTCGACCGGCGCGACCTCGGCTTCGACACCCTGCATGCGAGGAACCCTCTCCTGGTCCTGTGCTCTCACCGGCTACGGACAGACCGGTCCGTACGCCGTCAAACCCGGCCACGAACTCAACTTCCTCGGCCTCTCCGGCTGTCCCCGGCCGCCTCGACGGACCCCAGGCCCGCTTCCCCGTCGTCTTCGGCGCCGGCCACGAAACCTTCCGCCGCCCGGCTCCCGCCGTCGGCGAACACACTCAGGACCTCATCGACGAACTCTCGGCGTAGGTCTACATCAGGCGCAACGTTCCACATGGGTCACAGGCCGTCGTGTCGCCGGTGCAGGACAAGCCCGATGGTAACGAAGGCCACACCCAGCCCGACTTCTGTGAAGCGGAGGACCGTGAGATCCCGTACGAAGAGGTCGGGCGCGGCTGGGAGCTGCCCGACGGGCGGCTGGTGCCGCTGAGCGATCAGGATCTGGCGCGTCTGCCGCTTGCGACCAGGCACGTGGTGGAGGTGCTCGGCTTCGTGCCGGGGCAGGACATCGATCCGATCTCGTACAGCAGGCCGTACTACGTCGGCCCCAGCGGCCCGGCGGCCGACCGGCCCTATGCGCGGCTCGTCGAAGCGCTCGCCCGCACGGGGCAGGTCGGCGTGTGCAAGGTCGCCGTCCGCTCCCGGGAACGGATCGCACTGCTGCGGCCACGCCACTGCGTGCCATTCCTCCAGACGCTGCTCTGGCAGGACGAACTGCGCGATCCGGGAAACCTCGCCCCGTCCGCACCGGCCACCGACCGGGAACTGGAGCTCGCCGAGGTACTGACGCGCGAATGCACGGGTGTCGAGGCCGACCAGATGCGGGACGAGTACCAGCACGCGCTCGAGCAGCTGGTCGAGACGAAGGTGACCGGCGGCGAGCTGGCCACGCCGCCCGAGCCCGGGCCGGCGGTGGACTTGATGGCCTCGCTTCAGGAGTCGGTACGAGCCGCACGCGCGCACCCGAGCGGCTGAGTGGCGGGCCGGGCGGCCCGTCGATACTGCCGACAGTGCGGTGATCCTTCGCCAGCCGGGGTCGTTGGCGGGGGGTGTTGTTCCTGAGCACAAACAGCAGTGACCGGCCGGGGGCCTCTCGCGCGGCAGAAGCCACGCAGGCCGACCACCGGCCGGTGCCTGTGTTGGGAACTACCGGTACGCCGGGTCGAAGTCCGGCTTGCCCGGGGCGCATGCGTGCTCGCCCTGCTCCTTGAGCTGGCGGGCCTGGTCCTTCAGACGCTGACGCTCCTGCGGGTCCGTGGCGCGCTCCGCGGCCTGTTCCAGGTCCTGGGCTCGGGCACGGGTCTGCTGGGTACGCTCGCCTGCAGCGCTCATGATCACTCCTGGGTGACGGGGAAGAGCGGGCCACATCAGCGAAACAGGCCCTGCCACCCTCTGCATCTCGATCAACTACCCACTGTTATCTATGCAGTTGGAAAGCCCTCGCGGACCGGCTTGCATACCGGATCCTGCTCACGTGGCGGGGTGCCGCGCCCAGTGGCGCCGGTCCCACGGGACCGGATACGAGACGGTCGGCGTCGGCCGGGGCCGCGGCCTGTCCCAGTCCGGGAACTTCACCGGATACACCGCGGTCGACCTGGGCCGAGGCACATTCGATCCGGTTCGTGCTGCCCGTGAAGCTGTTCTCAGCGGCCGACGAGCAGCAGGTCCGGCTTCGGGAGATCCATGCCGCGGACAGCGGCAGGGTGCAGCACCGGCGGTTCTGTGAAGCCGAGGACCGTGAGATCCCGTACGAAGAGGTCGGGCGTGGCTAGGAGTTGCCCGAGGGGCGGCTGGTGCCGCTGAGCGATCAGGATCTGGCGCGTCTGCCGCTTGCGACCAGGCACGTGGTGGAGGTGCTCGGCTTCGTGCCGAGGCAGGACATCGACCCGATCTAGTACAGCAGGCCGCACTATGTCGGCCCTGGCGGCCCGCCGGGCGAGCGGCCGTGCGCGCTGCTCGCCGAAGCTCGCCCGCACGGGGCAGGCCGGTGTGTGCAAGGTCGCCGTCCGCTCCCGGGAACGGATCGCAATGGTGTCGATGGCCTTGGGCGGCAGGTCAAATCCAGCGGGCCGGCAGCCGCCTCCACTATTCGCTGGGGTCGAGGGGCGTGATGCCGGTGTCCGCGTACAGCTCTGTCTGGAGGGACAGCACGGTGACCGGGGTTCCGGCGAGTCCGGCCTCCCAGGCAATCGCCGCCGGGTGCGCAGCGGCAAGGTAGGTGCGCGGCCAGGCCGCGGCCTGCAGTGCGTGCTCGGTGGTCAGCGGCAGATGCTCGACATGGCGGAGCCGGGAGGCGTGGACGCCGGCGCCCGGGCGGGCCACCTCTGCGGCCCACACACACGCGGCCGGCACCACGATGTGTCCGCGTTGGTGGCTGGCCTCGATGTAGAGGCCGGTGAAGAACTCGTCCGCGTCGTACAGGGCGACGAGCGCTGTGTGGTCCAGGACGGCGGTTTCGGTGCGGTCGCTCACGCGGCGCGGCCGCTGCTGTGGCCGGCCGCCCGGTGGGCACGGATCTTCTCCCAGGCCGAGGCCCCGGTCGCCTTCACCTTCGGGGTGTACTCGACGCCTAGCTCGCGGGCCGCGTCCTGGGCTTGCTGCTCGCGCTCGGCCTCGGTCGGCTCCCGCTCGGCGAGCTCCGCCAGCAGCGCGGTCAGGGTCATGTGGCGCTCGTCTGCCAGGACCTTGAGCCGGTCGCGGACGGCTTCCGTGGTCTTGATGCTGGTCGTCGCTTTCGCCTCACTCATGCACCGATTCTACCGCCGGTAGAATCGGGTGTCAGGAGAATCTTCCCGGCATCGCAGATCACCTGCGACGGCTCCGGGAGCGGAGGCCTAATGGTTCAGACCCGGGGCCGCCACGGCGAGACGTGCCCGCACTGCGGGCAGCGATCCGGACGGGCCATTGATCACCCACTGCAGCCGCACGTCATGTCGCTCGAAGTGGACGAAGTCAGCCGCCCGCCGGCGCCCCGCCGTTCATGAGCTGGGCTTACTGCGGGTGGCACCGCCGCGCCCGCGCAGCGTGGCGCCTGCCTCGGTGAGGATGCGGTGGACGAAGCCGTACGAGCGTTTGGTGCTGTCGGCGATGCTCCGGATCGAGGCGCCGCCTTCGTATGCGGCCTTCAGTTCGGCGGCGAGCTGGTCGCGTGCCGCACCGGTGATCCGCTTGCCCTTGTCCATGACCATCCCCTCACGGTTCGAAGGACGATCATCGCGCACCTGACGGCCGCCCGTCAGGGAATCAGCCGGGTTCGACCGCCGGCCCGTTCGCATCACATGCGGGCGCACGCAGGCGAGAGGTGACTGCGGACCGGGAGGCGGCGCCGAGACGGAACTCTCACGGCCCAGGCGCGGGTGCGTCGTCAGGACGTCCGGGGCACGGCACGGGCCAGCGGCTCGAGGTCGCCCATACAGGGCAGCGTGCAGGGCGGCAGCCAGTTCACGGGCCCGTCCTTCGCTGTCCACGTCGTGCAGGACAAAGTCGACGGGGCCCGCGGAGGAGTCGGGGCGGATCTCCCGGGAGCGAATGAGGAGGCCGACGGCCTCTCGCACGGCGTGTAGACGGTGGTGGTGACGGTGTGCTCGGGCGCGGTGAGCGCGTCGGCCTTGACCGTCCACAGCGGGCCCTGTTGCTCGACCGCGATGAACACGACGCGCTGCTCCTTGGCCGCCTTGCACGCGGCCTCGAACGCGTCCAGCCCGGTCGCGTCCGGGATCTGGTCGGCGGGGCAAGGCGTCGGCAGCGGTGCTATGACAAGCGTCCTCCCAGCAGACAGACAACGGCGCTGTGCGGTGACGCGGAGCGTGTCCCCGTAGCCAGGTGTTGCCCGGCGTTGACAATGCCGACGAAGGCGGCGTTCACGGTCCCGACGGGGTGTGACGGCGACGCCCCGCCGGTGGGTGTTCCGGCGGGGCAGTCGTCGGCGAGGTGTCGTTTTCGTCGGCAAGGTGCCGGTAGTTCAGGCTCCGTGGACAGGTGGCAACGCCTCAATGAAGCGATTGAAGAGCGCGAGGTCGTACCGGTCATTTCGCGTCGGATGCCAGGGTTCCCCAACGCCCTCGGCCGGCAGATTCCAGCGGACAGTGCCCGGCCTGACCCGGTCGAGAGTTTCGTACCATTCCCGCAGCGGCTCGGCCAGCCGGATGTGCCGCTCGAAGTTCCGGCGCCGCCGGGTCGTGTCCGCCTCCCGGCGCCGGGTCAGCTCGGCCAGTGAAGGCAGTGACACCAGTACTAGGTCGGCGAAGCCCACCCGGCGGCGGGCGACAGCCTCGCGGTTGGCCACCACCTCATGGCGCCACCGCCGTGAGTCGGACGCTCCGACGCGGGCCAGCGACCAGCCGTAGTGCAGCTTCAGCGGATCGTCATCGCACACCGCTAGCCCGGACACCCGCTCGCGGCGCACCGCAGCGTCCCAGCGAGCGCAATTGGCCTCGCACCAGAAGTTCGCCTGCACGACCGGATCGCCGTCGTCCGGCTCCCGTCCTGTCGGCGCATATTCCGGAATCGTGTCACTCGGATGGTGCCGTCGGCACCAGGTCGTTTTGCCTGCCGCGCTTGGGCCCGTCACCACCACAATCACACGCTGAGTGTGCCAACTGAATTCAGTCAGCGCGAGATCCGCCCCGCCACGGTGAACGTTCCCCGGGTGCTGTCCTGTGAAGTGCATCGGCACGGCACGTCCGAGCCTGGTCCGCACGCGCCGAAGCTGCAGTGAAGACCCTCCCCGTCAGCAGACCGACGAGGACTCATGAACGGTCGCGGTTGGGCGCTTCGGAAGGCGTCGTCGTGACCAGTGCTATCTCAGTGGAAGACCGCTGCATCGACGCCTTCAACGAGCTCAAAACCGACCGGTACATCACCACCATCCTGTACCGGCTCAACGACACCCTGGACTACCAGGGGAACCTGACCCACGACGAGCTCCTCAAAGCCCTGCCGTCCGAGCCACGCCTCGTGGCCTACGAACTCTGCTTCGCCGACCGGAGCGGCAGTCGCCGAGAGGCCATTGTCCTGATCTCCTGGTCGCCCCAAGGTGTCAGTCCCGAGCTGGGAGCAGCGCACGCCGCGGTGTACGTCGCCCTCAGAGATCAGCTGGACGGCATCGACCTCTCCGTCGAAGCCAGGAGTCGGTCCGACCTGGAGTACAACCGGCTCGTCCGTGCCGCCCGGCCGTAGCCTGCAGGCCGCGATTGTTCGCCATGAGCAGGTCAAGCTGGAGCGAGGTCGCCAGGGCTGAGCTACCAGACACACGGCGACGCCTGACATCCAAAGCGGTGGCCGGCTCGGGGCGTTCACGTATTCCCCTAGCTACTACGCCAGAGCCGACAGGATCGCACTGACGTCCTTGCGGCGTTCCTCGGCGCCCGCGCGTTGCTGGCGTGAACCATGTCTGCTGGCATGGCGGTCAAGGGCTCCCGCATGTGTTGTTGTCGGGCCCGCGCCTGCCCTGATGATCCCCGATGTTGTGGTTCGGGTTCCCCGGGCTGGTCTTCGGGTGGACCATGCCCGGCACGAGGCGTATGCGAATGGTGGGGTCGATCCTGGTGGCGATCCTCGCGGTTGGGGGGTGCGGCCGGCTGTAGCGGAGACGACTCGAGCGGGAAGGGCAGGAAGCCTTCCGTGTCGGCTACCAAGCCGAAGCCGGTGGCGCCTCGGGATGCGCTGGCGGCCTATGAGCAGGAGACCGTGTCGGGCTGCACGGACGCAGATGACTGCCAGCAGTTCATGACGCGGAAGCTGGCGGCCGCGGTGAAGGTCCGTGAGGCGATGGAGGCGAAGGACCGGCAGACGTACGCGGAGCCGATCGGCGACGTGAAGGAGGCGGAGCGCCAAGCCGACCACTTTGGGCGGGACAGCATGGGCACGAAGGGCAATTCGCTGGCGGTATCAATGCCGTTGCAGCGGATGGTCGCCTGGTTCCGGGAGCACCCGGAGGGCTGAAGGCTCGTGGACGTGAAGCGGCCCGCCACCGGGGGTGGTCGCCGTCCCGAGCGGTCTGGATTCCACTGTGCGGTCTCAGGCTGTCTAACGCCTGCGAGGCAGCTGTGGCACGGCCCAGGGAGTCTCTTCTGAGGGGCGCGGGGACGCTTCTCTGAGATACCCCCCCGGCCGAGCATCTTGACCGACAAGTCCGATTTCTGGACTCCGGGCATGGGGAGCTGATCCGGGATCCATTGGCTGGCGCGGACACAACGGCTTCCTCGACACGGACGGTTCACCCCCACCGCGGAGAGGCGTAGCGTGCGGGCGGCGCCGGCCGGCATGTCGGCGACGACAAGGACCTCATCGTCTGAGCGTGCGGGCGCCCGTAAGACCGCCTCGTCTGACGTAACGGCCCCGGAGTCCCAGCTCAGACACCAGTCGCAAGAAGCGGAGTGATCATGCGTTCGGCGCCGTGGCGGCCCTTGCCGACGCCATCGGCTAAGCCCTCCGCAGCAGGTCGCGTTCCTCGATGGCGGATGCCTGTGACGCAGCCCCGTTACTGCTTCTCCTCCAGACGGATGGCACGCCGCAGCTCGTCGGCCGCTGTGTGACTCGCGCCCTCGCGCTGCTCCAGCATCGCCGCCGCGATGGCGTCCAGCTTGCGCTGAACCGCGTGCACGTCACGCCGTTCAGTGTTCGTCAGCAGAGCGAGCAAGAGCAGATTGACGGCCGCCAGGACCTCCCCCGCGAAGACCAGCCAGGGCAGCGGCAGGTGCGCAAGGTGTATGGCGACCACGCCGAGGACCAGGAGCACGCACAGGACAAAGAACAGCGGCGAACTGGTGACGTTCGATGCCCGCTCGGAGAAGGCGGCGAACACGTCGCGCCCGGTGCCGCCCCGCTCGGCGGGATGCTCAGTGGTCATGCAGGCCATGCTCCCTGCCCGGCACCCGCCGGTGCGGGACCCTGGCCGCACTTGCCGACGATGCGTGAGCACGACGAGCAGGTCACCACGGCGAGCATCTGGCGCGCGATCCGCTTGGTCTTCGTGTTGACGCCTTCGGTGGGGCCGTTGCTGTACGGAAGGGTGAGCCTGGCGATCACGGCGTCGAGGTCTCGGTCCAAGCCCCGGGTGAAGGCATGCAGATGAGGCAGGTCGGCTGCTCGGACTTGGGCGATCCAGCACGTGAGTGAGTGGGCGTTGTCCGCGTGAGGCGCAAGGAGCGGAGCGAAGTCCCTAATGCGTGTGGCCAGTTGGGTCATTTCGGGGCAGCTGCCGGTGAGTTTGGCCAGGAGCTCGTGTTGCTCAGTCCTGAGAGGGCGTTAAGTCCGATCTTCCTCGGTTCGTGATCGCTCGATCGTGGGACTGATCGTCGCGCGGAGCATCTGGTCGGCATGTTCATGCTGAGATGCGGGCGTGAAGAGAGATCCGTACCCGAGCGACTTAGCGGACGAGCAGTGGGCGTTGATCGAGCCGATGATCACGGCCTGGAAGCAGGACCGGGTGAAGCGGTCGGCGACCGGAGATCCGGGGTCCTGTGACCTGCGGGAGGTCGTGAACGCGATCTTCTATCAGAACCGGACGGGCTGCCAATGGCGCTACCTCCCGCATGATCTGCCGTGCTGGTCAGCGGTGTTCTACTACTTCGGCCTGTGGCGCCAGGACGGGCTTGACCAGCGCATCCAGGAACTTCTGCGCTGCCAGGTGCGGGAGAGAACGAAGCGATTAGAGGACCCGTCCCTCGTGATCATCGACACCCAGTCGGTCCGCGCGGCCACGGGTGTCCCAAGGGCACGACGGGACTGGACGCCAACAAGAAGGTGTCGGGCCGCAAGCGAGGGCTGGCCGTCGACGTTCTCGGCCTGATCATCGGCGTCGTGGTGTTAGCCGCCTCCGTTCACGACAACGCCGCCGGCACCGCCCTGCTCGACCAGGTGGCCGAGCGGTGCGGCAACCGTCTGGAGAAGGCCCTGGTCGACCAGGGCTTTAAGGACGAAGTCCTCATTCACGGCGCCCTGTTGGACATCGACGTTGAGGTCGTCCGCCGCAACCCCGACGACCAGGGCAAAGGCTCCGTCCCGCAGCCGAAACGGTGGATCGCGGAGCAGGTCAACGGCACGTTGATGCTGCACCGCCGACTGGCCCGTGAGTACGACCACCGGCCCGACACCTCCGCCTCGCGCGTCTACTGGGCGTCGATTGCGAACATGACTCGCCGCCTCACCACCCCGAGTCCGGCCTGGCGCGACACCCTCGAGCTGGCCGTATGAACATCACCGAGCTCCTCGCCGATCTCCAGGACCAGCACGACAAGGCAACGGCGCAGGTCGGTGAACTACGCGACCAGATAGAGCACTTGACCGCCGCCCTGGCCGAGACCGAAGCGCGGCTCGCGGACCTGGCCACTACCCGGAAGGTCATCGCCGAACTCGCACCGGCCGGAGGAAGCGAAAGCGAACCGTCCGAGACGAACACCGCCTACCAGGCCATCGTGAACGCCTTCAACCAACACCCCGACCAGCAGTTCCGGGCCCGTGAGCTGCATGAACTCCTCGGCATGCCCACCGACGAGGCATCGGTCAATGTCACCCGCGCCCGCCTCGGACGTCTCCTCCGCCAAGGCTTCCTCGCCCAGCCCGGACGAGGCCGCTACCAGAAACGGACTTAACGCCCTCTGAGGTTGTCGGGCTTGGTCAGGAGTATCCGGGCGAGCCGGCGCGGGGAGATGTGACTGCGGTCGGCGTCCGCGCGGGCTTGGTTGATGTACTTGTGCGGCACGTTCAGGCAGCCCGTGACGCCGAGAGACTTGATCTCTTCGAAGAGGTACTTGACGGGGACGCCAGGGATCTCGGACCGACGTTTACGCAGGTGCTCACGGTATGGATCAACCAGGCTGGCAGGGTACTTGGGGACGCGGAGCATACGCTCGGGCCGGTCGGCGCGGGCATAGCGTTTGACAGTGTTCAGGGCCAGTTGCAGGCCGCGGACGCATTCGAGCAGGCCCACGCACTGGTCGAGCAGGTCGTGGATCTGTTGCCAGCGCTCCAGGGTGGTCTTGGCGCGGGGCCCGTCGTAGATGGGGCGTCCAGTACGCCGGCTCAGCAGGTGCTGTGCGCTTTGACTTCGCTCAGGGCGGCTTCGCACAGGTTGTGCCACAGATGCCATCGGTCTGCGACCTGGACCGCGTCGGGCAGTGCGCGACGGATGGCCTCCGCATAGGTCGCCGAGCCGTCGCGGCACACGACCTCGACGCCCGGATGCTCACGCAGCCACGTCTCGAGGGCCTCGGCCGTGCGGCCGGGCAGCACAACGACCCTCACGACTCTCCGTCACCACCGCAAGTGAGACAGGGCCGATCGCTACACAGACCCGGACTTGGCGTCACCATGCCCCCGGTGGCCACCGGCGGTGACTACCGCCTATCAAGAGCTGCTTGACCTTGCCGCTGGCGGCAGGGTTGCACGATGACCGGCATGAACAGCACCGCACTGCAGAGCAGCAGGATCGTCGCCATCACCGGAGCCGGAACCGGGATCGGCCGGGCCACCGCCCGCGCCTTCGCCGCTGAGGGCGCCCATGTGGTCGCGATCGGGCGGCGGGCCGAGCCCCTCAAGGAGACCGCAGCCGGGCACGACCGGATCACGCCGCTGACCGCCGACATCACCACCGAGGGCGAGCCGGATCAGATCATCCGGGCCGTGCTGGAGACACATGGCCGGCTGGACGTGCTGGTCAACAACGCAGGCATCGTCCGCAGCGGCGCCCTCGGCACGCTGACGCCGGAGATGATCACAGCTCAGCTTGCCACCAACCTCGTCGCCCCTATCCTGCTGGCCCAGGTCGCGCTGCCACTCCTGGAGAAGTCGGGCGGGGTGATCGTCAATGTCAGTACGTCGGTGGGGCAGCGGGCCTGGCCCGGCAGCTCGGTCTATGCGGCTACCAAGACCGCTCTGGAACTGCTGACCCGCAGCTGGGCGGTCGAGCTGGCACCCCGCGGGATCCGAGTGGTGGCGGTCGCCCCCGGCGCGATCGACACCCCCATCGGCGAGCACCAGGGCCTGACGCCGGAGCGAATGGCTGCAGTGCGGGAGTGGCAGCTGGCGCACACCCCACTGGCCCGGATCGGCCGCCCCGAGGAGGTGGCCTGGGCAGTCACCCAGCTTGCCGCACCAGCCGCGTCGTTCGTCACCGGAGTGGTACTCCCAGTCGACGGCGGAGCGGTCGTGGCGTGATAGGAGTAGCCCGGGAGGTGGGATGGGTGCGGATCGGTGAGCTGGCCAAGGCGACCGGGACAACCGCCCGTGCGCTGCGGCACTACGAGCAGGCCGGGCTGATCTCCTCGCAACGGGCCCCTAACGGCTACCGCATCTACGACGAGCGGGCGGTGGTGCGGGTCCGCAATATCCGCTACCTGCTGGCCGCCGGGCTCACCCTGGACGACGTGCGGGTGTTCCTGCCGTGCCTAGACGGCGATGTGGCCGCCGCACCACCCTCGGACAAGGGCCTGCGGGTCGCGTTGGAACGGCTGGCGGTCCTCAACGAACGGATCGCTGCCCAGACCGAGGCCCGCGACCGGCTGGAAGCCGCGTTGCGGCAGACAACCGATGACCGGATCCGCCCAGTGGCCTGAACTCCCTTCTCGTCGCAGAAGCCGGAGGACCCGACGGGACAACGGCAGCAGGGCGGCACGTGCCGCGCCGGCCTCGTCGAGCGCGTGAGGTAGTCGGAAAGATCATCTATCTGCGGCAGAACTACCACTTCGGACCCGAGAAGATCTCGATGTACCTCAAGCGGTACTACGACGTCGCGATCAGCAAGTCCGGCGTCTGGCGGATCCTCAACCGCCTCGACATGGGCCGCCTGCCGGCCTCACAGCGGTACAAGCGACACGACCGCCGATGGAAGCGGTACAAGAAGCAACTCCCCGGCCACCGCGTCCAGATCGACGTGAAGTTCATCGAACCCCTCGCCTCCCTGGGGCGATGCGTTCTCAAACTGTGAGTCCGAGCGTGGCGGTTGCGTGCTGGGGGGCGTGACCGGTAGTAATCGACTGCGGCGGCGATGTTGGTCCAGCCTGCTTGGCGCATGAGTCCGATAGCCAGGTTCCGCAGCGTGGCCATGGCGCGGGGTGCGGTGCCGGTGCGCACTCGCGAGGCGTCCTCG